>NZ_JBIRPI010000004.1:0-583491 GCF_044332585.1 Streptomyces sp. NPDC016845 | reverse complement strand
TCGGTTGTGTCGGCGTTCATGCCGGGTCGTACGGCGAGGGGGATGGGGATGCTGCGCGGGCCGCGTCGGGCGGCGAGGGTGCTGGTGGCGCCGTTCGCGTCGCGTCGGGCGGTGGGGCAAGCGGTGGCGCCGTTCGCGTCACGTCCGGCGGTGAGGCGAGCGGTGGCGCCGGTCACGTCGCGTCCGGCGGTGAGGCGAGCGGTGGCGGCGTTCACGCTGTGCCGTACGGCGGGGCGAGCGGTGGCGCCGGTCGCGTCGCGTCGGGCGGTGGGGCAAGCGGTTCCGGTGGTTCGGCGGCCGTGCCCGGGGCGGCGACCGCCGACGCGCCGTCCCTGCCGCCGCTCGGCACGGTGCGGGCCGAATGCAGGGGCCTCGCACGGGCGGCCTTCCGGCTCGACTCAGCCGCACTGCAGGAGCAGCTGGACGCCTTCGTCCGGCGCCATGGAGTGATCACCGCCTGGGAAGAGCTCATGATGCCCGCGCTGCACGCGATCGGGCGCACCTGGGAGTCCGGCGACCGCTACATCGAGGTCGAACACCTTCTGGCCTGGCAGGTGTCCACCGCCCTGCGCAACGCCCGGTTCCTGCTCGGGCCCGCGCCCGCCCCCGGCGGCGACGGCTCCGTGCTCCTGGCCTGCGTCCCCGGCGAACAGCACACCCTGCCGCTCGAAGCCGCCGCGGCGGCGCTCCCGCGCGTCGGGCGGCCCGTGCGGATGCTGGGCGCGGCCGTCCCGGCCGAAGCGCTGATCACCGCCGTACGCCGCACAGGACCCGCCGCCGTCCTGCTCTGGGCACAGACCCGCTCCCTGGCGGACACCCCGCTGGCGACGCACCTGATGCGGACGAAGTGGGGCCCCAAGGGCGCCCGCCAGAAGCCCACGCTGCATCTGGCGGGCCCGGGCTGGCGCGGCACGGCGATCGAGGGAGCCGCGCACCCGCAAGGGCTGCGGGAAGCCGTCGCCCTGCTGGCACCCGCGCCCCGCCGCTGACGGCCAGCGCGCTTCAGCGTGCCAGGCGCCGCAGGACGGCGCTGCGTCCACGGGCAGGCACCGTCCACACCTCGTGCCCCCGCAGCCGCCACTGGCGCAGCAGCGCGTCGGCCGCGAGCAAGCCGCTGGTCGCGGCCCGTTCCATCAGCGCCACCGGCAGCTCCGTACGCACCAGGTCCCCGGCGACCATGAGGGACGGGTGGGCAGTGCGCACCGTGGGGCGGTCCGCGTAGCCGCCGACCTCGAACAGCGGGCAGTCGTCCCGCCACTCGTGCCGCGCGTCGATGATGAGCGCGTCACGTGTTTCGGGGTAGACGCGGTGCAACTGCCCGATGAGGGCGTCCTGTTCGGCCTTCCGGTCGGCGCCGTCCTCGACCGCGTACGCGTGCAGTTCGACGACCGAGCCGCCCGCCCGGCGCGACCAGTTCTGCGCCTCGTGCTCCCAGCGTTCGAGCACGCTCACGTTGTCGAGGCCGCCGTAGCCGCTGGCGCCGAGGAAACCCGCGCGGTCGGCGGCGACCGGCCGGTCCAGCCACAGCCGGGAGACGAGGAAGGCGGGCGCCGTCCGCAGCCGCGCGACACGTGCGTACCAGCCCTCGTCGACGAGGCCGGGGCTGCGCTCGGCCAACAGCTGGAGGCCGCGCGTGTCGAGCGCGAGCACGCAGGCGTCGTACGCCTCGCTCCGCGCCCCCGCCTCCACGACGAAACCGCCGTCGGGAGCGGGCGCGACGCGGTCGACCGGCGTGGAGACCCGGATGTCGACGCCCATCGTCTCCAGGTAGCGGCTCAGCGGGTCCCACAGGGCCGACGGGAACGGTTCGTTGGGCACGTCGAACAGGAGCCCCTCGGCGGAGCCCAGGAAGTAGATGTGGAACATGAGCGCCATCTCGGCCGCCGAGAGTTCGCGCGGATCGGCGAAGAAGCTCCGCGAGAACACCTCGAAGGCGAGGTGGTGGGCGGCCTCGGGGAAGCGGATGGTGGCCAGGAGGTCGTGGGCGCTGACCGCGTCGAGACGCTCGTAGACCTCGGGCACGCGTACGTCCATGAGCGGCAGGGCCGCCCGCGCGTTCATCCGGGGCAGATCGCGCAGGGTGAACGTGGGGCTGGTCAGGGCGAAGCCCATGGCGCTCCACGGCGGGGTCCGCGGCACGTGCTGGAAGCTGTCCCGCGCGCCACCGGCGTGCCACAGCGGGTAGTCCGGCAGCCGGGTCAGGCGCTCCAGGTGCGGGTCCGTGCGCCGCAGCAGGGCGCGCAGGTTGTAGTACTGCCGGAAGAAGGCGTGGAAGCCGCGGCTCATCGTGGCCCGCGAGCCGTCCGCGAGGCGGGTGCTCCAGCCGGCGAGCCGTCCGCCGAGGGTGGCCTCGCGTTCGAACAGGGTGACCCGTACGCCGCGCTCGGCGAGGGCGGCCGCGGTCGCGAGTCCGGCGATGCCGCCGCCCACGACGGCGGTCGACGGGGGTGTGCCGGTCGCGGACGGCGCGCCCGGAGCGGCCGGCCGCCGGACGGCCAGGCGGTCCCGCGCCCCCGGCGGAAGATCCGTCCCGCGTCTCACGCGCGGGCCCCTTCTCCGTGCGGCAGCTGGCCGACGATGGTGTGCGTGATGCCGGTCTGCCAGCCGGGCAGCGGCAAAACCCGGACCCGTGCGAACCCCGCGCCCGTGACCCGCCGCGCGAACCGTTCCGCGGTGTCGAACTCGACGACGCTGCGCCACAGATGCCGGTACAGCGCCCCGTCGCCCAGGGCCGCGGTCACGGGCAGCAGCCCGGCGCAGACCGCCGACCACACGGCACGGTGGCGCCGCGCCCCGCTGAGCGTGTAGTCGTGCACGGCCAGCCTGCCGCCGGGGCGCAGCACGTCGCGCACGGCGGACAGGACCTGGCCGGGCTCGGCCGTGTTGCGGAACAGGTAGGCGGCGAAGACCGCGTCGAACGGGCCCGCGACCCCGGCGTCGGCCAGTTGCTCCGCCGGGGAGTGGACGAAGGTGACGCGGCCCGGCCAGCGCTTGGCCGCGGCCCGTTCCAGCATCCCGGCCGACGCGTCCACCGCGGTGATCTCCGCGTGCGGCAGCGCCGCCAGCAGGGCGGCGGTCGACGCGCCCGTGCCGCACCCCAGGTCGAGCACGCGCGGAGCCCGTCCGTGCGCGGGAAGACCGAGGCGGCGCGCCGAGCGCCGCAGGTGGGCGTGGTAGCCGGGGTTGGCCCGCACGAGCGCGTCGTAGCTGCGGGCGGCGTGGTCGAACGCCCCGGCGAGGGAGGCGTCGTGCAGCGTCGGCATGGTTCTCCTTGACGGCGGGGCCCGGCGGGGCCCGGCGGGGTTCAGGGGCCGGGAAAGGGGCGCAGGGGCTGGGCGGGGAGCGTCGCCGCGCTGCGCAGCAGGGGCAGGACCGGGCTGTTCAGGCCGATGGCGAGGTCCTCGTAGACGCTGGTGGCGCCGTCGAGGAAGCGGAGCAGGCGCTGGGCGGGGACGCGCGAGAACAGGCGGGTGAAGAAGGCCGCCCCGTCGAGACGGCCGCTCGCCAGGGCGTGCAGCAGGATCGCGTCCATGGCGCGGGAGCGCGGCGAGTGCGGGGCGGGCGGTACCGGTCGCCGTCCCGCGTGCAGGGCGGCGGCGATGGCCGCCGTCTGGCGCTGGATGGCGGCGAAGGTGTAGCCCGTCGACGGGCGGGTGGCGCCGCCCGCCGCGCCGATCCGGAACACGGACTGGCCGCTCTGGCGCGCGAACCGGGCGTCCGTCATGGGGATGACGCCCTCCTCCCGCGCCTCGATGCCGTAGTCGCGGACCGCGAGGACCGTGTCCAGATAGGCGCGCAGGGCGCGGTCGTACTCCTCGGACGGCAGTACGGACGGCGAGAACTGGGTGTACTCCACCAGCGCGCTGTGCGGGCTGGTGGGCAGCACGTAGCTGAAAGCCAGGCCGCGCTCCGGTTGCGGGGTGCGGAAGTCCATCAGCTCGACGGAGTCCGGGTCGAAGACGGGCCGCGTGGTGCGCACGAACCAGCCGCGGAAGTGCTGCAGCAGCGTCGTACGCGCCGGAGGCAGGCTGCCGAGCGGACGGGAGTCGAAGACCCAGCGGGCGGAAAGCGTCTCGTGGCGCCCTTGGGCCGTACGCAGCAGCACCTGCGCCCCGCGCGCGGTTCCCTCGATCCCCTCGACGACGCCCTCCGTGCGGACCGGCGCGGCGCGGGAGGCGAGGCGCCGCTCGACGGCCGCCTCGAAGTCGGGGGAGCGGATCATCTTGTACCGCAGAGCGTCGGTACGGGTGTCCACCAGGCGCCCGTCGGTACCGCGCACCCGCATCCGGTTCCAGGCGGCGGTGACGGCCTCGTCGTAGCGTCCGGCGCCGCTCTCCCAGAAACACCAGGTCCGGGGCGGTGGGCGCAACGGTCCTGGCGGCGGCTGCACGAGCCGCACCGTCATCGCGGACCGGCCCGTGGCGGTGCACAGCCGCTCCGCGAGCGAGAGTCCGGCGGCTCCCGCGCCGATGATCACCACGTCCGACCGCACGCACACCTCCTGCCTTCGGGACACGTTGCTCCGCACATCTTTCCGCCGCTGTCCCCATCATGGATGCGCGATCGCGCGGATCCGGCGGTACGGGATGCGGGCGGCGGGCGAAGTTGCTCCGGTTGCCGCAGCACGGCGCATCCGATCACGTGGGTGACAAGGAATGCCCTGAGACACCTTTGATCACTTGCCCATGCGAAGCCATCACGAAGGAGCCGACATGCCTCCCGACGAGGCGACAGGCGCCACCACGACCGTCGCGCCGCATCAGGCGGGCCGGGCGGACCACGGTCCGTCCCCGCACGGCGGCCGCCCGCCGGTGCCCGCGCGCGTGCGGCAGATCGACGCCGGGGTAGCGCGGACGGTCGAACGGCGCCTGGGCCAGTTGCTCGCGCCCCGCGTCGCGCAGGCCACGGCCGCCGACGCGACCTTCGGCACCGACGTCGCCGGACGCGTCGCCCGCTTCACGCTCGACGGCGGACGGCGGCTGCGCCCGCAGTTCCTGTGGTGGGGCCTGCGCGTGTGCGGCCTGCCCGACGACGAGCAGACCGAGGCCGCCGTACGGCTCGGCGCGGCGCTCGAACTCATCCAGACCTGCGCCCTGGTCCACGACGACGTCATGGACCGCGCGGCCACGCGACGCGACGGGCCCGCCCTCCACGTCGACCTGGCCGCGGACCACGAGCCGTCCGCGTACCCGGGCCGCGACCGGTTCGGAGAGTCCGCCGCCATCCTCGCCGGGGACCTCGCCCTCGCCTGGGCCGACGACGAGGCCGCCGCCGTCCGCCTGCCCGAGCGGCGCGCGGCCCGGATCCGCGACACGTGGTCCCGTATGCGTACGGAGATGGTCGCCGGTCAGTACCTGGACCTGCGGGGCGAACTGACCCGGAGCAGGTCCCTCAGGAGCGCCCTGAGCGCCGCGTGCCTCAAGACCGCCCTGTACACGGTGGAGCGGCCGCTCCAGCTCGGCGCGCTCCTGGCCGACGCCGAGGAAACGACCCTGCACGCGCTCGGCGCGGCGGGCCGCGGCGCCGGTCTCGCCTTCCAGCTGCGCAACGACCTCGACGACGTGTTCGCCGACGACGCCGGGAGCGGCAAGCCCGCGGGCGGCGACCTGCGCGCCGGAAAACCCACCTACCTGGTCGCCCTCGCCCACGCGCGTGCCGAGGCGGACGGCGACCGGCACGCGCTGCGCGTCCTGGACCACTGTCTCGGCCGCCCGGGGCTCGACGAGAGCGACCTGGACGAGGTCCGCCACGTCCTCGAACGCACCGGCGCCCGCCGCAACGTCGAGGACAAGATCCGCAGCCTGACCGCCCGCAGCACCCGCCACCTGGACACGGCGCCCCTCGACCCGGTGGCCCGCACGCGCCTGCGGACGCTCATGCACAGGGCGGCCGGCGTCCGCACCGTGACGGCCGCCGTGGCCCAGGGGGCGGCCGAATGAGGACCGTAGGGGGCAAGACCGATCACGTCGTCGTCGTGGGTGCGGGCCTGTCCGGGCTCGCGGCCGCGCTGCACCTGCTCGGTGCCGGGCGCCGGGTCACCGTCGTGGAGCGGGAGGAGCTGCCCGGCGGCCGGGCCGGGCGGCTGACGCGCGGCGGGTACCTGATCGACACGGGGCCGACCGTGCTGACCATGCCGGAGCTGGCCGACGAGGCCTTCGCCGCCGTGGGGGAGCGGCTGCGCGACCGCGTCGAGCTCGTCCCCCTCCACCCCGCCTACCGGGCCTCCTTCGCCGACGGCAGCACCCTCGACGTACACACCGACGCCGCCGCCATGCGGCAGGCCGTCGAGGACTTCGCGGGTCCCGAGGAAGCGGCCGGGTACGCGCGCCTGCGCGCGTGGCTGCACCGCCTCTACCGGGCGCAGATGCGCCACTTCATCGACACCAACTTCGACTCCCCGCTGCAACTGCTCACCCCCGACCTGGCCCGGCTCGCCGCGCTCGGCGGCTTCGGCCGCATGGACGCCCGGATCAGCCGGTTCATCAAGGACGAACGGCTGCGCCGCGTCTTCTCCTTCCAGGCGCTGTACGCCGGAGTCCCGCCCGCCCGCGCCCTGGCCGCCTACGCCGTCATCGCCTACATGGACACCGTCGCGGGCGTGTACTTCCCGCGCGGTGGCATGCACGCCCTGCCGCAGGCCATGGCGGACGCCGCCGCGGCGGCAGGCGCCGAGCTGCGCTACGGACGCCGGGTCGAGCGCCTGGAACGCAGCGGCGACCGCGTCACCGCCGTCGTCACCGACACCGAGCGGATCCCGTGCGACGCCGTCGTCCTCACCCCGGACCTGCCCGTCACCTACCGCCTGCTCGGCCGCACCCCCCGCCGCACCGTGCCGCTGCGGCACGCCCCCTCGGCCGTCGTCCTGCACGCGGGAACCGACCGCACCTGGCCCCAACTGGCGCACCACACCCTGTCGTTCGGGGCCGCCTGGCACGGCACCTTCGACGAACTCACCCGGCACGGCCGCCTCATGAGCGACCCCTCCCTGCTCATCACCCGGCCCACCGCCACCGACCCGGGCCTGGCACCGCCCGGGAAGCACCTGCACTACATCCTGGCGCCCTGCCCCAACACCGACATCGGGCCGAGCGCCGCGCACTGGGGCGACCTCGCGCCCCGCTACCGCGCCGAACTCCTCACCGAGCTGGAACGACGCGGCCTGGACGGCATCGGCGACGCCATCGACGAGCAGTGCCTCGTCACCCCCGCCGACTGGCACGCCCAGGACCACGCGGCGGGCACCCCGTTCTCCGCCGCCCACACCTTCGCCCAGACCGGCCCCTTCCGCCCCCGCAACCTCGTGCGCGGAACGGCCAACGCGGTCCTCGCCGGCTGCGGCACCACCCCGGGCGTCGGCGTGCCCACGGTGCTGCTGTCCGGAAAGCTCGCCGCCGCCAGGATCACCGGCCTGCGCGGGGCCCCCGCGCCCCGCGCCCCCTACCGGCTCACGACCTCAGAAGGAGCGCCCTCGTGACCGCCCGAGAACTCGACGCCGCCGGCATCACGGACCCGGCGCTGCGCCACGCCTACGCCCACTGCCGCGCCCTCAACGCCCGCCACGGCAAGACGTACTTCCTCGCCACCCGCCTCCTCCCGGCCCACCGCCGCCCGGCCGTCCACGCCCTGTACGGCTTCGCCCGCTGGGCCGACGACATCGTCGACGCGGGCCCGCCCGACCCCGTGGAGCGCACCGCCGCGCTGGAGCAGTTGTCGATGAGCCTGCGCCACGGCCTCGGCGCGCGCGGCAGCGCCGAACCCGTCGTGCACGCGCTCGCCGACACCGCGCGGCGCTACGCGATCGACGCCCGCCACTTCCACGACTTCATGGCGGCGATGCGCGCCGACCTGACCGTCACGGACTACCCCACCTATGCCGACCTGCGCCGCTACATGCACGGCTCGGCCGCGGTGATCGGCCTCCAGATGGTCCCCGTCCTCGGCACCACCGTGCCGCGCGAGGAGGCGGAGCCGTACGCGGCCGCCCTCGGCGTCGCCTTCCAGCTCACCAACTTCCTGCGCGACGTGGGCGAGGACCTCGACCGCGGCCGGATCTACGTCCCGGCGGACCTCCTGGACGCGCACGGTGCCGACCGCGAGCTCCTGCGGTGGAGCCGCGACACCGGCCGCCGCGACCCCCGCATCACCCGCGCGCTCAAGGCCTTCGAGGAGCTGACCCGCGGCGTCTACCGGCAGGCGCTCCCGGGCGTCGCCCTGCTCGACCCGGTCTCCCGTCCCTGCATCCGCAGCGCCTTCGTGCTCTACTCCGGCATCCTCGACGCCGTCGCCGACGACGGCTACAGGGTGCTGCACCGGCGCGCGGTGGTCCCGCGCCGCCGCCGCACGGTCGTCGCCCTCGACGGCCTCGCCCGCATCGCGCACGCCCGGATCAGCCACCGCGCGGCGCCACAGGACCCGCCCGTCACACCCGTGTCCGTACGCGCGGAAGCGGCCGGGCCCGTATGCCGGGGGGCCGCATGAGCGAGCGGCCGACGCGGGCACGCTTCCCGCTGACCCTGCGCAGGAACCCGCCCGCGTGGCACCGCCAGGAGCCCACCTGGCGCGCGGCCCGCCCCGCGCTGATCGAGGCCGCGCTCAAACGCTCCCGGACCCGGCCCTCCGGCAACTGGTACGTGGTCGGGTCCCCCGACGAGGTGCCGCGCGACAAGCCGCTCGGCCGCACCGTGGCGGGCCGGGAACTCATCGTCTGGCGCGACGCCGAAGGGAACCTCGCCGCCGGCCCCGGCGCCTGCCCGCACCTGGGCGCGCCGCTCAGGGACAGCCCCGTACGGTGCGGCGAGGTGGTCTGCCACTGGCACGGGCTCGCCCTCGGCGCGCACGGCAAGGCGGGCTGGCGCACGCTGCCCGTGCATGACGACGGGGTGCTGATGTGGGTGCGCCTGAACGGCGCGGGCGACGAGCAGCCGCTGGACCAGCCGGTCATCCCGCCGCGCCCGGAGCCGGACAAGTCCCTCCACGCCGTCTACACCGGCGTCGGCCGCTGCGAACCGGAGGACATCGTCGCCAACCGGCTCGACCCCTGGCACGGCGCCTGGTTCCACCCGTACTCGTTCGTCGACCTGCGCGTCGTCGACAGCCCGACGGGCGACGCGGGCGACGGCACGGACGAGTTCGTCGTCGAGGTCTCCTTCCGGCTCACGTCCCGGCTGGTCGTCCCGGTCCGCGCCGTGTTCACCGCGCCGGAGCCCCGTACGGTCGTCATGCACATCACCGACGGGGAGGGCCGCGATTCCGTGGTGGAGACCCATGCCACGCCGCTCACCCCGGACGGCCACCCCACGCCCCGTACCGCCGTCGTGGAAGCGGTGATCGCCACGTCCGAACGGCCGGGCTTCGCCCTCGCTCGCCACGTCTCCCCGGCCCTGCGCCCCCTGATGCGGGCGGCGGCGGGACGGCTGTGGCGCGACGACCTCGCCTACGCGGAGCGCCGCTTCGCGCTGCGCACCCGCGAAAACCTGCCCTGCTGACACGGGGCCGCTGTCACAGCCCCGAGACACGGGCCGCGAAGAAGGCGGCGACCAGCACGGCGCCGATCACGATGAGCCACACCCACCAGGCGGGGTGCTCCCACATCCCGCCGTCGGCGCGCTCCTGATGGGCCTCGGCGGTCGAGCCTTCCACCGGGGGTGTCTCTGTCGGGGGTACGAGTATGTGTGTCATCCCTCAACGGTCCCCCGCGCCGGGCATGCCCGCATGTCGGGCGCGAGGGACCGGCGGTGTGCGGCCCGGGTGGTGGCAGACGTCGCCGTCGTCCCGGACGGCGGCGACGGCGACGGCGTGACGGACGAGCCTCATTTCGGTTCAAGTGGGACCGGGGGAACCGGGGGCGGGTTGTGGTGGGTCGTGGTGGGTTGTAGTCCTTCCTGTCACCGTTCCGCCGGGCATGTCATGAATCGGTCACGACGCCGTTCAGTGCCTCGGCGATGCCCGCGCCCAGGTCGGTCCGGTAGCCGGTGTCGAAGGCACGGTCGTAGGCGGCTTCGCCGAGCGCGGTGCGGGTGCGGCCGACGCAGTCCTCGTGGGCCGCGACCCAGGAGGGGATGCCGACCTGGGGGCGGCCGAGGGTGTCCCACAACTGGTGGGCCAGGCCGAGCAGCCGGGCCGCCCGTTCGGCCTGGCCGTCGGCGATCGCGCACTGGGCGATGGCCTCCAGACACATGCCGGAGCCGAAGCTGTCGTGCATCCGGTGCTTGACGGTCAGCGAGGCGCGGGCGGACAGTTCGGCGTCGGCGATGCGCCCCAGGGCGAGTTCGGCCTGGGCGCGGATGGAGTCGCCCCACGCGCGCATCCACGTCTCGCCCGCGGTGTCGCACACCTGCCGCATCTCGTCCAGGCCCGGCAGGGCGTCTTCCGCCATGCCCATGGCCACGCGCGCGTGGCTGCCGACGGAGAGCGACCCGAGGCCGGGGACGCTGAGCATGGCCTCGGGGGAGCGGCTGTGCCGGGTGCGCAGTTCGTCGGTCAGCTTCAGTACGGTCACCGCGTCGCCGCGCAGCGCCGCCGTCACCACCGCGACCGACTTGGCGAGGCTGTCCTCCTCCTCGCCGAACCGTGCCGCCAGGGCGGTGCACTCGACGTCGATCTCCTCCAGGGCGGGCAGGTCACCGAGTTCGGTCAGCACCAGACCTTGGGCGTACAAGGCCCGCAGACGGAGCGGGCTGGGGCCCGAGAACGCGGCCAGGGCGCGGTCGAGGTAGTGCCGTCCTTCGCGGGCCAGCCCGCACGCGTACCAGAGGAACCACAGGTCACCGGCCATGCCGAGGCCGATGCGGCTGTCGGCGGAGCCGAGGCAGGACTCCAGGGCGAGGCGCAGGTTGTCGAACTCGGCGTGCATGCGCTCGTACCAGAAGAACTGGTCGGGGCCCATCCAGGCCGCGTCGCCCTCGCGGGCGAGCCGCAGGTACCAGGTGCGGTGGCGGCGGCGGAACTCGCGGCCCTCGCCCAGGCTGCGCAGCCAGTCCTCGCCGTACTCACGGATCGTGTCGAGCATCCGGTAGCGCTCACCGGCCGCCGTCGGCTCCCACGTGATGATCGACTTCTCGGCGAGCCCGGACAGGAGGCGGGGGATGTCCGCGCGGTCCAGGCGGTCGTCGCTGCAGACCTGTACGGCGCCCTCGGCGTCGAAGCTGCCGACGAACACCGACAGGCGTGCCCACAGCAACCGCTCGGCGGGGGTGCAGAGTTGGTGGCTCCAGCCGATCGCGGTGCGCAGCGCCTGGTGCCACACCGGGTCCGCCGCCTCGGCGTCCTCGCGCTCGGTCCCCGGAGCACCGTCGGCGGTCTCGCTGCCGTCGTCGAGCACCGCGAAGCGGTCGGAGACCCGGTCCGAGAGGCGGTCGGCCAGTTCGCCCGGTGACAGCTCCCGCAGCCGGGCCGCCGCCAGCTCGATCGCCAGCGGCAGGCCCTCAAGCCGGCGGCACAGCCGCTCCAGATCGGGCCGTCCCGCATCGGTGATCGTGAACCCCGGGACGACCCGGGCCGCCCGGTCGGCGAGGAGCACCAGGGCGTCCGCGTCCGGCCCGCCCTCCCGGGCCGCCGGTTTCGCGGGGTCGGGGACCGGCAGCGGCTCCACGGCCAGCACCTCCTCCGCCGCCACCGCGAGCGGGCGCCGGCTCGTCGCGAGGATCCGCAGGCCGGGCGACGCGCCGATCAACCGCTCCACCACGGGCCGCACTTCGGCCGTCAGGTGTTCACACGTGTCGAGGACGAGGAGCAGGCTGCGCTCGGCGAGGTAGTGCGCCAGTGCGTCGATCACCGGGACGGCCGTCTGGTGCGCCATCGGCAGCGCCTCGGCGATGGTGTGCGGCAGCAGCGCCCCGTCGCGCAGCCCCGAGAGGGACACCCAGTACGCCCCGTCGCGCAGCTCCGGCCGCAGCTGCGCGGCGACGCTCTGCGCCACCCGGGTCTTGCCCACGCCCCCGACCCCGACGAGCGTCACCACCTGGCGGGGCCCGAGCGCCCGCACGACCTGTGCCAGCTCCGTCCGGCGGCCGACCAGTTCACCGGTAATCCGGGGCGGCTCACCCGCCCGCCGCTCACGTTGCTTGTCCGCCGCCATGATTCAACTCCTGCGTGCTGTGACGTGTTTCACCGTCAGTGCTATCAACTCGGCAGGGTCCGGCGGGGCGTTATCGCTACTTCGGCAGCGTGAGGATCTCGGCTCCGTCCTCGGTCACGGCGATGGTGTGCTCCGTGTGTGCGGTGCGGCAGCCGGTCGCGCTGCGCAGCGTCCAGCCGTCGTCGTCGGTGACGAGCTCGGCGGTGTCCGCCATGACCCACGGCTCCAGGGCGAGCAGCAGTCCGGGGCGCAGGGTGTAACCGCGGCCGGGGCGGCCGGTGTTGGGTACGTGCGGGTCCTGGTGCATCGTCGAGCCGATGCCGTGGCCGCCGAACTCGGTGTTGACCGGATATCCCGCCTCGCCGAGCACCGTGCCGATGGCGTGGGAGAGGTCGCCGATACGGGCGCCGGGTCCGGCGGCGGCGATGCCCGCGGCGAGGGCGCGCTCGGTCACCTCGATCAGCGCGAGGCTCCGCGGGTCCTTGGTCTCGCCGACGACGAAGCTGATGGCGGCGTCCGCCGCGACGCCGTTCAGGGAGACGGCGAGGTCCAGCGTCAGGAGGTCGCCGTCGGCCAGCGCGTAGTCGTGCGGCAGGCCGTGCAGAACGGCGTCGTTGACCGCCGTGCAGATGTAGTGGCCGAACGGGCCGCGTCCGAAGGAGGGCGCGTAGTCCACATAGCAGGACTGCGCGCCCGCCTCGGTGATCATCTTCTTGGTCCACCGGTCGATGTCGAGCAGGTTCGTGCCGACGGTGCTGCGGCTCCGCAGGTCCTGGAGGATGGAGCCGACCAGGGCGCCGGTGTCCCTGGCCCGGCTCAGGAGGGTGGGGTTCAGGATCTCGATCACGTAGAGCTCTTCTCACGTAGGCGGGTGGCCGCGCGGGCACCCAATAACTATACCGGGCTTACTATACCGGTATTAGAATCGAAGGCGTGATCGACCGGAACCTTCGCCCCTGGGGGATCCGTCAGCCGGCCGTCTGGTGGCGGGCCGAGCGCCTCTTGAGCAGCATCGGCAGCGCGTACCAGCACAGCGCGAACCACAGGAGGATCAGGCCGGCCAGGATCTCGGCGAGCAGGTTCGGCAGCACGACGTGCAGGATCAGCAGCACCGTGCCGCTGATGGTGAGCGCCAGCAGAACGAGCCCCGTGACCATCAGCCGCCCCGCCGTGCGCACCAGGTCGTCCTTGAGCCGCTGGCCCGTCAGCAGCCGGTGCAGGGAGACCGGCGCGATGAGGACGCCGGTCGCGGCGGCGCCGAGCAGTACGGTCGCCACGTACACGGTCGTGTCGAAGGCGCCGAGGTCGCCGAAGTTCGGGGTGAACGCGACGCTCAGCAGAAAGCCGAAGAGAATCTGCACACCGGTCTGCGCGACACGTGTCTCCTGCAGAATCTCGGCCCAGCGCCGGTTGGCCCTCTCGTGCGCCTCTTCCCGCGCGACCTTCTCGCTGTCGCGCTGCCCGGCGGCCGTTCTCGATATCTCACCAATGCTCACGGAAACTCCCTTCGTACAGACCCGGATGCCCGCGAAGGCGGCAAATACGTGACGCTTCCGCGAGCCCGTCGGGAGTAGGCGCGTCCTGCTGGGCTGCGCCCGAGGGAAATCCGTGCGTACGCCGCGATGCGCACCACCCTCGCGTACGCCGTGAAGTGCACCACCTCCTCTGCGCGGAACAGGGCGCGGGCCCGTCCACGGCCCGGGTCGCCGGGTCCGGCGTGGAGCCGTCGGAGGGACGGGGCGGCTGCAGCCGGGTGACGGCCGCGCCGCGCGGCACCCCGGCTCGGTCCGGCCGCGCCTTAACGTGTCGATATGAGTACAGAACAAGACATTCCTGTCCCTGTGCGCCGCCGCGCGAGCGTGCCGCGCGGCCTCGGTCTGGTGTGCGCCGTGGCCGCGGCGGGCGCCCTGCTCGCGGGGTGCGGCGACGACACGGACCCGGCCCAGACCGGATCCGCCCCCGACAACGCCCGTGCGTCGACCTCGCCCTCCGACTCCGCCTCGGGCTCCATGTCGCCGTCGGCCTCGGCGAGCAACCTCACCGAGGACCAGTCCGAACGCAAGGCCCTCGTACCGAAGGCCAAGGTCGGCTACGACAAGGCGATGGACACCGCCCTCAAGGCCGTGACCGGCTCGAAGCCGGTCTCGATCGAGCTCAAGGGCCCTGCCGACAAGGCGAACTGGGTGGCGGAGGTCGCGACGAGCGACGGCACGAAGAGCACCGTCCGGGTGGACGCGGCCACCGGCAAGGCCGGCGAGGCCCGCACCGACTCGGACCAGGACGGCGACGACAAGAAGGAACTCGCCGGCTGGCTGTCCAAGGCCAAGGTGACGCCGAAGCAGGCCGCCGACACCGCGACCGGCAAGACCAAGGGCACGGTCACCTCCGTCGAACTCGACGACACCGACCAGGGCGGGCCGATGTGGTCCGTCGACGTCGTGAACACCGGCGACTGGAACAAGACGACGTACGACATCGACGCGACCAACCGCAAGGTGCTCCGTCAGCACACCGACCGGGACTGATGGGTTACGCGGGGAGCGGGACGCTGTCGTGGAGGGACTCGCCCGGCCGCCGCGCGTCCGGGCGAACCCCACCATCAAGAGGTTCCCGGTCCGGGGAAAGGCGGCCGAGCGCGGCCTTGCCCCTGGACTTGCGCTCGTGGAGATGTCCTTGGTGAAGCTCAACTCGTCTGAGTGCGCGACGCCTCCGGCCCCCGTACCAGGGGTTCCCTGTCCGAGGGCTGGTCAGAGGGCGTAGGTCGTGCGCGCCGTGACGAGTGCTTCAGCGGCGGCCTCGACGTCGTGGGTGAGCAGTTCGACGATGCTGGCCGCGGCACCGGCCAGGCCGGTGCTTGCCTCGGTGTCCGCCTCGGTGACCCACTCACCGTTCGTCCGGTCCGTGCCGAAGTAGCGGCACAGGGTGGCTGAGAGGCGGAGGTCGACGGCAGCGGACCTTCCCAGCACGCTGCCGCTCGCGGCCAGCTCTGCGGCCGACTCGTCGAGTGCCCGGGCCAGTGGACCGGCGTGCTCGGCGCCGGCGCGGATGGCGGTGATGGCCTTGAGGGAGGCCCTGACCAGAAGGGGCGCGTCCGGGGTCCCGCGAGCGACGAGCGCCTCCGCGATCTGGACGGCTCGCTGCGCCAGCACGGTACGGGCCACCACCGCGATGGGTACGTGCGCGCAGTCGGCGGCGCGCCGGGCGTCGATGCAGTGGCGGGCGGCGCGGATGAGGTCACGCGGCACGCCGCCGCTCAGGGCGTGGCAGAAGAGCGCGAGGGGAGCGGGGAAGTCGAGAGCGCGTCGGTTGACGAGGCGCAGTGCTTCGTCGGTGCTGAGCCGCCGCACAGGGACGATGGAGTCGAAGGACGAGTCGAACGCGTCGCGCACCGGGATGCCCCGCAGCGAGAAGCTGTGCAGTGCGTCTTCGCTGACCGACACGATGACGTGCACATCGGGGATGTGGAGGATGTCCTTGATGCTGTTGATGAACTTCAGGGCGTCCTTCGGCTTGTCCACCTTGTCGAGTTCGTCCAGTGCGATCACGACCCGCTGCTTCGACACCTCGGCGGCCAGAGCCACGAACTCCTTGAACCGGGTGACCAGTTCGGGATGCGACAGATCGCGTTCCGTCTGCTCGAACTGGTCCTGGTCCTCGGCGGCGACGGGTGTGAAGGAGAAGACGTTCTTCGAGATGCGCTTCTGCATGTGGGAGTACGTCAGACTGGCTTCGGCGTCGTGGGCCGCTTTGACGAGCGGATGGCCCCAGGAGAGCGAGCGGCGGTGGGAGTCCGCGTAGTACGCGTTGAGCGCGTGGACGCCCCCGGCGACACCGAGGAGCATGAGCACAAGAGCCGGCGCGTCCTTGATGGTGGCCACGGGGTGGCCCGTTTGGTCGGCGATGATCAGGGCCAGACCCGCGGCGAAGGCCCCCGCGCTCGCCACCTTGCGGGCGAAGGCGATACGCCGGCCCTCGCGCGCGGCCAGGGCCTCGTCGCTCCTGCCCCCGTAGCGGGCGTTCACGGTGCGTGCGAGTTCTCGGAAGATCACGCGGATGAAGTCGTCCGCCGTGTAGCGGACCGGGATCGGGATGTACAGATTGAAGGGTTTGGGTCCGCCGGTTGCCTCGCCTTCGGCCAGCTTGCGCTGGATGTCCCGCATCAGCGTGCTCTTGCCGATCCCGCGCGGACCGCTGATGCCGATCGCCGAGGTCCGGTGCTCGGTGATGAAGGAGAGCACGGCTTCCGTCGAGGCCGACGGAATGGTGTCGGCCGAATCGATCTCGACCAGGATGGGGGCCTTCTCGCTGGTGAGCACGGACTGGTCGTCCTTGGCGCGTTCCCTGTTCTCGTTCACCACGCTCGTGGCCAGGGCGAGCACTTCGTCGTTGAGTGCGGCGAGCAGGCGTGCCTGGGCCGAGCGGAGGCGCTGTTCCGCTCCGTCCAGGGTGCGGGTCGCGCGCATGCGTTGACGTGCCCCTGCGGTCAGGAAGACCACCGCCGCGACCCCCGCTCCCGCGGCTGTCCAACCGCTCGTGGCGTCCTGGAAGCCGAAGAGATGCGAGCCGACCGCCGCTGATCGCCAGAAGGCGACCGCCGCCGAGGCGCTGAGAACCATCAGGGACAGCGGCACCAGGCTCCACAGCTTCGACCGGTCCGCGCGCTGCCTCACTGCCGTCTTGTGGACGAGCGTCTCGTACCAGCCCTGATAGGGGGCCAACGACCGGGGTTCGCAGCGCGAACGCACCTCGGCCTCGACCGAGTCGTCCGTGTGGAAGAGCCGTTGCCCGGTGAAGGTGTCCCATGCCGCTCCGACCAGCTCGGACTCCGCGTCTTCTACGGGCGGGCGGTGAGCTTCGCTCATCGGGTGCCTCCCGCGGGACAACCGACGGGCCGGGTCTCCGCCGTGATCGGTTCGCCCGGTTCGCCCGTGACGGGATCGGGGACGTACATGGCCGTGTCGGCGGAGAGTGTGCTGTAGGACCGGAAGGGGCCGATGTTCTTGTGGAGGGGGCGCCCGTCGTAGCTGTAGTCGATGCGCAGGGACCATTCGTAGTCGCCGCGGCAGGCCGACGCGTCGACGCGGACGATGGCCGGGTCCTTGGCGCTCACCGTGAAGCCCGATCCGAGGGCATCGGTGCGCACCGGGGGTTCTGACGGGTCGGGTTCGCCCTCGCTCACGCCGTGATCGACCAGTTCGGGTGTGTCGAGGTCGAGCGCGAACACCCGGTCCTTGAGCTCGCCGCAGCCGCCCTGGGTCAGAGCCACCCACGAGGGCGGATCGATCCTTTTGGGGACGCGTGTGGTCAGGTGCAACTCGTCGACCGTGTACGAGGCGCTGCCCTTGGCGCTCAGGTCGAGGTAGAGGTGCCCGCCTCCCCAGGTGCCGCCCGCGCCGCCGCGGGTGGCGACCTTGGAGCGGAAGTCCTGCTCGGTGGCGTCGAAGCGGGCGAGAGACGGGCCGCCGCGCGCCATGGCCACCGATGTCGCCCCGTCGCAGACCTTGGCCGTCGGCCACTTGTAAGTGACGAGCAGCGGGCCCTCGGCGGCGCGGGACGCCGACGGGGTCGGCTTCGGCTCGGAGCGCGCCGAACGCTCGACCGCGTTGCCCGCTCCGCACACCGACCCTCCGGAGCACTCGTTGCTGGAGCACCCGAGCAGCAGGGCGCCGCCCGCCGCCGTGAGCAACGCCGCGAGTCCGGCGAGGCGCTTCACCGGGGGGTCTCCTCGGCCCTGGCCCTCTCCTGGTCCGCCGCACCTCCGGCCGGGCCGAAGTCGGTGGTGTTGCCATGGCCGCAGACGGAGCGGTTGCTGCACCGGTTCTGGTCGCCGCCGATGGTGTCCGTGGCGAACAACCCGGCCAGCGTGCCGGAGATGGCCACGCCCGCACCAATCAGCGCGAGCCACACACGTAAGCGGTGACGATCGGTCATAGGCATACCGGCTCCCCCCGTGGCGCTCTTGACAACTCGCGCGCCTGGGCGACTCAGTATCCTCACCTCCACGACGCTTCGAGCCGATTTTCGTATGATCTCCGACTATGCCCATTGTGTGCCCTCTTGTGACCGGGGATGACGTCCTGACTCGTTCATCGGCGGACGGCAGGGGGAGCCCGCCTCAGCCCCGTACCGGGGTGATGCGGGGCTGAGTGGTGGGCTCTGTCACGGGTGTGCGGAGAGGTCCGTGGGCATCACGGCTTGCTCGGAGGGGCGGCGTCGGGTGCGTCGTGGCGGCGGTCACCTGGGTGTGATCGCGATGCCCTCGGGCTGGTGCCCGGTGGGCAGGGTCACCCGTACCTTCGGAACCGTCGGGTCGACGACCGAGACGGTGTCGGAGCCCTCGTTGGTGACCCAGACGCGGCTGCCGCCCGGAGCGACGGCGAGACCCTGCGGAACTCTGCCGACGGGCACCCGGGACAGCACGCGGCCGGTCTTCGTGTCGATGACGAGGAGCTTGTCCGCCCCGGAGTCCGCCGCGTACAGCCGTCGCCCGTCGGGGCTGACGCCCAGGCTCAGCGGCGCCTTGCCCACCGGCCAGGTCGCCGTCACCTTCCGGGTGGCGGCATCGATCACCGAAACGGTCCCGGCGCCCGTATTGGCGACGAAGACCCGGTCCCCTTTCCCGGTGGCGGCGATTCCGCTGGGGAAAACACCGACCGGGATCCGTGCCACGGGTTTGTTCTCGTCGGACAGGACCGTGACGTTGTTGCTGCCGCTGTTGGTGACATAAGCGGTGCCGTCGGGCAGCGTGGCCACACTGTGCGGGAGAGCACCGGCCCGCGGCGTCGCGACGACTTTGCGGGTGCGTGTGTCGATGACCGACACATTGTCACCTCCCCAGTTCGCCGCGAATACCCGGCGCCCGTCACGACTCGGAAAAGCGGAATAGGGAAAGATGCCGACCGGAACGGTCGAGACCACTTTCTGGCCGGTGGTCTCGATGAAGGAGACCGTCCCGGACCGGCCGTTCGCCACATACGCGTGCGACCCGTCGGGGGCCGCGCCGACCCCGGTCGGTTCCTTGCCCACCGGGACCCTTCTGAGGGGCCGTTCGAGACGGACGTCGAAGGAGGAGACGTTCGCGGAGCCGCTGTTGGCGACGAAGGCGACGATGCGCATCGGAAAGTCGCCCGCACCGTGACCGTCCCTCGGCGCGGGGCGGACCGGCGACGGCGGCGGGGCGGACAGCGCGGGGGACGTGCACGCCAGAAGGGCGAGCAGACACCCGAGCGTCAGACGGACGGGAAAACGGCGGCAGCCCATGGAGGCACCTTTGCTGAGGGTGTGTGGGAGGCCCTGGACGGACACATCTGGCCAAACGCGCGCAATGCGCATTGCGCACGGGCGGAGATGCGAGCGGAAACCGAATTCGTTCTTTCGGTGGCCCCGCTCGTGGCAATCCGACCATTACGCATACGTGCGTGAGTCATATGAGCGGCGCCCGCTTCACTCCCAAAGCCCCCGGCGCGGGGTAAGGTGCGAATCTTCCGGAGATCCGGTCGGCCACAGGGGAGGGGCATCATGACGCGTCGGACGCGCACGAGCGGAGCGGCAGCCAGACGATGTACGACAGTGCTGCTCGCCGCGGTGAGCAGTTGCGCCCTCACCGCGGGAACGGCCGGCACGGCCACGGCCGCCGCCCCCGGCGGACAGTCGGGAGGCCACCGCTCGGCCTATGTGGCGCTCGGCGACTCCTACACCTCCGGGCCCGGGATACCGGCCCAGGTCGACGCGGTCTGCGCCCGCTCCGACCGCAACTACCCGTCGCTCATCGCCCGCAGCCGCCACGTCACGTCGTTCACGGACGTCAGCTGCGGCGGCGCGACGACCGCCGAGATGTGGCAGGCGCAGGGGACCAACAAGCCCCAACTGGACGCCGTACGACGCGACACCGACCTCGTGACCCTGCAGATCGGCGGCAACGACATCGGCTTCGGCTCCATTATCAGCACGTGCGCCGGGCTCAGCGCGCAGGACCTGTCCGGCGACCCGTGCCGACGCCACTACAACGCGGGGGGCTACGACGCGTTGACGGTGAAGATCCTCCAGACGGCACCCAAGGTCACCCGAGTCCTGCGGGCCGTGCACGCCAGAGCGCCCCACGCGCGTGTGGTCGTCGTCGGCTACCCCGCCCTCCTCCCCGACGACGGCACCGGCTGCTACCCGACCGTCCCCTTCGCGGCCAAGGACTTCCCCTACCTCCGGGACACCCAGAAACACCTCAACCTCATGCTGCGCACCGTGGCACACCTGAACCGGGCCGACTACGTCGACACGTATCGCCCGACGGTGGGACACGACATGTGCAAGGCGCCCGCCGACCGCTGGATCGAACCGCTGGTCCCGACCTCGCCGGCGGCCCCGGCCCACCCCAACGCCAAGGGGCAGGAGGCGATGGCGCGGGCACTCCTCAAGACCCTCACACGAGGAAAGGTGTGAGCAGTCGCAGCAGGGCGGTGGGCCGGTGCAGCGGCACGAAGTGGGTCTCCACGGCCGTCGAGGTGCTGGCCGAGGAGGCGGGCGAGGTGCGGTTCTCGGAGCCGCGGCGCCGGATGCCGGGCAGCTCGCAGAAGATCCTGTCGGTCACCCCGCGGGGGATGGTGCGCGACGGTCTGGCGGGAAGGCGCGTCGAACCGGCCGTGCCGCCGCGGGTGTTCTACCGCCTGACCCCGCTCGGCCTCTCGCTGGACGAACCCCTCGCCGTGCTGCGGGAGTGGGCCGAGGCGCACATGCCGGAGATCGACCGGGCCGACGAACGGTTCGCCCGGGAGGAGGCGTCCGCGTAGGGCCCGGCCACGGCAGGGGCCCGCGGGCGCGGCACCGCCCCGCGGGCCCGCGTCATCCGGCCGACCCGGCGCTCACCACGACGACTTGGTGACGCCGGGCAGGAACCCGGCATGCGCCTGCTCCCGTACCCGTACGCGTGAGAGCCCGAACTTGCGCAGGTGACCGCGCGGACGCCCGTCCACGCTGTCGCGGTTGCGGACCCTGGTCGCGCTGGCGTCACGCGGCTGGCGGCGCAGCTCCGCCAGGGCGGCTTCCCGTTCGGCGGGCGGGGTGTCCGGGCGCCCGATGGTCCGCTTCAGCTCGGCGCGCCGGGCGGCGTACCGCTCGACGATCGCCTTGCGCTTCTCGTTCTGCGCGATCTTGCTCTTCTTGGCCATCAGACCTTCCCTCCCTTGGCGCGGATACGGGCGACCGCGGCCTCGATGCCGATGCGGTCAACGGTCTTGACGCCGCGCGCGCTGAGCCGGAGGCGGACGTGCCGCCCTTCGCTCGGCAGCCAGTACCGCTTGCGCTGGATGTTCGGGTCGAAGCGGCGTGAGGTACGCCGGTGCGAGTGGGAGATGGAGTTGCCGAATCCCGGTTGTGCGCCGGTCAGTTGGCAGTGGGCGGACACGGTGACCTGCCTTTCAGAAAGTGAGCGCGGTACTGCGGCAGCGCTGCGGCTTGGAAATGGAAACCATTGTCATTAGAGTACGGCATGGCATCCGGCGCGATGCACACCCGCCCCGACCACCGACCGAGCCCCCGGGCTCGCCCGCCCGAAGGACACCTATGAACCACGGAACCCGCATGCCCGTCGTGATCGTGGCCGGGCTCCACTCCACCGCCCGCAGGGAGGCGGTGGAGGGCCTGCTGCGCACCGTCCCCGACAGCGTTGCCCTCCACCACGACCTGTCCACCGCGGGCGACGGCACCGTCCTGCGCGTGCTGCGCGACGCCTCGGGCGAGCTGTCGCGCGGCGAGGCCGCGCTCGTGAACGACTGCGCGTGCTGCGCCCTGCGCGAGGACCTCGTCCCCGAACTGGAGCGGCTGGCAGGCAGCGGCCTCACGCGGCTCGCGATCGTCGAGCTGTGGGACTCCGTCGAGCCCAGGGCGATGGCCGAGGTCGTCGCCGCGCACAGCGGTGAGGTGCTCGAACTCACCAACGTCGTCACGGCCGTCGACCCCGCCCTCGTCCTGCCCTGCCTCGGCAACGGCGACGACCTCGCCGACGTGGGGCTCGCGGCCGCGACGAGCGACCGGCGGACGGTCAGCGACACCTGGGCCAGGCAGCTGGAGTACGCGCCCGTCCTCGCCGTCGTCGACAGCGAGGAGGCGGACGACGAGGACCGCGCCCTCCTCGCCCAGCTCCACCCCCTCGCCCGGCAGGTGGCCGCCGGCTCCGCCGAACTCGCGCGCCTCGCCTTCGAGGGGTTCGACGTGGAAACGGCGGCCGCCGCCCAGCACCCGGCCTGCGCCCTGCTGCCGCAGGAGGCGGACGCGGCCGGGGTCGCCACCTTCGTCTGGCACCACGACCGGCCGTTCCACCCCGGCCGCCTCTACCAGGCTCTCGAGGACCTGTGCTGCGCCGCCGCGCGCAGCCGTGGCCGGTTCTGGCTCGCGGACCGCCCGGACACGCTGCTCGCCTGGGACGCGGCGGGCGGCGCCCTGTGCGTCGAGAACGCCGGGCCCTGGCTCGCCTCGCTGCCCGACGCCGCCTGGGACCTGATCCCGCCGGTGCGCAGGGCGGCCGCCGCGCTCGACTGGCACCCCGCGCACGGAGACCGCTGCCAGCACCTCGTCTTCACGTCACCCGGCCTCGACCGTGACAACCTTGCCCGGCTGCTCGACTCGTGCCTGCTCACCGACGCGGAGTACGCCGCCGGGCGCGAGGCGTGGAAGCGGCTGCCGTCCGCCTTCGACACCCTGCTCGACGCGGCTTGAGACACCTGCGCACACGGCCGGGTGAATGCGTGTCAGGGGCGCTCGGCTGGTGTGCGGAACGGGGAGGGTCGTCGCATGCGAGCACTAGTCATCAACTGCACCCTGAAACCGTCACCGCAGCCCTCGAACACCGAGGCCCTCGCGGGCACGGTCATCGCGGCCCTCAAGGGGCATGGCGTGGAGGTGGACCTCGTACGGGCCGTCGACCTGAACCTGAAGCCCGGCGTCGAGACGGACATGGGGGAGGGGGACGACTGGCCGGACGTGCACGAGAAGTTGCTCGCGGCGCGGATCCTGGTCATCGCCTCGCCGACCTGGGTCGGCCGGCCCTCCTCCGTCGCCCAGCGGGTGCTCGAGCGGATGGACGCGATGCTCGGCGAGACCGACGACCAAGGCCGTCCCGCCGCCTTCAACCGGGTCGCCGGGACCCTCGTCACCGGCAACGAGGACGGTGCCCACCACGTCATCAGCGAGATCCACGGCGCCCTCGGCGACATCGGCTACACCGTCCCGGGCCAGGCGTGGACCTACTGGCACCTCGGTCCGGGCCCCGGCCCCGACTACCTGGACGACGACCGCGGCCACGACTGGTCGGCGTCGACCGGCCGCGCCATGGCCTCCAACCTCGTTCACGTGGCCGAGGCCCTCGACCACCATCCGGTGCCCGCACCGCCCTCCTGAACCCGGACCTCCGCCGGTGGCGCAGCGGAGTCGGACCGGTGCGGAGCGCGGTCGGGGTCATGGGACCCACCGAGTTTCTGCACGACATCTTCATCGTTGTATGTCCTGTTACCGGGCCATGACATGTCGATCTTGACAATCGCCGCCCGTGCGCAAGTAGGTTCGGTATGCACCGAGTTATGCAACGATCCGGCGTCGGCGCCGGGAAAGAAGGATGCCTGATGGGTTCGCACGCCCGCCCCAACCGGATCCACCGCACCGGAGCCAGGATCGCGACGGTCGCGCTCGTCGGGGCCGTCCTGCCGATCACGGCCGGCGGTCTCGCCGAGGCGGCCACCGCGGCACCGGCGGCACAGGGTCAGGGCGCGGCGACCGCGAGAGACCAGGCCGCCCCCGACATTACCGCCGACCACGCCTTCCTCCTCGACGCCCGCGACGGCAGCCAGGAGCGCGCCATGTGGGCCGGCGTCAAGGCCGACGACAGCGTCTCGATGGCCAGCACGACCAAGATCATGACGGCCATGGTGGTGCTCAAGCACCCGGAGTGGCTCGACCGGCAGATCACGGTGAAGCAGGAGTACCGCGACTACGTGACGGAGAACGGCGCCAGCACCGCCGACCTCCAGATCGGCGACAGGCTGACCGCCCGCCAGCTCCTGCACGCCATGCTGCTCCCCTCCGGCGGCGACGCCGCGATGGCCCTCGCCGACAGCTTCGGCGCCGGCGACACCATCGACGCGCGGATCGCCGACTTCCAGAACCAGATGAACGCCGAGGCAGGGCAACTCGGCCTCAGCGGAACCCACTTCGACTCCTTCGACGGAATCTCGCACGGCGACAACCGCTCCACCGCCCGCGACCTCGCCAAGCTGGGCCAGCGCGCCATGCTCAAGCCGGTCTTCGCCGACATCGTGAAGCTCAAGCAGTTCAAGACGGAGGCCCCGGCCGCCAACGGCCGCACCCGCTACTACACCTGGAACACCACCAACGACCTGCTGAGCACCTACGACGGCGCCCTCGGCATCAAGACCGGCAGCGGCGCCGAGGCCGGCTACTCCCTCGTCTTCGCGGCCGAGCGCGACAACCGCACCCTGGTCGGCGCCATCGTCGGCTCCGACCAGGAGGTCTTCGACGACGCCGCCAAGATGCTCGACTGGGGCTTCGCGAACTGACGACGCCCAAGGCGTCCCGCCGTCCGGCGGAACCCGCGGCCGATCCGGGGCATGTCAGCCCTGGTCGGCGTGTGCGGGGGAGCGCAGCTCCACGACGGTCGCGGCGAACGCGAGCGGCCCCGGCAGCGGCGGCACGAGCACCGGCATCGGCCGCCGGTGTGGATGCCGACGGCGTCCAGGCCGTGGGCGACGAGCCGCCGTCGTCGAACAGGCCGGGACCAGGGGGCCGGGGCACGGGAAGTTGATCTCTGTTCGGTGACGGCATCTGTCGGCGCCCGTGCCGGATGCGTAGGGTCGCCGCCATGGCACTGCGACCTGTGAACGTGAACATCAAGGCCCTGGACGACGCGGTGGTCGGCGGCTTCTGGGCCGAGGCGCTCGGCTGGGGCGTGTCCAGCGAGGCCCCCGGCGTCACCAACGTCGAACCCGGCGGCGGTTTCGTCTGGCCGGACGCGTCCGCCGTCTGCATCGACGTCGTCACCGTTCCGGAACCCAAGACCGCCACGAAGAACCGTGTGCACCTGGACCTCGCCACCACCTCGCAGGCGCACCAGGCGGAGCTGGTCGCCCGCCTGCGCGCGCTCGGCGCGACCTCCGTCGACGTGGGCCAGGGCGACGTGCCCTGGGTCGTCCTCGCCGACCCGGAGGGCAACGAGTTCTGCGTACTCGAACCGCGCGCCATGTACCGCGACACCGGCCCGATCGCCGCGATCGTGATCGACTGCGTGGACCCCCGGGCCATGGCCGGATTCTGGGACGCGGCCACGGACTGGACCCCTACGAGGCCGACGACGACCACGCGAGGCTGCGCTCCGCCAAGGGCGTCGGCCCCTACATCGAGTTCCTCCGCAAGGGCGAGAAGACGGTGCCGGACCGCGTCCATGTCGACCTGCTGCCGTACGCGGGCGACGACCAGGAGGCCGAGGTGGCGCGCCTGCGCGAGCTGGGCGCCACCGACCTCGACCTCGGCCAGGGCGACGTCTCGTGGAAGTGCCTGAGCGACCCCGAGGGCCACGAGTTCTGCGTGCTCGGCCGAGGCTGAACCCCGGTAGTTCCGGGCCGGCTTCCACTTCCCGCATGATCCCGAACGGTCCAGCACAGTCCCGCACAGTCCCGCACGGTGCGGCGTGGGTGCCCCCTCTTGACGCCTCCTCACCCACTGAGTACAACGATGTAAATCGTTCGTGCCCCCCACCCACACCCCCACGGGATTCCCCCCTGAATCACGGGATCCCCTTGAGGAGGCCCCATGCAGCCGCTGTCACCCGCGCGCCCGCCCCACCCGGCCCCCCTGCTTCCCCGGCGAAGAGCGCCCCTCTTCGCCGTGGTCGTTCTCGGGCTGCTGTTCTCGCTGCTCGGCGCCGTGCAGTCCGGCACCGCCGACGCGGCCACCGGCACCAAACTGCGCGACGGCACCGGCCTCTACCCGCGCGCCGTACGTCTGGAACACAGCGGGTCGGCCAACGGGCGGGTCCTCGCCTCCGTCGTCACCTTCTCCGGCAACAACGGCCTCGGCGCGATCCACGAGAGCACCGACGGCGGCCGCACCTTCCGCCAGGTCGGCACGGTCACCGACCCCGAGGCCGCGGGCGGCCAAGGACTCTGCTGCTCCACCCTCTACGAACTCCCGCGCCAGATAGGCGGTCTGCCCGCGGGCACCCTGCTCTACGCGGCCTCGGTCGGCCAGGACGAACCCGGCCGCCGGATGGCCCTGCGCGTCTTCAGGAGCTCGGACACCGGCCGCACCTGGAGCTACCTCTCCACCGTGGCGACCGCCACCAGCGAAAAGGGCCTGTGGGAGCCGGAGTTCTCCGTCGACGCCGCGGGCGAACTCGTCGCCCACTACTCCGACGAGACCGACCCCGCGCACAGCCAGAAACTCATGGCCGCCCGCACCACGAACGGCGTGAACTGGTCCGGCCACCATGCCACCATCGCCAGCAAGCTCGCCTCCGACCGGCCCGGCATGGCCGTCGTACGGCGCCTGGCCAACGGCACGTACTTCATGACGTACGAGATCTGCGCCGCGGCCGGGCAGTACGTGTGCGTCGTGCACTACCGCACCTCCGCGGACGGCTGGAACTGGGGCGACCCCGCACACCTCGGCTACCGCCCCGAGACCAGTGACGGCAAGTACTTCAAGCACGCGCCGACCGTGGCCTGGGCGCCCCTGAGCGGCTCCGCCACCGGCCGCCTCTATCTGATCGGCCAGGTCATGCACAACAAGAACGACTCCGTCGCGGCGGGCAGCGGCCGCACCGTGTGGGTCAACGACGCGGGCGGCGCGGGCGCCTGGCGGGAGATCGCCGCGCCCGTCGCCGTGTCCTCGACCACCGTCGACTACTGCCCCAACTACAGCTCGGCGCTGCTCCCTTCGGCCGACGGCCGGAGCCTCCTCGAGATCGCCACGGACTACGACGGGACGGTCTGCAAGCCCTACTACGCCACCGGCACGGTGCCCTCCGCATAAGCCGGTTCGACTGCTGCGCCCCGCGGCCGTGGCGAGGCCGCGGGGCGGAACCGGTTACTCCAGGACGGCACGGGCAACCGGTCGCCATGACCTTGGCCCGATCGATGCCGGACAGCCCCGCCGAGTGGGGGATCCTCCTTGGCGCGCTGGCGGTCTACCTCCTCGGACGCTGGTTCTTCGCCTGGCGGCAGGCGCGCGCGGAAGGACACCGGCGGCCCGCACGCGCCGCCCTGCACGATGCCGGCGACGACGACGCACCCGGGCAGGACCCGAACCCATGGGGCTACAAGTCGTGGCAGGAGTTCCTGCGGTTCGAGGCGCCACAGAACCGCGAGGCGCGGACGGAAGGCCGATCCCGTACGTGAACCCTGGCCACCACCGCATACCGTCCACCCCCGCCGCCCCCATTCGCCATGTCCGAGGAGTGGTAGTTCCCCGCGCCCGGCGAGGTCGCCACGGCCGAAGGCCGCACGCGGGGTAAGGGTGGGCCGATGGATCTGACGACAAGGGGCGGGTTCTTCACCCGCGCGTTCGGCACGCCACCGCGCGAAGGCGAGCCGACCGTGGTGCTCGTCCACGGACTGGGCCTCTCGGGCCGCTACTTCGTACCGCTCGCCCGACGGCTCGCCGCACAAGGAGCGAGCGTCCTCGTACCCGACCTGCCCGGCAACGCCCGCTCGCGGGGAGCCGCCGGCCGCGCGCCGGACATCACCGAGCACGCCCGCGCCCTGGCGGTCTGGCACCGGCGCCTCGGCCTGGGCCCGGTCGTGCTGGTGGCCAACTCGGTCGGCTGCCAGGTCGCCGCCGCGCTCGCCGCCGCACATCCGGACATGGTGGGCCGACTGGTCCTGGCCGGGCCGGCCCTCGACCCCGCCGTACCGGCCTGGCGTCAATGCGCACTGCTTGTCCAGGACGCGCCCCGCGAACCGCTGCGCCTGTTCGCACTGGCGGTCTCCGACTACCTGGTCACCGGCCTCCTGCGGTGCGCGGCCGAATACCGGCACGCGCTGCGGGACGCGGCCGGGTCGTTCGAGGCGAACCTGGCACAGATCCACGTACCGACCCTCGTCGTACGGGGAGAGGGCGATCCCCTCGTGTCACCGTCCTGGACGCGGCGGATCACCTCCCTCGTCGACGACGGCCGCACCGCCGAGGTCCCCGGCGCCGCCCATGCGGCCCACTACAGCGCGCCCGACGCCATGGCGACACTGGTCCGGAAATTCACGGCGGACGGCCCCGGAGGACCCGCATGATGTCGACACCCCTTCGCGACGCGACCGACGGCGCCAAGGACAGCAGGAAGTTCGCGCCCTGGCTGCGCCTGCTGCCCGGCATCTCCCCGAAGCGCCGCGGCTACGTCCTCGCCTGGTACGGATTCACGCTCACCTTCGGCGGGATGCGGCTGCTCACCTGGCTCATCCACATCGACGTGGGCGGCTTCGGCGACGTGAGCGCCGGCGGCGTCCACCTGCACCACTACGTGTGGGGCATCCTGCTGCTCATGATCGTCGGCGCCACGGCCCTGTCCGAGAGCTCACCGCGGGCCCGCGCCTGGCTCGGCCTCGCCTACGGGGTCGGGATGGCCCTCGTCATCGACGAGGCGGCCCTGCTGATCAGCCTGGAGGACGTGTACTGGGACACCGAGGGCGGTCTCAGCATCGCCATCGCGATCGCGGTGATCGCGGTGGTCGGCAGCGTCCTGGCGGTGACCCGAGGACGGCGCGCGTCCCGGGCGGACGAGGAGGCGGAGAAAGAGCGGGAGTAGGACAAGCGGGAGTAGGACAAGCGGGAGTAGGACAAGAAAAAGGGCGAGGAAAGCGAAAGGGCTTGTTTCATTTCGAGTGAATTGAGAAGGAAGCCCCTTCATGGCCTCGCCACAGTCAACGCTAGCACTCACGCCGGTATCAGGTCGCGCAGATTTTCCAGGGTGATGACGCGGGAGTGCGGGTGCAGCCCCTCGGGCCGCTCCAGACCGATGTACGTCACAGGCTCGTCCGGCACCGGCTCACCGCTCTCCCACACATGCATGACCGTGGCGTCGTCGGACATCAGGTCGGCCAGGTAGGCCACCGTCAGCTGGTCGCGCTCCACGACGGCGCGGACCACCTCCGACACCGTCGCCCGGTTCTCCTCGACCCGGTTGCCCGCCGAGACGCCCCTCAGGTACAGGTGCAGCCACTTGGCGCGCCAGCGTCCGTCGCGCCCGCGCCGGAACACGAGAGGCAACGCCACCCGGCCCGCCCCGCGCAGCTCCGACTTCATCCGGACCGTACGGGGCTCGAACGGGCGGCCGTTCTGCGCGCCGTCGCGCACCATGAACCCGAAGAACGACTCCTCGACCTCGTCGAAACCCTCGCCCGCGAAGATGAGCACCTGCGGAGCGATGAAGGCGGTGCGGACACGGCTCAGGGACAGGTCGATGAACTCCGAGGCGCCGTCGGGCGCTTCGGTGATGTCGCCCGAGTGCCGGCCCCCGACGGTCGTGAGGGACGTGTACGAGAGCCAGGCGTCGGTGCTGTAGTCGCCGCGCAGGAGCAGCGCGGACAGGTCGTAGTCGGTCCGCTCCCCGGCCTCCTTCCAGTACACGAAGAAACGCAGGTGGTCGCCGTCGACCCGGGAGACCGAGCCGCGTGGCAGGACGCCGAGCCCGGCCGCGGCCGCCTTGCCGCTGAGGGGGAGCGCCACGTCGAGGATGTCGGGGTCGAGCAGCAGGTGGGCCGGTGTCGGGAGCCTGCGACGCAACTCGGCGTCGAGGGCCGCGATCAGCCGGTCCCGGTCCGCCGCGGGCACCGGCCGCCGGGCGTCCGGGGCCACCCAGGCGCGGCCGCGGCGGTTGACGAAGACGCGGTGCTCGCCGGTCTCCCGCTGCCGGTTGTGCAGGTGCTCGCGCACCGCGAGCACGACCCGGCCGGAGACGCCGGGGGCGGCCCGCACCGCGGCGGCCACCACCGCGTCGCGCTCCTCCTGGCCGTCGGCGGTGCGCAGCAGGTGGTCGAGGGCGCGGAACAGCCTGCCCGGAGCGGACTCGAGCAGCTTGACCGCTCCGAGCACGTCGCACGCGTCGAGCAGTGCCTCGACGCGGCTGCCGAAGCCACGTGCCTCCTTCTCGCCCCGCGCGACGGCGAACACGTCGGCGGCGTGCGGCCAGCGCGGGTACTCGTGCGGGTGCAGCCGCTCGCCGAGCCGCTTGAAGGGCTCCCGGTGGGCATGTACGTCGGCGAGCTTCGCCGGGTTCGCCGAGACCACGGCGTCGAGCCCCGCGAGCAGCGCGCGCCGCACCGGCCGCGGCAGCGTACGGAACCGGGTCGGCTCCCGCAGGGTCACATCGCCGCCCGACAGCGCGCAGGCGAGGCGCAGCACATCGGTGACGGTGTCCAGCAGCGGTTCGGCGCCCACGGTGAGGCGGACCTCGTTGACGAGCGCCCGGTTCTCCCGGACCGGGATCGCCGCCGGCTGCGGGCCGAGCGCGCACCGCCCGGCGAGCACGCGCAGATCGCGCAGGTCGTCCTCGCCGAGCGGGGTGACACTGCCCGCCAGGGCCAGGTACACCTCGGTGAGTTCGTCGTCCAGACCCCGGCCGAGGTGCAGGACGGTGACCCGGTCGCCCGCCGCCGCGATCAGCTCGTCGTGCCGGGCGAGCATGTCCTCGTACGTGTGCTGGTAGCGGCCGTAGGCGGGGAGGGTGAGCAGGTCGAGTCTGTGGTGGGCCAGCTGCGCGAGGACGGTGTCGCGGGCGGTCTCGTCCGCCAGGGCCTGTGCCACACACCGCGTCCAGAACTCCTCGGTGTCCGGCACATGTGTGGGGAAGTCGATGAAATACGTGTTGTGGCGCACGTGGTCGCCCACCATCTCGGCGACGGTGCGCAGGGTCCGCTTGGCCGTGTGCACGACCGCGGCCTCGGACAGGTGCGAGAGGCGGTGCAGCAGCTCGGCCGAGAGCTTGAAGCCGACCGAGGCCAGCGCCGCGTCGAACTGCCGCGCGGCGACTCCCCCTTGACCGGCGGACCCGGCGGGGAGGGGAAGCCGATGGGTGTGCCGGACGATCAGCGATTCGAGACTCTGCGCCATGCGGGCAGGATCGCAGAGGCGGGCGGTCCGACGCATGTGAGTTGTTCGCGCGGCCTGTGGTGCTCTGCAGGTGTGTCCGGGTGTCTCACCTGTGCAGGTGTGTGAGGAGGGTGTCGAGCGGCGGCGGCACCCGGTCCGGTGCGAGGGCCTCCACGAGGAGACGGCCGTAGCGGATCTTGCGGCCCTTCTTCGTGCCGAGGAAGCGCCGGGCCTGCTGGTGCGGGGGCCGGCCGAGCTGTGCGGGCTGGCGTCGGAACGTCTGCCAGGCACGGACATCGCCCTCGGCGCGGAAGATGTCCTCGACCGTCGCGGTGCCGAGGGCGCGGATCAGCTCGTCCTCCAGGTCCGCCGCGCATACGTGGATGTCGTCCGGCCGCGCACGTGCCCGCGCGAGGCCACGCTCGTAGAAGCCCTTCTCGTTCTCGTCGCACAGCCCTGTCAGACGGAGACCGAGGCCGGTCGGACCGAGGAGAGCGGCGTACCGGCCGACACTCATGGCGCCGCCCATCGCCACGACGCACACACCTTCGGCGCCGAGGTCCCGCTCCCGCGCCGCCGCCAGAGCCTCCACCGCCGCGAGATCACTGAGCCCTTCGAGCAGTACGGCGGTCCGCACACCGAGTCCGTCCGCCAACTGGCGCGCCGGTTCCCCGGGGCCGCCCGCCGCCCAGTGGCCCACCGCATCCTGGAACGCCTTCATGTCCACCATGGCGGGAGTCTGCCCGTTCGGGCCACTTCCCGCGACAGATATGTCCCGGCCAGGACCCGACCCGGAACGGTCGGCGTGGTCCGGCAACGCGGCCCCGGTATCCGGACCGGACCGCCGGCGACCGGTGATCCCGTCGGTCACGGCGGCAGCCTAGGCGGTGCGCCGGCGGGGGAGGGTGAACAGGGCGTCGGCATCGCTGAGGATCAGGGCGAGTTCCGCCTGCAGCCGGTCGAAGGGGTGGTTCAGGTCGAGGCCGGTGAGCACACGGATGGAGCGCAACCGGTACGTGAGTGTGTGCCGATGGATGTACAGACTGCGGGCGGCCGAGGCGGAGCACAGGTTGTGCGCCAGATAGGCGGCGAGGGTCTGCTGCAGATACCTGTGGCGGGGGTCGGTGTGCAGCGAGCCGAGGCGCGCGGTGATGAAGGCGCTGCGCTCCTTCGCCGTCAGATCGAGCGCCGCGACCAGGGGCGACACCTGCTCCGTGTCCAAGGACCGCCCATAGCGCCGCGCGACCACGGCCGCCAGCGTGGCCTGCCGCGCCGCGCCCCCCGTGTTGCCGTCGGCGACGGGGACGAGCGCGTACGGCGCCAACACGTCGGCCGCGGTCGGCCGGTGCCGCGTAAACGCGGTCACATGTGTCTCCGCCACGGCGATCACCGCGAGAGGATTGGCCGCCCGGAACCGGCGCAGCGCGTCCTTGCCGTCATGGCCGGAGCTCCGCAGCGCCACGAGGCACCAGCGGGGCGGCGCGTGCGGGGGCGTGTGGTCATCCCCGGCGCGGGGTGCGTCGAGGGCCTCCGGCGACGGGGGCCCTCCATGCGCACCCCGGCCCGCGTCCTCCACCCGCCCACGCACCACGGACGCGTTGGCCACCCGCAAGGCCCGCAGCGCCGTGCCGAGGAACACCCTCTCCAGCGCCTCCCGGAAGCGGGTGTCCGGGAGACGGCCCGTCAGGGCGCGGTGGAGTACCTCGACGCACGCGTGGTGCAGGACGAGGCTGTCCTCCGCGGAGAGGCCGGCCCGGGTGTGTGCCGTGGCGCGGGCCGCGAACGCCGTGTCCAGGGTGGCGGGGGACACCTCGCCGGCGAGGACGGCGACCCACAGCGCGACGTCGGCCGTGACCGTGGCGGTGGTCACCGGGCCGGTCGTATGTCGGGCCACCTCGGTGAGCGTCTGGCGGACGAGCTCCTCGGTGTGGTGATGGTTCAGGTCGTGGACGGCCCGGGAGAGTACCGGTGTGAACTCCGGCGAAGGGGCGGCCGGGTTCGGCTGGGAACGATGCGGCACGGTGGCTCCTTGCATCAGTCGTCTGCTCGATCGTCCGCTCAGTGGGCCGGACGATCGGCCGTGTTCGCCAGCATGTATTTGCGTCACTATGCATAGCAATCGACCAAGTGCACAAAGATCGAGCGCTTCGGATCGGACCCGTGTGCAATGTGTTCAAAGTGGGCCTGTCCGCCGCACTGTTGTGGCCGTTCGTGATTGAGCCCGCGCCAGGACGGGCAGATCTCAGGTTTGCCAAAGGCACGCGGAACCCGTGGGCCCCGATCTGTTGTCCGCTCTGGACCAGAAATGTCCGGCACTGTGCGCACTGTCACCGCCCGTCCCGCCTAATGCACTGTGCGGCCACGCACCGAAGGTGTGGCCGAACGCATCGGCGAGGTGAGGGAGACACATGGTTCGGCGCGGGTTGCTGGTCGGCGGTGTTCTCGGAACGGTCGCGCTGACCGTCGTGTTACGGGCCTGGAACCTGGCGGGCAGCCCCTTCCCCAACGACGACGAGGGAACGTACCTGGCGCAGGCATGGGCGGTCCGCGCCGGAACGGGCCTGTCCCACTACACGTACTGGTACGATCATCCGCCCCTCGGATGGGCCCAGTTGGCGGCTCTCTCCTGGTTCACGGACTATCTGCCCCAGCAGTCGATGGCGTTGCTGCAAGGGCGGCTTGCGATGCTCGTGGTGGCCGCCGCGACCGCGCTCCTGATGTACAGCGTGGCGCGCCGCCTGCGGATGAGCCGGCCGGCCGCGCTGTCCGCGCTCGTCGTCAACGCCGTGTCGCCGCTGGCCATCGACATGCAACGGCAGGTGTACCTCGACGGCTTCGCCGTCCTGTGGTTCCTGGCGGCCCTCGCTCTGGCCCTGTCCCCGCACCGCCGCCTGTGGGCGCACTGCGGCAGCGGTGTCTGCTTCGCGATCGCCGTGCTGTCCAAGGAGACCGTCGCCGTCCTCCTGCCCGCCCTGCTCCTGGCGCTGTGGCAGCACAGCGACCGCAGGCTCCGGGTCTTCTCCTTCACCGCCTTCACGGCAGGCTGCATGGTGCTGCTGAGCTACCCGCTGTACTCCCTGCTCAAGGGCGAGCTGCTGCCCGGCGCCTGCCACTCCTCCCTGCTGCGCGCGCTGAAGTGGCAGCTGTTCGCCCGCGGCGGATCGGGCTCCGTGTTCCAAGCGGGCACCGTGGCCAACGAGTTGGTGGCGCAGTGGCTGAACACCGATCCGATCCTGCTGGCCGGCGGCGCGGTCGCGGGGTGCGCGATCCTCCTCGTACGGCCGCTGCGCCCGCTGGGAGCGGTCGTGGCGCTGCTGGTGCTTGTCGCGCTGCGCCCCGGGGGCTACCTGCCCAAGATGTACGCGGTGCAGATGCTGCCGTTCTGCGCTCTCGCCCTGGCCGCGTTCGTGGAGCAGTTGCTGAAGGCGCGGCGGGTGCGTTCGCGTCCGGGGCGGGAGGCCGTGCGGATGGCGACCATGACGGCGGTGGCGTTGGCGCTCGTCCTGCTGGGTCCGGGGTGGCGGGCCCAATGGAACTGCGTGCAGACCGACGACCTCATGAAGGGCTACCGCGCCGCGGGCCACTGGCTGCGCGACGCGGCGATCCACGACAGACGGGCGGTGCGCCTGGTCACCGACGACGTGCTGTGGCTGGACGCCGTACGCGCCGGATACACACCCGGCGCCGGAGCCATCTGGCACTACAAACTCGACAAGGACCCGGCCGTCGTCGCCTCGATGCCGCGCGGATGGCTCGACATCGACTACGTGCTGGCCACCCCGACCATGTACGAGGCCCAAAGCGAACTCCCCACGTTGCGCGTGCTGTTGCGCCAGGGAAAGACCCTCGGCCGCTTCGACTACGGGCAGATCAAGGCGCTCCGCATTCCCGAGAAACCGCCCGAGGGCGCGCCAGGACCCGTACCCGTACCGCCCGAGGTGCGCAAATGCCTCGAGAAGTCCGACGACATCTGGCCGTACGCATGACGCGCACCGCGTGATTTCCGGACGTTCGCCGCTTCGTCCAAGAACCCCCCGCATCCGCTCTGTGCCGGAATCCGGCCGGGCAGCCTCCGGGCGACCGATCAACGGCCCGGAGAGCCGGGCGACACAGCACGGAGGTGCATCGAATGGGAATCATCCGGACCACGGGAAAATGGACGGCCGTTCTGCCGGAACCGCGGAACGTCACGGGTGTGGGCTCGAGCAAGGTGCAATGGGGCACGGCCACCTCGGGCGAGGGCAGGAGCGGGTACACCCTCACCGGAGGTGCCACACAGGCCCAGCTCAACGGGAACGAATTCACCCTCGCCTCCTTCAAGCACGAGAACTTCCCCATCAACAGCGGCATCAGCGACCGTGAATGGGATGTCACGCTCCAGGTCAATGTCACGTTCGAGGACCACACGTCGCGGGACTTCACCTTCAAGTTCCACCACAACGAGACGGACAACAACGGGCCGCACCCGGACGACATCGTCTCGCTGCCCGAGTTCATCTCGCCGGAGACGGTGACGGTGGACGGACAGCCGTACAAGGTCATGCTCAGCGGCTTCAAGCAGGGCGGACAGGTCGTCCGGCGGTTCGACAGCCCGGAGGGCGGCTCCAACAGCGCCGACATCGTCGCCGTGTTCGCCAAGCCGGGCAAGCCGGACGTCACGATCGTCCACGTGGAGGCCGAGGGATCGGGGCCCGGCCAGCCGGACGAGTACGCCGAGATCTTCAACAAGGGCACCGAGGCGGCCGGCCTCGGCGGATGGAAGCTGCGCGCGAGGAACTCCGGCAAGGAGTTCACCTTCCCCGCGGGCACGAAGCTGGCGCCCGGCACCCGCGTCCGCGTGTACACCAACGAACAGCACCAGGAGACGGGCGGCTTCTCCTTCGCCAGCACCGCCCCCGTCTGGGACGACCGCACCGACGTCGCCCTCCTCACCGACGGCCAGGGCAAGGAGACGGCCCGGCTGCGCTACGGCCAGAAGATCACCCCCGACCCGGTACCGCCCGAGGTCCACGGGCCGGGCGAGGCCCACCCGCACGTGATCATCGCCAGCAACGACAGCCGGCCGGTGGGCAAGCAGAAGGTCGTCCTCACCCTGTCGCCGAACGGGCCGCTGCGCTTCAGCCCGGACCACAAGTCGATCTCCGCCTGGAGCAACGCGAAGAACAAGATGGTGGAGTACGCGGGCACGCTCTCCGCGGACAAGCGCACCCTCACCATCGACGCCGACCTGGAGCTCCCCGCCGACGGGCAGCCGCGCCAGTACCAGGTGCAGGTCGCCGTCGACGGCGGTGCGCCGAGCGGCTCCTACACCCTGCACTGGGAGCTGGGCGAGCTCGGCTCCGTGGACAGCGTGATCAACGTCAAGTGAGCCGGTGGGTACGCACCGGCCCCGGACGGACCGGTGCGTACCCCCGTGCCCCGCCACGATCCGAACGCGAGGCCCCTTCGTGGTAGTCGCCTGCCTGCTGACCCTGACCGCCCTGCACACCCTGAACGCCGCGCTGACCCTGCGGTGGATGCTCTACGCCTGGGAGACCCCCGACCGGCTCCGGGTCACCTCCTTCGCCGAACCGGACGCGCCCCGGCTCTCCTTCTCCCTGCTGCTGCCCGCCCGGCACGAGGAGAAGGTGCTGCGCCACACGGTCCGCACCATGCTGGCCGCCGACCACCCCGACTTCGACATCGTCATCATCACCGGCGACGACGACCCCGGCACCGCCGCCCTCGCCGACGACCTCGCGGCCGCCCACCCCGACCGGGTCCGGCACGTCGTCGACCACCACGCCCAGAAGAACAAGCCGCGCGCCCTGAACACCGCGCTGCCCGCCTGCCGGGGCGACATCGTCGGCGTGTTCGACGCCGAGGACATCGTCCACCCCCACCTGCTGCGCCACATCGACGCCGCCTTCCGCACCCACAGCGCCGACGTGGTGCAGGGCGGCGTCCAGCTGATGAACTTCCAGGACAGCTGGTTCGCGCTGCGCAACTGCCTGGAGTACTTCTTCTGGTTCCGCAGCCGGCTGCACCTGCACGCGCGTCAGGGGTTCATCCCCCTGGGCGGCAACACCGTCTTCGTCCGCACGGCCCTGCTGCGCGAGGCGGGCGGCTGGGACGGCGACTGCCTCGCCGAGGACTGCGAGCTGGGCGTACGCCTGTCCAGCCGGGGCGTGCACGTCGTCGTCGGCTACCACCCCTCCCTCGTCACCCGCGAGGAGACACCCGCGACCCTGCGCGCGCTGCTGCGCCAGCGCACCCGCTGGAACCAGGGCTTCCTCCAGGTCCTGCGCAAGGGCGAGTGGCGCCACCTGGCCACCGTCCGCAGGCGTCTGCTCGCCCGGTACGTCCTCGCCGCCCCGTTCCTGCAAGCCACCACCGGAGTGTTCGTGCCGGTGACCTTCACCATCGCGCTCCTGGACGGCATCCCCCTCGCGGCGGCCATGGTCGCCTGGGTACCGATGCTGCTGCTCCTGGCGATGACCCTGTTCGAGTGCGCGGCCCTGCACAACTTCGGTCGCGAGTACGGGCTCGCGGTACGCCCCGTCCACCATCTGCGGCTCCTGTGGGGGCTGCCCCCGTACTCCCTCCTCCTCGCCCTCGCCGCACTCCGGGCCGTCTGGCGCGAGTGCCGCCACCACAACGACTGGGAGCTGACCGCGCACAGCGGCGCCCACCACCTGCCCGCGCCCTGACCCCCACCCCGGGAAGAAACCATGAACGCGCACGTCCCGCCTCCTCCCTCCCGGCCGGCCATGGCCGTCGTCATCCCGACCCGCAACGAGGCGCACAACGTCGGCCGGTTGCTCGGCCGGCTCGAAAGCGCCGTCCCGGCCGGGCTGCCCACCGAAGTGCTCTTCGTCGACGACTCTTCGGACGGGACACCGCAAGTGATCCGTGCCGCCGCCGGACGCTGCCGCCTCGCCGTCGCGGTCCACCACCGCGACCGCCCGGACGGCGGCCTCGCGGGCGCCGTTCTGGAAGGCATCGACAGGACGACGGCGCCCTGGATCGTCGTCATGGACGCGGACCTGCAACACCCGCCCGAACTCGCCCACCCGCTGGTACGACACGGCGACGTCAGCGGCGCCGACCTGGTCGTCGCCAGCCGCTACACCGCCGGCGGAAGCTCCGCGGGGTTCGCGGACGGCCGCCGCACGATGCTCTCCCGCTCCGCGACCTGGCTGGTCAAAAGCCTCTTCCCGCGCGCCCTGCGCGGCATCTCCGACCCCATGAGCGGCTTCTTCGCCCTGCGCCGCGATCTGGTGTCACCGCCCGCGGGAGCGAGCCCGCCGCTGCGCCCACTGGGTTACAAGATCCTCCTTGAGCTGGCTGTGCGCGGACGGCCTCGCACGGTCGCCGAACTCCCGTACACCTTCGCCGAGCGCCACCTCGGCACCTCCAAGAGCGGTCTGCGCGAGGGCACCCGGTTCCTGCGCCACGTCCTCCTGCTGCGCACCACGAGCGCGTGGTCCCGGATCACGGTCCTCGGACTCATCGGCCTGTCGGGCTTCCTGCCCAACCTGGGCGTCCTCGCCCTGCTCACCGCCCTGACCCCGCTGCACTACCTGGCCGCCGAAGCGGTCGCCACCCAAGCGGCGGTCGTCTGGAACTTCGTGCTCGCCGAGGCGCTGCTGCCGTCGGAGGACGTACGAAGGCCCCGGTGGCGCCGCAGGTTCCTGACCTTCGCCGCGCTCGGCAACACCGACCTGCTCGCCCGCCTGTTCCTCACCGGACTGCTGGTGAACGACGGCGCCCTGACCCCGGTGACCGCCACCGCCGTGGTCCTGCTCGTCGCCGTCCTCGTACGCCTGACCCTGCTGGAACGGCTGCTGTACCGACGCGGGACGGGGAGGGCCCGGCCATCCGGACCCTCCCCGTCGGCGTCGAACGGTCAGACGCGGTCGGCCGCGATCAGCACGTACTGGAAGGACCCGTCCTGATACGAGTTGATGAACGCGTCCTCGATCCCCGTGACCAGCGAGGACGTGGCCCGCAGCTCCCAGTAGGGCAGCGTGTCGGGGGTGAGGTCGATGACCGCCTGCGGTACGAGACGGTTGTCGGCCATCGCCCGCAGGTACTCACGGCGCGAGTGGATGTTGCACTCGAAGTGCGCGTTGATCTGCGACACCCACTTCGAGGGCTGCCCGTACCGCGGGTTCCAGCAGCCGGTGATGGTCACGTAGCGACCGCCGACCGACAGGACACGGGAGTGCTCGGCGAACAGATCGTGCAGGTCGACGTACATGCTCGACTCGTTGTTCCACGAGCCGGCGGCCTGCCCCGTCTCGAAGGGCATGTCGAGCATGTTGCACACGCGGGCCCGCACATGGTCCTCGATGCCGAGCTCGGCGGCGCGGCCGTTCGCGAAGTCGGCCTGCTTGGCCGAGAGGGTGACACCTTCGACCTTGCATCCGAAGCGCTGGTGCGCCATCACCATCGAGCCGCCGCGGCCGCAGCCGGCGTCCACCAGGGTGTCACCGCCGCCGATGTCGCCGAGGTGCCGCAACAGGACCTCGGCCTGCGCCGACTCGAGGCGGTGCAGCTCAGCGATGAGCTTCTGCTCGCTGTTCCTCTCCTTGCCGTCGCCGAGCGCGGCGTGGTCGACCTCACCGATGCCGTAGTGGTGGTGGTACAGACCGTCGACATCGCCGAGCCGCAGGTTCACGGGCCGGGCCTCGCCGTCCCAGTACCGGGCGATGTCCCCCTGGTAGGGCGTGGCGGGGCCGGGGACGAGGTGGGGGAGGCCGGTGCCGGGAGCGGTGAGTTCGGTGCTGGTCACAGATGGTTCCAATCTCTTACCAGAAGTCGGGCAGGCTGTATCGGTAGGTGTTGTTCTGGTGCCAGTAGTGGTTGCCGTCGACCCACGCGGCCACGCCGCGCAGGAAACGCTGGACGTTCGGTTCGGGGCAGGCGGCGGCCAGGGCCGCCGCCTCGTTCTCGAAGTCGTGCATGAGGTCGTTGTGGACCTCGACCGCCTTCAGGTAGCAGTCCCGTTCGGAGAGGTCCTCGCGCTGCGCGAGCACGACCGGCAGGTTCAGGTGGATGCCGGGTGCGTCGAGTTCCTTGGTGTACGAGTACAGGTCGTTGACGATGGTCGTCGCGTTGCCCGCGAGGGCGATGACCCGCTGCATCTCGGGACGGGCGTGCAGGTCGGCGGGCAGTTCGTAGCCGCCGACGGTGTCGGTGATGGTGGGGCAGGGGCGGAAGTTGTTGAACTGGCGCATCGCCAGGTACTCCCACACCTCCGGCACCCGCTCCTCCTGCGCCCAGGCGGCCTCGGCGAGGTAGCCCATGTGCAGCCGGGCCATGTCGTGCCGGTACCGGTCGGCCTGGGAGGGGCTGCCCGCCCGTACGAAGTACTCCATGGCGGAGCGGTAGGCACGCCGCGGCGCGTCCGAGTGCAGGGACTCGGCCCAGTCCGGGTGGTACTCCGCCGTCGTGTGCAGCGGGTCCAGGGCGGTGTGCGCGAGGAGGAGGCGCTCGCCGAGGCCGACGGGTGAGCCGCCGTGGTCCTCGCAGTAGCAGTCGTCCACCGCGTTCTCGGCCACCATCAGGCGCGTGGCGAGCATGACGTGGTCGACGGTCGGGGCGTCGGGATGGCAGCCGACCATGTAGCTGCCGACCGAGAAACCGTCGAACTCCTCCTCCCAGTCGTCCGGGTACAGGGAGACCTCGTCCATCGCCCAGGCCTTGATGCGTTGGCTGACCTCCTCGACGCGCACCGGATCGGGATCGGGCACCGGGTGGTAGTACAGCCCGGGGACCGCCGGGCCCGACGCGGCGGACGACGCGGGCAGCGGGGCCGCCGACGGCTCCACCACCTCCGGCGGGCTCGGCGGCTCCTCCCGCGGGCTCAGCCGCAGTCCGGCCGTGCCGAGACCGCTGGGCCCGCGCAGGACCGCCGCCAGGTCGGCCTGCGGCGCCGGAGCTTCGACCACCGTGGCCTGCGCGGACGGTGCGGCGGGGGCGCCGCCCAGGAAGGCGCTGATGTCGCGGGCGTGCGCCGACGCGTCGGCGAGTACGCGCGCCCCGAAGCCCGCGGCGGCTTCCGGCACGGTCGACTGAGGCGGGGTGAGCTCAGGCGGGGGCATCCATGACTCCTCGGGGACTCCTTGGCGGGGTGAGGGCCTGTCGATTCACGAGCCGGGCCCGCTACCGGGGCCAGTTCGAGATCTGCACGTTCTCCAGGACGCCACACGCGTCCGGCACGAGGATGGCCGCGGAGTAGTAGGTGGAGACGAGGTAGGAGGTGATCGCCCGCTCGTCGACGCCCATGAAGCGGACGTTGAGGCCCGGCTCGACCTCGTCCGGCAGATCGGTCTGGCGCAGGCCGATGACGCCCTGCTCCTCCAGGCCCGTACGCATGGCGAGGATGGAGCTGGTCCGCTCCTTGCTGATCGGGATCTTGTTGCAGGGCAGGATCGGGACGCCGCGCCAGGCCGGGACCTGCTGGCCGCCGACGTCGACGTGGTCCGGGTAGAGCCCGCGCGCGTTGAACTCGCGCCCGATCGCCGCGATGGTGCGCGGGTGCGCGAGGTAGAACTTCGTGCCGCGCCGGCGGCAGAGCAGGTTGTCCAGGTCGTCCGGGGTGGGCGGGCCCGAGTGCGGCTGGATGCGCTGCTTGAAGTCGGAGTTGTGGAGCAGCCCGAACTCCCGGTTGTTGATGAGCTCGTCCTCCTGGCGCTCGCGCAACGCCTCGATGGTGAGCCGGAGTTGTTCCTTCGTCTGGTTGAACGGCTGGTTGTAGAGGTCGGCTACGCGGGTGTGGACCCGCAGGATCGTCTGCGCCACCGACAGCTCGTACTGGCGCGGCTTCGACTCGTAGTCGACGAACGCGCCGGGCAGTTCGTGCTCGCCCGAGTGGCCGGCGGACATGGCGATCTCCGCCTCGCCGCGATGGTTCTGGTTGCGCTGCGCACGCGACTTGAACTCTTCGACGTGGTCCCGCAGGTTCGAGGCGTTGGCCAGCACGCTCTCGAAGTCGGCGCGCGACAGGGTGAGCAGCGTGCCGGAGGTCTCCGCGACGGCGGTCTGTTCCCAGCGGGCGCCGTCGTCCAGCAGGGCGTTGTCCCCGAACCGGTCGCCGTCGGCGAGTACGTCGAGCGTGACCTGGTCCCCGTACTCGCCGACCGTGTGCTGGCGGACGCGGCCGTGCGCGATCAGATGGAGCCGGTCCGCGGGCGCGCCGCGCTCGACGAGGGTCTCGCCGGCCGCGAAGTTGCGCTGCACGCACTTGTCGGCGACGGCCGTCAGGACGTCCACGTCGTCGAAGCCGCGCAGGGGCGCCAGTTCGCCGAGTTCACGGGGGATCACGCGGACGTCGGAACCGTCCTGGATGAACTCCACGCTGCCGTCGCCGACCGTGTAGGTCAGGCGCCGGTTCACCCGGTAGGTACCGCCGGTCGTCTCGACCCAGGGGAGCATCCGCAGCAGCCAGCGGGAGGTGATCTCCTGCATCTGCGGGGCGGACTTGGTGGTGGTGGAGAGGTTGCGGGCAGCGGCGGTGCCCAGACTGGTCTGCCGGGGCGGCTCGGTCCGGGCCTCCGGGGTCGAGTCAACGGTTGTCATCGGGGGAAGCTCTCCTTGGTCGGACGGCGGGGTGGGCTGACGAGGCGTGACAGCGAGATGTGACAACAGGACGAAATGCCGGGATACAGAGGGGAATCTGTCTGGATTTCGCGAGAACAGTAGTGGCGGCGTTGCCCGCCGAACCAAGAGAAGCCCGGGACATTAACTCGAAACGATGATCACGGCCGCTGGATGTTTGACCGGGTAGGGGCGGAACTCGGCTATTTTTCGCAGGGTGCCGGCAGGGGCCGTGGGGCTCTCAGCTGCCGCATTCCTGCGGTTACGCGAAGGCCGACCCGTGCCGCGGCGTCGGAAACCGGACAACGCTCAGCAGGTGCTGATCCGGCGTGCGCCGACGTGCGTGCGGCCAGCAGGGAGATCGGGGTGGTCAGCGCCGGGTCCGGCCCGGTGGTGCGCGCGGCGGCGTTGTCGAGGAGGTCGTCGCGCAGCCGCACTCTCCCTGACCCGGACGGCAGCGCTGCCGCGGTCGCTCGGATCGGGGCGGGACACCTGACAGGGGCGTCGCGCGTCTTCGTCGCGGGCGGCCTACGCTGGCGCTCTCGTCCGTACTCGGTCACCGTCCAAGGAGCCGCCCATGACCACCGCACGGGACCTCGCGATCGTCGCCCTCGACGGGGCGGCCGACAGGCCGGTGGAGCAGGGGGAGCTGTCGCTCGCGCTCGCGGGCGCCGAGGTGCTCGACCTCGTGGCTGCCCGGGCCGTCGTGCTCGACGGCGAACGCCTCGTGCCCGGCGGCCGGTCGCTCACCGGTGACGGCCTCCTCGACGAGGCGGCCTCGGCGCTCGTACGGGAGGAGCCGTACGAGCCGGTCGGGGACTGGCTGTGGCGCCGGGGGCGCGGCCTCTCCGCGTCGTACACCGACGAACTGGAGCGCACCGGGCTCGCGGTCGCGCGCCGGGGCCGCCGCGGTGCGCTGCGGACCGGGCGGACGGAGCTGGTGGAATCGGCCGCCCGGCGCGAGGCGCGGGAGCGCTGGGCGGCGGCCGAGCCCGTCCTCGCCGCGCTGGCCGCCGCCGCGGGGCTCCGCGAGGAACCGTCCGCGGAAGTCACCGACGGGACGGCCGAGAGCGTGGTCACCGTGCTGGTCGCGGTCGGCACGGCGGTGCAGGAGCTGCAGGCCGTGCGCCAGCGCAGGGTGATCGAGGACGCCGCCTTCGACAACATCTGGCGGGGCTTCTAGCCCTCGCCGGACACGCCTCCCGCCGTTTCGGTTCTGCGGGCGTGCAGGACACGGCCGTCCAGGGGGAGCGGGGTGTGGCCGACGAGGGTGAGGCCCGCGCCGGTGAGGAGCTGGGCGTAGTGGTCGGCGGTGCGTTCGCGGCCGCCGACGTTGCACCGCATGTGCAGGTCCCAGACCGGGGCCAGGGACGGTGAGTCGTCGGTGGGCAGCAGGCGTTCGACGATGAGGAGGTCGGCGTCGGCGGGCATGGCGCGGGCGACGTGGCGCAGGATCTCGCGGCAGCGTGCGTCGTCCCAGTCGTGCAGGATCCGCGAGAGCAGGTAGACGTCGGCACCGGGCGGTACGTCCGCGAAGTCGCCGGGCAGGAACGTGCAGCGGGCGGTGTCGAGGCGGGTGCGGGCGGCGTCGATGACGTGCGGGCGTTCGAGGAGCACGGCGTCGAGGGCCGGGTGGGCGGCGAGGATGTGGGTGAGGAGTTCACCGTTGCCGCCCGCGATGTCGACGACCGTGGCGCCACGCGGCCCGCGCGCGGCGGCGGCGAGCACCGGGTGGGCGGGGAGCGGCTCGAACATGCGGCGGCTCGCGGCCATCGAAAGGTCGAAGAGCGCGGCGAGTTCGGGGTCGCGCGCGAAGTGCTCGAAGTGGTGCCTGCCGAAGACGTGGTCGAAGGCGACCTCGCCGGTGCGCACGGTGTGGTCCAGGGCGCCGAACGACTCGTAGAACGGGCCGCCGTACATCAGGGCCAGCGCGCGCATGGAGCCCGGGTCGTCCGCGCGCAACAGCGCGCCCAGCGGGGCGAGGCGGAAGCCGCCGGGGCTCTCGTCGGTGACGACGCCCAGGCCCGCGAGGTGGCGCAGGAGCACGGTCAGGGTGTCCGCATCGGCGCCGACCGCCCGCGCCAGCGCCTCCGCGTCGACGGCCCGCCCGGTGTCCATCGCGTCGGGCACGCGGAACCGGGCGAACACGGCGAGCGCCTGGGTGGTCCAGGCGCCGGTGAGCAGGCGCAGCATCGTTTCCGCCGGCTGGCCGGTGCGGAACGCGTCGAGGTGCGCGCCGAGCTGGTCGCGGTGGTCGCCGGGCGCGTACAACTCGATCCGGCGGTAGTCGGCCTTGGCGTCGGCGGGGGCGGCGAAGTAGAACACCGTGCCGTTCTCGTGCGGGTTGTAGCCGCCCCCGTCGGGGAGGGCCCCGTAGCGGGCGAACGACGCGCGCAGGCCGCGCAGGACGAGGGGGTCGGGGGCGGCGACCTCGAAGGCGACGTGCGCCTCCTCGTGGCGGGTGCGCTCCCGCTCCGCGAGGGGTGCCAGGTCGGAGCCGGGCGGCACGGTCAGCGCGAACACCTCGACCGTACGGGGCTGGCCGTCGCGTCCCTGTACGGCCGGGCGCAGGATGCGCACGTCCAGGTCGGCGGCGGCGCGGTGATGGCGCAGCGCGAGCCGGTCCCGTACGACGACGCTCGGCTGCGCAGCCGAGCCCGGCGGCAGTCCGCACTCGGCGAGGGTCGCGTCGAGGGCCCGGGGGTCCGGTGGGAAGACGAGCAGCGCGGCGTGCGCGAAGCGGCAGCGCTCGACGAGCGCGCGCAGTTCCGGACCGTCGAGCCCGGGGAGCAGGAGCGGCAGAAGGGTCTCGCTGTCCTGCGCGGAGACGAAGTCGACCGTCGCGCGCAGGCGCGACGTGTCGTCCGGCAACGCCGTGATCATTACGGGCAGTTCCTCATTCCGGGATGCGGGACGCGTGGTGTGGGGTGCGTGGTGCGGGACGCGTGGTGTGGGGTGCGTGAGTGATCTGTGGTCATACGCCGACGTAGCGCTCGGCGAACCAGTCCTGCTGGCCGCGCGAGGTGCGCAGCGCGGTCATGCGGGCGCGCCGCAGGCGGTCGTGGAACGGCGCCTCGCCGTCGCTGCCGGGCGATCTGTGCAGGAGTTCGATCAGCCAGTGCGAGAACTCCTGGGCGGGCCAGACGCGGGCGAGGCAGCGCGCCGAGTAGGTGTCGAGCCCGGTGGCGTCCCCGCGGGTGAGGTCGTCGACCAGGGCGAGGGCGAGGAGTTCGGCCTCCAGAACGGCGAGGTTGGCGCCCTTGGCGGCGGACGGGCTGATCAGCCCCGCGGCGTCGCCCGCGAGGAACAGGGCGCCGTGGCGCAGCGGTTCCAGGACGTCGGACTCGAAGTCGACGATGTCGCGCTGCACGATGCGGCCGCGGCGCAGCGGCCCGTACTCCTTGGCGCGCATCCGCAGGTCCAGCTCGTCCCAGATGCGGTCCTCGGACCAGGCGTCGGGCGGGGTGCCGCGCTCGCACTGCAGGTAGTAGCGGGTGATGCCGGCGGTGCGGGCCATGTGCCCGGCGAAGCCGCGCTCGTGCACGGCGTAGCCGACGGCGTCCATGCTGGGCGGCGCCTCGGCGAGCAGCCCGAGCCAGGTCACCCGGTGGTCGCGGCGGTAGTGGCGGACCGTTCCCTCGGGCAGGGAGCGGCGTGCGGCCCCGTGCCGGCCGTCGCATCCGGCGACGTAGCGCGCCCGCCACCGGCCGGGGCGGCGGCCCGGGGCGCGCACGCTCACCGACGGCGCGTCGCTGTCGGCGCCGTGCACGGCGAGCGCCTCGGTCTCGTAGCGGATACGGCCCCCGGCCTTCAGGTAGTAGGTCAACAGGTCGCTCACCAATGCCTGTTGGGGGTAGACGGTGTGCCGCTCGCCGAGGCCCAGCTCGCTGTAGTCCAGGCGGAAGCGGCCGTCGTCCGTGCGGAACTCGCAGGTGCTGTGGGTCAGGCCGTGCCGGTGCAGTCCGTCCGAGAGGCCGTGCCGGTCCAGGATCCGTACGGTGTTGGCGGCCAGGAATCCGGCGCGCGCCCGGGTCCGGATGTGGTCGCGGGTGGCGCGCTCCAGGACGACGCAGTCGATGCCGCGCGCCTGGAGCACATTGGCGAGGACGAGCCCGGCCGGCCCGGCGCCGAGGACGACGACGTCCGCCGACTCGACGCCGTCTGGGGTGTGTTGACGTGATGTCACGGAGTGGAGCTTATGCGCTGAAAATGCACGTACTCTCACCAATTCACCTGAACGTACGCACAGTGTCCGTAAAGCGTCCGGGGCCGGCCTACGTCGAGATGGGGGAGTGTCAGTGGTCCTGTCCCGTGCTCGGAATGTCGATGACACCCTGCGCCCGCAGCCGCTCGATGTCGGCGGCGTCACGCCCCAGGGCGGTGAGGATGTGCTCGGTGTGCTGTCCCGCGACGGGGACGGGGCCCATGCGCGGGCTCACCCCGGACAGGTCGGCCGGTGGCAGGAGCGCCTGTACGGGGCCGGGGGCGCCCGGCACCTCGATGTCGCGCCAGCGGTCGCGCCCGGCCAGCGAGGGGTGTTCGAGGAAATCGGCGACGGAGTTCACGCCCGCGTTGGCGATGCCCGCCTCGTCCAGGAGGGCCATGGCGTCCTCGCCACCGAGTTCCGCGAAGCGGGCGGCGACGGCGGCGTCGACCTCGGCGCGGTGGACGACGCGGGCGGAGCCGGTGGCGAAGCGGGGGTCGTCGGCGAGTTCGGGGCGGCCCAGGACCGTTGTGCACAAGGCGTCCCACTCGCGCTCGTTCTGGACGGAGAGCAGCACGTCCTTGCCGTCGGCCGCGGTGAACGGGCCGTACGGGGCGATCGTGGCGTGCCGGGCGCCGACGCGGGGCGGCTGGGTGCCGCCGTAGCGCGTGTAGTAGGCGGGCTGGCCCATCCACTCGGCCAGCGCCTCGAACAGGGCGACCTCGACGGCCGGCGCGCGGCCGGTCGTGGCCCGCGTGTACAGGGCCGAGAGGATGCCGCTGTACGCGTACATCCCGGCGGCGATGTCGGCGACCGAGATCCCGGCGCGGGCCGGTTCACTGGGCGAGCCGGTGAGGGAGAGCAGGCCCGTCTGGCACTGGACGAGCAGGTCGTACGCCTTGCGGTGGGCCCAGGGCCCGGTGGTGCCGTAGCCGCTGATCGTGCAGGGGATCAGGCGCGGGTGGCGGGCCTGGAGCGCGGCCGGTCCGAGCTCCAGGCGGTCGGCCGCGCCCGGCGCGAGGTTCTGCACGAACACGTCGGCGCCCGCCAGCAGCTCCTCCAGGACGTCCCGGCCGGCCGGGGACCTCACGTCGAGGGTCAGGGACTCCTTGGAACGGTTGAGCCACACGAAATAGCTGGCCTGGCCGTGCACCGTGGTGTCGTACCGGCGGGCGAAGTCGCCGCCGCCGGGCCGCTCGACCTTGACGACCCGGGCGCCGAGGTCGGCGAGCTGACGGGTGGCGAAGGGGGCGGCGACGGCTTGTTCGAGGCTGATGACGGTGATGCCGTCGAGGGGAAGGGGGTCGGTCACGGGGGTGCCTTTCCTGGGAGGGGGTGCGCGGGTCGGAAGGGGGCGTGGCGGGGGCGGGGCTCCGCCGGTGCCGGACAGCCCGCGACGGGGCCGCACGGGTGCGAGCCGGGGCCGCACGGGTGTCGGGCGGATCCGCGCCGGAGCCGGAGCCGGACCCGTGTCGGTCGCGCCCCGCGCCGCGTCGGTCTCTTCTACGGCCCACGGCGGCGCCGGACAAGAGCGCGGCCGTGCCGTGGCCGCGGGCTCGTGCGGTGGGCCGCAGGGGCTTGGGTGCGGCACAGCCGCGCGGCTCTGGTGCGGTGGGTCTTTCGGCGCTGGTAGGACAGGACCGCGGGGCCCCGGTCGTACCGGGCCCTCGCGGGTCTGCCGCACCGAAGTCCCACCGGTCCGCAGCCCTGCCCGCCGGAGAAGAGCGCGACCCCGCCGGAGAAGAGCGCGACCCCGCCGGAGAAGAGCGTGACCCCGCCGGAGAAGAGCGTGACCCCGCCGCACCGGAGCCCGGCCCCGCCGCACCGGAGCCCGGCCCCGTCCACGAGATGCGCGGAGCGCACGTCGCGGGCACAGTGGATGAGAGTCTCTCGTGGAGCGGGGGCGATCGATGTTCCGCAGCGGGTCCGCCGAGGACGGTGAGGAGCTGCTGACCAAGCTCGGCGCGCTCACCGCCCGCGCGCGCGAGCTCGCGCAGATGCAACGCTCCCGGGTGGAGCTGGCGGTGGCGCTGCAGCAGGGCATGCTGCCCCGGGACCTGCCGCAGCCGCCGGGGGTCCGCCTCGCCGTCGGTTACGTGCCCGCCAACCGCGGCCTCAACGTCGGCGGCGACTGGTACGACGCCTTCACCATGTCCGACGGCCGCATCGGCCTGTCCATCGGGGACGTGCAGGGGCACAACATCAGGGCCGCGGCGTTCATGGGCCAGGTCCGCGTGGGCCTGCGCGCCCTCGCCTCCGTCACCGGCGACCCCGGTGAGCTGCTGAGCCGCACCAACGACCTCCTGCTCGCTCTCGACGCCGACCTCTTCACCACCTGCACCTTCCTGCGCCTGGACCCCGCCACCGGCACCCTGGAGTGCGCGCGGGCCGGGCACATCCCGCACATCTGGGCCACCGCCGACGGCCGCTCCGGCATCGACGACGGCGAGGGCGGGCCCCCGCTCGGCGTGCTGCCCGGCGCCTCCTACCCCGTGACCCGCCACCGGCTCGACACCGGCGGCGTCTTCGTCCTGCCCACGGACGGTGTGGTCGAGGGGCCGTCCCTGGACCTCGACGACGGGCTCGCACAGGTGCGGCGGCTCGCCGAGGTCACCGCCGCCGCGGGCCTGGGCGTGCACACATTGGTCGGCGGCGTGATGAAGCTGGCGGACACGGTGGGGCACGAGGACGACGCCGCCGTGCTCGTCGTCGGCCACGACGGCGACACCGCGTGGCGGCACCCGCCCGAGGAGTGAGGCGGACACGGGCGGGGGCGTCCATATGGCCGAGAAGGTGCGGCCGGTGTCTCATGGCTGCTGTGTTGGTTACCCGGCGGTCCCCACGGCCGGCCCTGGAGACGGCTGCGAAGGCACTGGCCGTGGCCGCCTGCTACTACGCGGCCGGGCGCCTCGGCCTCCTGGGCCAACTCGTCGTCGAGGGCGTCGTCGTCACGCCCGTCTGGCCGCCGACCGGCGTCGCCGTCGCCGCCCTGTTGCTGTTCGGCGTGGGCGTCTGGCCCGGCATCGCCCTCGGCTCCTTCTTCGTCATCCTCACCCTCACCACCCCGCAACTCACGACGCTGGTCACCGTGGCCGGCAACACGGCGGCGCCGCTCGTCTCCTGCCTGCTGCTGCGCCGGGTCGGCTTCCGGCTCGACGTCTCACGCCTGCGGGACGGGCTCGGCCTGGTCTTCCTCGGCGGACTCGGCGCCATGCTCATCAGCGCGACGATGGGGATCGCCCCGCAGGTGTGGACCGGCAGCCTGGAGGCGGGGGACTTCTGGACCGTGTGGCTCGCGTGGTGGGTCGGCGACGCGATGGGCGTCCTGCTCGTCACCCCGCTCCTGCTCGCGCTCCTCCGGGGCTCGAAGGCACGGTTCCCGGGCCGCCACTGGCCGGAGGCGGTGTGCTTGGCGCTCGTCACTCTGGGGCTCGTGCCGCTGGACGTGCTGAGCCGGATGAGCCTGCTGTTCCTCATCTTCCCGCTGCTCATCTGGGCCGCGCTCCGCTTCCAGCTGGCCGGAAGCATGCTGTGCGCCCTGGTCGCCTCGGTCCTCACGACGTTCGCGGCGAACCAGCAAGTCGGAGCGTTCCGCGGCCTGTCCGGTGTCGAGGTCATGGTCAAGCTCCAGGCGTTCAACGGGACCGCCGCGCTGACCGCCCTCCTGCTGTCCGCCCTCGTGACCGAACAGCGCGCCACACGCCGCTCGGTGCAGCGGGCGTGCAGGGAGCTGGCCGAGGTCCTGGAGCACCTCGCCGCGGGGGAGGACCCCACGGAGCCCTCCGGCAAGCCCCCGCCCGACGCCGATTGACGTGTCGATCACCACGGGCAGGCCGACGCGGTCCAGCCGCGGCCTGGTCCCGGGGAGACGAGGACTGAGCCCCTTCCGTCCGTTTTCGGCCGGATCATGGCCGAGACGCGCAGCCTCCGTTGACAGACCTCCACGGGATTCATAGTTTCTCGGATCGTTGGGAATTTCGATGATTTGGATTCTTGATCATTAGGATTTCGGGGGAATGATGTCCGGACGAACGACACCGACGAACGGGCGGGGGTGGACCCTGGCCGTCGTGTGCGTGGCCACGTTCATGCTGCTGCTCGACCTGACGGTGGTGAATGTGGCGCTGCCCGACATCAGGGACGCGTTCGACGCGAGCTTCACCTCGCTGCAGTGGGTGCTCGACGCCTACGCCCTGGGGCTCGCCGCAGTCCTCCTGACGGCCGGATCGCTGGCGGACCGCCTGGGCCGCAAGCGCGTCTTCAACGTGGGCTTCGTCGTGTTCCTCCTGGCCTCGCTCGCCTGCGGCCTCGCCGGCGACGTGGTCGTGCTCTCCGTGTCCCGCGGCATCCAGGGCCTCGGCGGAGCGGTGCTGTTCGCCGTCGGCCCCGCGCTGATCGGCCAGGAGTTCCGGGGCAAGGACCGCGGCAAGGCGTTCGGGATCTTCGGCGGTGTGGCCGGCCTGTCCATCGCCTTCGGGCCGCTCATCGGCGGCGCCCTGACCGACGGTCTGAGCTGGCGCTGGATCTTCCTGGTGAACGTGCCGGTCGGCCTGCTCGCCCTGGCCATCAGCGGACTGCGGATGCGCGAGTCCCGCGACGAGGCGGCCCCGGCCGCCGACTGGTGGGGCCAGGCGCTCTTCACCGGCGCGCTGACCCTGCTCGTCCTGGGCTTCCTTCGCGGTGAGGCCGAGGGCTGGGGCAGCGCGCCCATCGTCTCGATGTTCGCGGGCGCCGCCGTCCTGTTCGCGGTGTTCGGCCTCGTGGAGCGGCGCCTCGGCGAACGCGCCATGCTGCAGCTGTCGTTGTTCAGGAACAGGACCTTCAACGGCGTCTCGGTGGTGACGCTCCTGGGCCCCGCCGCCACCATGGCGGCGATCTTCCTCCTGGTGTCGTACGTGCAGAACGTCCTGGCCTTCTCACCGTGGGAGACCGGCCTGCGCTTCCTGCCGCTGACCGGCACGCTGTTCATCGCGGCGGCGATCGCCGGATCGCTGACCACGCGCGTGCCGCAGCGGCTGCTCATGGGCGCGGCCCTCGCGCTCATCGCGATCGGCCTCGGCCTTGTCGCCCTGACCGGCCCGGACACCGCCTGGACGGCGCTGCTCCCGAGCATGTTCGGCATCGGCCTCGGCATGGGCCTCTTCAACCCGCCGCGCGCGTCGCTCTCCATCGCCGTCGTGGAGCCGTCCAAGGCGGGCATGGCCTCAGGCATCAACGAGACCTTCCAGCAGGTCGGTGTCGCCATCGGCATCGCAGGGTTCGGCGCGGCGTTCCAGAGCCGGGTCACCGACCTGTTCGCCCAGTCCGACGCGGGGCGCCAACTGGGCCCCTCCGCGCACGAGTTCGGTGAGGCCGTGGCGGCGGGCGGCGGCGCGGAAGCCGCCTCCCGCGCGCCGTCGGCGCTCGCCCCCGCGCTCGAAACGGCGGCGCGCACCGCTTTCGTGGACGGCCTGACCGACGTGATGCTCGTCTGCGCGGCCGTGGCCGTGGTCGGCTCGCTCGTCGGCTTCCTCTTCATCCGCACGCGCGACCTGCACGAGAGCGCCAGGGGCGAGACCCCGCCCGCGGAGGACGTGGCGCAGGAGGCCCCGGCGGTGGAGGGGGCCGCCGGTGAGCCCGTCGCGGCCTCCGTGGCGGCCGTACGCGCCGGGGGAGAACGGTAGGAGCCCAGGCGGGCTGTACTGGCGGTGGCACCGGCCTTCTGGCCCGGGGCCACCGCCAGTACGCTTTGCAGGACCGACGATCGGCACACCGGACGTTCGGCACCGACGACGCCCAGCAGAAGAGCTGCTCAGTACAAGAGCTGCTCAGTACAAGAGCTGCTCAGTACAAGAGCCGCTCGACACGCGGACGACAGCACACGACAGCCCACGACAAGGGGGAACGGCCCGATGACACAGGCGACGCCCACCCCGGCGCAGACCGCCGGCCTCGACTTCCCTCTCGTCCGCAGAACCGGCTACCTGCTCAACAAGGCCGGGTCCATTCTGATGGAGGACGCGGAGCGCGCCCTCGCCGAGCAGGGCATGCGGCTGCGCTACTTCTACGTGCTCGCCGCCCTGGAGAGCGATCTGGCTCTGTCGCAGCAGGACTTGAGCAAACTGCTCCACCTCGACCCCACCACCATGGTCGCCCTCATCGACGAGATGGAGGGGGCGGGACACGTGGAGCGGCGGCGCAACCCGGCGGACCGCCGGCGCTACATCCTGCGGCTCACCGACGACGGCCGTGCGGCGCTCGCGCGCGCGGGAAGCGCCGTCGACGCCGTGGAGCGGGAGTTCCTCGAGGCCGTGCCCGCGGAGGACCGCGAGCGGCTGCGCGCGCTCCTCGGCGACCTGCTCGCCGACCGCTGGCCCCGTGTGATCGCTTGCGAATGAATCCGGTACATGTCAATTCAGCCCGCCGTTTTTGGAGAAACCGGAACAGGCGGGAACCGGAAATGGAAGTGATTAATCCCTTCTTGAGGATTACTTTGGGTTGATCTGTGGAGGGTGTCACACCTCCACCCGTAAAACGCTTCCCGCACGGCTTGCCGTGTTAATGTCTTTCTGTCCGGGCCGCGCGGTCCGGACACGGGGGAAGGTTAAACGGAGAATGGACTGCATAGGGAACGGCAAGAAAAGCAAAGAACTCTTCTACGGATCTCTCGACAGCTGCCTCGGACCCGGCAGCACCCGCTTCTTCGGAAGCGGGTACAAGCGCGTCACCCAGACTCTCAGGGACATCTCCACCGACGGCAGCGGCCGGCCGGGCGCGCGCGTCACCGCGCGCGGCACCCTCACGTATCCGCGTGACTGGTCCCGCAAGGCGGGCAGCGGCGATCTGCGCCCGCACCTGAGCAGCATCGACGCGCTGGTCCTCGCCGCCAGTCTGGCGGAGATCCACATCGCCCGGTCCTTCGGTCTGACGCCGGCGCAGCGGCGCCGGGTCTGGCTGCGCCACGCCGACGTCCGCGCGGGCAGCAGCCCGCACGAGGAGCTCACGGACTTTCCCGTCCGGGGCGAGCTCACCGACGTAGCCGGGGCGGACGGCGGGGAGTCCGTGCTGGCCAGCACGTTCGAGTGCCGCGTCGGACGGCTCAGGGTGCGCTGCACGCTCGTGCACGAACAGGGCGCGGGATCCGGTGGACCCGTCACCTACGCGGATGAGAAGCAGGCCCTCGGACCTGCGGGAACGCGCCACTACGGGGAGGGCTACAAGCAGCGCGAACAGTACGGCGAGCAGGTCCGCGTCGACCTGGAGCGGCAGCGGGTCCGCGTACTGCAGCGCGTCGTCGCCCAGGACGCGGACGCATCCGCACCGACCCACGGAGCCGAGGCGGCCTACGGCCCGTCGGTCTCCCTGGTCGACGCGCTCGTGGGCGTCGCCCAGCTCGCCCAGATCCTGCTCTACGCCCAGGACGGCCTGGCCCGCGGCGACAGCGACACCCTCTGGATGCGGCGCTTCGTCATCAGCGCGCGCACGCCCGTGCGTCCCCTGGGGCGCGGCTTCGTCCCGACCGTGTCCACCGCGGGCAGCAGGATCCTGTCCATGGGCGACGCGCGCTGGCGCACCGCCGAGCTGGCGGTCGACGACTTCGCGGGGATCGGCGGCCGCTGTTGGCTGGCCCACCGCCTGCCCGCCGCCGCGTAACAAGGGACACGCGCCTTTCACGGCGCATTCATTGAACAGGAACGGCGGCCCGTCCGTATTTCTGTACGCGGAGGCCATGCCCGGCGCCACACCATTCGGCATCCAATGCACGGTGCAATTATCGGGCTGCTCGTTCACGAGAAATAAAAGAAACGCCAACGGGGGCAATTCGTCATGCGTTTTACACCCACGTTCCGATCAGGAGACGTGCTCGTCATTCTCGAAGGACCGGCCCGCGTGCTCTGGAACGAGCCCGCGGCCGTGCCCGGAAAGCGGGCCTGGACACCGGCGGGGCTGTGGCCGGACAGGGCGGAGCACGCCCAGGTGCGCGCCCACCTCGACGGCGGGCGCCCGCTGCTGGTCCTCTTGGACGAGGCGCGCAGTCGCGTACCCCTCCTGCGGGAGGAGTGGCAGGCCGCGCCGCGCCGTCTGATGCGCGAACTGGCGGGCGTCCGCTGCGAGAACCTCACCCACGACACCGACGAACTCGTCGAGGTCAGGCTGCCGTTCCTCGACTGGCTGCCGCAGGACCACCGCGACCGCGCCCGGCGCTTCCTCGCCGAGAGCGACGCGGTCCTGGCCCGCACCCCCAAGGCGCTCCTGCCACCGCTGCTCGCCGAGGAGCCGGAGGACGGGGTGGTGCTCAACCCGCGCTTCGCCCGCCGACTCCAGCCGCACACGCTCAACGCTGACCGGTTCGCGGCGGCCGTGCACCATCTGTTCGCCGGCATGCCGCTGCGCCCTTGCGCCTCCGGGATGGTCTGCGGGGGTGCCCGATGAAGCAGCCGCGGCACCGCGACGAAACAGCGGACAGCGCTCTCGACGACCTCAGCAGGCACGGGCTCGGCCGGCTGCTCGCCGCGACCGCCGCGCGCAACCTGGCGCGCACCGGCCGCCGCCCGCACGCCACCGGCGCCCTCACCACCGAGAGGAGCCGATGATGAAAGGACGCTCGGTCCTGGTCACCGGCGGCAACCGCGGCATCGGACTCGCCGTCGCCACCGCCCTCGCGGCCGACGGCGACCGCGTCGCCGTCACCCACCGCGACAGCGGCCCGCCCGACGGACTCCTCGGCGTGCCCGCGGAGATGACCGACGCGGCGAGCATCGACGCGGCCTTCGCGAAGGCGGAGGCCGCGCACGGCCCCGTCGAAGTGCTCGTCGTCAACGCGGGCATCACCCGCGACGGCCTGCTCCTGCGCATGGAGGAGGAGGACTTCACGGACGTGGTCGACGTCAACCTGCACGGCGCCTTCCGCACCGTACGCCGCGCGGTGCGCTCCATGATGCGGGCCCGCTGGGGCCGGATCGTGCTGGTCTCGTCCATGACGTACGCGTACGGGGCGCCGGGCCAGGTCAACTACGCGGCCGCGAAAGCCGGGATGCTCGGCATGGCCCGCTCCCTCGCCTGGGAGCTGGGGCCGCGCAACATCACGGTCAACGTCGTCGCGCCGGGCCTCATCGACACCGCCATGAGCCGCGAGATCACCGACCGGCGCCGCGAACACCTGCTGTCCATCACGCCGTTGGGGCGGGTCGGGGAGCCGGACGACGTCGCCGCCGCCGTGCGCTACCTCACCGGGGAGTCCGGCCGCTTCGTCACCGGAGCGGTCCTCCCGGTCAGCGGCGGCCTGGGCCTCGGCGGCTGACGGCACACCGCACCGCGGCGCACCACCACCCACACACGACCGGAAGAGAACCCATCATGGGGAACACAAGCACCCCCGCCCGCACCCGGCAGCGCGGTCTGCACCTGGCGATCTCGGGCACGTACTCCAGCGGCAAGAGCACCACGACCGAGACGCTGTCGATGGCGACGGGCATCCCCCGCACCCACGCGATGACCTCCCGGGAGATCCTCCTGGATCTCGTGCCGGGCAAGCAGGTCCAGGAGCTCAGCGCGATGGAGCTGACGATGCTGGGCCTGCGCCGCCTGGAGGAGCGCATCCACAACGAGGCGGGTGAGGGGGCGTTCATCTCCGACGGCTCGGTCATCCACGAGTGGATCTACGGCGAGGCCCGGATGAGGGTCGGCATCAACCCGGGCGCGAACCTGCTCCTGCGCACCGTGAAGAATGTCGCCGGGCTGCCGGTGAAGCGTTTCTACCGCCAGTACATGGACGCGTACGGCGCCGTCGCCAAGGCGCGTGCCAAACGGATCTACGACGCCTACGTGCATCTGCCGGTGGAGTTCGAGATGAAGGCGGACGGCCACCGGCCGGTCTCCGAACCGTTCCGCCGGATCTCCGACGAGCTGTTGATCGAGACCCTGGAGGAGCTGGAGATCCCGTACCACGTGGTCCGCGGCAGCGTCCGGGAACGGATCGAGCGGATCGTCGACATCTTCGAACTGCCGCTGGTGATGCCGCTCGACGAGGCGATCGAGCGGGCGGGCGCGAAGGTGACCGAGGCGACCCGGGTCCTGGAGCAGGACGCGCGCTTCCACGAGGCCCAGCGGGTGAAGTCGCTGCGGCGGCGCGTCTCGTACGCGCTGCGGTTCTGACGCTGCCGCCCGGCCGCTCGGCCGATGCCGGTGGGCGCCCCGTGCCGCCCACCGGCCGCACCGGTCAGCTCAGGGACTTGAGCGCGGCGACGTCGTACGGCTTCAGTTCGTCGAAGCGGCCGTCGAGGACCTTCGCGGCCCACTGCGGGTCCTGGAGGAGGGCGCGGCCGACGGCGACCATGTCGAACTCGTCGCGCTCCAGGCGGTCGAGGAGGTCGTCGATGCCCTTGGTCCGGGAGTTCTCGCCCGCGAACGCGGCGATGAAGTCGCCGTCGAGACCGACCGAGCCGACCGTGATGGTGGGCTTGCCGGTGAGCTTCTTGGTCCAGCCGGCGAGGTTGAGGTCGCTGCCGTCGAACTCCGGGACCCAGTAACGGCGGGTCGAGGCGTGGAAGGCGTCGACACCGGCCGCGGCGAGCGGGTCGAGGATCGCCTCCAGCTCCTCCGGGGTCTCGGCGAGCCGGGCGTCGTAGGCGTCCTGCTTCCACTGCGAGTACCGGAAGATCACCGGGAAGTCGGGGGAGACGTTCCCGCGGATCGCGGCGACGATCTCGGCGGCGAACTTCGTGCGGGCCACCGGGTCGCCGCCGTAGGCGTCGGTGCGGCGGTTCGTGCCGGCCCACAGGAACTGGTCGAGCAGGTAGCCGTGGGCGCCGTGCACCTCGACGCCGTCGAGGCCGATGCGCTCGGCGTCCTTGGCGGCCTGCGCGAAGGCGCCGATGACGTCGTCCACGTCGGCCTGGGTCATCACCTTGCCCTCGCCCTCGGTGCCGTCCGTGAGCAGCCCGGAGGGGCCGACCGGAGGGGCGTCCGCGAAGGGCGGGCGGCCCGGCTTGCGCACCATGCCGATGTGCCACAGCTGCGGCACGATCGCGCCGCCCGCCGCGTGCACGTCCTCGGCGACCTTCGCCCAGCCCGCCAGCTGCTCCTCGCCGTGGAAGCGCGGTACCCGGCTGCTCTCGCCCGCCGAGGGGTGACCGACGTACGTGCCCTCGGTGATGATCAGGCCGACACCGGCCGCGGCCCGCCGTGAGTAGTACGAGCGGACGTCCTCGCCCGGCACGCCGCCCGGGGAGAACATGCGGGTCATCGGCGCCATCGCGATGCGGTTCCGTACGGTCAGACCGTTCAGCGCGAGCGGGCGGGACAAGGTGTCGGCGGCGCGGGACGCGGGCGACGCGGTGTCAGTCACGGAGTGTTCCTCCTGGGTACCAGTCAGTATGTGCACATGCATTAAACGCGTACTCGCGTGCCAACCGATGCGTACCGTGTGGCATTCCGACGCCACGCACGCGCGCGGTGTGATCCGGGCCACCCCTGCGGGGCGATCCGGAGCACACCGCGCGCGGTGCTTCTCAGCGGGCCGGGATCACGGTCACGGGAACGACGTGATCTTGGACGGGATGGTGTCGGTGCCCGAGGTCGGGGCGCCGGTGTTGTTCACGACGTGGGCGTACTGGCCCTTGCCGCCGAGCGAGACGACCTGGATGCTGTGCAGCTTGATGCCCGACTTCACCGGGACCTGGAAGCCGTGCTGCTGCACGATGCTCGGATCCGAGGTGAAGTTGCAGTAGCTGCCGAGCCCCCACGCCTCATGCGTGTTGACGCTGTCGGCGACCTTGTAGGCCGCGTAGCCGACGATGCCGTCGTGGGTGACGGCGGCGGCGTTCGGAACGTCGTACGCCTTCTCGTTCTGGAAGAAGATCGTGCGGCCGCGCTCGCCGTTCCAGAGCACGTCGTACTTGTTGAAGTGCTCCACGAACAGGCCGGTGGTCAGGACGTCGTCGCCGTTGACGACGAGCCCGTAGTCGGCGCGGTTGGTCTCCCAGCCGACGCCGTCACCGTGGTCGGCGCGCCAGATCCAGGTGTGGTCGACGATCACGTCATCGCTGTTGACGACCACGGAGTTGGTGGCGAGGCCGGGGCCCGCGCCGCCGATCCGGACGAACACGTCCTGCATGGAGGTCGGGTTCGCGGCGTGGTCGGCGCTCGCGCCGGCCCCGCCGATCTGGAGGAGCGTGTCGGACTTCTTGGCGCCCGCGTCGATGAGGAAGCCCGCGAGCTTCACGCCGTCGACATCGGCGACGTGCATGGCGTCGACGCCGTTGTCGGGAATGATCGTCGCGAGACCGAGACCGAGGACCACCGTGTTGGCACGGTTCACGTTGATCGTCTGGTCGAGGTGGTAGACGCCGGGCGTGAACAGCAGGTTCAGGCCCTGCGAGAGCGCCTGGTTGATGGTGGCGGCGGTCGCGCCGGGCTTGACGACGTAGAACTGGCTCAGCGGGAGCGAGGACCCGGCGTTGGCGGGCCAGGAGACGCCGCGCGCGTTGGTGCGCTTGGCGGGCACGAACACCTTGTACTCGTTGCCGTCCTGGTAGAGGAACGGCTTCTCGCGCGAGACCGGGGTGGTGTCGAGGGTCGTGTACGGGCCGGTGTCGAAGTTGGTCGCCGGGGCGCCCTGCACACCGGTGAACGTCATGTTCCACACGCCGTTGGTCCAGCCGCCGACCGAGCTGTCGCGGGTGTACCACTGCTGCTGCGAGTACGGGCCGACGGTGCCGTCGATCTTGGAGTCGGCTATGTAGCCGCCCGAGGCCCACCCGTAGCCGTTCGGCGCCAGGTTGAGGCCGCCGGTGACGTGCATGCGGCGGAACGGCGCGGCCTGGGCGACGGCCCAGCGGTCGGTGCCGTTGACCGGGTTGAGGGAGAGGTTCTCGGCGGAGCGCCAGAAGTTCTGCGTGGCGTTGCCGTTGAACCAGCCCGCGTCGACCGTGACGTCACCGTTGATCCTCGTGTCGTCGGGGTTGAGGCCGAGACCGGAGATGGAGGTGTAGAAGCCGAGCTGGGCGTTGATGTTGTTGTACGTGCCCGGCTTGAGCAGGAACTGGTAGCGCTGCGAGCCGAACTGGTTCGACTCCTGCTGCGAGAAGACCTGGTCGAACTTGGCCTGGAGGTTCGGCGTGCTCGGGTCGACGACGATGACGTTCGGGCCGAGGTCGCCGCCGCCCTCGACGGGCGGGACGGAGCCGCCGGAACCGGTGTGCACCCCGACCTCCCACAGCGAGTAGCCGTAGGCGGTGGCGCGGGTGGTCCCCTGGATCCGCAGGTAGCGGCCGGTGCCGCTGACGTCGTAGGAGCTCTGGCCGCCGGTCGCGCCGGTGACGTCCTTCAGCGTCGTCCAGCTCTGGCCGTCCGCGGACGCCTGGATCTTGAATGCCTTGGCGTACGCGGCCTCCCAGTTGAGGTCCACCTTGCAGATGTTCTGCGACGAGCCGAGGTCGACCTGGACCCACTGCGGGTCCGAGGCGGCGCTCGACCAGCGGGTGCCGGTGTTGCCGTCGAACGCGGCGGAGGCGGGCGTGCCGGCGTTCTCCGTGGAGGAGGAGGTCGCCGGGCGGCCCTGGGCGGCGTTCGCGGTCGAGCAGCCGTCGCCGGGCGGGGTGGTCCCGCCGGCGCCGAAGACCTGGAACTCCCAGAGCGAGTAGCCGTACGCGGTGGCGCGGTTGACGCCCTGCATGCGGACGTAGCGGCCGCTGCCGGCGACGTCGAGGGTGTCGGTGCCGCCGTCCGAGCCGGTGACGGACTTCAGGTCCGACCAGGTGCTTCCGTTGTCGGAGACCTGGATCTTGTAGTTCTTGGCGTAGGCGGCTTCCCAGTTGAGGACGACCTTGCCGAGGTCCGCCTTGGCGCCGAGGTCGACCTGGAGCCACTGACCGTCGCTCGCGGCGGACGACCAGCGGGTGCCGAGGTCACCGTCGACGGCGGCCGACGCGAGCGTCCCGCCGTTCTCGGTGGAGGAGGCGGTGGCGGTCTTGCCCTGGGAGAGCGGCGTGTCGGCTGCGGCGGCCGGAGCGGCCGTCGCGGCCTGGGCGGGGATGGTGAGCAGCGCCGCCGCCGTGGCGAGCGCGATCCCCATGGATCTGTGTCTCATGCTTTCACTCCGTGCGGGGGTGGGTGAGAGACCCCTGCCGCGCGGCGGCCGGGATCGACGGGTGGGCAACTGACAACTGGAACGGCTTAGTTCGAGGTTTGATTTAAGGGTCAAGGCAACTGTTCGGCAATACCCCGGGAACGACTTATTTTCAGAACCTGAACGGATCGCTCGCGGCCCCGCGAACCGTGTCGTCAGGAATTGGAGGCCAGAGGTGGTCTCCGTTCGCCGTCAAGGGCTTGAGTGGGTGTATGGAGCAGGTAGATCATGGACCCGGGGTCGGCCGGGCATCGGCCGAAGTGATGGGGGGAGTGACGATGCGGCACAAGCCGTTCTTCCGCTGGGCTCTGACGCTCGGTGTGCTGCTGTTCGGGTGGGCGGCGTATCTCTACTGGTCGTATCCCGACGTGAAGGTGGTCGACCTGGCCGTCATCAGCGAGAAGGACGACGGCCGGTGCACGGTGCGCTGGACGGACCCGTACCACGACGGAGGCCGCCGGATGGAGGGTGCCTACCAGTGCGATCCGGACCGGGATCCGTCGTTCAAGCGGACGGTGTTCATCCTCGGCCAGGCGGACGGTTACGACACCGGGTTCATGTTCACCGAGGGACCCCGCAAGGGGCACTTGGAGCCCGCCGACGCGGACCCGTACGCCACTTCCGACCTGCTCCTGCTGTTCGGGGTCGCGCTGACGGCCGTCGGCCTCGTCGGAGGGAACATGCGCGCCGCGGCGCGACTGAGCGGCGTACGTCCGCGGACCGTCGCCCGCGCACAGAGGCTGTATACGGTCGCCGACCAGGTGGCCCACGACCACGCGCAGGCGTGCGAGGCCGTGCGCGCGGGATGGGACGCGCTGCGCCACGAGCGGACCGGCGCGGAGCTGAGCCGTGTCCCCGTCGCCGAACTGTCCGAGGACGCGACGGCCGACCGGGAGGCGCTACGGGCCCTGGAGGCGGCCGGGGTGCGCACCGCGCGCGATGTGTTCGACGCCGGAGTGTCCGGACTTCGACACATGGGTGTGAGCACGTGTGCCGCCGAACACCTGCATACCGCTGCCCGTCGCCGCGCCGATGCCGTCGAGGCCGCCCTGCCGATGCGCATCGCAGGCGCTTCCGGCGCGCGGCAGAACGTGGCCCTGCTCGCCGCGCTCCAGACCCTCCTCGACGCGGGCGACGAAGCCCACCGGACGGCCCGCGCGGGGCGGTCGCTCGCCGCCGAACTCGAACGGGCCCTCGGCGCGGCCGAGCCCGCATCGACGTACCGCGGCATGCTGCGCGCCGGCCGGACACGGCGCGAGGACGCTCGCGCGGCCGTCGCCGAACTGCGCCGCCTGGTCGCCGCCGCCGAACGCGACGGCCTCTCCGCTCGCTTCGCCCAGACGTCGGTGGATCTGCTGCGCGCCCCTGACGCACGTCAGCAGTCGGGCCTGTCCGTCCGTGCGGACTTCGAGAACCGTCCCGGTCTGTACTACGGGCTGCTGACACGGATCGTGGACGACGGCGAGGAGGAATGCGTGGCGACCGGAACGGACCCCGTTCTCACCCCCTGAGAGCGACCGTCGTGCGCGTTTCTGCTCGAAACGCTCGTACTCCGAGCATGTTCGAGCTATTGACACGGCTCTTGAGGCTCGATTTACTCCCTGGCATGCCGAGGCCGAGCACTCGGCGCAGAGGTACGCCTAGCCGGTATGTGGCCGCCGCCATGAGCCCGGACTGAGTCGCCAGGGTTCTCGCGCACCCGAGGCGGGGACGTGCCCTCCACCTCTGGAGCTCTGCGATGAGCCTCACCCGCGTAGTGCGCAGATGTATGACCGTGACCGCCGCCGCCACAGCCGTCGCGGCGGCCGCCCTGGCCGCCCCCTCCGCGGCCTCCGCCGCCGCGACCGCGGTCACCCTCCCACCCGCCTCGCCCACGGGCAGCGGCGGACACCTGCGCGAGACCTGCTGACCCGGGCGCGGAGGCGGGCGCTCCGGCCCCCGACCCGTACGGGGCGCCCGCCCCGCGTTCCGCCCTTCGAGGCTTTTCCCGGCTGTCCGCTCAGCCGTTCCTTCAGGGAGGTAGTGATGACTGCAACACCCGGTGCGCCCGGGGCTCCGACGCGCCGTACCGTCCTGCGCACCGGGTCCGCCGTGGCGCTCGCGGCGGCCGCGGGAGCGACCGCCACCGGCTGCGGCGCGGGCGCGGCCGACGGGGTGGCGGCCGACGGCACGGTCACCATCCAGGTGTGGCACGGGCAGACGGACACCGCCCTGAAGGTGATCAAGAACCTCGTCGCCGAGTTCCACCGCGCACACCCGAAGATACGTGTCGACCTGGGCGGCGGAGTCCTGGCCGACGCCATGCTGCAGAAGGTCACCGCCGCGCTCGCCTCGGGCGCCTACCCGGACGTGGCGTTCATCTTCGGCTCGGACCTGGCCAGCGTCGCCCGCAGCCCGCAAGCCGTCGACCTGACGTCATACGTACAGGACCGGAAAACCCCCTGGAACAGTTACTGGCCCTCCGCCCGGCAGGCGGTCGACATCAACGACAGCATCCGCGCACTGCCCGCGGTCGTCGACTGCCTCGCCATGGTGTGCAACAAGAAGATGTTCGCCGACGCCGGGATCGAGCTGCCCGAAGCGGGCTGGACCTGGGACGACTTCACCGACCTGTGCCGCCGTCTGACCGACGCGGGCCAGGGCCGGTTCGGCACCGGCTGGCCCGGCACCGGCGACGAGGACACCGTGTGGCGCCTATGGCCCATGATCTGGGGGCTCGGCGGTGACGTCATCGCCGAGGACGGCAAACACATCGGCTTCGCGGAAGAAGGCGCCCGCGCCCTCGAGGTCGTGCAGAAGCTGGTGCGCGACAAGAGCGTCTACATCGACCCCAAGCCCGGCAGCGAGCAGATGTACAAGGTGTTCCTCGCCGGGCGGATGGCCATGGTGCCGACAGGGCCCTGGCAGCTGCCCGACATCCAGCAGGCGAAGATCGACTACCACGTGGTGCCCCTGCCGACCTTCGACGGCAAGGCCGTGACGATCTCCGGCCCCGACACCTGGACGATCTTCGACAACGGCGAGGACCGCACCCGCGCCGCCCGCACCTTCGTCAGCTGGCTCATCGACCCCGCCCAGGACAGCCGCTGGGACGCGCAGGCGGGCAGTCTGCCGCTGAGCCGGGGGAGCGAGGACACCCGCGTCTGGCGCGAGCACACACAACAGACACCCGGCCTGGAGGTGTGGACCGACGCGCTGGCCTCGGCCCGCGTCCGCCCCGTGCACCCCGCCTACCCCAGCATCTCCCAGGCCCTCGGCGAGGCCACCGTCTCCGTGCTCCTGGGCCGCTCCAGCCCGCAGGCGGCCATCCGCGCCTGCGCCGCCGACGCCAACGCCACCCTGCTCATCCCGCGTTGAGGACCTGACATGCCCCGACTTCCCACCCCTGTGACCCTGTCACCCGTCCGGTCACAACCGCGCGCCCTGCGCAGGCGGCGCCGCCGCGAGTCCGCCACGGCCTGGGCGTTCGTCTCCCCGTCCGTCCTGGTCATCATCGGCCTCAGCGTCGTCCCCGTCCTGTGGTCGCTGCTGCTCTCCTTCCGCGCCGACGACCTCGTCACCCCCAGCCGCTGGGTCGGCCTGGACAACTACGACGCGCTCGTGCAGGACCCGCACTTCCACGAGGCCGTGCGCAACACCCTGCTCTACACACTCCTGTACGTGCCGCTGAGCATCGTCGCGGGCCTCGCGCTCGCCCTCGCCCTCAACCGCGAGATCCGCTTCGTGGGCCTCTACCGCACCCTCTTCTTCGTGCCGTTCGTCGTCTCGGCGACCGCCCAGGGCGTGCTGTTCTCCTTCGTCCTCGACCCCGAGTTCGGCGTCGCCAACTCCGTCCTCCACCACCTCGGCATCTCCCCGCAGGGCTTCCTCACCGACCCCTCGCAAGCGCTGTACGTACTGATCATCATCAGCCTGTGGAGCGGCACCGGACTCTGCACCGTCATCTACCTCGCCGCACTCCAGGACGTACCGAAAGAACTCATCGAGGCGGCCAGGCTCGACGGCGCCGAGCACCGGCACGTGCTGCGCCACGTCACCCTGCCGGTCGTCACGCCCGTCACCGTCTTCCTGCTGCTGTGGCAGACCATCCAGGCCCTCCAGGTCTTCGACCTCGTCTACGTCACCACCAAGGGCGGCCCGCTCGGCTCCACCACGGTCATCGTCTACTTCATCTGGGAGCAGGCGTTCAAGAACTTCACCGCCGGATACGGGGCCGCCGCGGCGTACGTCCTCGCCCTGGCGCTGCTCGTGCCGGCCGTGGTGCTGCGCCTCGTCCGCGCCGGCCGCGAGCGCCACACCCGTAAGGAAGCAGCCGCCTCATGACCACGACGACCCACCTGCCCCGCCACACCGACCGGCGGCCGGTCACCGGCCCCGTCGACGCCGAGAGCGCCCGTCCGCGCCGCGGCCTGCCGTTCAGCCCCTGGCACCTGCTGCTCGCGCCGCTCGCCGTGCTCTTCGCGCTGCCGCTGCTGTGGCTGCTCCTCAGCTCCGTGATGAGCGACGCCCAGTTCAACCGCTTCCCGACCGCGCTGCTGCCCGACGGCATCGACCTCAGCGGCTACCGCTACGTCCTCAGCAACGGCATGTTCCCGCGCTGGCTGCTCAACTCGGTGATCGTCTCCGCCGTCGCGGTCGCCTCGAACCTCGTCTTCGGAGCCCTCGGCGGCTACGCCTTCGCCCGGATGCGGTTCGCGGGGTCGCGGCTGCTGATGATGCTCATGCTGGCGACCATGGCCGTGCCGTTCCAGCTCACGATGGTCCCGACCTTCCTGGTCATGAAGAAGCTCGGACTCATCGACACGCTCGGCGCCCTCATCGTGCCTTCGCTCGTCACGCCGTTCGCGGTGTTCCTGCTGCGCCAGTTCTTCCTCTCCCTGCCGCGCGAGCTGGAGGAGGCCGCCTGGATCGACGGCTGCGCACGCCTGCGGGTCCTGTGGTCGATCGTGCTGCCGCTGGCCCGCCCCGCGCTCGCCACCGTCGCCGTCCTGACCTTCCTGACGACGTGGAACGACCTGTCCTGGCCGCTCATCGCCATCAACCACGACACCCAGTACACGCTCCAGCTGGGCCTCACCACGTTCCAGGGAACGCACCACACCCGCTGGTCCGCGGTGATGGCGGGGAACGTGATCACCGTCCTGCCGGTGCTGCTCGCGTTCCTCTTCGCGCAGAAGACGTTCATCCGCTCCCTGACGTCGAGCGGCCTCAAGGGCTGAGCGACCCCTTTCCCCCTTCCTCCGTACCGACGCAACGCAAGGACATGTGATGCCGCACCGATACGACCTGCTCGTCATCGGCGACGCCAACCCCGACGTGATCGTCGGCCCCCTGACCGAACCGCTCGCCTTCGACCAGCGCGAACAACTCGTGGACACCGGCTCCCTGACCCTCGGCGGCTCCGCCGCGATCATGGCCTGCGGCGCCGCGCGGCTCGGCCTGAAGGTCGCGTTCGCGGGCCGCGTCGGCGACGACGACGCCGGACACTACGTCCGTGACACCCTCGCCGGACACGGCGTCGACACGGGCGCCCTGCACCTGGACCCGGCCCTGCCGACCCCGATGACGGTCGTCCTCACCCAGTACGAGGACCGCGCCGTCCTCACCTCGCCCGGCACCCTCACCACGACCAGCGGCGCGGACGTCCCCGCCGGGCTGATCGCCGCCGCCCGGCACGTGCACAGCGCCTCCTACTTCCTGCAGCCACGGCTCGCCGCCGACCTGCCGGACCTCTTCCGCACCGCCCGCTCGCACGGCGCGACCACGTCCCTGGACACCCAGGACGACCCCTCGGGCACCTGGACCGGCCTCGACGCGGTCCTCGCCGGGACCGACATCCTGCTGCCGAACGCCGCGGAGGCCCGCCGACTGGCCGGACCTCAGGCCCGTACGCCCGAGGAAGCGGCCGGACTGCTCGCCGCACGCGGCCCGTTGACGGTCGTCAAGAACGGCGCGGACGGCGCCCTGTGCCACGACGGGCGGCAGCTGCTGTCCGTCCCCGCCCTGCCCGTACGACCCAAGGACACCGTCGGCGCGGGCGACAGCTTCGACGCCGGGTTCGTCGCCGCCACCCTGGACGGCCTGCCCCTGCTCGAAGCCCTGCGGTTCGCCGCCGCCTGCGGAGCGCTGTCGACCCGTGCCCACGGCGGCACCCCGGCCCAGCCCACCCGCGACGAAGCCCTCTCCCACCTCACCCGCACCGGAGCACCCACCTCATGAACCACCCCAAGATCGCCTTCGTCGGCGCCGGCAGCGTCGTCTTCACCCAGGGCCTGCTCGCCGACCTGTTCGCCCTCCCCGAACTCACCGGCGCCCACATCGCCCTGCACGACATCGACCCCGAGCGCCTGACCACCGCCCGGGTGGCCGCCGAGTACATCGCCAAGGAGCGGGGCGCGGCACACGCCACGATCACCGCGCACGCGGACCGCCGAGAGGCCCTGACCGGCGCCGACTTCGTCATCAACATCGTGCAGATCGGCATGGGCGAGGCCACCCGCACCGACTTCGAGATCCCGGCCCGCCACGGGCTGCGCCAGACGATCGGCGACACGCTCGGCGTCGGCGGCATCTTCCGCGCCCTGCGCACGTTCCCGTTCCTCAAGGAGCTCGGCGCGGACATCGCCGAGGTGTGCCCGGACGCGTGGCTGCTCAACTACACCAACCCGATGGCGATGAACGTCCAGTACCTCACCGCGGCGACGGGGCTGACCAAGGTCGTCGGCCTGTGCCACTCGGTGTACTGGACGATGCAGGACCTGGCCCGGCTCGTGAAGGTCCCGTACGAGGAGATCACGTACCGCGCCGCCGGCGTCAACCACCAGGCATGGGTGCTCCGCTTCGAGCACGAGGGCCGGAACCTCTACGAGAAGCTCGACGAGCTCATCGCCTCCGACGAGCAGTTGCGGCGCCGGGTACGTGTCGACATGTACCGACGCCTCGGCTACTACCCGACCGAGACGAGCGAGCACTCCAGCGAATACGTGCCCTGGTACCTGCACCACGACAGCGAGGTCGAGCGCCTGCGTCTGCCGATCGGCGCCTATCTCGGCATCGTCGACGACAACGTCGCCGAGTACGAGCGCACGCGCGAGGCGCTGGGCGCGGGCAAGCCCCTGACGGTCGAGGGCACCATGGAGTACGCCCCGCAGATCATCCACTCCATCGTGACCGGCACCCCCCGCACCGTCTACGGCAACGTGCCCAACCACGGCCTCATCGACAACCTCCCCGCACACGGGGCCGTCGAGGTCCCCTGCCTGGTGGACGCGACGGGCCTCCAGCCCACCCACGTGGGCGCGCTCCCGCCCCAGCTGGCCGCGCTCAACCGCACCTACCTGAGCGCCAACGACCTCGTCGTCCGCGCCGCCCTGGAGGACGACCCGCGCCACATCCGCCAGGCCGCCATGATCGACCCGGCCACGGCGGCGGCCCTCCCCGTCGAGCGCATCTGGCAGCTCTGCGACGACATGGTCGAGGCGCACGGGGAGCGGCTGCAGCCGGGGCTGCGGGCGCAGTTGGGGCACTGACCGGTCCCGGGCGGGCCGACCGCGTCAGCGGACCGGGAACCCGAACGTGTAGCCCTGCTCCCTGAGCTCCGGCAGGAGGCGGCGCAGGGCCTCCACGGTCTGGGTGCGGTCGCCGCCCGCGTCGTGGAAGAGGAGCGTCGGGCCGTTGGACAGCTCCTCCTTGACGGTGGCGACGATGGCCTCCGTACCCGGGAGCTCGAAATCCTTGGTGTCCACGTTCCAGCCCAGCGGACGCATCCCGTGCGAAGCGGCCAGCTTGCGGCTGTACGGGGTGAAGGCGCCGCCCGGCGCCCGGTAGTACATCGGCCGTACGCCGCCGGACGCCTTCGTGATCATGCGTTCGGCGTCGAGTATCTGCTGCGACTGGTACGACTCGGGCGCCTTGTCCATGGCGGTGTTGTGCGCCACCGTGTGGTCGCACAGCCGGTGCCCCTCGGCGACGACCTTCTTCACCAGGTCCGGGTGGGCCTGCGCCTGCGTCCCCACCATGCAGAACGTGGCCTTCACCTTGAACTCCCGCAAGATGTCGAGTACTTGCGGCGTCCACGTCGGGTCGGGGCCGTCGTCGATGGTGAGGTTGATGCCGCGAGCACCCTTGTCCGAGGCATGCGCGATGGTCACCGCGACCGGCTTGACGGCGTCGCGCGCGGCGGGGGCGCTCGCCTGCGGCGGCGGACCGTCGGCGGAACCGGCCTGCGCGGTCCACACCGAGGCACCGGTCGCGAGCAACGTCACCCCGAGTGCCGCGCCGACCATCTTGCTGTTCCAGCCCCGCCCGCCGCCGTGCTGCGCCATGCCCGCCCCTTTGTCACGCTGTCTCTCGCCGATCTCCGGTCACTCTGTGACCACTTGGGAGGACGAGACGCGCAGGTCGGGGGATGCCTCTGTTACGGATCTCGGACAATTCCGGGAAGGTCCGCGGACAACGCCTACGAACGTCCTAAGGACGGAGGAGTCCGCGCTCGTACGCCTTCCTCAGGTGCTGAGGCACGAGATACGTGTGTCCGTCGAGGGTGACGGGGACGAGCGACGGGGTGTCCGCCCGCCACTGGGCCCGGCGGTGACGGGTGTTGCTCCGGGACATCTTGCGCTTCGGGACGGCCATGACGGTCCTTCCGTAGGTGGGTAAGGGGAGAGGGGGCTCAGCGGCCGGGGTAGGGGAGCAGCGCCATCTCGCGCGCGTTCTTGACGGCCGCGGCGAGCTGCCGCTGCTGCTGCCGGCTGACCCGCGTCACGCGCCTGCTGCGGATCTTGCCGCGGTCGGAGACGAACTTCCGCAGCAGGTCGGTGTCCTTGTAGTCGATGTGCGTGATCCCGGCCGCGTCGAGCGGGTTCGGCCGGTTCTTGCGTGCGAGCGCGGACTTGGCGGGGCGGGGCATGGAGCTCCTTGTCATCGAGCGGTGCGCGGTCGTGCACGCAGCTTACGACAATGATTCCCATTATCGAAAAGCGGGGCGGGGGCGCTGCGATCATGGCCGCCATGACGGTTGTGGGAAACGGCGGCGAAATCACGTTCAGACGCGCCACGGGCGTGGACACCGCGGAGGTGCTGAGCGTGCTGGACGAGGCCGCGGAGTGGCTGACTGCGCGCGGGGTGTCCCAATGGCCTCCGCGCTTCGATCCCGGTTGGGTCACGGGCGCCATAACGCGCGGTGAGACGTGGCTGGTCGATCTCGCCGGCGAGGCGGTCGGCACCGTCACCCTGGACTGGGCGGACCCGCTGTGGGACGACCTCGCCGGGAAGGCGGGCTATGTGCACCGCCTGGCGGTGCGCCGCCGGGCGGCCGGAGTCGGCGTTGTCGCCCTCTCCTGGGCGCGCGACACCGCGTGGCAGCACGGGGCCGACGCTCTGCGGCTCGACTGCGTGCGCGAGAACGAACGACTCCGGTCCTATTACGAGGCGTACGGGTTCGCGCACCGCGGCGACAGGCCGGTGGGCGGTGCTCCGGGCCAGCGGCAGGACGACGGCCCGGTCACCTGGGTCAGCCGCTACGAGCTGACGCCGGCGCCCGGGCGGCCGTGACCCCGGTACGCGGAAAGGGCCCGCGGAACCTCTCGGTCCCGCGGGCCCTTCGGCCGGTCGGTTCGGGCGCCAGTGCGCGCCGTGGCGTACTTCGGGCGCCAGTGCGCGGCGTGGGTACTTCGGGTGTCAGTGCGCGCCGTGACGTACCGGCTTCGCGTTGACGAGGAGGGCCGCCGCGCAGCCCGCGAGGAGCATGGCGATGACCGCGTAGCCGATCGCGTGGGTGTAGCCGTGGACCACGCCGGAGGCGACGACCTGCGCCTTCTTCGACGGGTCGGTGAGGTGGCTCGCGATGTACGTCGACGTCGCCGAGGTGGCGATGGTGTTGAGGAGGGCCGTGCCCAGTGAGCCGCCGACCTGCTGCGAGGTGTTCACCATGGCCGAGGTGACACCGGCGTCCTGCGGCCGCACGCCGTGCGTGGCGGTGGAGAAGACCGGCATGAACGTCAGACCCATGCCGAGGCCCATGATCAGCTCGGCGGGCAGGACGTGCGTCGCGTACGCCGAGTCGACGTCGAGCTGGGTCAGGATCGCCAGACCGCCCGCGGCGAGCAGCATGCCGGGCACCATCAGGGCGCGGGCCTGGACGCGCGGCAGCAGCCGGGCGGAGATCTGCGTCGAGCCGATGATGATCGCGACGGACATCGGCAGGAACGCGAGGCCCGTCTTGACCGGGGAGTAGTGCAGGATGCCCTGGAGGTAGTAGGTCATGAACAGGAACAGGCCGAACATGCCGATCGTGGCGAGGCCCATCGTCAGGAAGCAGCCCGCGCGGTTGCGGTCGCGCAGGATGCGCAGCGGCAGCAGCGGCGACTTCGCGCGGGACTGCCACACGACGAACGCGACGAGCGCGACGACGCCGCCGATGAGCAGGGAGACGACCATCGCGTCGCCCCAGCCGCGCGGCTCGGCCTCGGAGAAGCCGTAGACGATGGCGACGAGGCCGCCGCAGCCCAGGATGACGCCGGGCACGTCGAGCCTGGCCTCCTTGTGGCCGGGCCGGTCGTGCAGCAGGATCTTCGCGCCGATGACGGCGACGATCGCGATCGGGATGTTGACGTACAGGCACCAGCGCCAGTTCAGGTACGAGGTGAGCACGCCGCCGAGCAGCAGACCGACGGCGCCGCCCGCGCCGGCGAGCGCGCCGTAGATGCCGAACGCCTTGCCGCGCTCGCGCGGGTCGGTGAAGGTCGTCGTCATCAGGGACAGCGCCGACGGCGCGAGGACCGCGCCGAAGACGCCCTGCGCCGCGCGGGCGGCGAACAGCATGCCGGAGCCGGTGGCCGCGCCGCCGACCGCGGAGGCGAGGGCGAAGCCGACCAGGCCGATGATGAAGGTGCGCTTGCGGCCGACGAGGTCGGCGACGCGGCCGCCGAGCAGCAGCAGGCCGCCGAAGGCCAGGGTGTAGGCGGTGATGACCCACTGGCGGTTGGAGTCCGACATGCCCAGGTCGGTCTGGGCGGACGGCAGCGCGATGTTCACGATGGTCGCGTCGAGCACGACCATGAGCTGGGCCAGGGCGATGACGACCAGGCCCCACCAGCGCCGGGGGTCCGGTCGATCCGCCGCGTCGGGGGAGTGCGAGCCCGGCGCCGTCCGCGTGGCGCCGGTGGATATGGAGTCGCTCATGTCGAGGACGTCGCTTCCTTGCTGAGAGTGGGGTGTGCGATGTGGTGCGATGCGCCGCTTGATGCGGGGGCGCCGGGACGTCGATGTCCGGGCGAAATGTCCGGGTACCCAGGGGCGGACGGGTCCCACATGTGCTCGCGCTTCGTGCGCGCTTCCTGCGCGTTTCGTTCGTGTGGGGAATCGTCAGTAGTGCTGATTATCAGATACAGGATACGCTATCAGGCATGACGGACGACGCCGGACTGGCCGACCTGCTCACCGAACGGCTCGGCTACCTCATGAAGCACGCGTATCTGCGCCTGGCCGATCTGCTGGGCGAGGCGCTGGCCCCGTACGACGTGCACCCGAAAGAGCTCGGCGTGCTCTCCGTGATCGCGGCGGACGGGGCGGAGCGCTCGCAGAACGAGCTGGCGTCGGCCATCGGCATGGACCGCACCACGATGGTCGCCGTCATCGACGCGCTGGAGAGCAAGGGCCTCGTGGAGCGCCACCGCAGCGCCCGGGACCGCCGGCGCAACGTCGTGACTCTCACCGAGACCGGCGCCGGCTGCCTCCGAGGCGCGGACCACGCCCGCACGGAGGCCGAAGCGGCGTTCCTCGCACCCCTCGACGACGGCACGGCGCGGCAGCTCGCGGCAGCGCTGCGCACCCTGTACGACGCCCACGGCGCCGGCCTGGCGCCCACGCGGGCCGTCGTGCCGGGTCAGGACGGGTCCGCCTGTCACGCGGCGAAGAACTGACCTTCGAACAGGCGCTCACCACGACGCTTGCGGTCTGCACGTGTCGCCTTTCCGCATCTGCCACCGCCACTTGCCCGGAAGGACAGACGAACCCCGGTCACCGCACATAGGGACCCGGGTACGGCCGACCGGATGGAGTCGATATGGCCGAGAGCACGGAGCCCGGGCCGGGCAGGGGCGCGGCACGGCCCGACACGCATGTCGATGTGGCGTATCGCGCGCTTCTGGACCATGCGACGCACTGCCGCCGCTGCGATGCCAACTGGCGCGGCTGCGGCACCCGTCGCGCGCTGTCCGAGATGCTGCGGCAGGCGCGCTGAGGCATCGCGGGCCCGCGCCCCCACATCGCGGGCCCGCTTGTACCGTGCCGCCCCTCAGTGCGGCGGGCCGGAGACCTGCTGCGTACCGAGGACGGCGAGCAGATCGAGCAGGTCCCCGCTGTCCGTGCCGACAGCGGGGGTGAACCAGAGCAGCCGCTGCCGGCCGTCCTCGCTGAACAGATTGAGGCAGTTGACCTCGAGCAGTCCGAGGCTCGGGTGGTTGAGGCGTTTGCGGTCGTCGCGCCGGACGGCCACATCGTGAGCGGCCCACAACCCGGCGAACTCGGCGGACGCCTCGCGCAGCGCCGCGATCATCGAACGGGCCTCGGTGTCCTTCGCGTCCCGCCGGGCGGCGGCGGCCCGCAGATCGGCGACGAACGCCCGGGACTGCCGCTCGTGATCGGCCTCGGGGTACAGCCGCCGCGCCTCCGGCTCGGTGAACCACCGGTGCACGAAGCTGGCCCGGTCCCCCCGGAAGCCGGAGTGGTCCCCGAGCAACGCCACGGCCGGCGGATTCTGTACGAGGGTGACGTGCAGGTCCGTGATCACCTGGGCCGGGGTCGAGGTCAGCCGGGTCAGCAGATCGAGCATGCCGGGATGGACGTGCGAGGCCGCTCCGCCGTGCGTGGGCACCGGGCGGTCGGCCAGATGGAAGAGGTAGTCGCGCTCGTCGGCCGTCAGGCGCAGCGCCCTGGCGAGCGCGGCGAGCATCTGCTCGGAGGGCTGGGACCCGGCGCCGCGTTCGAGTTCGTTGTAGTAGTCCACCGAGGCGCCGGCGAGCTGGGCGACCTCGTCGCGGCGCAGCCCCGGCACCCGGCGGCGCGGTCCGTGGGGCAGGCCCACGTCGGCCGGGCGGATGCGTTCACGCCGTGAGCGCAGGAACGCTCCCAGCTCGGTGTGTCTCACAGAACCCATGCCCGCCATTCTGCGTCGGGCCGGGGCGCCGACCCAGGGGATGTCATCCCCTGGTTCCGTCTGCCGAGGCCGCGCATCGTGGAGGACATGACCACGAACGACGGCCTCGTCGCCTTCCTCGCCAGTCCGGTGGGCCACTGGGCCAACGGCCAGGTCCTGCGGGCCAACGGCGGCATGGTCTGAGGACCCGGGCCCGCCACTCACCTGCACACACCGATCCCGTACACACCGAACCCGTACACACCGAACCCGTACACACCGAACCCGTACTTGCCGATCCCGTACATGCCGATCCCGTACACACCCACCTGTACGCAATCGAGGAGAACACCCATGCCCTTCGCCCAGTTCAAGGTTCCCGCCGGCACCCTCACCGCCGACGACAAGAAGAAGATCGTCGAGCGCACCACCGACCTGTACGCCGAGATCTACGGTGAGCGCGCCCGCCCGACCACCGTCGTCCTGGTCGACGAGGTCCCGGACGGCGGCTGGGGTGTCGCGGGCAACGTCCTGACCGCGGCCATGCTCAACGGCGAGGCGTGACGCACCTTTCGCAGCAGCCGGGCGCGGCGGGCGAAGGACCGGCTCTCACTTGGTCGCCGGCCTCTCGGCATCCTCCTCCGTCACCTGCGAGGCGTCGGGCGCGGCGCCGCCCGGCCCGGCGTTCCGGGTCACCGAGGAGGAACGGGTGTCGGCGGCCGAGGCGAGGGCGATGGCCGCGAGGACGAAGACCAGCACGACCAGCATCGCGGAGCGCAGCCCGTAGTGGTCGCCGAGGAAGCCGAGGGCCGGCGGGCCCACCAGGAAGGCCACGTAGCCGATGGTGGCGACCAGGCTGACGCGGGCCGTCTGGTCGGGGCCCGAGTCGCCCGCCGCCGACAGGGCGACGGGGAAGCCGAGCGCCGCTCCGAGCCCCCAGAACACGACGGCGGCGGCCGCGACGACGGCGCTGTCGGAGAAGATGACCAGGACGAGCCCGATCGATCCGGAGACGGCGCTGGCGCGCACGACGGCGACCCGCCCGAACCGGTTGAGGAAGAACGTGCCGCTGAAGCGGCCCAGGGTCATCGCGGCGGCGAACCCGACGTAGACGAGGGAGCCGAGGGCCGCGTCCACGCCGTGGCCGTCCACCATGAGGAGCGGGAGCCAGTCGTTGGCCGCCCCCTCGGCGAGGGCCATGGCAAGCACGATGCCGCCGATCAGCAACAGCCTGCGGTCCTTCCACACGGGCCGCGTGTTCTGCGCCGTGCCTGCCGTCGCGGCGGCAGTGGTCGTGCCCGGCGTGTCGCTGGTGCCCACGCCCGCGGGAACCGAGCGCAGGGCGTAGACCAGGATGCCCGCGGAGACGGCGGCGACCGCCGCGAGGTGCCGGCCGACGGGGAAGTCCGCCGCGGTGGCCGCCATGCCGGTCAGCCCGCCGAGGACGGTGCCGAGGCTGAAACAGCCGTGCAGAGTGGGCAGGACGGCGCTGTCGGTGAGGCGCTCGACGTCGGCGCCGTCCACGTTGACCGCCACCTCGCCCGACCCCATCCCCGCGCCGAACAGGCACAGCCCCGCCGCGACCGTCGGCGCGGACGACACCGCGCTGCCCGTGCCGACGACGGCCATGCTCACGATGATCAGGCTGGTGCCGAGCGCGATCACGGGCCGGGTGCCGAACCGCGACACGAGACGGCCTGAGCAGAGGATGCCCGCCATGGAGCCGACGGAGAGCCCGAACAGGACAAGCCCCATCTGGCCGGTGGAGACGCCCAACTGATCGCGGACGTCCGGGGTGCGGGTGACCCAGGACGACATCGAGATGCCGGGGAGGAAGAAGAAGAGGAACAGGGCCTGGCGGCGTCTGCGCAGGGCGCGGTCGATCACGGGGAGGCTCCACTGGGATCCGGAAGAATGCGGGGCGACAGGGTCGGCACCTGAGTATGTACAAACGTACACAGTCGGCGGCGGGGAGAGAAGATGCAGTCGGCGGCGGAGAGAGAAGACGCTGCCGGTGGTTGAGAGAGAAGGCGGAGCAACGAGATGACCGGCAGCAATCGCGGCCCCAACGACCCGCGCCGGCGCGACCGCATCCTCGACGCGGCCCTCGACGTCGTGGCCGAGCACGGCGCCATCAAGGTGACCTTCCGCAAGATCGCGGAGGCGGCGGGTGTCCCGCTCGGCTCGCTCACCTACTACTTCGACGACATGCAGCACCTGCTCACCGAGGCGTTCACCCGGCTCGCCGAATCCGTCTCCCTGCGCTACGGAGCGCTGCTGAAGGCCGCGCGCACGCCCGAGGAGGCCGAGGCCGCCGTCGTGGAGATCATCTGCGGCAAGGTCTGGGGGACCGACCGCAACCTGCTGCTCAGCTACGAGCTCTACGCCTTCGCCACCCGCCACCCCGAGCTGCGCGCGGTGACACGCTCCTGGATGCGGGCCAGCCGCGACTCCCTGGCCCGCCACTTCGACCCCTTGACGGCGCGGGCGCTCGACGCGCTCGTGGAAGGCTTCTCCATCCACAACTCCTTCGACACCGAACCCACGGACCGCGCGGGCGTGGCCGCCGTCGTCCACGCGGTCGCGGCCCGCGGCGCGCACGGGGCGGATACGTAGAATCCCGGTGTGTTCGAGTACCACGGCTGGATCACGGTCAGGGAGAGCGCGACAGCGGACGACGACGAAGCCGCTCCGCGGGGGATCGCCGACGACCTCCGACTCCACGTCGACCGGCTCGACAGCCCGTACCTCCTCGACCTGCGCTGGATGAACGGCGAGCTCTTCCTCCACGTGGGCGGTCACTCCAACCACCGCTCGTCGCCGGACATCGTCGGCCTGTTCGAGCACGTGGCGACGGTGGCCCCCGGCTCCTACGGACTCCTCCACATCCGCGACGACGAGGATCCCGGCCACGAGAACGAGATACGTGTGCTCAGGCTCGTCCGGGGTGCGGTCACCCAGCACACCGAGACGCTGCTGTCCCCGTGCGTTCCGACGCTCGAGGATCCCTTCACCGCTTGATCCGGCCATCAGCCCGCCCCCGTTCCGGCCATGTGCGTGGGAACGGTGAAGAGTTCGCGCGCGGTGCTGGGGATCCGGTCCTGGGGGCGGAAAGATCGAGGGCTCACTCGGCGCTGCCGAATTCGTCGGGCGCCGACCGGGCGATGGGAGACCGATCGAACATGTTCACCCGGATATGGAGCACTCGCATGCGGAGTGCTGGCATGCGGAGTGCTGGCATACGGAGCAGAGCGCGGAGCGCCGCGCTCGCCCTCTCGGCCGTCGTAACTCTCACCCTAAGCTTGAGCTTTACTTCTGGCGCGGCGGCGTCCCCCGGACCCCGCCCCAGTGACCCCCGCGGCCCGCGTCGCCAAACAGGGGCCGACCTCGGTGGCGTACGTCGAGGTGAACAACAACAGCATGCGCAACGTCGGGAAATACACCCTCGCGAACGGCGGTGACAACGTTTTCGACGTCGCCGTGATCTTCGCCGCGAACATCAACTACGACACTGGCACCAAGGCGGCCTACCTGCACTTCAACGAGAACGTGCAGCGCGTCCTCGACAACGCCGCCACGGAGATCCGGCCCCTGCAGCAGAAGGGGATCAAGGTCGTCCTGTCGGTGCTCGGCAACCACCAGGGCGCGGGCTTCGCCAACTTCCCCTCCCAGGCGACGGCCTCGGCATTCGCGAAGCAGCTGTCGGACACCGTGACCAAGTACGGCCTCGACGGCATCGACTTCGACGACGAGTACGCCGAGTACGGCAACAACGGCACCGGCCAGCCCAACGCGAGCTCATTCGTGTACCTGGTGTCGGCGCTGCGCGCGAACATGCCGGGCAAGATCATCAGCCTTTACAACATCGGCCCGGCGGCCTCCCGGCTCTCCTACGGCGGCGTGAACGTCTCGTCCACGTTCGACTACGCCTGGAACCCGTACTACGGCAGCTGGCAGGTCCCGAACATCGGCCTGCCCAAGTCGAAGCTGTCCCCCGCGGCCGTGGAGATCGGCCGGACCGCGCAGAGCACGGCGGCGTCCTTCGCCCGCCGCACCGTCAGCGAGGGGTACGGCGTGTATATGACGTACAACCTCGACGGCGCGAACCGCGGCGCGGACGTGTCCGCGTTCACGCGGGAGCTCTACGGGAGCGATGCGGTCTATACGCCGTAGCCCGCCGTAGCCCGCAGTAGCCCGTCGTAGAACGCCGTTGAACGCCGTACACCGGCGGTGCGCGTGCGGGTCGAGGGCTTTCAGCGTGCCGAACACCGTCCTGCCGCTCATCCTGAGGAGGGACGGACCAGTCGAACGGGAGCGGCTCGATGGCGGTGTCCAGGGCGAACGGTGAACCGGCGTCCGATCCGGCGCGCGACCCGGTGCGGGCGCTGGACCGGATCGCTTTCCTGCTGGAGCGCGGCCGCGCCCCGACCTACCGCGTCCGCGCCTTCCGCACGGCCGCCGAGGTGATCACCGGCCTCACGGAGTCCGAGTTCGCGGAGCGGATGCGCACCGGTTCGTTGGAGGCGCTGAAGGGGATCGGGCCGAAGACCGCCGCGGTGATCCGGGAGGCGTACGCCGGCGACGTACCCGCGTATCTGACCCGCCTCGAGGAGGAGGCGCGCACGACACCCCTGGTGGCGGACGAGGCGGGCAGCGCGCTGCGGGCGCTGCTCCGCGGCGACTGCCACCTGCACTCCGACTGGTCGGACGGCGGCAGCCCGATCGAGGAGATGGGGCGGGCCGCCCGGGAGCTCGGACACGAGTGGGCCGTCCTGACCGACCACTCCCCGCGCCTGACCGTGGCCCGCGGCCTGTCTCCCGAGCGGCTGCGCGAGCAGTTGGCGGTGGTGGCCGGCCTCAACGCCCGCTGGGCGCCGTTCCGGTTGCTCACCGGCGTCGAGTGCGACATCCTCGACGACGGTTCACTGGACCAGGAGCCCGAACTGCTCGACCAGCTCGACGTCGTGGTCGTCTCGGTCCACTCCAAACTGCGCATGGACGCCGACGCGATGACCCGGCGCATGATCGCGGCCGTCGGCAACCCGCGCGCCGACATCCTCGGACACTGCACCGGCCGCCTGGTCACAGGGCGGGGCAGGCCCGAGTCGCAGTTCGACGCCGATGCCGTCTTCGAGGCGTGCGCGGCCGCGGGTACCGCCGTCGAGATCAACAGCCGCCCGGAGCGCCTCGACCCGCCACGCCGCCTGCTCCGCCGCGCCGTAGCGGCCGGGACCCTCTTCTCGGTGGACACCGACGCCCACGCCCCCGGCCAGCTGGACTGGCAGGTGACCGGCTGCGCCCGGGCGGAGGAGTGCGAGGTGCCCGCCGAGCGGGTGGTCACGACGTGGCCGGCGGAGAAGGTCCTTGAGTGGACTCGGACGAAGCGCGGGAAGGGTGGCTGAGGTTCGCCGACTGGTGGTGCGCTGCGATCGGTTACCGGCGCAGTCCGTCGGACGACGGTGGGACGAGGCCGCTCGACCTGCCCGTCCCGATCGAGGACGCGAGCGGGAACGGGCCGCTCATCTGGATCAATCCGGTGCCGCAGAAGAAGACGCTCAAGAACCGTATGCACCTCGACGTGTGGGGTGACCCCGACCGGCTCGTGGAGATGGGGGCGACCCTGGTCCGGGCGCGGTTGACCACGAAGTCATGTGGCAGGTGCTGGCCGACCCGGAGGGGAACGAGTTCTGTGTCTTCGTCAGGTGACCTACTCGTGCCCGCCAGTGCCTCCTACTGGCCTGCTGGGCCGGTGACATCACCTCGTACAGGCCGCGCGCGCCGTCGACGGAGAACAGGCCACGCGGGCACAGCGGGTGGTCGACGCGGCCGTTGGCCGGATCGGCGGGGGAGCGGCCGTAGGGGGTGCCCGGCTCGCTGATGCGGGCGTGGATCGCGTCGAACGTCGCCGGGGCGAAGTCGAGAGCGAGGTGATGGCCCTCGGGCCGGCCGGCGGTGTCGACGGTCAAGAAGCGGGCCGCCTCCGTGTGGTCGAGCGCGAGGACGATGGTGTGGTTGCAGGTGACGCTCATGCTCATGCTTTGCTCCTCGGAGTGGTCAGGTCGCCGTGCAGCAGTACGTCGAACGAGCTCGGCCGGCGAGCTCGGCCGGCACCGGACTCAAATCGGCCTCCAGGGCGCGCAGTTGCGAGACGAGCATGCCGAGGAAGACCGTCGCCGGCTAATCCGGCGGCAGCCGCAGCTTGTCCCGGTCCGGCTCGATCAGTTCAGTGAGGGTCTCCCGCAGGGCCTGCGCGGAGGCCTGCCCGCTGTCCTGGGCGGGGCGCTCGCCCTCGGGCCTGCCGCGCCGGCGGCCCGGCGGCGTCGGTGAGCCGGTCGGCGAGCGGCTGCGCCACGTCGATGGAGGCGAGTTCGCGCTGTACGTGTCCGGGGCTGACGGCGTCGGCGACGCACGCGTCGAGCACCTCGTCCTTGTCCGCGAACGCCCGGAAGATCGTGGCCTCCCCGATGCCCGCGGCGCGGGTGACCTGACCGGTGGTGACAGCGCCGCCGTACGCGGCGACCAGCGGCGGAGCAGCCGCGACGATCATCGCCCGGCGCTCCTCGGGGCTCATGCCCGGGGCGCGGCGTCTGATGGGTGGGGACATGTCCCGATCCCGACCGTACGGAGTGAGCGCTCACTCCGTCAGGAGGCCGGGCTCGCTGTGGCCGGCCGTAGCGGGCGCTTGTGCTGCTGTCCGGACGGTGACCGCTATCGGCGTCGCCCCCAGTCCGCCCTGTCGAGGACGTATTCCACGTCGCCGTGCTCGGAGCCCGCGATCCGCTCCGGCCAGTCGCCGGTGAAGTGCCGGAGGAAGGACAGGCCCGCCTTCTCCATGACGCGCCGGGACCGTACGTTCACGGCCATGGTGTTCGCGGTGACCCGCTCCACGCCGAGTTCGGAGAACCCTTTGTCGATCAGGGCTCTCGCCCCTTCCGTGGCGTGCCCCGCGCCCCACGCGGCCTTGTTGAGCCGGTAGCCGAGTTCCACCACTGCGGGGCTGTGCTCGTCGAGGGGCCGGAACTCGAACCAGCCCAGGAAGGTGCTGGTGCTTTTCTCCTCGGCGGCCCAGTAGCCACGGGTGCCGAGGCACGGATATGTGTGGAGGAGCCGCGGCAAGGTCCGTGTGAGGACCGTCTGCCGGTTCGTCGCCTTTCCGCCGTTGATGAAGCGCATGACGTCGGGGTCGTTGTCCAGGGCGAGGAGATCGTCGGCGTCGGCCGTGGTGAAGGGGCGCAGCGCGAGCCGGCCGGTTTCCAGGAAGACATGCATGGCGCGATCTTCGCCGAGCGGGAGGGGAAAGGCAGGGGTTTTTCGTTGCCGACCGGTTGTCAGTGGCGCGTGCCAGCATGGGTGGGCGTCGGCAGTGATTGCGGAGGGGGAGCCGTGGTGTGGATCGACAGGTACTGGCAGCGGGCTCCCGCGCGGCGGCGCCGCCGACGTCGCCCGGCCAAGCGTCAGCAGCGGCAGCAAGCGCAGCTGCTCAGCGCTTCAGTGGGGGCGGCGGCTGCGCTGTGGCTGGTCGGCGCGGCGGTCAGTTGGCTGGCGGCCCACTGGTGGGTGCTGGTCGTGCTCGCGATTCTCGGGGTGCTCGCGGGCGTCGGTCTCGTACAGCGGCGGCAGCAGCGGGCCGCATGGGCGGACGCGCGGCGGCGCGGGCTGCGCTACGCCCTGGACCGATTGGACGAGTCGCACCACCGCGACTTCGAGTACGCGGTGCGTGACTTGATGCGGCGCGACGGATGCACCGACGCGCGGCAGGTCGGCGGTGCCGGGGACAACGGCGCAGACGTCCTTGCCACCGACCCGCTGGGCCGCCGCTGGGTAATGCAGTGCAAGCACCGAAGAGCCGGGGCGGACGGTATGGCCGTGGGCACGCCGGACCTGCAGCGGCTGAACGGGACGGCGCGGCCGTTGCACCGTGCGGATGTCGTGGTGCTCGTGACGAACGGCCGGTTCTCGTCGAAATGCCCGCCGCTCGCCGGGCAGTTGTCGATCGCGCTGGTGGACCGGCAGACCCTGGCCACTTGGGCGGCGGGAGCGCGGCCCCTGTGGGAGCTGTTGCCGACGGTGCCGCCGCCCCCAGGGCGCCCCACGTTACGTCCCTGAGTTGTGATCCGAGCTGAGAGAGGTTGCCGGGCGATGAATACGAACGAGACCGATCACCCGCTCAAGCGCTTCGTCTCCGAGATGCAGCAGGTGGTGCCGGCGGTGGCCGTGTGGGCGCACGGCTCGCTCGCGCTGGGCGACTTCCAGCCGGGCCGCAGCGACCTGGATCTCATCGCGGTGGTCGGGGAACCGCTGACCATGGAGGAGAAGAAGGCACTGGCGCACATCCATCGAAGACTGGCGGCCGAGGAGCCGGCCGCCGCCAAGCTGCACTGCTCGTACATGGTGAAGGCGGAGCTCGGCGAGGTCGGCGCCGACCATGTCACCTGGGCGCACCGCACGCTCTACGCCCGCACGGTGTCACCGGTGACCCGCCAGGAGCTCCTGACCGGTGGGCTCACGCTGCACGGCCCCGCCCCGTCGGACCTGCTGCCCCCGCTCGCGCACGGCGAGTTGCAGCGGTTCGTCCGGCACGACCTGGAGAGCTACTGGCTTCCGGCCACCGGCAGACCGTGGCGCTGGCTCAAAGACCCCTGGGTGGACCTCGGCCTCCTGGTCCTGGCCCGTGCCGACGCCACACTGCGCGACGGGCGGCTGATCACCAAGCGTGAGGCGCTGACGGATCTGGCGGCCCTCGGCGCCCCCGAGGACGTCGTCCGTGACATCCACGACCGCCGCTACGGGGACCCGGCCCCGATCACTCTTCGGCAGCGCGTACGCCGAGGAATGCGTGCCCGCGCCTTCGTGCGGCGCGGTATCGAGCGGACGCTCGCCGGGGCGGAGACCCCGGAGTAGGGCCGGGTCGGTACGGTCCTAGGCGAGGCGGCCGAAGAGGTGGTTCGCCGGTGCGTCGGGGTCGTCGCCGTAGAAGAACTCGGAGGCGGCCTTGTGGTACTCGGCGCGGGAGAGGGCTCCTGAGGTGTCGAGGTCGAGCGCGTTGAAGACCTCGGCGCACTCGCCGTCGTCGGCCCGTCCCGTGCTGCCGAAGATGTGGGTGAACTCGGTGCGGGTGATCGCGCCGTCGCCGTCGCTGTCGGCCAGGTCGAAGAAGTGGTCGGCGACCGGGGCGAGTTCCTCGGGGTAGCGGGCGCGGTCGCGGAAGCTGGCGGCGAACGCCTGCGTCATTTCGGCCGAGGTCACCCGGTCGTCCTTGTCGGTGTCGAATGGCGCGATGACGGACTCCCAGAACCGGTGCATGGTCTCGTACATCTGCCGTGCCTGCGGGGAGTCCGGGAGCATGCCGCGGGCCTGGACGTAGCGTTCGCTCATGAGGACGACGTCCTGCCGGGTGATCGCGCCGTCGCCGTCGACGTCCGCGGCGTGGAACCACCGCTCGTACTTGCGTGTGCGCAGCTCGGTCATAAGCGCAACGTAGAGCCGCGGACGCGGTTCGGCCAGGCCCATTCCCGGTCGCCGTGCGTCAATGCGCCTGTCCGCGTTGCGCGGTGGCGGCGGCGCGCTCGGCGTCCGCGTGTCCGAGGGCGCGGCCGACCTGCCGGGCGAGGGCGGGGTGGCCGGTGAGGTGGGCGCGCAGGTCGGCTAGGGGGCCGAGGAGCTGGGCCGCGTCACTGTGGTCGAGCGCCTCGCGGACGCGGTCGAGCGGGGGCTGGGCGGTGCTGGGGAGGTCGGCGAGGGCGGCGAGCTGTCCGGCGAGCCGGCGCAGTTCGCCGGCGTGCGCGCGAGCCCAGGAGGTGACGTGGCGTTCGGCGGCGCGTTCGTCGCGGACGGCCTGGGCGCGCTGGTCCCCGGTCGATCCGGGGGCGCCGGGGCGCAGGCGAAGGTAGCGGCGCTCGGCGGCCTGGCGGCTGTTGACACCCATGGGCCGGGCCAGGCTCGCCCAGCTGGCGCCCGCGTCCCGGGCCGTCTCGATCAGGGACGCCTCCCATCCCGCGATCTGTCCGCGCAGCTCACGCAAGAGGAGCAGGGCGTCAAGGGCGGTGTCGACACCGGGCGCGGGGGTGGTGGCCGCCCCGTCGTGCGCGGCGCGGGCGGAACGGGTCATGTCCTGCAGTGCCGCGTACGCGGCATGGAAGGAGTCAGGTGCCGGGGTGTCGCCGGCCGGGGTGTCGGGGGCCTGCGGCTCGGGGTTCGGGGGCTGGGGCACGGCCGCTCCTCCTGGGGGTGTCACCGGTTCACCGGTGTCGTCGTTTCGCTGACGGAGTCACTTGTCATCGTTCCGACGACATGCTACAACCGATGGCAGGTGCAGCGCATGAGGCATGAAATGCCCTGGAACCTTGGAGGTGTAGCGACAATGCTGATGCGTACTGACCCCTTCCGTGATTTCGACCGTCTCGCCCAGCAGCTGTTCGCCACAGGCGCCGGTACGTGGTCGAAGCCCTCGCAGATGCCGATGGACGCCTACCGCGACGGCGACGCCTATGTCATCGCCCTCGATCTGCCCGGGGTCGACCCCGACGCCGTCGACATCGACGTGGAACGCAACATGCTGACCGTGAAGGCGGAGCGCCGCCCGGCGGTGACCGGCGAGGGCGTTCAACTGGAGCTCTCCGAGCGGCCGATGGGGGTCTTCTCCCGGCAACTGGTCCTGGCCGACTCGCTCGACACCGAGCGCATCGGCGCCACGTACGACGCGGGCGTGCTGACGCTGCGCATCCCGATCGCGGAGCGTGCCAAGCCGCGCAAGATCAACGTCGGCCGCGCGAGCGACGGTGGGCCCAGGCAGCTGTCCTCCTGAGCCCCCGCCCCGTACCGCCCTCACCAGTCACACCGTCCCTGCCCACCCAGCCGACCGCGAGGGGGCCGGCCGTGCGTCCGTTTCAGGCGGCGCAGCCCCCTTGCGGTCGACCGTGCGACGCCTGAAAGGCCACCGCTCCCATGTCCACCCCGGCCCCGACGCCGTTGAAGTCCCCGTCCCCGTCCCCGTCCCCGTCCCCGTCCCCGACCCGCTCCGACGCCGCCCTGCTGGAGCGGATCCGTCACCAAGGTGCCTACGCCACCACGGAGCAGGCGGAGCGCGTCACCGCCACCGTCATCGACGCGCTCGGACAGCAGATCGTCGGCGACGAACGCGTGGACCTAGCCCGCCAGTTGCCGCCGCGGGCCGCTCGGCACTTCACGCAGGCCCTGCCCGCCCCGCGTCCGCTGACTGCGCACGCCTTCGTGAAGGCGCTCGCCGAGTCCACGGACGCGCCGTACGCCATCACGCGCTGGCACGTCGGCTCCGTCCTGGGCGCCCTCGCCCGCACCGTGGACAAGGAGCTGCTCCACCGCATCCTGGCGCAACTGCCCAGCGGATACGCCCTGTTGTTCGGGCAGGCGGACCTCATGGTGGGGGCGCGTCACCTTCCGGCCGACCAGGTCGTTCGGGCGGCCTGACGGTCGCGCCGTGCGGCACCCGGCCGGCTCGCCTGACGGTCGCGCCACGCAACGCACCCACCCGGCTCAGCTGCCGGGGTACGAGACCTTCGTCAGCACTGAATCGCCGGTGGTTGTCGATCCGGCCGCCTCCCGTTCGACGCCGTGATGTGCGGGGCGTTTCCGCACCCTGATCGCCGAACCGCGACAGGCGCCGAACGACAGGACGGACGGTAAAGCCCGTGGAGCAGAAGCAACTTCTGCGAGTCATGAACTTCATGGTGTCGAGCGACGGGATCGCCGCCGGCGTGCACCAGACCCTTGAGCGGCCGTTCGGCATCGACCGTGTCGAGCGGCTCTACTCCTGGGCCGGCGCCACGGCGAGCTGGCCCAACCGCACGGAGCCCGGCGGGAGCCGGGGCCTCGACGACTACTTCACCCGTGACTTCGCCCGCAACATCGGCGCCGAGATCATGGGCCGCAACAAGTTCGGGCCGCAGCGCGGGCCCTGGCAGGACCACGAGTGGCAGGGCTGGTGGGGCGACGAGCCGCCGTTCCGGACCCCGGTGTTCGTCATGACGCACCACCCACGTCCGTCGTTCAGCCTCTCCGACACCACGTTCCACTTCGTCGACGGCGACCCGGTGACGGTCCTGGAGCAGGCGCGGGAGGCGGCGCGGGGGATGGACGTCCGGCTCGGCGGCGGGGTCACCACCGTCCGCCAGTTCCTCGACGCCGACCTCGTCGACACCCTGCACGTGGCCGTCGCGCCCGTGAAGCTCGAATCGGGGCTCCGGCTCTGGGACTCCCCGGACGAGTTGCGCGACCGGTTCCACCTGGAGAGCGTGCCGAGCCCGAGCGGCGTGACGCACCACTTGTTCTGGAGGCGGTGACGGGATTCCCGGCCGCAACAGCGGTTAAGAACATTCGTTCCTACGGAGGCGTTCGCCTGGTACGTCGAGCAGCGCACCGCCGAGTACGAGGACCTGCTCGACGTCCTGGTGGAGGTGGTCCGGGGCGGGCCGTCCCGGCACCGCGGCGCGGTCCTCGGCTTCGAGCTGCACCTGGCCGCGCCGCGCGACGCCGGGCTGCGCACGCTCACCAGGAGTGGACGCGCCGCAGCCGGGCCACGCTCGCGCGCTTCACCGGACCGGAGACGGCCGCCCGCCTCGACGCCCGGCTGCGCGCCACCCGGTGGCCCGGACCCTGGCCGGTCGACGGCTGGGAGGCGGGCACCGACGCCGCCGAACTCCGCCGATGCGCGGCCACCTCGGGTTCGGGCGCTACGCCGCACACGGCAAAGACCTGGGCGCCGGCGACATCACGGCGTTCTTTCGCGACCCGCGCCCGTAGCGGCCCCGGGCCGGGCGGCCGGCGCTCCGGGCGCCTCGGGAGGGCGGCGCAGACTCAGGGCCCGTAACGCGAGCTGCATCTCGAACTGGGCCGTGTCGTCACGCAGCCGGTCGCCGAAGACCTCCTCCAGCTGGCGCAGCCGGTAGCGGACGGTCTGCGGGTGCACGGCGAGGCGCTGGGCGACCTCGCTCGCGTTGCGGGCGCAGCTCAGCCAGCACAGCAGGGTCTCGGCGAGCCGCTCGCGCTGCGGGGAGCGAACGGCGTCGAGCGGGCCGAGGTGCTGGCGGGCGAGCGCGTCGACCAGGTCCTCGTCGCGGAAGAGCAGCAGCGTGGCGAGGTGGTCGGTGCAGCGGACGAGCCCGGTGGCGGGCAGCGCGCCACGGCGTACGAGGTCGAGGGCGTCGCGGGCCCAGCGCAGGGAACGGGCGCCCTCGTCGAGCGCGACCGTCGGGCCGAGCGTGGCGCGCAGGCCCCGTAACGCGGCGGTGATCGCCCGCTGCCGTCCGGGGCCCTCCGGGTCGGGGACGACGATGACGCCGGACTGCCCCTCGAAGCGGGCCAGGAACCCGGGCGGCACGATGGGGCGGGCCGCCTCGCCCTTGCCCGCGCCCCGGACCGCGTCCGGCCCCTCGCTCACCACGAGGGCGATCTCCTTGGGCACCGGCCACTGCGCGGTGTGCGCGAGGTCGGCGATGGCCTCGGGGGAGACCGGCGGGTCGGCGGTGAGCAGGTCGATCAGCCGGCTGCGCCGCTGCTGGAGTTCGCCGGCCGTGTGCAGCCGGGCCTCCGTGTACCCGGCGGTGGTGGCGGCCGCCATCTCGTCGAGGTGCAGGAACATCGCCTCGCCGAACGCGACGAGGACGTGCGGCGGGAGCCGGTCGGCCTGGACCAGTTCGCTGACGCGTCGCCAGGTGACGCGGGCGCCGAGCCGCAGCGCCGCCTGGAACGAGTCGAGACTGCGGCCCTCGTCGGCCTCGCCGCGCCCGATGCGCTGGTACGTCGCCTTGACGTCCTCCCAGTCGGTCTCGGAGTCCGCGACCCGGGCGAGGAAACCTTCGAGGGCCTGCTCGACGCCGCGGTGCACGACATGCATGTACGTCTCGTCCATCGGCCGGGCGTACTCGGCGATCTCGGTCCTGATGGCCCGTACGACGTCGTCGGTGAGGTCGCCGAGGAACGGCCGCAGCTGGTCGTGGAGTTCGGCGGGGAAGGACCGGAACGCGGTGTTGATAGTGGGGCGTTCGGCCGTGGTGTGGGCTCCGTCGACCATGGGGCTCCCTCTGCGCGTGGGGTCATCAGGGGCTCGGCGACGATACTGCCCGGCCGCCGCGGGCGCCCCGTCGGGGACACACAGATTCGGCGCCGCTGTCTGTCACCCGGGTGACAACGCGACTGTGCGGTCCGCGCGTGCGGGCGAGGCGGCCATGATTCCGGTCACCGGAGTGACAAGACACATGTGTCTTTCGCGCGGGCGGACACAAGTGGGGTGAATGTGTCATGCGCCACCCCGCACCGAGCGCGACGGACGTGTTCGCGCACGGCCCGCACGACTTCCGCGACGGCGGTGACGACCCCTGCGGCGCAGCATGACCACGGTGACCAGGGCGCCCACCGACACGCACCCGGCCGCCAGCCGCAGCCCGGTGTCGTAACCGTCGAGGAACGCCGTGGGCGGGTCCGCGCCGTCGCGCAGTGCGGCGCGTTCCGTGCGGGTGAGGACGATGCCGATCAGGACCACGCCGAAGACGCCGCTGATCTCGCGCGCCGCGCTGACCAGGCCGGACGCCGTCCCCGTGCGGGAGGCGGGGACGGCTTCGAGGGAGCGTACGGTCAGCGGGGTGGTCAGGGACGAGCCGACGCCGATGAGGACGAGGCCGGGTTGCAGGCCGGCGTACGTGGCATCGGCGCCCACCCGCGCGACCAGCAGCAGGCCCGCCGCGACGAGCGCCAGACCGGCGGCGATGGAACGGTGGGCGCCGCCCATGAGCCGGGCGGCCCGTTCGGCGAACGGCGTGCACAGCAGCAGCGCACCGGCCAGCGGCAGGAACGCGAGACCCGCCTCGACCGGGGAGAAGCCCAGGACCCGCTGGAGGTAGAGGGCGGTGAAGAAGAACACGCCGTTGACGCCCACGCCCCACAGCACCTGCGCGGCGACCCCGCCGACGAGGAACCGGTCGCGCAGCATCCGCAGATCGAGGAGGGGCAGGGCGGTGCGCGCCTCGACCACCAGGAACGACACACCCGTCACGGCCGAAAGCCCCAGGCACAGTGGGACGGGCGGCGTGCTGAAGCTGTCCTCGCCGCCCTTCACCAGGGCGTAGGTGAGGAGGAACAGGGAGAGGGCGGAGAGGGTCACCCCGGGCAGGTCGAGGAGTGTGGGCAGGCGGCCCGCGCGGCCACGGCCGGCCGACGGGACCGCCGGCACGAGCAGCAGCGCCAGCGCCCCGAACGGCACATTGAGCAGGAACACCCAGCTCCAGCCCCAGTGTTCGGTGACGAAGCCGCCGATGACCGGGCCGAGCGCGAGCGCGACGGCGAGGGCCGCCGTCCACAGCCCCACAGCGGTCGAGCGGCGCCGCTCCGGCAGATCGGCGGCGACGACCGCGAGCGAGGCCGGGACGCAGAGCGCGGCTCCGGCGCCCTGCACGGCGCGGGCCGCGATGAGCGCGGCGCCGCTGCCGGCCAGGGCCGCCGCGGCCGAGGCGAGGGTGAACACGACGAGCCCGGCGGCGAGGACTGAGCGGCGCCCGACGAGGTCGGTGAGGCGCCCGCCCGCCAGCAGCAGCGCCCCGAAGGAGAGCACGTAACTGCTCGCCACCCACTCCAGATCGCCGACGGTCAGGCCCAGTTCGGACTGGAGCGTGGGCAGGGCGACGTTGATGACGGTGTTGTCCAGCGTGGTGAGGAACCCGGCCACGGACACCAGGGCCAGGAGCGCCGACAGTCTTCCCCGGTGCATGGTCGCCCCGCCCCTCGGTCGGTCGCACAGGTCGCGTCTTCGGCCCTGGCACGCGCTTCTGCGCGCCTCATGGATTGTGGGCGGGCGGACGCGGCGCGCTCTCCTGCGGCGGCTGCCGATTCGGGGCGTGCGCGTTGTCACCTCGCTGACAGTCAGTCTCACAACAACTGTCAGCGTCTCGTCTTTCTCACCCGTCCCACGGCGGCGGAACCTAATGCCTTGGCCGCACGGTCCGTCACCACTGCCCGTCCCCACCCTCCGCCACGCAGGGAGCAGCCGAGATGACCGAGACGACGACGCCCACGCCCGAGCCGCTGCTCACCGACCGGCTGCGGCAGTGGGCGCACGACCGCCCGCACCAGCGGGCCTTCACCTTCGTCGACTTCCCCGAACCACACTCTCCCGGGCTGCACCGCAGCCTCAGCTGGCGCGGTCTGGACACGCGGGCTCGCGCGCTCGCCGGACAGCTCGTGCGCACGGTGAGCCCCGGCGACCGGGTCGCGCTGCTGCTGCCGCAGGGCCTGGAGTACGCGGTGGCGTTCCTCGGCTGCCTGTACGCCGGGGTGATCGCGGTGCCGCTGTTCACACCCGACCTGCCGGGCCACGACGGGCGGTTGCGGGCGGTCCTCGACGACTGCGAGCCGTCCTGCGCGCTGGCGCTGCCGGACGACACGGCGCGCACGTCGGCGGAGGCGTTCACGGGCGGCCGCCTGCCCGTGCTCGCGGCGGACGGCCTTGCGGAGGCGCCGCCCGCGGCCGAGCTGCCCCGGGCCGCCCCGGACGACGTGGCGTACCTGCAGTACACGTCCGGCTCCACCCGCACCCCGTCCGGCGTGATGGTGACGCACGCCAACGTCGTCGCCAACGCCCGTCAGGCCGTCACCGCCCTCGGCATCGCCCCCGGACGCAACACGTCGGTGGGCTGGCTGCCGCTCTTCCACGACATGGGGCTCGTGCTGAGCATCGCCGCCCCGGTCTGCACGGGGTACGCGTCCGTCCTGCTCGATCCCGTGGCGTTCCTGGAGCGCCCGGTGCGCTGGCTGCGGCTGCTCGGCGGCTACCCGGGGACGATCAGCGCGGCACCCAACTTCGCGTACGACTACTGCGTCAGCCGCGTCGAGGCGCAGGAAACCGCCGGTCTGCGGCTCGAACGGGTGGCGACGCTGCTCAACGGCAGCGAACCCGTGCGGCCCGGCACGCTGGAGCGTTTCCTCGGTACCTTCGGCCCGGCCGGGCTCCCCGCGGAGGCGATGAGCCCGGCCTACGGGCTCGCGGAGGCGACCGTGTTCGTGACGGCCGACCCGCCAAACCGCCCGGCGGCGACCGTGGAGTGCGACGCCGCCGCCCTCACGGCGGGCCGGATCGAGGAGGCCACGGCCACCACGGCGGAGCCGGCCGTACGGATCGCCGACTGCGGGCGCCCGGTCGGGCAGGAGGTACGGATCGCCGCGCCCGAGACGGGGACCGTGCTCGACGAGGGCCGGGTCGGCGAGATCCAGGTCCGGGGCCCGAACGTCGGCGCGGGCTACTGGAAGCAGCCCGAGCGCACCGCCGAGACGTTCCGCGACGGATGGCTGCGCACCGGCGACCTCGGCGCGCTGCACGGCGGACGGCTCCTGGTGACCGGGCGGCTCAAGGACCTGATCGTCGTGGACGGCCGCAACCACTATCCGCAGGACATCGAGGAGACCGTGCAGTCGGCGGTGGGCCTGGTGCGCCGGGACCGCCTCGCCGCGTTCCTCGTGCCGCGCGACGACGGCGCGGAGGGCGAGGAACTGGTGGTCGTGGCGGAGACGCGGCGGGGCGCCGCCGCCCCGGACGAGGCCGCGGCGTGCGACGCCTCGGTCACCGCACGCGCGGCGATCGCCACCCGGCACGGCCTGCGCCTGGCCGAACTGGTCCTCGTACCGGCGGGAACGGTGCCCCGGACATCCAGCGGCAAGATCGCCCGCGCGGCGTCCCGGCAGCGGTTCCTCTCCGGTGAGCTGCGCGAGGGGACGCCGCGGTGAGCGCCACGCAGCGCGTGCGCGAGGTGCTCGTCGAGCGGCTCGGCGAGTGGTACGGGGTGGCGCCCGACGAGGTCGGCGACGACCGCCCGCTCGCCGAACTCGGACTCACCTCACGGGACGCCGTCGCCCTCACGGCACAGCTGGGGGAGGTCGTGGGGCGCCGGTTGCCCGCGACACTGCTGTGGGAGACGCCGACGCCGGGCGCGCTGGTGGCGGCGCTCACGACGGACGGGGCGCCCGAACCGCTCAACGCGCCCACCGCACCTGCCGGTTGTGCTGTCGCCGTCGTCGGGATCGGCTGCCGCTTCCCCGGCGGGGCCGACTCCCCGGCCGCGTACTGGCGGCTGCTCACCGAGCGCCGGGACGCCGTCGGGACGGTGCCCGGGGAGCGCTGGGAGCAGTTCGTGCCGCCCGGGTCCGTCCTGCCCGCCGACCTCAGCCGGCACGGCGCCTTCCTGGACGGCCTCGCCGACTTCGACGCCGAGTTCTTCGGCATCGCCGCCGACGAGGCGATCGCCCTCGACCCGCAGCAGCGCCTGCTCCTGGAGGTCACCCGGGAGGCCCTCGACCACGCGGCGCTGCCCGCCCCCTCCCTCGCCGGAACGCGGACCGGCGTCTTCGTCGGCATCAGCGGCACCGAGTACGCGCATCTCACCGCCGCCCGGCCGGAGTCGGTGACCCCGTGGACCGCCCCCGGGGGAGCGCTGAGCATCGCCGCGGGCCGTCTCTCGTACGCGCTCGACCTGCGCGGCCCGAGCCTCGCCGTGGACACGGCCTGCTCGTCCTCGCTCGTGGCGGTCGACCACGCGGTGCGCAGCCTCGCGGACGGCACGTCCGACACGGCGCTCGCGGCGGGCGTCAACGTCCTGCTCTCGCCCGCCGTGACCCTCGGCTTCCAGCGGGCGGGCGCGCTCGCCGCGGACGGGCGCTGCAAGGCGTTCGACGCGGCGGCCGACGGCATGGTGCGCGGCGAGGGCTGCGGCGTCGTCGTCCTCAAACGGCTCGCGGACGCCGAGCGCGACGGCGACCGCGTCCTCGCCGTCATCACCGGTACGGCGGTCAACTCCGACGGCCGCTCGAACGGACTCACCGCGCCGAACGCGTCCGCGCAACGTGCCCTGCTGAGCCAAGTGCACGGGACAGAGGGCCAGTTGGTGGACTACGTCGAGGCCCACGGCACCGGTACGCCGCTCGGCGACCCCGTCGAGGCGGGCGCGCTCGGCGCCGTCCTCGGCCGCGGCCGCGCGCCCGAACAACCCCTGCTGCTCGGCTCGGTGAAGACGAACCTCGGCCACCTGGAGGCGGCCGCCGGAACAGCCGGGCTCATCAAGACGATCCTCGCGCTGCACCACGACGAACTGCCGCCCCAGCTCCACTTCACCGAACCGAGCCCGCACGTCGACCTCGACGCGCTCGGCCTGCGGGTCGTCACCGACCCCGAGCCGTGGCCGCGCTACTCGGGCACGGCGACGGCGGGCGTCTCGGCGTTCGGCTTCGGCGGCACGAACGCGCACGTCGCGCTCGCCGAGTACCGAACCGCACCGCCCGCTCCGGCGGTCGGCGCGGAGCAGCCCGCGGTGCTTCTGCTCGACGCCCCCACCGACGCACGGCTCCGCGCACAGGCGGGCGCACTGGCCGACTGGCTCGACTCGGACGCGAGCCGAGGCGTACGCCTCCCGGACCTGGCCCGCACGCTGACGGGCCGTACGGGACGTGGCCGCCGCCGCGCCGCCGTGGTCGGCCGCGACCTCCCGTCCGCCACGACCGCGCTGCACCGCCTCGCCACGGGCGAGCCCGACACCCACCTCGTGACGGCCGGCCGGGCCCCGCTCACCACCGGCGCGCCCGGACCCGTCTGGGTCTTCTCCGGATACGGGTCGCAGTGGCCCGGCATGGGGCGCGGACTCCTCGCCACGGAACCGGTGTTCGCGGCCACCGTCGACCGGCTCGAACCCGTGCTGCGCGAACACGCCGGGATCTCGCTGCGCGCCGCGACCGAGCCCGGCGCCGACCTGTCCTCCCTCACCGTCGTCATGCCGGTCCTGTACGGGCTCCAGGTCGCGCTCGCCGAACTGTGGCGGTCCTACGGTGCCGAGCCCGCGGCCGTGATCGGGCACTCCCTGGGCGAGATCGCGGCGGCCGTCGCGGCGGGCGCCGTCGACCCGTCTACCGGGGCGCGGATCGTCGCGGTGCGCTCCCGCCTCCTGGCCACCTTGAGCGGCGGGCTGATGGCGGTCGTGGACCTCCCGGCCGAGGACGTGACACTCCTCGCCCGGGAGCTGCGGTCGCTGAACGTCGCGGTGCACGCCTCGCCCGCGCAGTGCGTGGTGACGGGCTCGGCCTCCGACGTGGAGGCGCTCGTCGCCAAGGTCACCGCGGAGGGCGGCTTCGCACGGGCGATGCCGGTGACGGCGGCGGGCCACTCGCCGGACGTCGAACCGCTGCTCCCCGAGTTCGCGTGGGAGCTCGGCGGGATCCGGCACGCGCCGCCCGGGTGCCGCCGGTACTCGACGGTCCTGGACGACCCGCGCGCCGCCGACCCGTACGACACGGCCTACTGGCTGGCCAACGCGCGCCGCCCCGTCCGCTTCGAGCAGGCGGTACGGGCCGCCGCCGAGGACGGGCACCGCGTCTTCGTCGAGCTCGCCCCGCACCCGACGCAACTGCATCCGCTGACCCGCACGCTGGCGGACGCGGGCGTGGAGGACCCGCTGGTGCTGCCCACGCTGCGGCGCTCCACCGACGACGCGCTGACGTTCCGCTCCTCGCTCGCCTCGCTCCTGGTGCACGGCGTGCGCCTCCCCGCGGCGCGCGAGACGCTGCACCGCTCCGGCCGGATCGTCGACGTGCCCTCGGCGCCGTGGCAGCACCGGCGGTTCTGGGTGGGCGAGCCCCCCGGAGAACCGCCGCTCCCGGCAACGGCCCCGGCCGCGGCGACGACCACACCGCTGGGCCGCCTGCGCACCGTGGTCGCGCACGTCATGGGCTTCGCTCCCGACCGCCTCGACCCGGACGTCCCGCTGACGGACCTGGGCCTCGACTCCCTCACCGCGGTCCGCATCCGCACCGCGGTGGAGCACGGGTTCGGGGTGACCCTGGAGGCGGGGGTGCTGCTGCGGCAGGGGACGTTGCGGGGGGTGTCGGCGCTGCTCGAAACCGCGGCGGACACCGGCCTCGCGCCCAGGCCCCCCGCCGCTCTCGCTCGCCCCGCCGAACCGTCCTTCGGCACCCCGGGGACCCTGCGCTCCTTCCCCGGCGACGGTCCTCACCCCGCGCTCTTTCTCGCCCATGCCGCCGGTGGCTCCTCCGACGTGTACGGGCGGCTCGCCGATCGGCTCGACGGCTCGCGGCCGGTGTTCGGGTTCGACCGGGCCGAGCGTCCGGACGACGTGCCGGGCCGGGCCGCCGAGTTCGCGCGCCGCATCCGCACGGTGCGGCCCGACGGACCCTGGACCCTGGGCGGATGGTCGTACGGCGGGCTCGTCGCGCAGGAGGCGGCGCGGCTGCTCGCGCCGCACGGGGAGGTTGACGCGCTCGTCCTCATCGACTCCGTGCTCCCGCTGCCGGCCCTGCCCGCGGACAGCCCCGCCGACGAGGCACGGCGCCGCTTCGAGGGGTTCGCCGCGTACATCCGGACCACCTACGGAGCCGAACTCGCGCTGCCGTACGAGGAGTTGGCCGAGCTGGGCGACCGCGGCCGGATCGACCTCGTCCTCAACCTCCTCGGGCAGGCCGTCGACCTTCCCGCCGCCGTCCTGGCCCACCAGCGCACCTCCTACCTGGACCTGCGCAGCGGCGAACACCACACCCCGGGCCGCCACGACGGCCGGACCCTGCTCTACCCGGCCACGCGCCCCGCGCCCCACACGGTCCGCGACCTCCGCTACGAGCGCACCGACGCCGCCCTCGGCTGGGACGCGTACTGCACCGACCTCACGGTGACCCCGCTGCCCGGCCACCATCTGGCCCTGCTCGACCCCCCGGTGGTGGACGTCCTCGCCGGGCACCTGGTCCGCGCCCTCGCGCCCCGCCCCCGCTGAATCTCCCCACCACACCCCTGGAGCCACCATGCCCCTCGGATCCCGCCGCACCCGGCTCGCCGCCTGCACCGCCACCGCCGCGCTCCTCGTCACCGGCGGCGCGCTCGGCGCGGCCCCCGCCCAGGGCACGCCCGCCGTCACCGCGCGGGCCGTGACCACCGCCGACGGCGCCCGGATCATCGCCCGGACATGGCTCGACGAGCGGACCGTCGACCTCACCGTACGGTCGCCGGCCGTGGGCGCCGACGTACCGGTCCGCGTCCTGCTGCCCACCTCGTACGCCGAGGCGCCCGACCGTGAACGACCTGTCCTCCACCTCCTCCAAGGCGCGCACGACGACTACACGTCCTGGACCCGCGAGACCGACATCGAGTCCTTCCTCGCCGGGCAGGACCTCATCACCGTCATGCCGTCGTCGGGCGCCACCGGCATCCCCACGGACTGGTGGAACCTCGGCCGCCGCAGCCCCGACTACGAGAAGTTCCAGGTCGACGAGGTGATGCAGCTGCTCCGCGCCGAGTTCCACGCGGGGGAGCGGCGGGCCGTCGCCGGGGTGTCGACGGGCGGTTACGGCGCGCTTGCGTTCGCCGCCCGCAGACCCGGTACGTTCGCGGCGGCGGCCTCCTACAGCGGCGTCCTCGACACGACGGCGCTCGGCATGATCACCGTCGTCAACGCGATCGTCGCCCGGGAGCTCCAGCTGCCAGGACTGCTGTGGGGCGACCCGCTCCTCCAGCGCCAGAACTGGACCGCGCACAACCCCTACGCCCTCGCCGAGCAACTGAGGGGCACCCGCCTGTACGTGTCCCAGGGCAGCGGCATCCCCAGCGACGATTTCGGCAACCTCCAGGGCGCCGTCCTGGAAGGCACCTTGTACGCGCAGGCCCGGAAGTTCACCAGCCGCCTCGCGGCCCTCGGCGTGCCCGCGCGGACACACCTGTACTCGGGCGGTTCGCATGCCTGGTCGTCCTGGCAGGGCGAGTTCAAGGCGTCCTGGCCGACGCTCGCCGCCGGACTCGGACTGCCCGCGAACTGAAACAGACCCCTCCGTCCCCGCAAGCCCGAAAGGAACGCCATGGAAGCCGATCCCCTCGCCGCGGCCGTGGTGGCCGACGCCCCCGCCGCCACGCTCGCCGGACTGCCCGTGCCCACCCAGTATTTGGCGGCCCATCTGCGCGCCGAGGACCAGGACATGTTCAGCGGCGTCGACGACAAGGACGTGCGCAAGTCGATCCACGTCGGACCGGTGCCGATGCCGGACCTCGCCCCGGACGAGGTGCTCGTCGCGGTCCTCGCGAGCGGCATCAACCACAACACCGTCTGGTCGGCGATGTTCGAGCCGGTGCCGACCTTCTCCTTCCTGCGCAAGTTCGGCCGCGACGGCGGCTGGGCGGCGCGCCACGACGCCCCGCACCACGTCATCGGCTCGGACGCGTCGGGCGTCGTCGTACGGGCAGGCGCCGGTGTACGGCGCTGGCGGGTCGGCGACCGCGTCGTGGTCTCACCCGTGTACGTCGACGACGAGGACCCGGCGGGGCACGCCGACGGCATGATGGGCCCCTCCCAGCTGGCCTGGGGGTTCGAGACGAACTTCGGCGGCCTCGCCCACTACTGCGTCGCCCGAGCCGGTCAACTCCTGCCCAAGCCCGCCCACCTGACGTGGGAGGAGGCGGCCAGCAACCCGCTGTGCGCGGGCACCGCCTACCGGATGCTCGTCAGTGAGCGCGGCGCCCGGATGAAGCAGGGCGACACCGTGCTGATCTGGGGCGCCTCGGGCGGCCTCGGCGCGTACGCGGCGCAGCTCGTGCGCAGCGGCGGCGGCATCGCTGTCGGCGTCGTCGGCAGCGAGGCCAAGGCGCGCGCGGCGAAGGAGTTCGGCTGCCATGTCGTCATCGACCGGCGCGAGATCGGCATCGACGGGACCGTGCCCGAGGACCCCGCCGTCCCCGGGCGCCGCCTCGGCAAGCTGATCAGGGACGCCGTCGGCGCCGACCCGCAGATCGTGTTCGAGCACGTGGGGCGGGCCACGTTCGGTGTCTCCGTGTACGTGGCCGGGCGCGGCGGCACCGTCGTGACGTGCGGCTCGACCACCGGCTACCAGCACGAGTTCGACAACCGGTTCCTGTGGATGCGGCTCAAGCGCGTCATCGGCAGCCACGGCGTCAACCTGGCCGAACTGAACGAGATGCAGCGCTTGTTGGAGCTCGGGCTGCTGCGCCCCGCGCTCTCGGCGACGTACCCCCTGGAGGAGACGCGCGAGGCCGCCCGCCTGGTCCAGCGCAGCCTGCACACGGGGAAGGTCGGCGTCCTCGGCCTCGCCCCGCGCACGGGTCTCGGCGTCTCCGACCCCGGGAAGCGGCGGGCGCTCATGGGCTGATGTGACCCAGAACACGTTACCGGAGGTATCTGAAACACCGTGTCGCAGGTAAGTTGCCTTTACACGCAGAAGTGGAACCACGTGTCTGAGCAACTGCCGTGCCCCGAGGGGCGGGGCGCACCTCCGCCCCTGCCTCTCCCGGGGGCCCGCGAGCGAGAGTGAGGACCCTCCGCGATGGAGCAGACCCACGCCACCCCCGTCGACGTTCTGGTCATCGGTGCCGGTATATCCGGCGTCAGCGCCGCCCGTCACATCCTGCGTGACAACCCGGCCGCCTCACTCGTCGTCCTCGAGCGCCGCGCCCGGGTCGGCGGCACCTGGGACCTCTTCCGGTACCCCGGCATCCGCTCCGACTCCGACATGCCCACCTTCGGCTTCGGCTTCAGCCCCTGGCGCGACAAGCGGATCCTCGCCGACGGGGCGAAGATCCGGCAGTACGTGGAGGACGCCGCGGCCGACGGCGGGATCCTGGACCGCGTCCGCTTCGGGCGCCGCGCGCTCAGCGCCGACTTCTCGCACGACAGCGGGCGCTGGACCGTCGAGGTCGAGGACGAGGCCACCGGCGCGCGCGAGTCGTACAGCGCGGGCTACCTCGTCGGTGCGACCGGCTACTACGACTACGACACCCCCTACCGCCCGGAGTTCCCCGGCGAGGCGGACTTCCGGGGCACACTCGTCCACCCGCAGCACTGGCCCGAGGACCTCGACCACACCGGCAAGCGCGTCGCCGTCATCGGCTCCGGCGCCACCGCCATCACCCTGCTGCCCGCGATGGCCGGCACCGCCGAGCACGTCACCATGGTGCAGCGCTCGCCCACCTACGTCCTCGCGCTGCCCGAGGTCGACCCGCTCACCTCCGTACTGCAGAAGCTGCGCGCCCCCGTCCGCCTGACGCACAAGGTGGTCCGCGCCCGCAACATCGCCCTGCAGCGCGGGAGTTACGCCTTCTGCCGCAAGTACCCGCGCCTCGCCCGCAAGGTGCTGCTCGGCCTCGTACGGGCCCAGGCGGGCAAGGGCGTCGACATGCGCCACTTCAGTCCGGAGTACAAGCCGTGGGACCAGCGCCTGTGCGTAGTCCCCGGCGGCGACCTGTTCAAGGTGCTCAAGCGCGGCGAGGCGTCGATCGCCACCGGCCGGATCGACACGTTCACCGCCGACGGCATCCGGCTGCAGTCCGGCAGGGAGATCAAGGCCGACATCATCGTCACCGCCACCGGCCTGACCGTGCGCCTCATGGGCGGCATGGCCCTGTCCGTCGACGGCGAGCCCGTGGACGTCAAGGACCGCGTCCTCTACAAGGCCGTCCTGCTCGAAGGCGTCCCGAACATGTCCCTCGTCATCGGCTACACCAACGCCTCCTGGACCCTGAAGGCGGACCTGGCCGCCGCCTACACCGCCCGGCTGCTCGCCCACATGCGGCGCCACGGCCACGACATCGCGACGCCGGTCGCCTCCGACCGCGACCGTTCGGAGTTCTCTGTCATGGGCGAGGCGCTGACCTCCGGCTACATCGCCCGCGCCAACGAGGTCATGCCGCGCCAGGGCACCCGCGACCCCTGGCGGCTGTGGAACAACTACTACCGCGACCGGGCCCTGCTCCAGGACACCCCCGTCGACGACAGCCCCCTGCGCTTCGAGAAGGCGGGCGTGGCGCGGAACGCCCCGTCCCGCGCCGCCTGACCGCTCCGCCGTACGACAGGAACCGAGGACGAAGATGACCGCGAACCTGACCAGGAAGCTGTACGACGAGCGTCTGCGGACCCTGTCCGAGGGCTCCGTGAACGTCAACTTCAACGCCTTCAAAGACATCGCGTGGGACGACCCCGAGTTCGCCGTGGACCTGAGCGACCCGCGCTGGGTCCTCACCAGCGCCGACGCCCTCGGCGCCCACCCCTGGTACCGCGAGCAGCCCCTGGAGACACAGATCCGGATCGGGATCTGGCGCTGGGCGGTGATCGCCAAGGTCGGCATGCAGTTCGAGAACATCCTGATGCGCGGCGCCCTCGACTACCTCTACGAACTGGGCAACCGCGACGAGGAGTTCCGCTACCTCACGCACGAGATCACCGAGGAGACCCACCACACCCAGATGTTCCAGGAGCTGGTCAACCGGACCGGCGTGGACACCGCGGGCGGCAAGCGCTGGTTCCGCAAGGTCAGCCGCTTCCTGCCGCTGGCGGGCTCGCTCTACCCCGAGGCGTTCTTCACCGGCATCCTCGCCGGCGAGGAGCCCATCGACCACCTCCAGAAGTCGGCCCTGCGCAGCGGTGAGCCGGTCCACCCCCTTCCGCAGCGGATCATGCAGATCCACATAGCCGAGGAGGCGCGGCACATCTCCTTCGCGCACGAGTTCCTGCGCCTTCGCGTGCCGCACATGCGCAAGGCCCGCCGCGGCGCCCTGTCCGTCCTCTTCCCGCTGATCATGCGGGTCCTGTGCGACGTCATCATGATCCCGGACCGCAAGTCCGCCGAGCAGGTCGGCATCCCGGCCTGGGTCGTCAAGGACGTCTTCTGGAAGTCCGAGGCGGGCCGCAAGATGCTCCACGACCTCTTCTCCGACGTACGGATGCTCGCCGAGGACATCGGCCTGATGAACAAGGTGTCGCGGCCGGTGTGGAGGGCCCTGCGCATCGACGGCCGCCCGGCCCGCTTCCGCGGCGAGCCCGCCCTGCACACCGACTGACAGCCCGACCGCTTCACCATCGAACGGAGACAGAGCCGCCGTGCCGTACGTCGTCACCCGATCCTGCTGCGCCGACGCCTCCTGCGTGCTGGCCTGCCCGGTCAACTGCATCCACCCCGCGCCGGGCGAGCCCGGCTTCGGCACGACCGAGATGCTCTACGTCGACCCGCGCACCTGCGTGGACTGCGGCGCCTGCACGACGGCCTGCCCGGTCGACGCGCTCAAACCGCACACGAAACTCGGCGAGGGCGAGCTGCCGTTCCTCCAGCTGAACGCCGACTACTACAAACGGAACCCGCACGCCGACCGCAGCCCCATGTACGTCGTTCCGCGCCAACGCGCGCTGCCCGAGGGCGAGTTGTCGGTGGCCGTCATCGGCGCGGGCCCGGCCGGGATGTTCGCCGCCGACGAACTCCTCCGCCACCCCGGCGTACGCGTCACCGTCCACGACCGGCTGCCGACGCCCTACGGCCTGGCGCGGGCCGGTGTCGCCCCGGACCACCAGGACACCAAGCAGGTCACCCGGCTCTTCCGGACGATCGAGTCGCAGCCCGGCTTCCGCTACCGCCTCGGCGTCGAGCTCGGCACCGACCTCACCCACACCGACCTGCTCCGCGAGCACCACGCGGTCGTCTACGCCGTCGGCGCCGCGACCGACCGGCGCCTCGGCATCGAGGGCGAGGAGCTGCGCGGCAGCGTCTCCGCCACCGACTTCGTCGGCTGGTACAACGGCCACCCCGACCGCGCCGCCGACGAACACCCCTTGGACACCGAGCGCGCCGTCGTCATCGGCAACGGCAACGTCGCCCTCGATGTCGCCCGCATCCTCACCGCCGACCCCGACACCCTCGCCCGTACCGACATCTCCGACCGCGCCCTCGCCGCACTGCGTACGAGCAAGGTCCGCGAGGTGGTCCTCCTCGGCCGCCGGGGGCCCGCCCAGGCGGCGTTCACCGTGCCCGAACTGCTCGCGCTCTGCGCGCTCAAGGACGTGGACGTGCTGGTCGAGGGCGGGCCCGAGGGCCTGGACCCGGAGGCCACGGAGAAGACCCGGCTCCTGTCTCAGCTGGCCGCCCGCACCCCCGTCGAAGGCCGCCGCCGCATCGTCCTGCGCTTCCTGACGAGCCCCCTCCGGCTCGTCGGCGAGACGTCCGTACGCGCCCTGGAGATCACCCCCACCGAGCTGTACACGGACGACGACGGCACGGTCCGCGCCCGCCCCACCGGCGCCGCCGAGACCCTGGAGACCGGCCTGGTCCTGCGCTCCGTCGGCTACCGCGCCCGGCCCGTGCCCGGCCTGCCCTTCGACGAGGCGAGCGCGACCGTGCCGCACGAGCGCGGCCGGGTCGAGCCCGGCGTCTACGTCGCGGGCTGGATCAAGCGCGGCCCGACCGGCTTCATCGGGACCAACAAGACCTGCGCCCAGGAGACGGTCGAGTCGCTCCTGGACGACTTCGCCGCGGGCCGCCTCACCGGGCCCGAGCGAGCCGTCCGTACGACGACGCAGGCGCTCGACCTGGACGCCTGGCGCGCGATCGACCGGGCGGAACGGGCGGCGGGCGAGGCGCAGGGCCGCCCCCGCGTCAAGTTCACGGACACGGAGTCCTTGCGCCGGGCGGCGGAGGCGGTCCCGGCGGTGCACACCTGACGGTGCCGGTCATCGGGGCCCGGAGCGGGCTCAGGCCCGTTCCAGGTCCGCCACCCGATGCTCCGGCGACAGCTTCACACCCAGGTCCCGCAGCGTCGCGTCGAGGACCGCCCACACGGAGCGGCACAGCATCGCGCGCAGCTCCTCCTCGGACTGCTCGCGCCGCTCGTCCCGCATCCACTGGTTGACCGAGGTGTCGACGAACCCGACGATCCCGATCGCGACCGAACGGATCGGCGCCTCGCTGATCCCGAGCGCCTTGAGCACGTCCCCGAACCGGTCGCTCAGCATCATCGCGATGGCCGTCTTGGTATCCGCGACCAGCGAACCGTCCCCCATCGAGTGCTCACCGACGCCCATGAACGCGTAGAGGCGCGGATGCTGGGACACCCAGTCGAGGTGCGCGCCGACCACCCGCCGCACCGCCTCCTCGATCGTCCCGTCGAAGGTGAGCGTCGGCTCCATGCGCCGCATGAACGACTCCACCACCCGGCGGCGGATCAAGCCGTCGAGATCGGCACGGTCCTTGAAGTGCCGGTACAGCACCGACCGGGGCAGACCCACTCGCTCCGCGAGACGCTGCACCCTGAAGCGCGCGCCCTCCTCCTCGATGAGGGCCACCGCCGCGTCCACCAGCTCGACCTGACGCTGCGCCTTGTGCTCGTCCCACCGGGTGGAGCGCCTGTCGATCTGCGGCTCGCCGCCGGTTCTGTCCGCCATCGCGCCAGGATATCGGGCACCCGAACGTCAACGGCGGGCATCGTCGTTCATACGGCCGAATTCCGGCGCCGCCACGGCTGTTGCCGCAGCCGCGACCTGGTGGTGACGGGGTCGTTCACCGGGCACGCACACGCCCGCCCGGAGCCGAACGAAGGTGGCAGCAATGACCGAGCCCATGGACAGCGGCGCCAACTACCGCCAACGCGTCCTGCCCTACTACCAGCGCTGGGAGTCCCGCTGGGGCTACGCCATACTCCTCGGCCGCACGCGGCACTTCGGCTGGTACGAGCCCGGCGGCTCACCCTGGGCCTTCGGCGCGGCCATGCGCCGCATGGAGGCCGTCGCGGCGCGCGAACTGGCGGTGCCCGCGGCGTCCGCCGTCCTCGACGCGGGCTGCGGGGTCGGGGACGTGGCCCGTACGGTCGCCCGGGAGACCGGCGCGCTCGTCACCGGGATCGACGGCATCGAGGCGGACATCGGCCTCGCCCGCAGACGTTCGGCCCGGCTGGGGCAAGCCCGGGGCGGGACACGGTTCCTGGTCGCCGACTACCACGCCCTGCCCTTCGCGACGGGCTCCTTCGACGGCCTCTACACCATGGAGTCCTTCGTCCACTCCGCCGAACCGGAGACGGCCCTCTCCGAGTTCCACCGGGTGCTGCGCCCCGGGAGCCGCCTGGTGATGTTCGAGTACTCGAGCACCCCGCCGCATCAGCTCACGCCGGAGGCGAACCGGGCGCTGCGCCGGGTCTGCGAGCTGTCGGCGATGCCCGCGATGCTGACGCTGCACCATGGCCGCCTCGAACGGCTGCTGACGGACGCGGGGTTCGTGGTCGAGGCGACCCTGGACGCCACGGCCCACGTCCTGCCGATGCTGCGGGCGTTCGCGGTTCTCGGCGCGCTCCCGTACGGCGTGGCCGAGAGGTTCGGGTACGGAGACTCCCTGGTCAACGCGATGAGCGGGGTGGAGATGTACCGCCACCAGGAGGCATGGCGCTACAGCATCCACACGGCGAGAAGGCCGTGAGCGGGGGCTGAGGCATGTGCGCGCGGGGGCCGGGTAATCGGAGGCGTGACCGAGGGGACGAGGGAAGAAACGACGAGGGAAGAGGGGACGGGGAAGATGGAACGCCTCAACACATTTCTGACCAAGCACCTCTGGGCGCAATACGCGCTGTCCGTACTTCTGGGCGCCGTTCTGATCCAACTCCTGTATCCGGGACGGTCGTTCCCGGAGATCGTCGCCCGCCTGGCGTTCGTCTCCCTCGGCGGCCTCGCGGTGATCTTCTCCGTACGCCGGAGGGATCAGAAGGCCGCCGGAGGCACGGACGGTCTGGTCTCCCTCGACCAGCGGCTGCGCCGCGGCGACCCGCCGGCCGACCCCGAGGAACGGCAGGCGATGCGCGAACTCGTCGACCAGCGTCTGTACCGCTCCAGGCACCGCGTGGCCGCGTTCATCGTGCTGGCGGTCATGTTCGTGACGATCACCGTCCTGACGGGCCTCACCGCGGCACCCCGCCAGACCATCGGCTTCGCGGTGCTCACCGTCGTGTTCCTCGGCGGGCTGACCTACACGGGCAACCGTCAGACGCGCCGCCTGCGCGCCATGGACGAGGCACTGCGCGCGCGGACCGCGACACCTCAGCGGCGATAGGGGCCGCGCACGGTGTTCGAGGGATTCGCTTCGACGCGGGTCGAGCTGGGTGAGGCGTCGGCCTTCGTCCGGTACGGCGGGGAAGGGCCGCCCGTGGTGCTGCTGCACGGCCACCCCCGTACCTCGGCGACCTGGCACCGGGTCGCCCCGCTGCTCGTCCGAGCGGGCCACACCGTGGTCTGCCCGGACCTGAGGGGCTACGGGCGTTCCAGGGGTCCGCGCTTCACCGCTGACCACGCGGGCTACTCGAAACGTGCCGTCGCCGGGGACGTGGTGGCCGTCATGCGGCACCTCGGACACCGCCGCTTCGCCCTCGTGGGGCACGACCGCGGCGGCAGCGTCGCGCTTCGCCTCGCTCTCGACCACCCGGGGGCCGTCTCCCGCGTGGCCTTCGCCGACGCCCTGCCCCTGACCGAGCATCTGACCCGCGTCGACGTCGACTTCGCCACGCGGTGGTGGCACTGGTTCTTCTTCGCCCAGCCGGACATCCCCGAACGCGTCATCACCGCCGACCCGGACAGCTGGTACCACGGAGACCCCGCGCTCATGGGCGCCGAGAACCATGCCGAGTGGCGGCAGGCCACCCGCGACCCCGATGTCGTCCGCGCCATGCTCGAGGACTACCGCGCCGGCCTCACCGTGGACCGCCGCCACGAGGAGGCCGACCGCGCCGCGGGCACCCGCCTCACCTGCCCCACCCTGGTCCTCTGGTCCCTCCGCGACGACCTGGAGGACCTGTACGGCGACCCGCGCGCGATCTGGCGCGAGTGGTCCGACGACGTCTGCGGCCACGGCATCGACTCCGGCCACCATGTGGCGGAGGAGGCCCCGGAGGCACTGGCCGAGACGCTCATCGAGTTCTTCCGGCCCACCTAGGATGCCGCCATGACGATCACCTATGACTGGCGCGGTGACTTCGGCGACGCGGAGGTCGAAGACCTGCACGCCGAAGCCTTCGAGCACGAACGGACCGCCACCGGCTGGCATGCGCAAGTACACCGGCACAGCCTCGGCTGGGTCTGCGCGCGCGGAGAGGACAGGCTGGTGGGGTTCGTCAACGTCGCCTGGGACGGCGGTGTGCACGCCTTCGTGCTGGACACGATGGTCGCCCAGGACGTGCGCGCGTCCGGCATCGGGGCCGAACTCGTGGCCACCGCTGTGCGCGGCGCGCGGGCGGCGGGCTGCGAGTGGCTGCACGTCGACTTCGACGCGCGTCTGCGGCCCTTCTACTTCACCGCGTGCGGCTTCGTGCCGACGGACGCGGGGCTCATCGCGCTGCGCTGACCGCTCACGTGCCGAGCCGGTGCCAGGTCTCCCCGTGCGCGGGCTCCGCGACACCGCGCAGCCGCGTCTCCAACGCGTCGAGGAGACCGGGCAGATCGGGCGCGACGGCCAGGTCGTCCAATGTGGCCGCGGGCAGGAAACCGGAGTCCGCGATGGAGCGCAGGGAGGCGAGCAGCGGGGTCCAGAAGCCTCCCGCGTCCAGGAACCCGACGGGCTTGGTGTGGAAGCCGAGCTGGCGCCACGACCACACCTCGAAGATCTCCTCCAGGGTGCCGAGGCCGCCGGGCAGGGCGGCGAAGGCGTCGGCGTGCTCGGCCATGATCGCCTTGCGCTCGTGCATGGAGTCGCAGAGGATCAGCTCCGTCACGCCCTCGTGCGCCCACTCCCGCTCGACCATGCTGCGCGGCATGACGCCGACGACCTCGCCGCCCGCATCGAGGACGCTGTCCGCGATGACCCCCATCAGGCCGCTGTGCCCGCCCCCGTAGACGAGGCCGATGGATCGCCGGGCCAGCTCCGTGCCGACGGCGGCGGCGAGTTCGGCGTGGGCCGGGTCGTGCCCGTTGGACGAGGCGAGGAAGACGGCGAGGCGGCGCATGGAGGATCCCCAGAACATCGGTGACAGATCCTCCGGTCTACCACGCAGGGGGTGTTCATGGTGAGGGCGGTGGTGGTCTGCCGGCTTCGAAAACTATCGCCGCCGCCTTCCGTACTCTCGCCACCTGGGCCTCATCCGCGCCATCGACGCATTCTCCGGCCAACTCGACCCAAGTGGTTGACCTGCTTCCCGTCTGTCCGTACGGTCGCCGCAGTGTTTCGGGACCAGTACTGAAACTTTCGGCGTCGCGACACGTCCCCGGTTCCGTTCCGCCCCGCCGCACGTCCTTCCGCTCCGTACGCACCACCCGCCCCCGGCGCGTCGCGACGCCTCCGGAAAGGGATGAGATGGCAACGAGCAACCGTTCACGTGCCCGCGTCGCCCTGAGAACCGGCGTGGCCTCGATCCTCGCCGCGGTGACCGTCGCGGCCCTGTCGCAGACCGCCGCGGCGGCCGACAGCCTCGGCTCGGCGGCGGCCGCCAAGGGCCGCTACTTCGGCGCCGCCGTGGCCGCGAACCACCTGGGCGAAACCGCCTACGCGTCCACACTGGACCGGGAGTTCAACCAGGTGACCCCGGAGAACGAGATGAAGTGGGACGCCACCGAGAGCACCCGCGGCTCCTTCACGTTCTCCAACGCCGACCAGATCGTCGGCCACGCCCTGGGCAAGGGCATGAAGGTCCGCGGCCACACCCTGGTGTGGCATTCGCAGCTGCCCTCCTGGGTGTCGGGTCTGTCCGCGACGGACCTGCGCTCGGCGATGAACAACCACATCACCCAGGTCATGGAGCACTACAAGGGAGACATCTACGCCTGGGACGTGGTCAACGAGGCCTTCCAGGACGGCGGCAGCGGCGCCCGGCGCAGCTCACCGTTCCAGGACAAGCTCGGCAACGGCTTCATCGAGGAGGCGTTCCGCACCGCCCGCTCCGTCGATCCGGCCGCCAAGCTCTGCTACAACGACTACAACACCGACGGCGTCAACGCGAAGAGCAACGCGGTGTACGCGATGGTCAAGGACTTCAAGGCGCGCGGGGTGCCGATCGACTGCGTGGGCTTCCAGTCCCACTTCAACAGCGCGTCGCCGGTCCCGTCCGACTACCAGGCCAACCTCCAGCGCTTCGCCGACCTCGGCGTCGACGTGCAGATCACCGAACTCGACATCGAGGGCTCCGGCACCGCCCAGGCGACCAACTACGGCAATGTCGTCAAGGCGTGTCTCGCCGTGTCCCGCTGCACCGGCATCACCGTCTGGGGGGTGACCGACAAGTACTCCTGGCGCAGCAGCGGCACCCCGCTGCTGTTCGACTCCAACTATGCCGCCAAACCGGCCTATTCGGCGGCGCTCACCGCGCTCGGCGGCTCCGGGACCCCCGGCGGCGGCGACGGTTCGGGGGCGACGTGCAGTGTCTCGTACACGACGTCGGAGGCGTGGAACGACGGGTACAACGGCAAGGTGACCGTCACCGCGGGCAGTTCACCGATCACCGCGTGGTCCACGGGCGTGACGGTGCCGGCCCCGCAGAAGGTCGTCACCACCTGGAACGGTTCGCCGAGCTGGGACAGCGGCGGCACGGTCATGACCGTGAAGAACGCCGCTTACAACGGCAGCCTCGCACCGGGCGCCTCGACCAGCTTCGGCTTCACCGTCCAGAAGAACGGCAACGGGGCCGCACCCGTACTGGGCGCCTGCACCGCGTCGTGACGACGGCTGAGGTCAGCTGATACCTCGTCAGTAGCAGGCACGAGTGCAGGTGTCGTGCCCGGAGTGCTCCAGGTGTGCGGGCGGAGGCGTGGGTTCACATGTCCCGCGCAGGTCACAGCCGCCCCGGCGCACCGGCATCGGCCCCGCCCGCGCACGGCCCCCGGCGCAGTCGCCGCTTGGGCCGTCGCGGGCGGGGCAGCCATGGGCTCGGCATGCCCCGGACGCCGAGGCGCCGGGGCGCGTTCCTTTCCCGACGGGAGAAACCTGTGCTGAGCCTGAGCATGTTGCAGCCGATTCTTCGAAGACACGTGTCCCGCACAGCGGGAGCCCTGCTCACTCTGGCGCTCCTGGGCGCCGCCGTCGCCGCTCCCACCCAGGCGCGCGCCGACACCACCTTCTCCGCGAAGGTCGACTTCGCCACCGCGACCACCACGCCCGTCAGCGGCTACGCACTCGACCACGGGCAGTCCTACGCCGCCCGGACCGGCCCGAACCAGGGCACCGGACTCACCTACGGCTGGGTGGGCCTGACGAACTCCACCCCGCTCACCCTGACGGGCAACGGCCGTGACCGGGGCACCGCCGAGCCCGACCGGCTGCTCGCCACCTTCGTCCACATGCAGCTCCCCGCCTCCTCGGCAGGTGTGAAGACGCCCGGCCGGTGGGAGATGGCCGTGCCCGACGGCACGTACACCGTGACGGTGGCCGTGGGCGACGCGACGAGCCTGGACAGCGCGCACGCGATCCAGGTCGAGAACCAGAACGCGGTCGACGGGTTCGTGCCGACCTCCACGACCAAGTACCAGACCAGGACCGTCCACCCCACCGTGACCGACGGCCGACTGACCATCAGCCCGCTCGGCGGCACCAACACGAAGATCGCGTACGTGACCGTCGCCCCGCTCGCCGATCCCGCCACCCACCCCGAGGTCAGGACGGTGACCCCGGCGAACACGGCGACCGGCGCGGCACCGACCGGCAGCGTCGTGGCCGACCTCAAACTGGTCGGACCGGGTGTCGACACCGCGACCCTCACCTCGACCACGGTCACTCTGAAGGAGTCGGCGACCGGGGCCGCCGTACCCGCCCACGTGATCACCAGCGGCGGCGGCGACGTCATCAACCTGTCGCCTACCACCGGGCTCAAGGCGAACACCCGCTACCGCTTCACCGTCACCAGCGGCGTCCGCGACCTGGCCGGGCACACCTTCACGCCCTGGAGCTCGGTGTTCACCACGGGCGCCGGGAGCGGCGGTGGCACCATCGCCTTCGACAAGGTGGCCACGGCGGCGACGGGCCGAAGCTTCGCCTCCGTCGTGAAGGGGCCCGACGGCAAGCTGTACGCGTCCACCCTCGACGGCTACATCCTGCGGTACGCCATCGCCGCCGACGGCACCCTCGGTGCGGCGGAGACGATCTCCACGGTCCGCACGGACGCCACGGCCCGCGGCCTGCCCGGAGCACCCAACCGCACGATCATCGGCATGGCCTTCGACCCCGCCTCGACGGCGGCGAACCCCATCCTCTGGATCACCTCCAACACCATGTACGCCGGAGGCACCCCGAACCAGCCCGACTGGTCCAGCAGCATCGCCAGGCTGACCGGCCCGAACCTCGCCACGTACACCGAAGTCGTCAGCCGCCTGCCCCGTTCGGTGAAGGACCACGAGACGAACTCGCTCGCCTTCGGCCCCGACGGTGCCCTCTACGTGACCCAGGGCGCCAACAACGCCATGGGCGCGCCCGATCCGGCCTGGGGCAACCGCCCCGAGCACCTGCTCAACGCGGCGGTCCTGCGTCTGGACCCGGCCAAGCTCCCCGCCTCCGGCGCCGTCGACGTACGCACGGAGAGCCCGGGAACGTACGACCCCTACGCCGCGAACGCGCCGCTCACTCTCTACGCGACCGGCATACGCAACGCCTACGACCTGGTGTGGCACACCAACGGCCACCTCTACACACCCACCAACGGCTCCGCGGCGGGCGGCAACACACCCGCGACCCCCTCCCCGCTTCCCGCCGCCTGCACGCGCCGGATCGACGCGGCGACGGCAGGTGCCTACACCGGCCCGGCCGTCCCGGGGATCACCTCCAACCCCGTCGCGGAGACCGACTACGTCTTCGATGTGAAGAAGAACCGCTACTACGGGCACCCCAACCCGGCCCGCTGCGAATGGGTCCTGGCCGGCGCCAACCCGACCTCGGGCACCACCCCCTTCGAGGTCACCGGCTACCCCGTCGGCACCCAGCCGGACCGCAACCTCGACGCCGCCGGGATGTACGACGCCGGGCTGCACGCCTCCGCCGACGGCGTCGTCGAGTACCGCGGCAACGCGTTCGACGGCGGCCTCAGGGGCAAACTCCTCGTGGTCCGCTACAGCAGCGGCCAGGACATCGAGGTGTTCGGCGTCGACGCCCAGGGCGGACTCGCGGCGCCCACGACGGGGATCACCGGCTTCACCGGCTTCCAGCAGCCCCTGGACATCACGGAGGACACCGCCAAGGGCAACCTGTACGTCACGGAACAGGGCGCATCGCGGATCACGCTGCTCCGGCCCCGCACATGAAACCCCGCGCATAAACTGTGCCCGCATCCTTCACCGACAGGAGACCGGGCCCTTGCACCTCAGAAAGTTCAGCAGCGGCATAGCGCTGGCGCTCACGGTGGCCGCCGTGGGCGCCGGCTGTACGAACGAGCCGGCCGACAGGACGACCTCGGCAGCGCACACCTCACCGACGGCGGTGCCGTCCCCGCCGTCGGACAGCCTGGCCGCGCAGCTGAAGAACGGAGTCAAGGGAAACCTCGGTTACTCGGCCGAGGACGCCACCGACCTCGGCCGGCCGGTCGACATGCAGCACATGGACCTCTGGCGGTCCTGCTTCTCGCACAAGAACGACGCGGCGGAGGCGGTCGACTTCTGGGCGGTTCCGTACGCCGAGAAATGCCCGGCCCGCCGCAACGCACACGTGCCCACACCCAAGACCCCCGACGTCACGGGCGAGGACTTCGAGCGCGCCTTCGACGTGCTGCTCAGGAAGGGGTACGCCGCCCGCTACATCAAGGTTTACTACGGGACGGACGGCGCCGTGAGCGAGGAGAACGTCCCGCGCGTCGACGGACAGGTGTGCGAACAGTCCCCGAAGGCCGGGCAGCCCTTCGACGCGCGGGAGGACGACATCGAGCTCCACGTCGCCGTCGGGAAGTGCCCGAGCCGGTAACGGCCGTCACGGTATTCCCCTCCGGCACACCCATGCCGGACAGTGAGCGGTATGAAGTGCTTACGTGTCCTCCTCGTGGCCGCGGCACTCACCGCGTGCCAGGCACTCGTCCCCGTGACCATGGCGCACGCCGCACCCCGGCCGGGTGCGGCGGCCGCCGTCTGCAACACCTATTGCGACGCCCGCGACCCCGCCCAGGCGGGCGGCGACCGCACCCCCGTCTCCGCGCACCTCGCGAACCGCACCCTCGCTCTGCACCTCGACGACGGCTCCGCCATGGGCTGGGCCACCCTCGACGGCGGCGCGGCCGGCGACGAGGTGTGGCTCGACCGTTCCTTCGACGGCGGCCGTACCTGGGCCTTCGGCAGCCGGCTCGGCAGCACGACCGTGCCCGCGGGCCGGACCGGCTGGCGCACCCTCATGTACAACAACGACGACTGGGCACAGCGTGGCGTCGGCGCCCTGCGCGCCTGCGGCAAGGCGGTCGACAGGGCCGACATCGCCTGCACCCCCTGGGCGCGCACCACCTGGAACGCGGGCAACCGCGCCAAGGCCGCCGCCACCGCCCAGATGATGTACTACGACACCAGCACGGGCCTGTTCGCCACCACCGGCTGGTGGAACTCCGCCAACGCCCTCACCGCCGTCATCGACAACATCCGCACCACCGGCATGGGCAGCTACCGCTACGCCATCTCCACCACCTACGAGAAGCAACTCGGCGCCGCGCAGGGCCAGTTCCGCAACGAGTACCTGGACGACACGGGCTGGTGGGGCCTCACCTGGATCGCCGCCTACGACCTGACGGGGGAGCGGCGCTACCTCGACACGGCGCGCGCCGACGCCGACCACATGGCCGCCTACTGGGACAGCACATGTGGCGGCGGGGTGTGGTGGAGCACCGCCAAGACGTACAAGAACGCCATCCCCAACTCCCTCTACATCGAGCTGAACGCGGCGCTGCACCAGCGCATACCCGGCGACAGTACGTATCTGGGACGGGCCCGCGCGGGCTGGGACTGGTTCCGGAACAGCGGCATGATCAACAGCGGGCATCTGGTCAACGACGGCCTCGACCTGTCCACCTGCCGCACCAACAACGGCACCGTCTGGTCCTACAACCAGGGTGTGCTCCTCGGCGCCCTCACCGAACTGCACCGGGCGACCGGTGACGCGGCGACGCTGACGGCCGCCCGCCGGACCGCCGACGCCGCGACCACGTCCTCCGCGCTCAACACCGCCGACGGCATCCTGCGCGACCCGTGCGAGAGCGGCGACTGCGGCGCGGACGGCCCGTCCTTCAAGGGCGCCCACGTCCGCGGCCTCGCCGTACTCGACGCGGCCCTGTCCGACCACCCGTACCGTACCTACCTGCGCAAACAGGCCGACCGTGCCTCTCAGGCGGACCGGAACCCGCTCGGCCAGTACGGGCTGCGCTGGTACGGCCCGGTCGACCGCACCGACGCGGCCCGGCAGCAGAGCGCCCTGGACCTCATGAACGCGGCCCCGTAGCTCTCATCCGATCAGCCGTAGTCTCGTGGGGCACAGGCCGATCCGAACCGTCTGGCCCCAGGTGAGTTCGAGCGCGTCGGTCTCCATGCCGTCCCCGAAGGCGACGAGGCGCTCGGACTCCACGGTCACCGCGAGCCGCGCGTCCGCCGCCAGTTCCCCCGCGTTCAGGCGCGTCCCCGTGGTGGGGGACGGCCACGCCTCCCGGACGAACCAGGCGAGCCGTGCCTCCGTCGGGTGCGGCAGCCGCAACTCGGTGGACCGGTCCTGCCACACGGACCGGAGCCAGCCGCTCGCCCCCGTCCCCGTGCCGATCAGCACCCCCGACGAAGCCTGGGCCTCGACGGCACCCCTGTCGCCGTCGAGGCCCAGACGGTACCGGGCGGTGCGGTGACCGGCCGCGCCGACGTAGATCTCGTTGAGCGCCACCAGGCGTTGGGTGTCGTCGGTGACGGCCTCGACCATGGTCAGCTCGTCGCCGCCCGCGGAGGCGGAGAAGGCGGCGGGCAGCAGCCGGGCCACGTCCGCCGGCCGGTGCCGCACGAGCACCCCCGGGTTGCGGCCGGGGTCCGCGTCGACGCCGACCACGGGCCGGTCGCCGACGTACTGGGCGACGTTGGCCACGAGCCCGTCCTGTCCGACCGCCACCACGACGTCCTCGGGAGCGAACAGGAAACGGTCCAGGTCCGCCCGCTCCACCTGCGCCCGCCGCCAGTTCAGCGGCACCGCGGCCGACACGAGCGCGAGCGCCCGCTCCACCCGGCGGTGCCGCTCGACGACCTCCTCGATGGACCGGCCCCGCGAGGACAGGAAGAAGGCCGCCTGCCCGTGGGTGCCGTGCCGGGCGACCAGCTCCTCGTACTCCGTGGCGCGATGCACGAGGACGGCCCGGGGCGCCAGGCTCACGCCTCCGGCCCCCGGCCCGCCCCGAACCGTGCGAGCAGCCCGGTCAGCACGTCCGGCGTGACCGTGACGCTGTCGATGCGCGGCAGGTTCTCGGCGAGACGGGTGCCGGTCAGGGCGCGCAGGACCGCCACGTCCACGTCGCCGTGCACCCGCAGCCAGGACGCCTGGGCCTGGGCGCGGGCCTCGCCGACCGCACGGGCGCCCTCGGCCTCCGCCCGCGCGAGGCGCACCGCCCGCTCGGCCTCGGCGCCGACCCGGACCGCATCGGCCGCCGCCTTCTCCTCCGCCTCCCGTCGGCTGTTGGCGCCGCGCTGCTCGACCAACTGCTCCTCGCGGCGCGCGAGTTCGATCTGGCTGGCCAGCTCGTTCTCGGCGATGGCGCGCTCACGCTCCACGGCGACCGCGCGCCGCTCGTACGTGGCCCGGTCCGCCTCCTGCTGGATCAGCTCCCGGGCGGGTGTACGCAGGGCGCGCTCCACCTCCGGCTCGGGCCGCACCGCCATCACGCGGACGGCCACGATCTCGATCCCCGTGGCCGGCAGCCGCGGCTCCTCGCCGAGTCCTTGGACCACCCGCTCGCGCACCGCGGGCACCCCTTCGGCGAGAGCCGCCGCCAGAGGTGTGCGGGCCAGTACTTCGAGAGCGTGCTGCTGAGCGCTCTCGGTCAGCAGTGTGGCCAACTGTTCCAGCGGGGCGCCGCGCCAGACCCCTGTGTCTGGATCGACGGAGAAGTCGAGCCGCTCGGCCGCGACAGCGGGATCGGCGATGCGGTAGGTGACCGTCGCCTGCACGGCCACGTCCTGGAAGTCGACGGTCCGGGCATGGAACGTCATCGCCAGCTCCCGGTCGTCGACCGGCACTTCGGAGAGCGCGGCGGCCAGCGGCCGGAACCAGAAGCTCAGCCCCGGACCGTCGTGTGTGAGCCGCCCCGAACGGTGGTGCCGTACGTGCGCCGTGGGCGCCGCCCGCAGATGACGCCAGCCGAGACGCTTGGTGATGTCGGCCATGAGAGCCCCCTTCTTTAAAGTCATGCTGACTCTAAAGAAGGGATCGCATAGCGTCAAGGGGACTAGAAGGGGGCCGGTGGGGCGAGAGCGGGCCCGATGGGGCGGAAAGGGGCCCGATATGACTGTTGCCCCAAGGGGGTGACTGAGCGTGCGTTCCGGCCGGTTCTTGATCGGAACGCCGATAGAAAGGGCGCGTTCTGTCGACCTCCTGATGGGGTGCACCATGTTGAAGGCCGCTCTGGGCGTTCTCGCCGCTTCCGCTCTCGCCACCGCCTCGCTGACCGTCGCCGCCCCGGCGGGAGCGACGGTCGACGACCGCGCCTCCACGGCGCGGACCTCCGCCCCCGACACCGGCCCCTGTGGACCGGTCAAGCGGTACGACCCGACGGACTGGTGGCGCACGACCACCTCCCGCGCCATCGCCCCGGCGATGTGGAGCAGGGCGAGCGAGGAGAACTGGCAGTGGCGCGACGACACCAACACGCTCTGGCGCGGCGACCGGCGCGAGAACGTGGAGCAGCTCTTCGAGGACGGCTTCACGCCGCGCGGCGAGACGCTCACCCCGCTGGCCGAGTACATCGTCAAGGGCGGCGGCCAGGACACCGCACACCTCAGTACGAGCTGTGAGAAATGGGTGGGCCAGAAGTTCGCCACGTACGGGCCCGCCAAGACGGGATGGCTCTACGAGATCGAGGCGCCGGGCGGCATCGACGTGAACGCCACCGCCCACCGCAACGACTACGAGTCGCCGTACCTCTGGAACAAGGAGATCGACTTCCCCGGCGGCATCGCGGGCGAGTACATCAAGGGCGCCTGCAAGTACCACCTGGTGCGCACCGACCCGAAGACCAAGGTCAACACCTACGACGAGCTGGGCTGCCGGACCAACCCGAACTTCCGTCGCGCCCTCGTACCGGCGCTCTGAGGCAGCTTCCGCTGTGCCGCGGGCCGGTCGCTCACGGGCCGGTCCGCGCGAGAACTCCGGCGACGAGCCGGCGCGCGTACGCCGCGTCCAGCCCCTCCGGGCGGAAGAGGATGCGGTACATGATGGGCGCGACGACGCGGTCGACGACCGTCTCCACGTCGAGCCTCCCGTCCCCGTCCCGTTCCCCGTCCCCGGCGTGTTCGGCCGCATGGGCGAGGACGAGGCCGATCTGCTCGGCGGCGTAGGCCGAGCACTGCCCCGCGTTGCTGCCGTCCGGGTCGCCGAGCAGGGCGTCCCGGATGTAGGCGCGGCCGGCGGGGGACGCCATCTCGTCGAGAAACTGCTCGGCCCACGCCGTCAGACTGGACGCCAGGTCCCCGAGGTCCCTGGGCGCGGTGTCGGGCCGCAGCCGCTCGACCGCCACGTCCGACAGCAGCGCTTGCAGGTCGCCCCAGCGACGGTAGATCGTCGAGGGCGTCACGCCCGCGCGCTGGGCGACCAGCGGCACCGTCAGCGCCTCCCGCCCGGTCTCCGCCGCGAGTTCGCGCACGGCGGCGTGGACCGACGCCTGGACCCGGGCGCTGCGTCCGCCGGGACGCGCCATCTGCCTGCTCATGGCCCCCAGCCTAAAGCGAAGAAGTTGCGTCAAGCGAACGGGCCGCCGCGACCGCGTCACTGTTCATGCCGCGCGTGCGAGCCGGCGGGCGGGCCGCGACTGCTCGTAGGCGTGGCCGACCCGCAGGAGCGTGTGCTCGCCGAGCGGGCGTCCGATGAGCTGCATGCCGATCGGAAGCCCCGCGCTGTCATGGCCGACGGGGACGGACAGCGACGGCGCCCCGGTGATGTTCGCGGGGGACGAGAGACGCACGTACGCGTCGGAGACACTTTCCACGGTGGAGTCGGCCCAGGTGAGCGTCGTCCGGCCCGTCTCGACGGCGGTGGCCGGGACGGCCGGGGCGGCGATCAGGTCGACCTCGCGCATCATGTGCGCCCACTCCTGCCGCATGCGGGTACGGGCCCGCTGCGCGCGCACGTAGTCGCCCGCGGGCATGAGTTCACCGGCTTCGAGGAGGAGGCGTACGTCGTCCTGGTAGAGCTCGGGCACCGTGCGCAGGGTGCTCTCGTGGTAGGCGGTGGCCTCGGGCACCATCAGGCCCCAGTGGATGGCCTGGACGTAGCGGGTCATGGGGATGTCGACCTCGACCGGGCGCGCGCCGAGGGACCGGAGCCGGTCGACGGCGTGCCGGACGGCGGCCTCCACCTCCGGGTCGACGTGGTCGAAGTAGTAGGTGCGCGGTACGCCCACACGTATCCCTTTCAGGTCCGTGCTCGCACGGGGGCGGTAGTCCGCGGGGGGAGTGGCCAGGGAGGCGGGGTCGCGCGGGTCGTGACCGGTCAGGGCGGTGAGGACCAGGCCCGCGTCCTCGACGGTGCGGGTGATCGGGCCCACGTGGTCCAGGGACCAGGACAGCGAGGTGACACCGTGGCGGGGGACGAGGCCGTAGGTCGGTTTGAGGCCGACGACGCCGTTGAGCGCGGCGGGCACCCGGATCGATCCGCCGGTGTCGGTGCCGAGCGCGAAGGTCGCGGCGCCCGCCGCCACGGCTACGGCGGAGCCGCCGCTCGAACCGCCCGCGACGCGGCCGGTGTCCCAGGCGTTGCTCGTCTGCGGGGTGGTCAGCCCGTAGGCGAACTCGTGTGTGTGCGTCTTGCCGACCAGCAGCGCGCCGGCCGCGGCCAGGCGGGCGGTGACGGTGCTGTCGGCCCGCGCCCGGTGGTCGGCCCGCACGCGCGAACTCGCCGTCGTCGCCGTGCCCGCGACGTCGATGAGGTCCTTGAGCCCCATCGGGATGCCGTGCAGCGGGCCCCGGTGGCGCCCGGCCGCGATGTCGCGCTCCGCGTCGCGCGCGGCTCGGCGGGCCCGCTCGGCGGTGACGGTGACGAAGGCCTGGAGCTCCGGCTCCACCTGCGCGACGCGGTCCAGGACGGACTCGGTCAGCTCCACCGGTGACAGTCGGCGCGTCAGGATCGCGTCGGCGGCGGCGGCCAGGGTCAGTTCATACGGCTGCATCGAGGGTCTCCTGTCCGGTGGCGCGGTAGGCGGTGGCGGGCGGTGTGTCGCCGAAGTCCAGCTCGCGCAGGACCGCGACGACGGAGTGGATGTGCTGGGCGGTGGCCGCGACCGCGGCGTGCCGGTCGGCGGGCAGCGGGAGCCCGGCGCGGGCGGCCCAGAGGGCGGCCTGGGCCGGGGTGAGTTCGGCGGAGGACATGACGGTTCTCCCTGGGGCTTCGGGTCTTATGCCGCTGGTTGGAGTGAGTAAAAGCTAACTGTTTGCGTTAGTCGACAGTAGGTCCTACGGTGACTTAACGCAAACGAATCGCTTTTACGAGCCAGTCCGTACTCCAGCCAGTCCGTACTCCAAGGAGACGACCGAACATGAGCACTTCACCCACGACGGACTCCATCGACTCGACCGGCGCGCCGTCCTGGACCGTCGGTGACGTGGCCGTCCACCGCGTCGACGAGGTTCTCCTGCCGCCCGCCACCGGTCCGTGGCTGCTGCCCGGCGCCACCCCTGACGTCGTCACGGGGCAGGGCTGGCTGCACCCGCAACACGCGGACGCGGAAGGGGTCCTGCGCCTGGACAGCCACAGCTTCGCGTTCGTCCTCGACGGCCTGCGCATCGTCGTGGACACGGGTATCGGCAACGGCAAGGAGCGGGCCAACCCCGCCTGGCACGACCTGGACACCGACTATCCGCGGCGCCTCGAAGCGGCCGGATTCCCGCCGGACTCCGTCGACCTCGTGCTCCTCACCCACCTGCACGCCGACCACGTCGGCTGGAACACCCGGCGCGCGAAGGGCACTTGGGTGCCCACCTTCCCCCGTGCCCGCTACGTCACCTCGCGCGTCGAGCGCGAGTTCTGGGCCGGGTACGCCATGGACGAGGCGCGGGCGCAGATGTTCCGGGACTCCGTGCTCCCGGTCGAGGAGGCAGGGCTGCTCGACCTCGTGGACGTTCCCGAGGGCGGGGCCCAGCTCGCCCCGGGACTGCGCCTGCTGCCCACGCCCGGGCACACCCCCGGGCATGTCGCGGTCGAGCTGACGAGCCGCGGGGAGACGGCTGTGATCACCGGGGACTGCATCCACCACCCGGTCCAGTTCGCCCACCCGGCCATCGGGGCGTGCGTCGACATCGATCCCGTACGGTCCGAGGCCACCCGCCGTGCGCTGCTCGGCTCACTCGCGGGCACGGACACGCTCGTCCTCGGCACCCACTTCGCGCCGCCCACCGCGGGACGGGTCGTGGCGCACGAGGGGGCCTACCGGCTGGCATCAGTCGCACCGCGTTGACCGGGGCTCTTCCGCCCGCCCTTGACATGTACTCTTTCGCTCCGACAAAGCGGCGACCGTCCGACCGCGGGCGCGTGCCGCACAGGGGAGGAACATTGCGCAGGGGAGGGTTGTGGGCCGTCGCAGCGGCGGCCGCAACGACAAGTGTGCTGGTGACACCGGCCGCGCACGCGGAGGGCACGGGTGACGTCCGTGTCACCAGGACGGTCGTCGACCACGGGACCAACGTCATCGTCGGCACCTCGAAGACCATCAACTACCCGGTCCAGATCACGATCAAGGACAACTCCGGCGTCAAGGGGCTCAGCCGGGTGAGCACCTTCAACCGGTACAACGGCTACGGCTTCGCGGACTGGACCGGCACCTCGTGCGTCAAGCGGAGCGCCACGACCTCGGTGTGCACGGCCACCATGACCATCAAGCCGGAGTGGATCGCGTCCAGCGACGACATCGACTCCAACAAGGTCGCCGGGGTGTGGCAGGTCAACGCCACCGTGAAGGCGAAGGACGGGAACTACTGGATCTCCGACAACATCGCCCAGTACAAGGTGAAGCGGGCGTCCGTCCTCGTGACGAACGCCGCGCCCGAGCCGGTCAAGCGCGGCGGCAAGCTCACCGTCACCGGCAGGCTCACCCGGGCCAACTGGGAGGACCGCAAGTATCACGGCTACTCGAGCCAGGCGGTCACCCTGCAGTTCAAGAAGGCCGGCACGTCGTCGTACAAGAGCGTCAAGAGCGTGAAGACGAACGGCAGCGGCAACCTGCGCACCACCGTCACCGCGAGCGCGGCCGGCACCTGGCGCTGGTCCTTCCCGGGCACCACCTCGACGGCCGCGGTCACCTCGACCGGGGACAACGTCAAGCTGGGCTAGCGGCCGGCATGGCGTCGAGTCGTTGAGCCGTCGACGCGCTGAGGCGGTCTCTCGCCGGTCGCCGCCGCCACCCGGCGCGGCGGCGGCCGGAGCCCGCGCGGACCTACGCGTCCGGGATCCAGCTCCCGTGGAAGCCCAGCGGCACCCGAGCGCGCCGGGCAGTGGGCCGGCTCCGACCCCGATCGCACCGCCCGCCGCCGCGACCGCGGCACTTCTGAGAACGTTCCGCCGTGTGTGCCCGGCCGTCATCATGCCTCCCCGTTCCGTGGCGGGTGGTGCTGACACCACCCCCGGACCCGGACGGGCCGTAGTATCGGGTGATCTCAGGCGGGCAACGGGGGTGGGGTATGGGCCGGCAGCGTCCTGACGTCCCGACGCTGGAGGAGGTGGCCGCCCGCGCGGGTGTGGGGCGCGGCACCGTCTCCCGCGTCATCAACAACGCTCCGGGCGTGCGGAGTTCGACCCGGGACGCGGTGCGCCGCGCCGTCTCCGAGCTGGGCTACGTGCCCAACTTCGCGGCCCGCTCCCTGGCCGTCCGGCGCGCCGACGCCGTGGCGCTCGTGATGATGGAGTCGGACTGGCGGCTGTTCGGCGAACCCTTCTTCAGCGAGATCGTCCGCGCCGTCGGCAACGCCCTGACGGACAGCGGGATGCAGCTCCTGCTCACCCTGATCCGCTCCGAGACCGAGCGGCAGCGCTTCCTGGAGTACGCGCGGGGCGGCCGGGTCGACGGTGTGCTGCTGATGTCCGTCCGCGCCCAGGACCCGTTGCCCGACATGCTCGCGGAGGCGGGCCTGCCCACCGTGCTCCTCGGCCGCCGTACCGGCGAGGAATGTGTGACCTACGTCGACGCGGACAACCTCGGCGGCGCGCGCACCGCCGTCTCCCACCTCCTTGACAGCGGGCGCCGCACCATCGCCGCGATCACCGGGCCGCTCGACATGTATGTCGCCCAGTGCCGGTTGCGCGGCTATCGCGAGGCGCTGACGCACGCGGGCGTCCAGGACGTGCCGTCCCTGGTCGTGGAGGGCGACTTCACCGAGGAGAGCGGACGCCTCGCCATGGCCGGGCTCATCGAGCGGCATCCCGGGATCGACGGGGTCTTCGCCGCGTCGGACACCACGGCGGCCGGCGCGCTCACCGCGCTGCGCGCGGCGGGCCGCCGGGTGCCGGACGACGTCAAGGTGATCGGCTTCGACGACTTCCCGCTGGCCGAGCGGACGGACCCGAAGCTGACCACCGTCCGCCAGCCCGTGGACGAGATCGGCCGGACGATGGTGCGGCTCCTCGAGGAGGAGATGCGGGAACCCGCCACGGCCTGGCGCCACGTCATCCTCCGTACGGAGCTGGTGCTGCGCGACTCGGCCTGATCCACGCGCGGCCTCCGGCACCTTCACCGGTACGGGGTTCTCAGCAAGCGCTTCTCGGCAGGCGGTTCTCGGGACGGCGGTTCTCGGGATGCGGTTCTCGGTACGGCGGTTGCTCGGTACGGCGGTTCTCGACATGCGGGTTCCGGCCCGCGCTTTCGGGAGCGCTCCCAGCCATCCTCGCCCAGTCTCTTGTCAGGGACATGCGCGACTTCTACAGTCCCTTTCGCATCGCGATTGGGAGCGCTCCCAAATGCCTTGGAGTCCCACTGTCCCGGGTAGAGCGCGCCAGAAGTCTCCGGCTGTCCTTCCCCCACTCAGAGAGGCCCCCGCATGCGATCGTCACCTCATCCACTTCGCGCCGCGCGCGGCTTGTTCGGCGCACTGCTCACCGCCGTCGCCCTCGTGGCGGCGCTCGTCACCACCACGTCCCCGGCCCACGCCGACACCACCCTGTGCGAGGAGTTCGGGACGACCACGGTCCAAGGGCGCTACGTGGTCCAGAACAACCGCTGGGGCACCAGTGCACCCCAGTGCATCACCGCCACGGACACGGGTTTCCGGGTCGACCAGGCCGACGGCTCCGTGCCCACCAACGGCGCCCCGAAGTCCTACCCGTCGATCTACAACGGCTGCCACTACACCAACTGTTCGCCGGGAACCAACCTCCCCGCACAGCTCAGCACCGTCTCCACCGCGCCCACCAGCATCTCCTACAGCTACGTCGGCAACGCCGTCTACGACGCCGCGTACGACATCTGGCTCGACCCCACCCCCAGGAAGGACGGGGTGAACCGGACCGAGATCATGGTGTGGTTCAACAAGGTCGGGGCGGTCCAGCCCGTGGGGTCGCAGGTCGGCACCGCGACCGTGGCCGGACGCACCTGGCAGGTCTGGTCCGGCAACAACGGCGGCAACGACGTGCTGTCCTTCGTCGCCCCCTCGGCGATCTCCAGCTGGAGTTTCGACGTCATGGACTTCGTGCGGCAGGCCGTCTCGCGCGGGCTCGCCCAGAACAACTGGTACCTGACGAGCGTCCAGGCCGGTTTCGAGCCCTGGCAGAACGGTGCCGGGCTCGCCGTCACCTCCTTCTCCTCCACCGTGAACACCGGCGGCGGCAGCGACCCGGGCGACCCCGGCTCCTCGACCGCCTGCAAGGTCACGTACGGGAACAGCGTCTGGCAGGGCGGCTTCACCGCCGACGTCACCGTCACCAACACCGGGTCCACGCCGGTCGACGGTTGGAAGCTCGCGTTCACCCTGCCTTCGGGGCAGCGAGTCACCAGCGCCTGGAACGCCTCGCTGTCCGCGCAGTCGGGCGCGGTGACCGCGAGCGGCCTGTCGCACAACGCGCGCATCGGCGCCGGTGGCAGCCAGAGCTTCGGCTTCCAGGGAACCTACGGCGGCACGTTCGCCGAGCCGGTGGCCTTCAGCCTGAACGGGACCGCGTGCGCCGTCGCGTAGCGCTGTCGGCCCGGGACGAGACCGAGGTGCTCCGCCGGGCGCCGGTCAGGCAGTGTGCGGGCCATGTCGAGTCCTGATTCAGACGAGGTGGGGGCTTTCGGTCACGCCGTCAGCCCCCTGCACCACTGACTACGCAGTTCAGCTCTCGGGGCTGGCACGAGGTTCCCCTACGAGGCGCCGGCAGCTGCACGTCCGTGAGCCGAGGCGGCGGCTACTGTCCGCAGGAGCAGCACTGACCGGCGGCGTCGTCGCTCTTGGCGAGGCTGTCGGTGTCACCCTTGACCACGTACACCTCCCACGGCTCCTTGCCGGGCCCGTGCACCCACACCTTGTCCTGGAGGGCGTAGCAGCACGAGGTGTCGTTCTCCACGAAGGTGGCCAGACCGGCCTCCTTCAGCCGACCGGTGGCGGCGGCGACCTCATCGGCCGACCCGACCTCGACGCCGAGATGGTCCAGACGGGTCTCCTGCCCCGGCTCGCCCTCGCCCTCGATGAGGACGAGCTTGAGCGGGGGTTCGGCGACGGCGAAGTTGGCGTAGCCCTCGCGCCGCTTGACGGGTTCGGTGCCGAACAGCTTGGTGTAGAAGGCGATCGACGCCTCCAGATCGCCAACGCGCAGGGCGAGTTGCACTCGAGACATGGCAGAGCTCCCATCGGACGTGAACGGCTTGTATCGATGTCTGTCGATGCAACATTGCGCCCCGCATAGAAGACTGTCAATATAAAGAGATGTCGAATCAAGAACTGGCGGTGCTGGGTCGGGCCGAAGAGACCGGCACCTGCTGCCCGGGCCTGCTCGCCGCGCCGCTGGACCCGGACGAGGCCGCGGAACTGGCCACCGTCTTCAAGGCGTTGGGCGACCCGGTACGGCTGCGCCTGCTGTCGATGATCGCCGCCCAGCCGGGCGGCGAGATCTGCGTGTGCGACCTCACCCCCGCGTTCGACCTGTCCCAGCCGACGATCTCCCACCACCTCAAACTGCTGCGCCAAGCGGGCCTCATCGACTGTGAACGACGCGGCACCTGGGTCTACTACTGGCTGCTCCCCGCCATGACCGACCACCTCGCGAACGCCCTCACGCGCCCGGCTCGCCCCGGTCCCACGAGCGACGCGTAGGCGGTTCCGGCAGCCAGTCGCGCCCCGGGTCGTACTCCAGCCACCGGTTCCGCGCCGCCTGGGCCGCGCAGGCGGCCGTGAGGCGGTCGAGGCCCGGGTGCCGGTCACCGGTGGGCCAGAGCAGTGACCAGGCGTACAGCGGTGTCGGGCCGACCAGCGGGACGGAGCGGACTCCGGGGACTTCAGGGAGAGGAACGTCCGCGGGGAGGAGCGAGAAGCGTTCCGGGGACGCGGCCAGCTCCGTGAGGAAGTGGGGGAGGCCGAGGTTGATGCTCGTGGCCGTGTCTCGCAGGCCGAAGCGGTCGGCGAACTGGTGGAGGAAGTCGAGCCGGTCCAGGGGCCCGGGCGCGCACAGGACGCTGTCGCGCAGTTGAGCGGGGCGCAGCGCCCGCGCGTTGGCGAGCCGATGGTCGGCGCTGAGTACGGCGTCGACGGGTTCGAGGCGGACGAGCCGGTGGGTGAGGCCGGGGTGCAGCGGAGGGTGGACCCGGCCGAACGCCGCGTCGATGTCACCGTTGAGCAGAGCCGTGGCCACCGAGGGCAGGTCGCGGCCGTGGCCGAGTGTCAACGTCCCTGTTCCGGTCGCTACTTGTGTCAAGGTTCGCATGGGTGCGTACAGGTGCCCCCAGACGTCCACGCGCAGCGGGCCCTCGTCTCCGGTCACCGCCGCCACCGCGGCGTCGGCGGCGGCCACCGTACGGCGGGCCGGTGGCAGGAAGCGCTGCCCTGCCTCGGTGAGACGGACTCCGTTGCCGCCGCGCTCCAACAGCCGCTTCCCGAGCCGGGTCTCCAGCCGAGCGATCCGTTTCGACAGGGCCTGCTGGGATATGCCGAGCGTGTCGGCGGCCCGCCCGAAGTGCAGTTCCTCGGCGGTACGGACGAAGGCGCGTACCTGGGCCACATCGAGATCCACGGCGCTCACCTTAGGCGACAACCGAAGGTTGTCGGCGAGGGGTGATGGTTGTTGGAGCGCAGGGCGGTGGCGAGGGTTGCATTCCCGGTATGCGAAGACTCATTGCCACAAAGGAAGCGGCGCGTCCGGTCGCTCTCGCCGACGTCGCCCAGCCCGTCCCGGAACCGGACGAGGCGCTCGTAAAGGTCGAGGCGTTCGCGCCGAACCGTGGTGAGACGTTCCTCGTCGAGCGTCCCGCGCCGGGGTGGCTGCCCGGAAAGGACATCGCGGGCCTCGTCGTGCAGGCCGCGGCGGACGGATCGGGCCCCGGTATCGGAACGCGCGTGGTCGGGCACCCGGCGCACAGCGGCTGGGCCGAGTACGCGGCCGTGCCCACGCACTCCCTCACCCCGCTTCCGGACGGCATCGACACCGCACAGGCGGCGGCTCTGCCGCTCGCCGGGATCACGGCCCTGCGCCTGCTGCGTACGGCCCCGTGCCCGGCAGGCCAGCGGGTGCTGCTGACGGGCGCCTCGGGCGGGGTCGGCCACTATGTCACCGAACTCGCCGTGGGAGCCGGCGCCGAGGTGACCGCGGTGACGGCGACGCCTGTACGCGGTGAACGGCTCACGCAGTTGGGCGCTCGGGTGGTCCACGACGTCGCGGACGCGGAAGGACCGTTCGACGTCGTCCTGGAGTCCACCGGCGGCCCCGTACTGCCGGCCGCACTGTCCAGGACGCGCCCCGGCGGCACACTCGTGTGGTTCGGCCAGGCGAGCCGTACCCCGGCCACGCTGGACTTCTTCGACCTGCTGAACGGGCCCGAACGCGTCACGATCCAGCACTTCCACTACGCGGGCGCCCCCTACGGCCCCGACCTCGCGGCACTGGTGCGCCTGGTCGCGCAGGGCCGGCTGCACCCCGAGATCGACCGGGTCGCCGACTGGTCGCAGGCCGCCCGCACCCTCGTGGACCTGCGCGAGCGTCGCGTCCGCGGCAAGGCCGTCCTGCTGACCGGAGGTACCGCACGATGAACGCCCACGAGTTCGCCGCCGCCCAATGGTCCCGTGCCACCGGCGCGGGCGTCGATCCGCACGAGTACCGGCGCGTCACCGACGCCCTCACGTCCGTCGCCGACTGGGGCCCGTCCTTCGTACACACCGCGCACGCGTACCTCACCCGCGCGGAAGCGGCGGCCTCCGCCGTCTCCTCCGGTGAACACCTGTTGACGGCGGCCCGGTGGTTCCACCTCGCCACGCTCGCGCCGTACGCGGAGTCGGCCCGTGCCGCGGCCGAGGCGGACCGGGCGCTGGGAAGCGCCCTGAAGCTTCTCGAGCCCGGCGCGCGACGCGTGAGCGGTGGCGGCTTCACCGGATGGCTGCGCGGTCCCGGCAGCGCGCTCGGGACCGTGCTCGTCGTCCCCGGTCTCGACTCCGCCAAGGAGGAGTTCCTCGATCTGGCGTCGGCGCTGCTGGCCAGAGGTCTCGCGGTGTTCACGATGGACGGCCCCGGGCAGGGCTCGCTCGCCGACGCGACGATCATGCGGCCGGAGTACGAGCAGGTCGTGAGCCGGGTCGTCGACGCCCTGGGCGTGCCACGCGTCGCCGTTGTCGGGCTGAGCCTCGGCGGCTACTTCGCCGCCCGCGCTGCCGCGCTGGAACCGCGGGTGACCGCGGTCGCCACCGTCAGCGGGCCCTTCCGCCTCGACTGGGAGCAACTGCCCGGCCCGGTACGGGACATCATGGCCGCCCGCACCGGGGGCACCGACGCCGCCCGCGACTTCGCCCGGCAGGTGGACCTCTCCGCTCTGGCGCCCCGCATCACGGCCCCGTTGCTGGTCGTGGACGGCGGCCAGGACGTCATCCCCGGCGTGACGAACGGCGAACCGCTGGCCGCTCTGGCACCGCACGGCACACACCTGTCCGTACCGCACGGCGACCACCTGCTCGGCAACGCCCGCGCCGACTGGCTGCCCCAGGTGGCCGATCACCTCTTGGCCGCGATGGGCGCGATGGGTGCGATGGGTGCGTGACGCGGCCCTCGCCCCTGTGACCTCGGCGGCCGGCCGAACACCTCTCGGATCTCGGATGTGATCCGTTGTCACCGAGGCGGTCGTCGCAGGCGTTCGCCGGGGGAGTGGCGCCCACGCTCGGAGGCGTACCGCGAGCCGCGCGGGCCGGGTGGGACCGGCGTGCAGGCGGCTCGGACGGTCTGCGGAGATCGAGCGCAGCCAGGTCCGTCAGCGGACATGTCACGGCTGTGCGCCGGCCGAACCGCTCTACGGCGACCCTCTCCAGCAGAGACTCACCGATCCGGCCCGTCCCGTCGTCCGGAAGAAGATCCCGGCCGACCTCGACGGGGCGCTGTAGGTCCCACCATGGACGTCCGGTCGTCGGCCTAGTCGATGCAGAACTCGTTGCCCTCGATGTCCAGCATCGGGATGCAGGCGTCATCGCCGTCGTACAGCGTCTGCACGTGGACCGCTCCGAGCGGCTCGAGCCGGGCGCGTTCGGCCTCCAGCGCGGCCAGGCGCTCCGCGCCGACGAGACCGGTGCCGACCCGCACGTCGAGGTGCACGCGGTTCTTGACGACCTTGCCCTCGGGGACGCGCTGGAAGTACAGCCGCGGCCCTTCGCCCGTGGGATCCACGCACGCGGACCAGGCGTCCCGCTGCTCAGCCGGCTGTGCGCGCTTGTACGCGTCCCACGTGTCGAACCCCGAGGGCGGCGGGGGCATGACGTACCCGAGGACCTCGCACCAGAACCGGGCGAGGCGCTCCGGTTCCGCGCAGTCGAAGGTGACCTGGAACTTCTTGATCGACGTCATCGGGCCACGATATGAGCGCCTGCCGGTCGGCGAAACCGGTTATGACGGCAAGATCCGGTGCGGACACGCTTCAGTGGCGCGGTACGACGACTCACCGGCCCGGCGACCGCGACGCGTTGGCGCGCTACGGTGGAGAGGGCGGGCGGCGCGCAAGGCTCGCCGTCCGCGAGAGCGATCCGCTCCCGACCCCGGAAGGGGGCTGCGGATGGGCAGCGGCGGCGTGACGATCCGGGAACTCCTCGACCGTATGGACACCGTCACGGGCGAGGAACAGCGCCGTTCGTGGGCGGTCGACTGCGCGCACGCCCTGGGCCTGAACGGCGTAGCCGTCTCGGTGCAGGGCGAGCTGGTCTGGTTCAGCGACGAGACGAGCGCCCGTCTCGAGGACGTGCAGGCCGTCCTCGGGCAGGGCCCCGGACTGCGGTTCCCCGTCGGCGAAGGCGTGCGGGAAGTGCCCGACGTGGACCGGCTGGTGATGCGGTTCTGGCCGCAGTTCGTGCCGGAGGCGCAGGACTTGGGCGTGGTCGCGGTGTTCGTGTGGCCGGTGCGCACAGGCGCCGTGACCAGCGGCACCCTGACCGGCTACCGGTGCACCGAGGGCGCGCTGAGCGAACAGCAGCGGGCCGGGGGCCGGCTCGTCGCGGACCATCTCGCCGCGCACATGCTGGCCCGCTGGCCCGACAGCACCGCCGCTCACAACGGGCCGGGGCACGCGGGCGCGGTGGATCTGCACCGGGCGCAGGTCCACCAGGCCACCGGCGTCCTCAGCGGAAAACTCGACATCCCGCTGCCCGAGGCGCTGGTCCGGCTGCGCGCCGAGGCCTACTCCTCCGGCCGGACCCTGATGGAGACGGCGCAAAGCGTCCTCGGGCGTGAACTGCGCGCATAGCCCGGCACATCTCTTCCGCCGACCCCCGTCCCGAGAACGCAGAAGCAGGTCGTCGCATGAGCAGGGAAGAACACATCGCCCGTACGTTCCTGGAGCTGGCGGACACGCTGGTGGAGGATTTCGACCTCACCGGGTTCCTGCAGCGGATGACGGTCCGCTGCCGGGAGCTCCTCGACATCACCGACGCCGTCGTCCTCCTCGCCCACCCCGCTCCGCGCCTGTACAGCCCCGCCCCGTGCGACCCCCGACGCGCCCTGCAGCGCGTCATCGCCGTGGCGTGCGTGGAGGGTCCGGGCGTGGAGGCCTACCGCCTGACCCACGCGGTCGTCCCCGACTATCCCGCCCCCGGCGAACAAGCCTCCGCCTGGCCGGAACTGCGCTCCGCGCTCGACAACGCTGGTTACGCCCTCCCGACCGCGGTGCCCATGCGCCTGCGCGGGGAGAGCCTGGGCGCCCTGCTCCTGCTGCACACCGGGGACCGCGCCCTGTCCCCGGACGACCTGCTGCTGGCCCAGGCGCTGGCGGACGCCGCCACGATCGGCCTGCTCCACGCCCGTACGGTGGGCCGCCAGGAGACGATCAACGGGCGGCTGCACACCGCCCTGCACAACCGCGTCATCATCGAGCAGGCCAAGGGCATCGTCGCGGTGCGCCGCCAGATCTCCCTCGGCAGCGCCTTCGCGGCCATGCGCACGCACGCCCGCGACCACAACGCCGAGGTCAGCTCGATCGCCATGGACGTCATCGACGTCGGCCTCCTGCCCGCCGTCCCGGCCACCGGACCACAGGACCCCAGCGGCGCCGACTAGGGCCTCGGCGGCAGCGCCCCCGCGGGCACACATCACGCAAAGCGCCACCCCCGCCCCAGGACACGCCGGTCGACATCTGGACAAGGCCGTCAGCCGCGCCCGAGCATGGTCCTGTCCTTGTGACCGGTCAATGCCGAAGGCGCATGAGTGCCGCGCCCCGCCCTGGAGAGCCGATGCCCGTGACGGACCACAGTCTGGCTGCCGCCATCCGGCGCGTCGCCCGCACCGAGGGGTTCGGCCCGGCGGCGCACGAGCTGTGCTCGTCGACGGTGCCGCTGCTCGCCGACGCCGTGCTCGTCCATCTGGAGGAGACGAACGCGGAGAGCGGGAGCCGGGAGCTGCGCCTCGTCGCCTCCGCGGGATGCGGCCCGCTGCCGCCCCGGCGCACCGGCGTCCTGCCCGGGGGGAAGCTGTCCCAGCTCCTCCTGGCGAAGGCACCGCTGAGCGGCGAGGACCCGGATGCCGAGGCGGCCCTGGCCGAGATGTGGGGTACGGGCGCGTGGTCGCCCGGCGGGGACCGCGTACTCGTCGCGCCCTTCCGGGGACCGGAGCGGGCTTCCGGTCTGGTCGTCATGGTGCGCCGGACCGACCGGCTCGCCTTCGCCGCCGACGACGTCACGGCCGCCGACCAGTTGGCCACCCACCTGACCCTCACCTCTCCCACCGCGAACGGAGAAGTGCCCCGAGAGGCGGCCGAGGAGGCGGTCGGGGGCGTGGTCCGGGAGGCCCGGTCCCTTCCGGCCGAGCCGTCCACCCCGACGATGAGCCGCGACGGCGACCGGCTGCGTTTCGTGGGAGCGGCGACCCGGCGCATCGCGCGCGGATTCGACCTCGACGAGATCGTGCTCGGCCTGTGCCGGGCGACCGTGCCGACGTTCTCCGACGCGATCCTGGTCTATCTGTGCGAACCGCTGCCGGTCGGCGACGAGCGCCCGGCGGGCCCCATGGTGCTGCGCCGCCGCCGCACCGACCGGGTCCCCGGCGGCTACGGCAGGGACCCGGACCTCGGACCGCAGCAGTCCGCGCCGCCCCGGGCCGAACTGCTGCCGAACAGCGTCGAGTTGTGCGAGGTGCGGCCCGGGGGCGCGCTCGCCGAGGTGCTGCGCGGGGTCAGGCCCGTCTTCGCGGACTCGCCCGTGGCGCTGTCCGCGCTGCCCGAACTCTTCGGCGGCGACCCGCAGGTGCCGCTCGGGCGCCGCGCGATCCTGGCACCGCTGCGCGGGCGGCGCCGGGTGATCGGCGCGGCGGTGTTCCTGCGCTCCTCCGACCGGCCGCCGTTCGACTCCGAGGACCTGCTGGTGGCGGGGACGCTGGTGACGCACGGCGCGCTCGGCATCGACAAGGCGGTCCTGTACGGGCGCGAGGCCTACATCGCGGACGAGTTGCAGCGCCGGATGCTCCCCGCGTCGCTCGTGCACCCCGCGGGCGCGCGGCTCGCCTCGCGCTATCTGCCCGCGGCGGAGACGGCACGGGTCGGCGGCGACTGGTACGACGCGATCCCGCTGCCCGGCAGCCGCGTCGCCCTCGTCGTCGGCGACGTCATGGGCCACTCCATGACCTCCGCCGCGATCATGGGCCAACTCCGCACCACCGCACGGGTCCTGGCCGGGCTCGACCTGCCGCCCCACGAGATCCTGGAGCATCTGGACGAGCACGCGGTCGAGGCGGACTGCATGGCGACGTGCGTGTACGCGGTCTACGACCCGGTCTCGCACCGCATCACGATCGCCAACGCCGGGCATCCGCCGCCGATCATGCTGCACCTGGGTGGCCGCGCCGAGGTCCTGCGGGTCCCGCCGGGGGCGCCCGTCGGGGTGGGCGGCGTCGACTTCGAGACGGTCGACCTCGACGCACCGTCCGGCGCCACGCTGCTGTTCTACACCGACGGCCTGGTCGAGTCGCGCCTGCGCGACGTGGGGAGCGGCATCGAGCAGCTGCGGGAACGGCTCGCCGCCACCGCGCAGTTGACCGGCCCCGACCACCCGCCGCCCCTCGAAGCGCTCTGCGACCACGTGCTCGACATGACGGGACACGGGGAGCGGGACGACGACATCGCGCTGCTCGCCGCCCGCTTCGACGGCATCGCGCCCAGCGACGTGGCGTACTGGTTCCTGGACCCGGAGGACTCCGCGCCCGGCCGCGCCCGCCGCCTCGCCCGGGGTGTGCTGGCGCGCTGGGGTCTGGAGGAGCTGTCGGACTCCGTCGAACTCCTGGTGAGCGAGGTCGTCACCAACGCGGTGCGGTACGCCTCCCGCCCGGTGACCTTGCGGCTGCTCCGCACCGACGTGCTGCGCTGCGAGGTCGGCGACGACGTGCCGCAACTGCCGCGCCAGCGCCAGGCCCGCGCCACCGACGAGAACGGCCGCGGCCTGTTCCTGGTGAACCGGCTGGCCAAGCGGTGGGGAGCGACACGCCTGTCGACGGGAAAGATCGTCTGGTTCGAGATGCCCGCGCCCTAAGCGTCTTCGGCGATGAGTGTGGTCACCCGCACCAGCGCCGGGCGCGGGGGAGTGGAGCCGAAACCGAAACGGACCGGCGGGGTGACGCTTGCGAGCGGACCCTGGTCGTGTCCGTCCAGGCGTACGGAAGCCGAGGTCAGCGCGTGTTCGTCCAGGGCGCAGTAGTACTCGCGGCGCCCGCCTCCCGCGGTGCCGACGGTGCGTACGCCGCGGCGTGCCAGGCGGGCCGCGGGGTCGATCAGACGGCACCAGGCGCGGGTCCGGGCGAGCGGCCGGGGCACGAGGGTGAGCAGGAACCCGACGCCCGTACGGCGTCCGGTGGTCAGCGTGAGGGCGACCGATGAGGCCCGGACGGCGATGCGGCCGCGGCCTTCGACGGTGAGCGCGACGGGCTCCATCCGGACTTCGTCGAAGGTGTACGTGGCCGCGATGTAGTCGGCGAGGTCAGGTGTGGGTGCGATGAGGGTGCGGTGTCCGTCCGGCCGCTCCATCATGAGGTCGGTCACCGGACCGAACGGTGACTCCCGCCACATGCCGACGACCAGCCGGAGGCCGGCCCGTGTGCCGAGCCCCGCGATCGCGCCGTCGAATCGGTCCACGTCGGCCAGCCTAGGCGCTGCTGCGCAGGGTCACGACCTGGGCCACGGCTGGCCGCTGAGCCGCTCGATGCTCGTGTTGAAGCGCTGCAGGTACTCCGCGAAGGCCCGCACGTCGTCCGCCGGCCAGTCCGCGAAGACCTCGTCGAGTTGCTCCACGTGCACCCGCTGCTCCGCGTCGAGGCGTCGTACGCCCTCCTCGGTCAGCCGGAACTTACGGGCCATGCCGCCGTCGGGGTCCGGGATGCGCTCGAGCAGGCCCGCCCGCATCGCCTGGGCCGTCTGCCGGTTGACGGTCGAGGCGTCGAGCACGAACGCCTCGCTGAGCTGGCCGATCGACATCGGGCCCTGCACCCGGATCCGGCTGAGCACGATGTACGCGCTGCGTTCGAGGCGGTCCGCCTGCCGACGGCGCTTGTCATTGCCGAGCTGATGCCGCCCGAGCACCATGTGCTCGAACTCGACCAACTGCGAGGGCTTCTCCATATACGTGCGTCCTCCCAGGTCCGACGGTATCGCAAGGTTTCTGCGCACTCGCGTGTGTGCCCTCTGCATGCAATATGCACGATACATCGCATGTGTATGATGCACACCGCCGCACGTGCCGTGCCGAAGTGATGCACGAAGTGACGCACGTGCCGAAGAGACTGAGGAGTCCGTATGGATGCCCCCGAGACGACCAGCCGCTCAGGCGCTGTCGTCGCCACGCTCGCGCTCGCCGGTACCGTCGCCGCGATCATGCAGACGCTGGTGACGCCGCTCATCGCCGAGCTGCCGCGGATCCTGGACACGTCGTCCTCGAACGCGGCATGGGTGATCACGGTGACGCTGCTGGTGTCGGGTGTGTGCGTGCCGGTCTCCGGCCGCCTCGGCGACCTCATGGGCAAGCGCCGCATGATGCTCGTCTGCGCCGTGCCGCTGATCCTGGGCTCCGTGGTGTGCGCGCTGTCCTCCTCGCTCGTACCGATGATCATCGGGCGTGGTCTGCAGGGCATGGGCATGGGCATGGTGCCGCTCGGCATCGCGCTCCTTCGCGACGTCGTGCCCGCCGAGAAGCTCAGCGGCTCCATCGCCCTGGTCAGCGCCTCCATGGGCATCGGCGGCGCCATCGGCCTGCCGATCGCCGCCGCCGTCGCCCAGTACGCCAACTGGCGCGTGCTGTTCTGGGGCGCGGCCGTGCTCGCCCTGATCGTCAGCGTGATGATCTTCGTCATCGTCCCGGACGTCCCGGCGGGCGCGAAGGGGCAGCGGTTCGACGCGCCCGGCGCCGTCGGCCTCGCCATCGGCCTGGTCTCGCTGCTGCTCGCCATCTCCAAGGGCGCCGACTGGGGCTGGACCTCCGGCACCACGCTCGGCCTGTTCGCGGTCGCCGTCGTCGCCCTCCTTGTCTGGGGCTTCTACGAGCTGCGCACCCGCGACCCGCTCGTCGACCTGCGCACCACGGTCCGCCCGCGCGTGCTGTTCACCAACGTCTCCTCGATCCTCATCGGCGTCGGCATGTACTCCTTCATGCTGATCGCGCCGCAGCTGCTCCAGTTCCCGGAGGCCACCGGTTACGGTCTCGGCCAGTCGATGCTCGCCGCCGGTCTGTGGATCGCCCCCGGCGGCGTCATGATGATGCTGATCTCGCCGCTCGGCGGAAAGCTGATCAACGCACGCGGCCCGAAGACCGCGCTCATCCTCGGCGCTCTCGTGATCGCCGCCGGCTACGGCGTCGCTCTGCCGCTCATGGGCACGGCCTGGGGCATCATGATCTCCGGCATCGTGATCAACAGCGGTGTCGCCCTCGCCTACGGCGCCATGCCCGCCCTCATCATGAGCTCGGTGCCGCTCTCCGAGACGGCCGCCGCCAACGGGTTCAACACCCTGATGCGCTCGCTGGGCACCACGATCGGCTCCGCCGTCATCGGCGTCGTCCTGGCCCAGATGACCATCAGCATGGGCGGCTTCACCTTCGCTTCCGAGAACGGGTTCCGCACCGGCCTGATGATCGGCTGCGGCGTGGCCCTCGTCTCCGCGGCCGTCGCGACCCTCATCCCGGGGCTGCGCGAGCCGGCCGGGGACGCGGCCGCCAAGGGGCAGCCGGCCGACGCCGACCAGGCGTCCGCGACGGCCTGACACTCCCACATGTGAGCTGCACCTTCACACGTGTGTGCCGGGCGGCGGTGTTCACACGTACAGCCGCTTTCCGCATGAGGAGCGCGGATGCGGGGAACTGCACGTGGGTCGGTCGACCGCAGCGACACGAGGAGCACGCACGTTGGCACCACGCACCATGCGTTCCCGTGGAGCGTTCCTCACCCTGCTCGGCGCGTTCGCGTGTGTGATGCTCGGAGCAACGCTTCCCACGCCCATGTACCCCCTGTGGCAGCAGGAGTTGGGGTTCTCACCCGTCGTCCAGACGGTGATCTTCGCCTCCTACGCCGTGGGGGTGCTCGCGGCGCTCCTCCTGTGCGGCGGCTGGTCGGACATCAGGGGCCGCCGGCCTCTGCTCCTCGCCGGGCTGCTGTTCTCGATGGTCAGCAGCCTCGTCTTCCTCGCCGCGGGCCAGGTCTGGATCCTGCTGGTGGGGCGCCTGCTCTCGGGCGTCTCGGCGGGCGTCTTCGCGGGCACGGCCACGGCCGCGGTGATCGAGAGCGCCCCCGAACCGTGGCGCGGCCGGGCGTCGAACGCGGCGACGGCCGCCAACATCGGCGGCCTGGGCCTGGGATCGGCTGTCGCCGGACTCTTCGTGCAGTACCTCCCGGCGCCTCTGAAGCTGTCGTTCGTTGTGCACGCCGCCGCGACCTGCGTCCTCGTCGTCCTGCTGAAGTTCGTGCCGGAGACGGTGGAGAGCGACCCCGGCACCCGGCTGCGCCCGCGCAAGATCAAGGTGCCGGAGGCGGCGCGGTCCATGTTCGTCAGCGCCGCCACGGTCGGCTTCGCGGGGTTCGCCGTCACCGGCCTGTTCACCGCGGTGTCCCCGCGCATCGTCTCCGAGATCGTCGGCGACCCGAACCATGCGCTGGCCGGGGCGATGCCGCTGCTGCTGCTCGGCGCGTCGGCGCTCACCCAAGTGCTGCTCCCACCAGCACGGACGCGCCTCTTCCTCCTTGCCGGGTGCCTGCTCCTCGCGGCGGGCATCCTGCTGGTCGCGCTCTCGGTGCAGCTGGCGTCGCTGCCGTTGCTGGCCGCCGGCGCCGTGATCGCGGGGTGCGGGCAGGGCATGTCCTTCGCCAAGGGCCTCGCCGCCGTCAACGACCTCGTGGACTCCGCCGACCGGGCCGCCGTCTCCTCCGCCTACTTCCTCGTCCTGTACGTGGCGATCTCGCTGCCGGTGGTGGGGCTCGGCGCGGCCTCCCAGGCGTGGGGGCTGCGCCCGGCCGGGATCTGGTTCTGCGTCGCGGCCGCGGTCCTGGCCGTGGCGGCGTGGGGAACGCTGGCGTGGCGGCGGCGGAGGGGCGATCGGGCGGGTGAGGAGCGGGTTCGGCAGTTCTGAGGCGGTCGTGAGGCGGCCTTGAGGCGGTCCTGAGGCAGTCCTGAGGCGGCCTTGAGGCGGTCCTGAGGCAGTCCTGAGGCGGCCTTGAGGCGGTCCTGAGGCAGTCCTGAGGCCGCCCTGAAGCGTCCTGAGATGGCCCGTCCGTCCGTGCCCGTACGGGCTCCCCGCACATGCCGAAGCGAGCCGATCAGTGCGCGGGGTATTGACGCGTACACGCGTAGTGGTTTCCATGGGCGCGGCCCCGGTTTTGACGGGCGGGCGGTGCGGAGCGGGACACTCCGGACAGCCCGCGGCAACGTCATGCCGGGTGCCTCCACCTCCTCATCGCCCTGCGCACTCCGTAACCCCTCCGCCGCAATGTGGGAGCGCTCCCAAGCTAGCTTCCCCGAGTTCTCCAGCAGCTTCCCCGCAGATCCACCACGACGCCCCTTCGAAGGGACCCCCCATGAGACACCCGCCCGCCCGCCGCTTCCGCAACCTCGTGACCGCCTTCCTCGCCGCGCTCGCGATCGCCCTCGTGCCCCTGCTCGCGGGGCCCGTCCAAGCGGCTCCCGCGCGCACCGCCTCTTCTTCGGACGCGGCGCTCGCGGCCGCGGGCTCCGGGTACTGGCACACCAGCGGCCGTCGCATCCTCGACGCGCAGGACCAGCCGGTACGGATGGCCGGGATCAACTGGTTCGGGTTCGAGACCGCCAACTACGTCCCGCACGGCCTCTGGTCCCGCGACTACAAGTCGATGCTGAACCAGATGAAGTCGCTCGGGTACAACACGGTCCGCATGCCGTACAGCGACGACATCTTCAAGGGCACGACGCCCACCGGGATCACGTACGCGAACGGCCTCAACAGCGACCTGGCGGGCCTGGACTCCTTGCAGGTGATGGACAAGCTCGTGGACTACGCGGGCTCCATCGGCCTCAAGATCGTCCTTGACCGGCACCGTCCCGACGCCTCGGCCCAGTCGGCGCTCTGGTACACCGCGTCGGTACCCGAGACGACCTGGATCACCAACCTCAAGGCGCTCGCCACCCGGTACAAGGGCGACACCGCCATGGTCGGCATCGACCTGCACAACGAGCCGCACGACCCCGCCTGCTGGGGGTGCGGCGACACGACCACCGACTGGCGGCTCGCCGCCGAGCGGGCGGGCAACGCCGTGCTGTCCGTCAACCCCGACCTCCTCGTCTTCGTCGAGGGCGTGCAGACCGTGAACGGCCAGTCGACCTGGTGGGGCGGCAACCTCGCGGGTGTGGCCACGGCCCCCGTACGTCTCGACGTGGCGAACCGGGTCGTCTACTCGGCCCACGACTACGCCACGAGCGTCGCGCAGCAGCCCTGGTTCAACGACCCGTCGTTCCCCGCGAACATGCCCGGCGTCTGGGACAAGAACTGGGGCTACATCTTCAAGCAGAACATCGCCCCGGTGTGGCTGGGGGAGTTCGGCACGACCCTGCAGTCGGGCATCGACCAGAAGTGGCTCGCCGCCCTGGTCGACTACCTCCGCCCCACCCAGACCTACGGCGCGGACAGCATGAGCTGGACCTTCTGGTCGTGGAACCCCAACTCCGGTGACACGGGCGGCATCCTGAAGGACGACTGGCAGACCGTCGACACCGTCAAGGACGCTTACCTGGCCTCCGTCAAGGCGCCGGACTTCGGCGGCGGCGGGGGAGGCGGGGACGACGACACCACTGCGCCCTCGGCCCCCGCCGGACTGAAGGTCACCGGCGCGGCCTCCACCAGCGTCTCGCTGTCCTGGACCGCCTCCACCGACGACACAGGTGTCACCGCCTACGACGTCTACCGGGGCACCGGCAAGGTCGGATCCGCGACCGGCACGACCTACACGGACACCGGTCTCACCGCGTCGACCCGCTACGAGTACACCGTCCGGGCGCGCGACGCGGCGGGCAACACGTCACCGGCGTCGCAGCCGGTCGCCGCGACGACCTCCGGTACGGGCGGCGGATCGTCCGGCTGCGAAGCCACGTACAAGGTGAGCAGTGACTGGGGCGGCGGCTTCAACGCCGACATCACCGTCACCAACACCGGTACATCGGCGACCAAGTCCTGGCAGGTCACCTGGGACTGGCCCGGCAACCAGACCATCACCAGCATGTGGAACGCCGCCCACACCCAGACCGGCAGGACGGTGACGGCCCGCAACGCCGCGCACAACGGCGCCCTCACCGCCAAGGCCTCGACCTCCTTCGGCTTCGGCGCGGCACCGGGCGGCGCGGGCACGCCGACGCTCGTCTGCCAGGCGAGCTAGCGCACACCTCGGCGTCCGTGCCCGGCCGATCCGGGCCGGCCACGGACGCCGAACCCCTGGACGCCCCGCGGCGCCTCCAGGACCATGACGCGCATGCCTACCTCGCCTACCTCGCCTACCTCGCCTACCTCCTGGAAGATCAACCCTGAGCCCGTCACCGACGCGGCCGTCGACGCCGTCATGCGGCAGTACTTCACGGAGATGGGGCAACGAGTCCTCGGTCGCACCGTGGCCGACGCCGAAATCCGAGCGGTGCTCGCGAAGGACCCGCACCGCGACCTGACCCCGCCGAACGGACAGTTCCTTGTCGCTCGCGGTGACGGCAACCAGTTCCTGGGCTGCGTGGGCCTGCGACTGCTCGACGGCGCTCCAGGCACCGCCGAACTCAAGCGGATGTACGTACACCCCGCCGGACGCGGCGCGGGCCTGGGCCGCGGCCTGCTGCTCGCCGCCGAGGAGGCCGCCAGGCGGCTGGGCGCCGAGCGGATGGTATGCGAGACCAACACGCAGCTCACCGAGGCGAGAAGCCTGTACACCCGGTACGGATACGAGGAGACGGAGCCGTACGAGGGGCACGGCCGGGCCGATCGCTGGTATGCCAAGGAGATGTGAGTCAGGGTGTCGTGGGGTTCGTGCGCAGGTGGGCGGTGCCCGAGTGGACCGCCCAGGTGAAGACCGCGAAGGCGAGGGCGGCGACCGTGAGGGAGTCGTACGGGGCGGGCAGGTGTCCGGAGCCGCCGAACGTGCCGAGCCAGGACAGCAGGGTCAGCGCCGCGAGATGGACGACGAGCCAGGCGCCATGGCGTAGTTCCTGGGCGGGGGAGCTGCCCGCCTTGCGGCGTTGGAGCAGGTACAGCGGGACGCCGACGAGGACGAGCGGCAGGGCGAGGCGCAGGTCGTCCCAGCCCGACCAGTAGACGAACTCCGTCGCCACGGCGAAGCTGACCGGCGCGATCCAGCGCACCCCCGGCATGTGCCCCTCCGCGAGAGGCAGCCCACGCGCGCGGTCGTGCGCCCGGAAGGAGGCCACGGCCACCGCCGAGGCGGCGTAGATGATGAGGTACATGTCGCCCATCACGCTGACGATGTCCTGCCAGCCGCCGAACGGCAGCATGAAGACGATGATGACCGCGAGGTTGAGGACCAGGGCGCGGCGCGCGATCCCGGAGCGCGGGTGGATGCGCATGAAGAAGCGGGGCAGCAGGCCGTTCTTGGAGAGGGCGTAGGTGTGGCGGGCGTCGATCGCCACACCTACGTAGGCCGAGCCGCCCGGCGAGACCACCGCGTCGGCGTAGAGCAGGGTGGCGAGCCAGTGCAGGTTGAGGACGAGGGCGAGCTGGCCGAAGGGCGACTCGAAGTCGACGCCCTGCCAGCCGTGGGCGAGCAGTGAGTCGGGCACCGTGTAGAGGAAGGCGAGTTGCAGCCCGAGGTAGACGAGGACCGCGAGGCCGATGCCGGTGAGGACGGCGGCGGGCACGGTACGGCGCGGATTGCGGGCTTCGCCGGAGAAGTCGAGGGGCGCCTGGAACCCGTTCACGGAGTAGACGATGCCGCCGCCCGCGAGTGCGGTGAGGCAGGCCGCGTACCCGTACGGGGCGAAACCGCCGTGGTCGGTGAGGCGCCCGGAGTGCGTACCGGAGAGGAACAGGGCGGCGACGGTGAGGATCGGCACGACGACCTTGAACACCGACACCAGGTTGTTCACGCGGGCGAACAGACGGACCGCGAACCAGTTCAGCGCGGTGAGCAGCACACTCAGCGCGGTGGCGACGCCCAGGCCGGACGCGGTGATGCTGCCGTCGCGGTAGAGCCCGGGTACGTAGTGGGCGGCGTACTGCATGATCGCGCTGATCTCGGCGGCGGTGCCGCCCACGGAGAGCAGAACGGACCAGCCGACGACCGTGCCGACGAGCCGCCCGTTCGCGTACAGCGGCCAGCGGACCGTGCCACCGCCCTCCGGCCTGGTCGCGCCGAGTTCCACCATCACGACGGCGACGAGAGCGCAGAGCAGGCCCGCCGCGACCCAGGAGAGGAGCGCGGCGGGCCCGGCGGTCTGGGCGGCGTACATGGCGGCGAACAGCCATCCCGAGCCGAGGATGTTGGAGAAGCCGATCGCGGTCAGGCCCCAGAACCCGAGGTCCTTGCGCAGCCGGCCTTCCTCGGTACGGACGTCGGGGGCCCCGGTGGCCTCCGTCGGCTGTTGCTGCGCCACGTGGCGGACCTCCTCGACGATCACTGACGACGTACGAGGTCAGCGTGCCACGCATGGCGTCGGGTATGCCGAACCGAGCCCCGCCGCGCCCTGTCGGGACCGGCGGGAGCGCTCGTGCGGCGGTCCCAGCAGGCGCCTTCGTCGGCGCCCAGGGGCCCCTCGGTGGCCCGGTTCTCAACGAGGACTACGCCATCGCGATCGCCCGGGACTGGAACGTGAAGCATGACGGGGCCGGCTTCGTGACCCGGTTCGACGTCGAGCCGGAGTTCGTGCCCGAGGTGGAGTTCACCGTGCACGCCCCGGGCGGACGGTTCGTCACGATCGGTGCCACCGAGGTCGCGGGCCGCGCCCGAGTGGCCGGCGGTGCGGCACACGGACACCGGGCGAGCGTCGACGGACGGCCCGGCGTCATGGCCTGGAACGCGGACGGCACCCCGCTGTCCGTCCGTCCTGGCCTTCACCGTCGCCGAGGGGCGTATCACGGAGATCACCGCCGTGGTCGATCCGGCAGAACTGGCACGGATGAATCTGCCGGGTCCGATGCGGCGACCTTGACCACGACTTTGACCCTGACCATGGCGCTGGCGCTGGCGCTGGCGCTGCGCCGACGGTCAGGCCGTCCCGAGCAAGGTCGCCACCGCCGCACGGGCCTGACGGGCCGGTGCCGGGTCGCCGGTGATGGCCGCCGTCACGATGGCCCCTTCGGCGAGGAGGGCGACCGGGGCCGCCGCCGACAACCCGGCGGCCTGGACCCACCCCGCTATCTGGTCGTGGAACGCCCGTTTGTGCGCGCGGACTTCGGCCAGTACCGCCTCGGACGCGGGGCCGAATTCACCGTACGCGTTGATCCAGGCGCAGCCGCGGAACCCGGGTTCGGCGAACCATTCGGCCAGCCAGTCGAAGAGTGTGAGTACGCGCTCGCGCGGGTCCGTGACCTGCTCCACGCGGGCGGCGAGGCTGCCCCTCCACCGCAGGTCGCGACGGTTGAGGACCGCCACCACGAGTTCCTCCTTCGTCGCGAAGAACCCGTAGATCCGCTTCAGGGGCAGGCCCGACGCCGCACGCACGGCGTCCATGCCGACTGCCTGGACCCCGCGCTCGTAGAACAGCGCCTCCGCGGCATCGAGCAGCGCAACGCGGTCCAGGCGACTCTGTTCGGCGGTGATCGGGGCTGGCATCCGGCTGGCTCCTTGACGTTGAGAACGGGCGTTCTCTACCTTAAGTCCATCGCAGCCCGCGAACGACCCGACGTAAGGGGCACCCGTTGCCGGAAGACCGACCTCCCTACCCGCCGTTCACGCGGGAGACCGCCCTGCGAAAGGTTCAGGCCGCTGAAGACGCGTGGAACACGCGCGACCCGCATCGAGTGGCGCTCGCCTACACCCCTGACTCGCAATGGCGAAACCGGTCCACATTTCTCAGCGGCCGGGAGGAGATCGTCGACTTCCTGACCCGGAAATGGGAGCGCGAACTCGACTACGCGCTCCGCAAGAGCCTCTGGTCGTTCCACGAGAATCGGATCGCCGTCCGTTTCCAGTACGAGTGGCATGACGCGGACGGCGACTGGTGGCGCAGTTACGGCAACGAGCTGTGGGAGTTCGACGAGAACGGCCTGATGCGACGCCGCGAGGCCGGCATCAACGACGTAGCCATCCCTGAATCCGACCGGCGCATTCGTGGCCCGCGGCCGACGGACGAGCACGGGCTCGACTTTCCGTTGCGGTAAGTGCGGTAAGGCTCATCTGTCGGCGGATCTGTCGGAGTCACCTGTCGGAGTCACCTGTAGGAGTCGCCTGTCGGAGTTCGCTGCTCACTGCACGGCCCCATCCGGGATGCACACGTATCCCTCGCCCCACGCGTTCCGCTCGACGTGGTCGTGCTCCGCGGAGCGCAGGCAGAAGAGCCAGGCTTCGCGGTAGGACGGGTGCGTCGCGATGAGGAGGGGTTCGTCCACGTCGGCGCGGAGGAGGCGGTCGTACGCTTCGTCGGACAGGACGACCGTGCCGGTTCCGTTGCCATTGCCGGTGTCAGGGCCGGGGTTCGGGGCGTCGGCCAGGGCGGGGGTCGACCAGAGGCCGGTCGCGGCCAGGGCGAGGGCGCCGGTGGCGACGGCAGTGCGGAAGCGCATGGGATCTCCCAAGGAGTGGTGAAGAGGGCAGGACAATCGCATGCTCAACCCCTCGACCCCGGACTTGGTCACGGTTGTGCGGGCGGCGCCGCACCCCACACATGTGCCCTGGGGGGCCCGATCGGTGCCCACTGTGAGAAACAGTGGGCACCGATCGGCCGGGGGCGGCCCCTCACACGTTGTTCGCTCAGTAGTCCCAGACGGTCGGGACGAGACGGAACGTGTTACCGACCGCCGCCACATGGCAGACGGAGGGGAACGGCAGGTGTGTCGCCACGAGCAGTTCGCCGCTCGCCGCCAGCTCCGTCAGGAGACGGTTACGCACGCGGGCTGACAGCTCGGGGTCGTGCTCGAAGCCGTTGTGCCAGTCGGGGTGGTCGAACCCGGGCTGGAACACGGCGTCACCCGCGAACGTCAGCCGCTCACCACCGGACTCCAGGCGGATGATGCTGTGGCCCGGCGTGTGACCCCCGGTGCGGCAGATCTTCACACCCGGCGCCACCTCGTACTCCGTCTCGAACGGCCGCAACTGGCCGCGGTACACGTCCAGGAAGCGCGCGGCGGTCGTACGCAGCACGGGCGGGACGGCTTCCGGCATCACGGTGCGGGAGAAATCGGGGGCGGCCCAGAACTCGGCCTCGGCGGACGCCAGATGGACCCGTAGATCAGGACGGAGCCGGCCCCGCAAGCCGTCGACGAGCAGCCCGCCGATGTGGTCCATGTGCAGGTGGGTGAGGACCACGTCGGTCACGGACGCGGGGTCGATCCCGGCGGAGTCGAGGCGCATGGCCAACTGCCCGGCACGCGGGAAACCCGGGAACTCCGACCCGAGCCCGGAGTCGACCAGGACGGTCCGGTCGCCGCTGCGTACGACGGCCACGTTCAGCGGCCAGTCGAGCATGTCCGGCGGCAGGAACATCTCCTTGAGCCAGGCCGCCATGTCGGCCTTGGCCACATTGGTGCCCATCGTCGCGGCGGGGATGGGCAGCACCCCGTCGCTGATGATCAGTACGTCGATGTCACCGATCTTCAGGGCGTAGCGCGACGGGACCAATTCGTCGCGTCCCAGTGCGTCGGGGCGTGCGATGTCGATCTGGCTCATGTGGCTCTCCTCGGGGGCGCGTTCATCGTTCGGCGTTCATTGTTCGGCGGTCAGCGGTCAGCGGTCAGCGGTCAGCGGTCGGCGTTCGGCGGTCGGCACTTGTCGTTCGGCGAACGACGTCTGGCGTCTGTCGTCTGTCGTCTGGCGGGGGCCTCGGCTGCGGCTGCGTTACGCGGCGCACGGTGTGCACCGCGCAGCCACCCTCTTGACCGGACAGCGGCCCGGTTCGTGACAGCCGCCGATCCGCTCCTTCGCGCCGCCCTGGCTCGCCGACCCACCGAACGTGCCCGGTTGGCCCACCCCCTACTGAGGTAGCAGCGGCAACTTGGCTCCCGGGTATGACGCGCGGCGCGTGGCCGGACCCGCACTGTGTACCCGTCCAAGAACGCCCACCGCGCCCGAGACCGGCGCATTCGGCGCTCACGCTGCCCAGTTCGGAGGTCGGTGAGCCATTGACCGGCACCCGATTGCTTCCTATGTTGTTTGGAACCAAACGAGTTGGGGTCGGCGTGCCCGCTTCCCTCCACGCGCCGGAGCCCGGCCCATCCGCGCAACCATGCGATCCGCGATCCGCGCAGTCCCAGGAGGACAGGCCCATGAAGGTCGTCGTCGACATGAACAAGTGCCAGGACCACGGCCAGTGCGTCTTCGCCGCCCCGGACATCTTCGGGTTCGACGACGCCGGCCACCTGGCGTACGTCGCGGACGCGGACGACGCGCTGCGCGACGAGGTCGAGGAAGCCGCCGACGTGTGCCCCCTCCAAGCCATCCGGATCGAGGAGTGACCCGTGAGCGCACCCGTGGTGGTGGTCGGCGCCTCCCTTGCCGGACTGCGCGCCGCCGAGCAGCTGCGCGCCGCGGCCTGGCGCGGGCCGGTCACACTCGTCGGCGACGAACCCCACATGCCCTACAACCGGCCGCCCCTCTCCAAGGAGGTCCTCGCGGGGACGGCGTCGTTCGACTCCCTCGCCTTCCGGCCCCGCGCCAGCGTGGCCGACGTCGAGTGGCGCCTGGGCACCCGGGCCGTACGGGCGGAGCTCGATCGACAGACCGTCGAACTCTCCGACGGCAGGACGCTCGCGTACAGCGGTCTCGTCGTGGCCACCGGGATGCGGCCGCGCAGGCTGCGCTGCCCCGGGCCCGCCGCCGGACGGCACACCGTGCGCACCGTGGACGACGCCCAGCGGCTGCGCACCGCCCTGACCCGGCCGGGGGCGCGCGTCGTCGTGGTCGGCGCCGGGTTCATCGGCTGTGAGGTCGCCGCCACCGCTGTGACGCTCGGGGCTGCCGAGGTCACCGTCGTCGACCCGCTTCCGCTGCCCATGGTCGGGCCGCTGGGCGAACCGCTCGCCCGTGCACTGCGGGCGCGCCATGAACGACGCGGCGTCCGTTTCGTCCTCGGCACCGGCGTGGCCGGGTTCGACGGGGACGGCCGTGTCACCGGCGTACTCCTGGCGGACGGGGCCGTCCTCGGGGCCGACGTGGTGGTCGAATCGGTGGGCTCCGTCGCCAACACCGAGTGGCTCGACGGCAACGGCCTCGATCTGACCGACGGCGTACGCACCGACGAGCACCTGCGTGTGGGCGGCCGCCCGGACGTGGTCGCCGTCGGCGATGTCGCCCGTTTTCCCAACGCCCGTTACGACGGGGTGCCCCGCCGCGTCGAGCACTGGTCGATCCCCACGGACACCGCCAAGCACGCCGCCAAGGTGCTCGCGGCTCACCTGTCCGGTGCGGGGGCGGACCTCGCGCCGTTCGCTCCGCTGCCCACGTTCTGGAGCGATCAGCACGACTTCAGGATCCAGTCCTTCGGCGCACCGGTCCTCGGCAAGGACGACATGCGCGTCCTGGGCGGCGACCTCGACGGGGACCCGGTGGTCGGCTACCACCGGGCGGGGCGGCTCGTCGGCGTCGTCGCTCTCGGAGGCCAGGGCGCGACGGCGGCGGCCGCCCGCTACCGCGCCGAACTCCTCGAGCCACCCGTCCCCACAGCCTGAGGAGGATCAGATGACCGACGTCCGTGGCGTCCCTGAAGACACCGGAGACACCGGAGGCCCCGGAGACACCGGAGGCCGTGGTGCCCGTATTGCGCCTGGCGCCCGTGGCGTCCGCGATGGCCAGGGCGTCCGAGGGTACTTTCATCCCAAGACGGCCACGGGGGCCTCGTCCCTTATCCCGTCGCCGCCCTGGCGCTACTCCGGCGATCTGCTGACCGTCGAGTACCGCACCGACCCGGCGCGCGTGCGCGAACTGCTGCCCGCACCACTGGAGTTGGTGGACGAGGACCCGGGCGCGGTCGCGCTTGTCTGGGCCGACTGGCAGTCCTGCTCCGCCGACGGCCGCGAACTGCTCGACCCGGTGCTCGCCCAGTACAAGGAGGCCTTCGCGGTCGTACGCTGCCGGTACCGGGGCCGGATCTTCACCCGCTGCGTGTACATCTGGGTCGACAAGGACTTCGCCATCGCCCGCGGGCTGCACCAGGGCTATCCGAAGAAGCTCGGCTCCATCCACCAGACCCGCCCGCACCCCTACGGGCCCGCGCCGCGCATCGAGGCGGGCGCCCGTTTCGGCGCCACGCTCGCCGCCGCCGACCGGCGACTGGCGCAGGTGGCCGTCACGCTGCGCGAGCCGTGCGGAACCAACGGATTCGTCAACGCCCACCCGATGGCCCACCACCGTTGGCTGCCCTCGATCGAGACCGGCAAGGGCCTGGCCCTCGACGAACTGATCGAGACCGGCGCCGCCTCCTTCGAAGGCGGTCGGCCTTGGACCGGCGAGGCCGAGTTGCGGCTCTTCGAGGCGCCCACCGAGGAGCTGGCCCGCCTGGAGATCCGCGAACCCATCGCCGCGTACTACCGCCAGGTCGGCGTCGTCTGGGACGGCGGTCGGCTGCTGGAGTCCGACACGTCCGGAGCCGAATGATGCCCGCGCGCCGACACCGCCACCGTCAGGAGGCCCGACGCATGCCCGAGTCCGAGCACACGATCACCGTCGCCGGGGTCGCCCAGGTCGCCGGGGTCGCCGTCGACACCCGTCACTGGATCGGTGGCGAGCGGGTCGCCTCCGCCGGGACCTTCACCGACGTGTCGCCCATCGACGGCACCACCCTGGGCGAGATCGCGCGCGGCACCCCCGCCGAGGCCGACGCGGCCGTCGCCGCCGCCACGGCCGCCTTTCCCGGCTGGGCCGCCACCCCGCGCGAAGAGCGCGCCCGTGTTCTGCGGGCCATCGCCGACGGGGTCGACAAGCGCGTCGAGGAGCTCGCCATCGTCGAGACGACCGACAACGGTGCACTGCTGCGTTCGCACCGCCGTGGTGTCATGCCGCGCGTGGCGCACAACTTCCGCTTCTTCGCCGACCGGCTGCTCACCCTCGGCCACGCGGACTTCGAGACCCGGGGCCACACCAATCACGTCACCTGGGACCCGGCGGGCCCCTGCGCGCTGATCACGCCGTGGAACGCGCCGCTGATGCTGGAGTCGTGGAAGGTCGCCCCGGCGCTCGCCGCCGGCAACACCGTCGTCCTCAAGCCCGCAGAGTGGACCCCGCTGACCGCTTCGCTGCTCGCCGACGTCGCGGCCCACGCCGGACTGCCCGCCGGCGTCCTCAACGTCGTACAGGGCTACGGCTCGGAGATCGGCGACGCGCTGACCGCCCACCCCGACGTGCGCCGCATCAGCTTCACCGGATCGGTGCCCACGGCCCGCCGCATCGCCGCCTCGGCCGCGCCGCAGCTGACGCCGACCAGTTTCGAGCTCGGCGGTAAATCACCCCTCCTCGTCTTCGCCGACGCCGATCTCGGCCTGGCCGTCGATCTCGCCGTGGAGCAGTACGACAACGCGGGCCAGGTCTGCCTCGCCGCGACCCGCGTCCTCGTGGAGGAACCGATCGCCGAAGAGTTCGTCCGCCGCTTCACCGACAAGGCGCGACGGCTCCGGCAGGGCGACCCGCGTGACGACTCCACCGACCTCGGGCCGACCATCCACCCCCGCCAGCTGGAGAAGATCGACGGCTTCGTGCGGCGGGCGGTCGCCGCCGGTGCCCGCGCGGTCGTCGGCGGCCATCGGGTGGCGGAGCGGTACTACGCCCCGACCCTCCTCACAGACGTGGACCAGGACGCCGAGATCGTGCAGGAGGAGGTCTTCGGCCCGGTCCTGACCCTGCAGACCTTCCGCGACGAGAACGAAGCCGTCCGGCTGGCCAACGGCACCCGGTTCGGCCTGGCCGCCACCCTCGCCACCGGCGACCCCGCGCGGGCCGACCGCGTCACCGCGCGGCTCGTCGCGGGCACCGTCTGGGTCAACTGCTTCTTCGTCCGCGACCTCCAGGCACCCTTCGGCGGCTCACGCCGGTCCGGCGTCGGACGCGAGGGCGGCACCTGGAGCTTCGACTTCTTCTGCGACCTCAAGAACACCGTCACCGCGCCGAAGGGATGGCAGGGCCATGGGTGAGATCGTCGGGGCGGGGCTGCTCGCCCACGTCCCCACCGTCGTACTGCCGAAGGAGACCCGCTTGGAGCTGAACGAGGGCAAGGAGATCACCCTCGTCACCGGGCTCCAGGAACTGCGCGCGGACGTCTTCGAGCGCGACGACTACGACACCGTGGTCGTCCTGGACTCCCACTGGGCGACCACCGTCGAGTTCGTCGTCACCGCGCAGAGCCGCCGCGCGGGCCTGTTCACCTCGGAGGAGCTGCCGCGCGGCATGTGCCGCATGCCCTACGACTTTCCCGGCGACCCCGAACTCGCCGAGAACATCGAGCGGTTCGCCGACCGGCACGGCACCTGGATCACCGCGATCGACGACACGTACCTGCCGATCTACTACGCCACCGTCAACCTGTGGAAGTACCTCGGCGAGGGCCTGCCGGACAGACGCTGGGTGACCATCGGCGTCTGCCAGACCGGTGACATGGAGGACCACCTGCGCCTGGGCCGCGCGCTCGCCGACGGCGTCGCCGCCACCCCCGGCCGCCGCGTCCTGCTGATCGCCTCCGGCGCGCTCTCCCACACCTTCTGGCCCCTGCGTGAACTGCGCGACCACGAGGCCAGCGACCCGGCGCACATCTTCACGGCCGAGGCGCGCGAGGCCGACCTCGAACGCATCGCCTGGTTCAAGGAGGGCCGCCACGACAAGGTGCTCGACACCATGGACGCCTTCTGGAGGTTCAGGCCCGAGGCGAAGTTCTTCCACTACCTGATGATGGCGGGGGCCCTCGGCGGTCACGCCTGTACCGCCACCGGCCGCCAGTACGGCCGGTACGAGAACTCGATAGGCACCGGCCAGGTCCATCTCTGGTTCGACCGCCCGGCGAACGGCTGGACCGGTACCGGAGCCCGCGCCTCCCACGAGCCCGCCACGTCTCCTTAACCGTCGCGCCTAGAAGGGCCCCGCCATGACCGAGTACCGCCGTGTCCTCCTCGACGGCGCCGCCGTGCAGGTGACGGTCGACGGGGACGAACTCGTCGCCGGTGACGGCCGCCGCGTGAAGGCCGGGGAGGCCCGGCATCTGCCGCCCGTCGTCCCCTCGAAGGTCGTCGCCGTCCACCTCAACCACCGCAGCCGCGTCGACGAGTTCGGGATCGCCCTGCCCGACACCCCCACCTACTTCCACAAGCCGACCTCCGCGCTCAACAGCCACCAGGGCGCCGTCGTCCGCCCCGAGGGCTGCAAGTGGCTCAACTACGAGGGCGAGGTCGCCATCGTCCTCGGCAGGAACGCGCGCAACATCGCACCGGCCGACGCGGGCGCGTACATCGCGGGGTACACCATCGCCAACGACTACGGCCTGCACGACTTCCGCGACACCGACGCCGGGTCCATGCTCCGCGTCAAGGGCTCGGACACCCTGTGCCCGCTGGGCCCGGGCCTCGTCACGGAGTGGGACTTCCGGGGCAAACGGCTGCGTACGTACGTGAACGGCGAGGTCGTCCAGGACGGCTCGACCGACGAGATGAAGTGGGACATGCACTACCTCGTCGCCGACATCGCCCGCACCATCACCCTGTACCCCGGTGACGTGCTGCTCTCCGGCACCCCGGCGAACTCCAGGCCGGTACGGCCCGGGGACGTCGTCGAGGTCGAGGTCGAGGGCCTGGGACGGCTCACCAACCACATCGTCACCGGCCCCACCGCGATCCGTGCCGACGTCGGCGCCCAGCCGACCGAGTCCGAGGAAGTGCTGTCCACCGCGCTCGGCGGCGACTGGGAGTTCCGCGGTGTCCGGCCGCCGAAGCGCTGACCGCAGCCCCACCGACGGGGCGGGCACCCCGCCCGCACCGCCTTCCGCTGCCCGGAGGTCCGCATGACCACCACCCCCACCCACAGTACGTGGCTCCAGCGGGCCAAGGAGTTCCGGCCGCCCGGCGCGCACCTGATCGACGGCGGTGAAGAGCCCGGCGACGGCGGGGAGTTCGCCGTGTTCTCGCCGCGTGACGGCCAGGTTCTCGCGCCCGTCGCCGACGGCGGCGAGGCCGAGGTGAACGCGGCGGTCGCCGCCGCGCGCCGCGCCTTCGACCTCGGCCCCTGGCCCCGCCTGGCCCCCGTCGAACGGGGCCGGCTCCTCCTCCGTATCGCCGAACTCCTCGACGTACACCGGGCGGAACTGGCGCTCGCAGTAAGCCTGGAGATGGGCAAACCCGTCACCGACGCGCACGACATCGAACTGCGCGCCGTCATCGACACCTTCCGCTGGTACGGCCAGCTCGCCGACAAGCTCACCGACACCTCCCCGCACACCTCGCCCGACACCCTCGCCCTCGTCACCCGCGAACCCACCGGCGTCGTCGGCGCCGTCGTGCCCTGGAACTTCCCGCTGACGCTGGCCGGCTGGAAGATCGCCCCCGCGCTCGCCGCGGGCTGCACCGTGGTCCTCAAACCGTCGGAGAACGCGCCCCTTTCGGCCCTGCTCCTCGGCCGCATCGCTCTGGAGTCCGGACTGCCGCCCGGCGTGCTGAACGTCGTGAACGGCACCGGACCGGTGGCCGGACGCGCCCTCGGCCTGCACCCCGACGTCGACGTCCTCGCCTTCACCGGCTCCACCGCGGTCGGCCGCCACTTCCTGCGCTATGCGGCGGACTCCAACCTCAAACGGGTCTGGCTCGAACTGGGCGGCAAATCACCGAACATCATCCTCCCCGACGCCCCCGACCTGGAGAAAGCCGCCGCCACCGCCGCCTGGGGCATCTTCTTCAATCAGGGCGAGATGTGCACGGCCCCCTCCCGCCTGCTCATCCACACCTCCGTCGCCGATCAGGTCACCGAGGCGGTCGTGGACCGTGCCCGCGCCCTGCTCGTCGGCGACCCCCTCGACCCGACCACCGAGATGGGCGCTCTCGTCGGCGAGCAGCACCTGGCCCGCGTGCTCGACCACGTCCGCGCGGGCGTCGACGACGGGGCCCGCCTGCGCACCGGCGGCGCCCGCACCCTCACCGGGACCGGCGGCGTCTACCTCGAACCCACCGTCCTCGACCAGGTCGCCCCGGACAGCCGCCTGGCACGCGAAGAGATCTTCGGCCCGGTGCTGTCCGTGCTCACCTTCGACGACCTCGACGAGGCCGTCGCCCTGGCCAACGGGACCGAGTACGGCCTCGCCGCCGGCCTGTGGACCTCCGACCTGTCGACGGCCCACCAGGTCTCGCGCGCGTTGAAGGCGGGCACGGTGTGGGTCAACTGCTACGAGGAAGGTGACCTGACCGTCCCCTTCGGAGGCGTGAAGCGGTCGGGCAACGGCCGCGACAAGTCCGCCCACGCCGTGGACAAGTACACGGAACTGAAGACGACCTGGATCCAGCTGTGACGACCGCCGACCCGCGACCGGTCGCGCACAGGACCGCACGCCCGCTCATCGCCGTCCCCGCCCGCTTCGCCGCCACCGCCTCCGCTCTGCGATGCGCGGCCGAGGCCAACGCCCGCGCCCTGATCGACGCCGTGTGGCGGGCGGGCGGCGAACCGGTCGGCGTCCACCCCGCCGACCCGGCCGAGCACGACGTCGCCGCCCGGCTCGCCCGCTTCGACGGCGTCCTGCTCCCCGGCGGCGGCGACCTCGCCCCGCACCGCTACGGCGCGCAGAGGGCCCACAAGGCGGTCTACGACGTCGACGACGTACAGGACGCGTTCGACCTCGAAGCCGCCCGGCACTCCCTGACGGGCGGGCTCCCGCTGCTCGCCATCTGCCGCGGGATGCAGGTGGTCAACACCGCCCTGGGCGGCACCCTGCACCAGGACATGGGCGGCCCCCGGCGCGAGCACCGGCACATCCGCCAGTCCGTCTCCCTGGCCCCCGGCTCGGTGGTGGCCCGGATCACCGGGACGGACAAGATCGAGGCGTCCTGCTACCACCACCAGCACGTGGACCGCTTGGGAGAGGGGCTCCGGGTGACCGCCCGCGCCGCCGACGACACGGTCGAGGGCGTCGAACTCGCCGACACCCGCGCACTGTTCGTGGCCGTGCAGTGGCACCCGGAGGACACCGCCCACGAGGACCCGGCCCAGCAGCGCCTCTTCGACGCACTGGTACGGGCCGCGGCGAACGAACGCTGACCGGATCGTGGCCCACGGCCGCGCCGGACGGTCCGGAGCGGTATCGAGGACCACGCGGTCAGTGCTTGCTCCTCCTCGCCGTCTTGCCGAGACGGAGGAGCCAGACGCCGGTCACGGCGAGGAGCAGCGCGGCGCCGCCCAGCAGACCCGCGCGGAGCGTGCCGGTGCCCGCGAGTTCCCCGTCGTCCGGTGTGCCGGGAGCGGACGAGGCCGACGGGAGCGCGCCATCGGTGGGGAGCGGAGTCGGTGAATCTGTCGGGTTCGGTGTCGGGGTGGGCGAACCGGTGGGCGTGGGTGTGGGTGTATCGGTGGGGGTGGTGGTGGGTGTGCCCGTGTCGGTGGGTGTCGGGGTCGGCGTAGGTGTGGGATCCGTGTCCACCGTCGTGGTGACACAGGAGTCGTTGTCCGCGGTCTGGGTCTCCCGGCTGCCGGTGTACACGTCGGCGCAGTTCACGATCTCGGTCCCGTCCGCCAGATCGGCATGCGCGTGCACCGTCACGGTGAAGACATGTGTCTCGCCCGGCTTCAAGGTGTGCAGGGGGCAGCTGATGGTGGCACCGCTGGGCGGACACTCGGGGGGAAGCCCGACGATGTCGAACTTCTGGGTGTCGGTGTTGTCCTGGACGGTGACGTCGACGGCGTCCGAGGGACCCTCGTTGGTGACGGTGAAGGTGTAGGTGAAGGTGCCGTCCGCGTTGACCTGCGCCGGGCCGGACTTCTCCAGCACGACGTTGGTGAGGGTCTGGGCGATCGTGATGGTGCGGGCCTGGGCGCTCTGCGCGTCGCTGCTGGTGGCGGTGGACTCGTTGACGATGTTCGTGCCGTCCGAGGTGTCCGACCGGACGCGTACCGGGATGCGGTACGTGTGGGAGGCGCCGGGCGCGAGGTCGGTGCCGCTGCCGCCACACGTGACGGCCGGGCCGTCGACGGTGCAGCCGTCCGGTGCCTTTCCGTCCAGGGCGAGGTGTGAGTCGAGGGTGTCGGCGACGGTCACGTCGTGTGCCGTTTGGTCCCCGGTGTTGGTCACCACGAGTGTGTAGACGGCCGTGTCGCCCACGGTGAGCGGGTCGGGGGTGACCGTCTTCTCCAGTTGCAACGGACCGGCCGCCCGCAGACGCGGTGCGCGACGTTCCGGGGAGTCCGCGGCCCCGGTCGCCCGGGGAGCGGGCGGCGCCGCGACGGAGACCGCCTGCGGCAGCGCCGCCGCGGCGAGCAGCGCCACCGCCGACAGTGCCCTGACCGTCCGCCGGGGGAGTCGCGGGCCACCCAGCGAAGGTCTGCGGGCTTCACCTCTGTATGCCATGGGACGAGTAAAAGTGACGGCTCATCCGGATGAACCGATTTGCATACCGGGGTCGTGAAACACACCCAGATGGCGGAGCGGCATGCGTTCTGGACTCCAGGCATGAGTCACGGGTGGTTCAGAGGCGGCCCGCCTCCACGATCCGCCGCAGGAACCGGCGGGTGCGTTCGTGCCGCGCGTCCTCGAACACGGCCTGTGGAGTGCCCCGTTCGAGCACGACCCCGTCCGCCAGGAAGCACACCTGGTCGGCGATCTCGCGGGCGAACGCCATCTCGTGGGTGGCGAGCACCATGGTCATGCCTTCTCCCTTCACGTCCCGTACGACGTCGAGGACCTCGCCCACCAGTTCCGGATCGAGCGCCGCCGTGATCTCGTCGAGGAGCAGAAGGCGGGGGCTTACGGCGAGCGCCCGCACGATCGCGGTGCGCTGCTGCTGGCCGCCGCTGAGCCGGTCGGGGTACTCCTGGGCCTTTGCGCCGAGGCCAAGCCGTTCGAGGAGCGCCATGCCGCGCTCCTCCGCCTCCTCGCGGGTCAGCCCGTGCACCCGGCGCGGCGCGAGGGTCACGTTCTGCAGGACGGTCAGGTGCGGGAAGAGGTTGTACGCCTGGAAGACGACGCCGATCCTGCGGCGCACGGCGTCGGCGTCGGCCCGCGGGTCGGTGATCTCCTCGCCGTCCAGCCAGATGGCGCCGTCGTCGATCTCCTCCAGGAGGTTGGCGCAGCGCAGCAGCGTCGACTTGCCCGAGCCGGAGGCGCCGATCAGCGCGGTCACGGTGTGCGGGGCGACCTCCAGATCCACGTCGCGCAGCACCACCGTGGTGCCGAACGACTTGCGCACGGACTCCATCCGCAGCACCGGCCCGGTCATACGAGTCCTCCTTGTGCCCGGCGCCGGTCCATCCGGGCCGTCACCCAGTCCGTGAACCGTGTCATCGGGATGGTCAGCGCGATGAAGGCGAGGCCGGCGACGACGTAGGGCGTGTAGTTGAAGTCCTTGCCGGCGATGATCTGCGCCGCGTACACGGCGTCCACGGCGCCGCCGATCGAGACGAGCCCGGTGTCCTTCTGCAGCGACACCAGGTCGTTGAGGAGGGGCGGCACGACGCGGCGCAGCGCCTGGGGGAGGACCACGTACCGCAGTGCCTGGCGGCTGGTGAGGCCGAGGGAGCGTGCCGCGGCCCGCTGGGAGGGATGGACCGCTTCGATCCCGGCGCGGAACACCTCTGCCACGTAGGCGGAGTACGTGAGGACGAGCGCGGCCCCGCCGAGCAGGACCGGGTCCGTCGTCACCCCCTGGAGGCGGAGCGCCGGAACCCCGAAGATGACCAGCAACAGGCAGATGATGAGCGGCAGTCCGCGGAAGAAGTCCGTGTACGCCGTCGCCAGCGCGCGCAGCGGGAAGAAGACGGGGCCGCGCAGGGTGCGGGCGAGGGCGAGCAGCAGGCCGAGGACGAGCACGCATGCTCCGCACACCGCGAGCAGACGCAGGTTCAGCCAGAGCCCTTCCAGGACGTCGGGGAGCGCCACGCGCGCGTAGTGGGCGCTGAAGAACGTCTCCTTCGTGCGGTCCCAGCCGGGGGAGTCGACCACGATCAGGGTCAGCGCCGCGACCGTCAGGACGGTGCTGGCCGCCGCCAGGCCGGCCGAGCGCCGGGCGCGGGTCTGCTTGTAGCGTTCCCGCGCGAGGCGGCGTGCGGACGGGACGTAGGTGTCCTCGACGGTGAGCGGCTGTTTCTCGACGTTCACTTGAGCACCGGGGCGTCGACGGCTTCGGAGAGCCACTTCTTCTCCAGGTCCGCGAGGGTGCCGTCCTTGCGGAGTGCGTCGACCGCGCGCGTGACGCACGACGTGAGGGTGGACTGCTGGTCGAGGACGAGACCGAACTGCTCGGGCGTGCCGGTGCCGTTCTCGAACTGGCCCACCACCTTCGCGTCGGTGACCTCGGCCCCGGTGATGTAGAAGGCGGTGGGCAGGTCGACGACGATGGCGTCCACCTGGCCGTTCTTCAGGGCGGATTTGGCGAAGTCGTTCTTCTGGTAGACGGCGGGCTTCTCGCTGGGCTTCACCACATCGTTGATGTAGTCGAGGCTGGTGGTGCCCACCTGGGCGCCCAGCTTCGCACCCTTCAGGTCGGCGACGGTCCTGGCGCCCGCGGCCTCGGAGGACTTGAGGGCGACGACGGCCTGCCGGACGTCGTAGTAGCCGGACGAGAACGCGACGGCTTTCTCGCGCTCGTTACTGATCGACACCTGGTTGATGTCGAAGTCGAACTTCTTGGCGCCAGGGGCGAAGGAGCTGTTGAACGGGACGGTCCGCCACACCACTTGCCCCTTCGGGTAGCCGAGGCGGTCCGCCACGGCGTAGGCGACCGCGGACTCGAAGCCCTTCCCGTTGGACGGGTCGTCGTCCTCGAACCAGGGGGCGTAGGCGGGCTTGTCCGTGCCGACGGTCAGCTTGCCCGAGGCCACCGTCGCGAGCTTGCCGGAAGCGCACGAGGCGGCGGTCGCGGGGGTGTCCCCGGTCTTGTTGTCGGGCTCGGGGGCGCAGGCCGCGACGGCGGTGAGGAGGAGGGCGGAGCAGACGGCGAGCCGCGCGGCGCGGTGGACGGAATGCATGCCGGGAGACTGTCAGCGCGACGCCCTTCCTGTCGAGGTCGGACGGCGTGAAGTCCGCTATGTGGGAACGGGTGTTGCGGGTGTGTGAAGCGGCCGTCGACGCGTCCCGCGCGGGTGTCTTCACGTCGCGCAGGTGTCGCGGAAGATGTCGCGGAAGATGTCACGGGAGTGACGTGCCGTGTCGGCCGTGCCACGGGTGCGACACCGCTGTGTGCGCGCATGACATACATGTGGCATGTCCATGGAATCCCTTCACGCACACCTTCCCGGAGGCGGATGGTCGCTCTGCGGCGCCGACCCGAGCGCCGCGCCCCGCACTTCACGGAAAAGGACACCTCTCATGGCAGCAGTGCGTACGACGAAGCGGCGGATCGCCGCGTCCCTCGCCTCGACGGCCGCGGTGGCGGCGGTGGCCGGAGCGCTTGCCGTGCCTCCCGCGCAGGCGGCCGCGCCGGCCGGGCAGGCGGGCACGGTCCTCGGAGCCAACTCCGCGCAGGCCGTTCCCGGCAGTTACATCGTCACCCTCAAGAGGAGCGCCGGGTTCAAGGCGAGCGCCGAGCGGGGCAAGGACCTCGTCTCGGAGTACGGCGGCACGGTCAAGCGGACGTTCACCTCCGCGCTCAACGGCTACGCCGCCACGCTCACCGCCGCCGAGGCCGCCAGACTCGCGGCCGACCCCGACGTCGCGTCGGTCGAGCAGGACCAGCGGGTCCGCACCACGGGGACCCAGACCAGCGCGCCCTGGGGCCTGGACCGCGTCGACCAGGCCAGTCTCCCCCTGAACGGCACCTACAACTACCCCGACGCCGCGGGCGGCGGCTCGACCGTGTACGTCCTCGACACCGGCGTCCGCATCACCCACAAGGACCTCGCGGGCCGGGCCTCGTACGGCTATGACTTCGTCGACAACGACGCCACCGCGCAGGACGGTTACGGTCACGGCACCTTCGTCGCCACCGTCGCCGCGGGCAGCACCTACGGCGTGGCCAAGAAGGCGAAGATCGTCGCGGTACGGGTCCTCGGCAACGACGGCTCCGGCACGACCGCCGGGGTCATCGCGGGCGTCGACTGGATCACCGCGCACCACGTCGCCGACTCCGTCGCCAACGTCTCCCTCGGTGGCGGGGCCAGCGCCGCCCTGGACACCGCGGTGAAGAACTCGATCGCCTCGGGCGTCACCTACTCCATAGCCGCCGGCAACTCCGGCGCGCCCGCCGCCAACTACTCACCCGCCCGGGTCCCGGCGGCGCTCACCGTCGGGGCGACGACGAGCACGGACGCCCGCGCGAGCTACTCCAACTACGGCTCGACGGTGGACCTCTTCGCCCCGGGCTCGAACATCACGGCCGGCTGGAACGGCTCCGACACGGCGACCTACACCGGCAACGGCACGTCGTTCGCCGCGCCGCACGTCTCAGGAGCGGCCGCGCTCTACCTGACGGCCCACCCCGGGGCGACCCCCGCGACCGTCTCCTCGGCCCTGGTCAACGGCGCCACCGGCAACGTCCTGACCGGAATCGGCACGGGATCCCCCAACAAGCTGCTGAGGCTCGTGCCGTAGTCGTACGAGACATCAGCGGTCAATGCCGCGTCCCGTCGGGCAGATCTCGGTGTCGTGCGCGTGACCGTGCGCGTGCCGGTGCGCTCGCAGCGCCGTCCGTACGGCGGGAACTGGCCACTTTCGGCCGAGAAAGCTCCGGCCCGGGCCGTGCCGCCGGTCCGGCCCGAGCTCCTCCTCGCCCACTCTCGCCAGCACATTCCTTGACCATCCGCATACCAACGACGTGCCTCACACGTCATACCCGTCGCTCACACCTCACCTTCCCCACAGCGCCACACCGGAACACGCCACTCCCTTCGGCGCGAACCCGGACCCTCTCCCCCTCGTCACCCCCTCGCGCTTTCCAGCCAACCGCTCCGCGACCTTGTAGCTGGCTCGAAGCGCTGGCTACGATCCCGCTCGTTTCGCTTTCGCTTTCTACACAACCTGCACGATTGCTTCATCAAAATGGGGGAGATCGTGGAGTCGTCCACGCAGGCGGGAGCGGTGAACCCCCGCGACGAATTACCGCGGCCCCGGCTGTTCCGGGGCCGCCGAGGCGCTTCCGGTTCCGGGCGCGACGCATCCGCCCGGGACTTCCGCCTCTTCTGGTGGGCCAACGCCGCCGACGCGCTCGGCACCCAGGCGTCCGGCGCCGTACTCCCGCTGCTGCTCCTCGGCCTCGGCCACTCGCCGCGGACCGCGGGGCTCGTCGCCGGGCTCTCGCTCGCCGCCGGCCTGCTGCTCGGGCCCCTCGCGGCGGTCCCCGCCGACCGCGGCGCGCGTAAGACGATCATGTTCTGGTCCGCCGCCGTCGCCGCGCTGGCCATGGGCTCCATCGCCGTGGCCCTGCTCGCCGGGCACCTGACGCTTCCTCACCTCGTGGCCGCCGTCCTCGTCGAACGGTTCGCCACCGCGTGCCACGACGCCGCGTCGCGCGGCACGATCGCGCTGGTCTGCCCGCCCGACGACCAGCCGCGCGCCGTGGCCCGGCTCGCCGCCGCCGACCAGGGCGCGCTCATCCTGGGCCCGGCCCTCGGCGGAGCCGCGTACCAGCTCTTCCGCGCCCTGCCCTTCGTGGCCGACGCCCTCTCGTACGCCGTCGTCGCCGGCTGTGTACGAGCCATGCGTACGGATCTGAAGGCCGCGGCGGCTCCCTCGGGCGAGGGGCTGTGGCGTGCTGCCGCCGCCGGGTTGCGGCTGGTGCGACGGCGGCCGTTGCTGCGCCTCGTACTGACGTGGATCGCGCTGGTCAACGGCGTGGCAGCGACGCTGTACTACTCCGCGGTGTTCATGCTGGAACGTTCCGGCAGCGGCGCGCTCCCGCTCGGCCTCGTCCTCGCCGTCACCGGCGCCGCGGGGCTGGCCGGATCCCTCGCCGCTCCCAAGGCCGCGGCCCGCCTCGGCGCCGCCCGCACCCTCACGGCCGTCACCTGGCTCCTCGCCCCGCTCACCGCGGCTCTCGCCCTCGCCGACGGGCCGTGGGCGTACGGAGCGCTGCTCGGCGCGATCGGTCTCCTCGTGCCGCTGCCCGCCGTCGTCCTCCAGGCGCGTGCCCTGCTGACCACCGAGCCCGAACTGCAGGCGCGCGTCGGCGCTGTCATCGCCACCGCCTCCGGCGCGACCGCCGCGCTCGCCCCCGTCCTGGCCGGTCTGTTCGCAGGGCAGGTGAACTCCGCGGCGCCCGCGCTGGGTTGTGCCGCCCTCCTCGTCCTGCTCGCCGTGTACACCACCCGGCGCGCCACCCTCGCGGAGGCCACGGCATGAGCCGCTTCCAGGTGTACCGCGCCGCGCTGCCCGAGGTGTGTGCCGCCGACCCGCGGCGCATGGTGTTCACCGCCGATGCCGAGGGCCGCTGCGAGGTCTTCACCTGGGACGCCGCCCTAGGGCGCGCCCGCCGTGTCACCGACCGTCCTGGCGGCACCCTGCACGGTGCGATCGACGCCGACGCGCACGTGTGGTGGTTCGCCGAGGACGCGCGGGGCGTCGGCCACTGGCGCTTCCAGCCGTTCGACGGCCCGTTCGACGGCTCACCCGTCAACCCGTTCGTCGGCGGCCCTGACCGGCCCGGTCTGACCGGTGTTCCCGAGGGCACGGCCCGCGGACTCGCCGTCACCGCCGACGCCACGGTGGCCCTCGGCATCGGACTCGAGGACCACACCACCATCCGGATCGGCACACGCGGCGGCCCCGGACGCGAGGTGATACGTGTGAACGGTCCCGCCTCGCTCGCCGGACTCGCCCCGCGCGGCGGCCTCCTCGCCCTCGCCCGCACCGCCGACGCGCCCCGCGCCGTCACCCTCCTCACCGCCGACGGCACCGAGGCCGCGTCCCTGTCCGGCGGCGGCCCGCACGGCAGACTGTGGGCCCTCGGCTTCGGCCCCACGCCGGACGACCAGCCCACCCTGCTGCTCGTCCGCGAGCGCGGGGACCGCTACACCCTCGCCACCTGGACCGCAGCCACCGGCACCGTCACCCACGACTGGTGCGCCCTGGACACCCAGTTCACCGCCCGCTGGTACCCGGACGGCGACGCCGCGCTGATCCGACAGGACCGGTACGGCCGCTCCCTGCTCCACCGCGCCGACTTCGCCCGCCGCGCCCTGGACCCCGTACCGACCCCGCCCGGCACCCTCCTGGACGCGGCCCCGCGCCCCGGCGGCGACCTGCACACCCTCTGGACCGACACCGCACACCCGCCCCGCATGACGTCCACGGCCGGCACACCGCTGCCCCCGCTCGGCACCGTCGAGGGACGCGTACCAGGCACCCTGCGCGACGTACGCACACCCGGACCGGACGGGCCTGTGCACACGTTGCTCAGCCTGCCGGAGTCCGCGCCAGGACCGCATCCTTGCGTGTTCCTCGTCCACGGCGGCCCCGCCGACCACGACCGCGACGCCTACGACGGCACCGTGCACTCCCTGGTGGCCTCAGGGTTCGCCGTGGCCCGCGTCAACTACCGCGGCTCCACCGGCTACGGCCCGAGTTGGCAGCGCGCCTTCGGGGACGGCGTCGGCCACACCCAGGTCGCCGACCTCGCCGCCGTCCGCGCCGACCTCGTGTCACGCCGACTGATCCGCCCGGACGCCACCGGACTCTGGGGCACCTCCTGGGGCGGTTACCTGGTCCTCCTCGCCCTCGGCACCCACCCCGGGCTCTGGCGAGCGGGCGTCGCCGTCAAACCCGTGGCCGACTACGCGGCGGCACACGCCGCCGCCACACCCGCCCTCCGCGCCCTCGACGAGCGGCTCTTCGGCGGCACACCCGCACAGGTGCCGCAGGCGTACGCGCACAGCTCGCCGATCCGCTACGCCGCCCGGGTACGCGACCCGCTCCTGGTCGTCGCCGCCACGCACGACACCAAGTGCCCACCCGCACAGGTCCGTTCCTACCTCGCCGCCCTCGACGCGGCCGGCGCCCCGCACGAGACCCTGTGGCTCGAATCCGGGCACGACGGCTATGACGGCGCCGACCACGTGACCGTCCTGCGCCGCGCGATGCGCTTCCTCGACCGCGCGCTCCGGCGCACCGCCCGTGCCCCCCGCACCACCCCACCCCCCAGACGCCCCGCTCCGCCCGGAGAGGGGTCAGTGCACCATCCCGTCACATTCTGAACACCGAGAGAAGAAGGAGAAACCCATGCAGAAGGACGTCATCCACAACGACCCGCTGGCCGAGGACGAGACGAACCGCAAGCCGAGCGTCGGCATCACGGTCACCGTCCCGTTCCGCAACGCCGAGGACGGCGACGACACCGTCGAGGACTGATCCTCACCGGTCGGCCCCGGGGCGGCCCGGGGGCCGACCGGCCCGCACCGCCGCCCGCCCGCACCACGTCAGGAGAGAAGCGCCCATGCGCGTACTGCTGGTCAACATGCCCTGGTCGCCCATCGACCTGCCGTCCCTCGCCCTCGGCATCCTCAAACGCAGCGTGGACGAGCGCGTGCCCGGAGCCACCGCCGAGGTCCTGCACGCCAACCTCATGTTCACCGACTGGATCACCGAGCGCACCGAGTTCACCGGCGACGACTACGAGTACTACGCACTCTCCTCCTACTTCATGGGCTGCGGCGACTGGGTCTTCTCCTCCGCCCTGTACGACGACCCGGCCTGGCGCGAGGACGAGTTCGTCGCGACGATGACCGGCAAGCTCAAGTCCGCGCGTATGAAGATGACCCGTGAACTGCACCGCATAGCACCGGAGTTCGTGGAGGACATCGCCCGGCAGATCGTGGCGGCGCAGCCGGACGTCGTCGGGTTCACCTCCACCTTCCAGCAGAACACCGCCGCGCTCGCCGCCGCGCGCCGCGTCAAGGAACTCGCCCCGCACATCGTGACCGTCATGGGCGGCGCCAACTGCGACGGCGAACAGGGCGCCACCGTGCACCGCAACTTCCCCTTCGTCGACCACGTCGTACGGGGCGAGGGCGAGGCCGCCTTCCCCGAACTCCTCACCGCGCTCGCCGCCCGCAACCCGCTGGACGGCATCCCCGGCCTGTGCCACCGCGACGCGAGCGGCGCGAGTGTCGCCAACCCGATGGCCACCCGTCCGCTGCCGCCCGCCGCGATCCTGCCGCCCGACTACAGCGGCTACTTCGAACGGCTCGCCGCGTCCGTCGCACGCAACTGGGTCGAGCCGAAACTCGTCGTCGAGGGGGCGCGCGGCTGCTGGTGGGGCGAGAAACACCACTGCACCTTCTGCGGGCTCAACGGCTCGTTCATGGAGTTCCGCTCCAAGAGCCCCGACACCTTCTACGAGGAGATAATGGAGCTGGCGCGCAGACACCGGGTCCTCGACATGTATGTCGTCGACAACATCCTCGACATGCGCTACCTCACCACCGTGCTGCCCCGGATCATCGAGAGCGGCTACGACCTGCGCCTGCACATCGAGATCAAGGCCAACATGAAGCGCGGCCAGCTGCGCACACTCGCCGACGCCGGACTCATCTACGTACAACCCGGCATCGAGAGCCTCAACAGCCGTGTCCTCGACCTGATGGACAAGGGCGTCAGCGGCTGCCAGAACGTACGGATGCTGCGCGACGGCGCCGAGACGGGGCTCTCCGTCGCCTGGAACTACCTGCACGGCTTCCCCGGCGAGAGCGCCGAGGACTACGACCCGGTCATCGCCCAGATACCCGCCCTGGAGCATCTGGACCCGCCGGTCGACCTGTCCGCGCGAATCGCCATCGAGCGGTTCAGCCCCTACTTCGAACGCCCCGAGCTGGGCTTCACCGGTCTGCGCCCCGAGGCCCACTACCGCTTCACCTACGACCTGCCCGAGGAAGAGCTCTACGGCATGGCGTACGTCTTCGAGGCGCCCGCGCGCGGCATCGGTGAACCCACTGTGAGCGCGCTGAACGACGCCCTCGCCGACTGGAAGAAGCACCACACCGACGCCCGTCTCACCCATGACGACCACGGTGACCGCATCGTCCTGGTCAGCCGTCGCCGCACCTTCGACTGGCGCGTCATGGAGCTGACCGACCCCTTCGAACTCGCCCTCTTCCGCCTCCTCGACCAGCCGCACAGCGTGCAGGCCCTCACCCGCAAGGCCGCGGCGCGCGTCCCCGACGCGGCTCGCGACGAGGACGGTGTCCAGCGGCTCCTCGACACCTGGCTCGCCCTCGGCATCGTCTTCGCCGACGCGGGACAGTACGTCCACATCGCCCCGGCCGCCGTCAACGAGGACCTGCTGCGCCTGGACTTCATGCGGCACATCCACACAGAGCATGAGACACCTGACGGTGCCGCCGTTCCCGAGCCGGCCTGACTCCGCCACGCCACGCCCCGCCCCGCTTCGAAGGAGCACGATGACCGCCACCCTCACCGCGCCGACGCTCCTGGCCTGGCGCGACTACGACTCCGCCGCGTGCGAGCTGCCCGGCATGTCCCTCGGCGAGGTCCCGCTGCCCGGTCCCGCGCGTGGCCAGGCCGAACGCCTGTGGGAGCTGGGCGCGCGCCGCGTGCGGCTGCCCTCGCCGGTCGATCTCGGCACCGGTACGGACCCGGCGGCCGCCGTGTACGGACTCTCCCTCGTCCGGGACCTGACCGCGCGGGCGGTCATGGTCGAGTGGGAGCTGCGCCTCGACGCGGGCGAAGGCGAGACCTGGCGCCGCCTCAGCCACCTCCAGCCGCCCGCCGCTCTGCACGGCCCCGCCGACGCCGAGAAGTCGCTGCGCTCGTGGCGGCGCGGTCACTACCTGTGCAAGTGCCTGTGGCGCAAAGGCCCCGGGTTCCTGCAGATCCGCGACCGTCGCTGGGGGGAGCTGCGCCGCTTCACCGCCGACGAACCCGAGTACGACATCGCCGTCGGCCTGCTCGACCACGGCGCCCTCGCCGACACCGTCGACCCGGCCGCCCTGGCCGACTTCCGCTCCGAGCAACTCGTCCTCGACGTGGGCCCGTACGCGTGGTGGCTGCCGTACCGTGTCAGCCGGTGGCTGCAGCAGTCGATCGCCATTTGAGGAAGCGGGGGCTCGATCATGGCCGAGGCGGAAGCCCTGGCCGGCGGGATGGAAGGAGGGCGGTGCGAGTCGTCCGCCATGGCTGTCCTCCCTCCTCCGTACGCCCCATCGAGCCCCATCGAGATGTCAGTGCACAGTAGTCACCGGGCGCGGACGAGCGGGGTGTCGACCAGGTGCTCCGCGAGGAACCATGCCTGGCGTTCGCCGGTTCTGATGATCTGGGAGACCAGGACGTCGTTGGTGCCGTCGTCGCCGAGTTCCGCGGTGCGTGCGGCGGCGTCATGGGCGTCGATCAGGATGGTCTCGTGGGCCTCGAGGAGGCGGGACAGCATCGCGGGGACTTCCTCCACGCCGTCCGGGGGCCGCGGGATCGAGGTGATCTCGGCGACGTGGCGGGCGTCGCCGATCGCGACGCCGCCCAGGGACTGCACGCGCTCGGCGAGGGTGTCGACGAGTTCGAGCTGTTCCCCGGCGTGCTTGTCCAGGACGATGTGCAGCTGGTAGAAGGTCGCGCCGCGCATCAGCCAGTGGTGCTTCTTGTAGAGGCCGTGCAGAATCTGCGTGTCCGCGAGGACTTTGTTGAGGCGCTGGCAGGCGTACATCCGGGCCTCGTAGGACAGGCCGACGGGGAACTGCTTGACGGTGCCGAACTCCTGGATCACCTCGCCCTTCTGGTGCAGCCACGGCTGACTGCCGTGCGTGGGCTCGGAGTTGCTGGTCATGGTCGGTCTCCTGTCGTGCTGTGCCGCGCTCTGTCGCGCGGTGCTACGACGGTGACGTTAGGCGGGGGCAGAAGGGGTGACTTGCCGGTGAGCGCATGCGTATGTGTCTGCCAGTGCACTCGGCGCGTGTGTGTGCGCTGTCAGGTCACACGTCGTGCGCTGACGGGCAAGTCGCCCCCGGCCTCCCCTTCTAGCTTTTCGGTATCGCCGCCGGAGTGTCCGGTGTGTGCGAGTGAAGTGCTGAGGAGTTCTCATGTCGGATGTTGTCGAGCCGGTCGCTCCGGTCACCCCCGTCGTTCCGGTCCTCGAGCCGGCGGCGGCCGCGTTCGCGGAGGCGACGGCCCGTCCTCCGTACCTGTTCGAGCTGGCGCCCGCCGAGGGGCGCAAGGCGGTCGACGAGGTGCAGTCGGGGCCGGTCGAGCTGTTGGAGGTGGACGAGGAGTGGGTGACCGTCCAGGGCGGCCCCACCGGCAGCGTCCGGGCGCGCGTCGTGCGGCCCGCCGGTGTCTCCGGCACGCTTCCGGTGATCCTCTACATCCACGGCGCGGGCTGGGTGTTCGGCAACGCGCACACCCACGACCGCCTGGTGCGCGAACTCGCCGTGGGCGTGGGCGCGGCCGTGGTCTTCCCCGAGTACGACCTCTCGCCCGAGGCCCGCTACCCCGTGGCGATCGAGCAGAACTACGCGGTGGCCCGCTGGGTCGTCACCGAAGGCGCCTCGCACCACCTCGACGGGCAGCGCCTCGCGGTCGCCGGTGACTCGGTCGGCGGCAACATGACCGCCGCCCTGACGCTGATGGCCAAGGAGCGCGGCGACGTCCCCCTGCTCGGCCAGGTGCTGTTCTACCCGGTCACCGACGCGAGCTTCGACACCGGCTCCTACCACCAGTTCGCGGAGGGCTACTTCCTGCGCCGCGACGGCATGCAGTGGTTCTGGGACCAGTACACGACCGACGAGAGCGAGCGCGCGCAGATCACCGCGTCGCCGCTGCGGGCCACCACCGAGCAGCTCGCCGGGCTGCCGCCGGCCCTGGTCATCACGGGCGAGGCCGACGTGCTGCGGGACGAGGGCGAGGCGTACGCGAACAAGCTGCGCCAGGCCGGGGTGCCGGTCACCGCGGTCCGCTTCCAGGGCGTCATCCACGACTTCGTGATGCTGAACGCGCTGCGGGACACGCACGCCGCCGAGGCCGCCATCACCATGGCCGTCCGCACCCTGCGCACCACCCTCGACGCGCGCTGACGCGCCGCCCTGCGCTCGCACCCTCGACCTCCCACGCTCTCCCAGGAGACATCCGCATCATGGCCACTGAAGCCACCCCCACCGTCGTCCTCGTGCACGGCGCCTTCGCCGACGCCGCCGGCTGGTCCGGCGTCATCACCGAACTGCAGAGCCAGGGCGTCGCCGTCGTCGCCCCGCCCAACCCGCTGCGCGGTCTGGCTTCGGACGCCGCGTACATCGCCTCCGTCGCCGCCCAGATCGACGGCCCCGTCGTCCTCGTGGGCCACTCCTACGGCGGCGCGCTGATCACGGTCGCCGGTACCGCGGAGAACGTCGTCGGCCTCGTCTACGTCGCCGCCTACGTCCTCGAAGAGGGCGAGAGCCTCGGCGAGCTGCAGGGGCGCTTCCCGCTCTCACCGCTGGTCAGCAACTTGAAGGAGGCGACGTACCCGGTCGACGGCGCCGCCCCCGCGACCGAGGTGACCATCACCGCCGACGCGTTCCCGGCGATCTTCGCGGCGGACGTTCCCGCCGACGTCACCAAGGTCCTCGCGGTGGCCCAGCGTCCGCTGGCCGCCGCCGCGTTCGAGGAGAAGGCCACCGCCGCCGCCTGGCACACCAAGCCCGCCTGGGCCCTGGTCGCCGGTGCTGACCAGGCCATCAACCCCGAGGTCGAGCGGTTCGGCGCCGAGCGCGCCGGGGCCACCGTCGTCGAGCTGGAGGGTGCCTCGCACGCCGTCGCCGTCTCCCGCCCCAAGGACGTCGCGGGCCTCATCCTCGACGCCGTCCGCGCCACCGGCTGACGTACGGGCCCGGCCGTGCGGCCGGGCCCCGCTCACCGTGCCGGGGCGGTGCGCAGGCTGCGCCACTCCCGCGGGGAGACGCCGTAGGCGCCGCGGAAGACCCGGCTGAAGTGGGCCGGGTTGACGAACCCCCAGCGCTGCGCCACGGACGCGACCGAGGGCAGGTCGCGTCCGCCGAGGGCCAGTTCGCGGGCGCACTCCTCGAGGCGGCGGCGCTGGACGAGCCGGCCGACGGTGACGTCCTCGCCCTCGAAGAGCCGGTGCAGGTAGCGCACGGAGATGTGGTGCGCCTTGGCGATGTCCTCGGGGGACAGCGCGGGATCGGCCAGATGCCGGTCGATGTGGTCACGGATGCGCGTCACCAGGTGGGCGCGTCCGGTGTCCGCCCCGGACCGGTCGTCCCTGATGACCTCGGCCACCAGGACCGCGAAGAGGTCCACGACGCTGGAGGCCAGCCGGGTCGCGACGGCGGGGGAGTAGGCGCCGGCGGAGTCGGTCAGCGTCGTCAGGAAGGGGCGCAGGACCGCACCGCAGCCGTCACCGGTGCCGAGCGCGGTGGCCGTGACGCGGCGCAGGTCCTCGTCGGGGAGGGCCAGCGCGCGGCGGGGCACGTGGACGAGCCGGGCCGCGAACGGTTCGGGGTGGTCCATGAAGAAGGGGCGGGCGGTGTCGTACACGAAGAGGCCGCCCCGGCCCACGTCGGCGCGTCGGCCGTCCTGGGTCAGGACGGTCCGGCCCGTCAGCTGGACGCCGATCACCACGAACCGGTCGGTGGAGCGGGCGATGTGCTGGGCTCTGTGACTGACCTGGTGCGGGTCCGCCTCCACGGTGCGTATCCGCAGGTAACCGACCTGGGCGGTGACGAAGCGTCCGGTGACCGGAGTGTCACCGCCGTCCCGTGTGATGGCCGTGGGTATGTCGACCGTGGCCGTCACGGTGCGCCAGTGGTCCGGCCGGCCGCTCTCGGACACCGCGTCAGTGGTCAGCACCGGAGTCATCCGGCTCTCCTCTCCATGCACACCCCTGGCGAAGAGCTCGGGTCCGCGGCGCACATGGATCGGGCCGGGAGTCGGTGCCTGGTCCTGCGCGGATGCCCGGACGGCAGCGTCGTCGCCCGGTTTCTCCGCCATGTCCAGACAATCAGGACGCGGAGGCGGGCTCCAGGCAGAAAGCAGGCAGAAAGTGCGCGGCGGCTACCGTGCCCGCTCCGTCCCGGCCAGGTGGTGCCGCGCGTCGGTGAGCGCCTGTGGCGCCGCGTCGGGGCCGAGCGCGAGACAGCGCGTGAACGCTTCGCGTGCCTCTTCCGGCCGGCCTGCGGAGAGCAGCAGCAGCCCGAGACGGACGAGTTCGCTGCTCTCCTGTGTGAAGTTGCCCGCGTCGTGCCAGAGGTCCGCCGCGATCCGGCGCTCCGCGACCGCCTCGTCCCACTTCTCCAGCTGGGCCAGGCCGTGCGCCATGCCGGAGTGCAGCCCGGCCCGCACGAAGTCCCCGATGTGGGAGGCGATGCGTGCGCCCGCCCGGTCCAGGAAGGCGAGCGTGGACCGGAAGGACTCAAGGGCGGCCTCGGCACGCTGGGCCTCCGCCAGGGTGAGGGCGTGCCCGTGCCGCGCGTTGAGGCTGCCGTGCAGGTCGTCGTCGGCCTCGAAGAGGAGGATGGACCGCTCCATGTGGTCGACGGACGACGCGTACTCCTCCATCTTGCGCAACGCCCAGGAGCTGTAGAAGTGCGCCCACGCCTCCTGGACGGTGTCGCCCGCGCTCTCGGCGGCGGCCAGCGCCTCGGTCGACCGGGCGAGGCTCTCGCGGAAGCGGCCCTCGCACAGCAGCAGGGCCCAGGCGTGGTAGTTGAGCTGCGTCGCTTCGAGGAGCGGGTCGTCCAGGGCGCGGGCGGCGCGTACGGCGGTGTCGAAGACCTCGGGCCAGTGCCCCCAGAAGATCCACTGGTCGGAGAACCAGTGCAGCGCCTCGGCCACCTCCACGACCCGGGCGTGCTCACCGTCCGCGGCGACCGCACGCAGCGCCGCCAGCCAGTTGTCCCCCTCGGTCTTCAGCCACTGCATCGCCTTGTCGGCGGAGGACAGGTCGACCGGCCCCCGCCAGTCGGCGGGCGGCGCGCCGTGGCCGGGTTCGAACCAGCGGCCCGCCACCACGGTCGTCTCCAGGAGCCAGTGGCGCAGGTCGGTGCGGGCCTGTTCGATGTCCGCCGGGTTCTCCTCGGCCGTCAGCCGCGTCCGGGCGAAGAGGCACACCAGGTCGTGCAGGCGGTAGCGGTCCTGGTCACCGCCGAGCAGCCCGGCCTCGACCAGTTCTTCCAGGGTGTCCTCGGCGTCGTACAGGCGCTGGCCGGTGAGGCGGGCGGCGGCGGGGGCGCCGGTGTCCGGCCCGGGGACGAGGGAGAGGCGCCGGAAGAGGCGGGCGGCCGTGGGGGTGAGCTGGCGGTAGGAGAGGTCGAAGGCGGCGGAGACGCGCAGGTCACCGGCGGCGAGCACGTCCAGGCGCCGCTCGTCGAGGGCGAGGCGGTCGGCGAGGCGGCGCAGGGACCAGCCGGTGCGGGTGGCCAGCCAGTTCCCCGCCACCCGCAGCGCCAGCGGCAGATGGCCGCAGCGGTACGCGACCTCGGCGAGCGCCACCGGATCGGCCTCGGCGCGCTCCGCCCCGACCAGGGTGGTCAGGAACGCGGCGGCCTCCTCGGGGCTCAGTACGCCCAGCGGGAGCCGGTGCACGCTCTCGAGACCCGTGAGCATGCGCCGGCTGGTCACGAGGGCCATTCCGGCACCGGCGCCCGGGAGGAGCGGGCGCACCTGGGCCTCGTCGCGGGCGTTGTCGAGGACCAGGAGCGTCCGGCGGTCGGCCAGCATCTGCCGGTACAGGGCGGGATGCCCTTGCGGTCCGGCCTTCGCCAGGTCCCGGTCGGGCACCTGGAACGCCTTGAGCACAGTGAGCATCAGCTCGGCGGGCGCGGGCGGCTCGTCGTCCAGGCCGCGCAGGTCGAGGACGAGCTGCCCGTCCGGGAAGCGGTCCGCGAGCGTGCGGGCGGCATGCAGCGCGAGCGTGGTCTTGCCGGTGCCGGGCGGCCCGGAGACGGCGACCGTCACGGGAGTGCCGACCGTCACGGGGCCGCCGACCGTCACGGGAGCACCGACCGTCGCGGGGCCGCCGACCGGTCCCGACGGCGTCGCGAGTGCGACGAGTTCCGCGATCTCGCGCTCACGGCCCACGAAGTCGTCGATGCCACGGGGGAAGCTCCGCACCCCGGAGGGGCTGTAGCCACCACCGCGTCCGCTGCGCGCGACGGCGAGGAGGCGTTCCCGCTCCGCATCGGCAAGGCCGAGCCCGTCCGCGAGAGCGGCCACCGTGCGCCGCTGCGGAGCGGCCCGCCGCCCCCGTTCCAGGTCCCCGATGCCGCGCACGCTGACGCCCGACGCCTCCGCGAGACCCTCGATGGTCAACGACGCCGCGAGCCGCAGCTCCCGCAGCGCGGCCCCGAACGCCCCGCGCTCCCCGCTCACCCACCCGCTCCTTCTCGTAGATTCTCGTAGATCTTATGAGAATGCCGAGGTCGGGGGCGCCCCGCACCGGTTCAGGGGCCGACACGACCGCCGGTCTCGCGACAAAGACATGGACAGCGGTCGCGGTGACCGTGGACGCTTCGCGCGATGACCAGAATCGATGACACCCCGCCCGCGTGGGACGAACGCACGCAGCTCACCACGTTCCTCGACTACGCGCGGGACACCGCTCGCGCCAAGTGCGAAGGCGTCTCCGCCGAGAACGCACGCAAAGCGCTCCTGCCCGGCTCGCCGCTGATGACCATGTGCGGAGTGATCAACCATCTCCGCTGGGTCGAGCACTACTGGTTCCAGGTGGTCTTCCTGGGTGAGGAGGACCGGGGCCCCTGGACCGACGAGGACCCCGACCGGGAGATGCGGATCGCCGTCGACTTCCCGCTCGCACAGTTGCTCGGCGAGTACGCGGAACACAGCGCGCGCCACCGGGAACTGGTGGCCGCGACCAGCCTGGACGAGCGGGCCGAGCGAGCCGTCCGCGACGGGCTCCACGTCGACCTGCGCTGGATCCTGCTGCACCTGACCGAGGAGACGGCCCGCCACAACGGCCACCTCGACATCCTGCGCGAACTGCTCGACGGCACGACCGGCGACTGAGACTCCCACGCGCAGGGGGCGCCAGGGCAGCCCTAGGCCCGGGGAGCGTCGCTCTCTCGTTCAGCGGACTCGACGACGCCGACCGCGATGCCCGTCGCGCGGCGGGCCGCTCCCATGGGTGTGTGCTCCAGTTCGGCCGCCGTGTCGGTGCCGTTGGCGACCGCCGCGGACTCGGCGGCGGCCCAGCTGAACACCCCGCGCGCCATGGTGGACGTCTCGCGTGCGGCGCGGTCGCGGTAGACATCGGCACGGACCCCGGCGATCCGCCGGTCCTCGGGGGCGGCGAGCGCGGCCGCCTCGGCCAGGTGCGAGGCCAGGCGCAGCTCGCCCTGCCCCGCCAGCTCGGCCGCGCGTTCGGCCAGTCGCCCCGCTCCTCCCGCGAGCCGGGCGAACTCGGCGGCGACCGCCGCGTCCGGCGCGGGCTTCAGGTGGGACGGGTTCTGGTCGTACCAGCCGCCCCACAGCCGCCACAGATTCCGGACGACGAACTCCGGCTCGTCGTAGGCGGGACGCAGATACGGCCGCGACAGCAGCTCCGCGGGCACCTCGACCCGCTGCAGGACGCTGTCCAGGTTGTGGCCGGCGTTCATCAGCTCCCTGGTCTGCTCGCACAGGGTCTCCAGGAGCCGCGCCGTCTCGTCCAGCGCGCGACGGATCCGGTCCCGCCCGACGATCGGCACCCCGTGACCGGGCAGCAGCAGCTCCGCGTCGAGCTCCCGCATCCGGCGCAGCGCCCGCGCCCACTCCTGCGGATAGCGCTGGACCTTCTGCGGGTTGCCCGCGTTCGGCGCGTTCCAGATGAACAGGTCACCGGTGCACAGCGTCTTCAGCTCGGGCACCCACACATAGGTGTGGTCGTCGGTCTCCCCGCGCGCGTGGCGCAGTTCGAAGGTCAGGTCGCCGTGGCGCAGGGTCAGCTCGTCGCGGTAGGTGCGGTCGGGGTAGCGGTAGGTGGTGGGCCAGGTCAGCTCGGGGACGCCGAACTGGCGCCGGTTGATCCAGGCGTTGTAGCCGGACGTGTGCCGGTAGCGGTCGAAGCGCGCGGCGATGGCCTCGTGCGCGACGACGTGGGGCCGGGGCCGCTCTGAGGCGTCGGCCGCCCGGTCGAAGGGGGTGACACCGAAGACGTGGTCCACGTGTCCGTGGGTGAAGACCACGGTGGACACCGGCGCGGACGAGTACGCGGTGACGGCCCGGTGCAGGGAGGCGGCGGTGCGCCGGTCACCGGAGTCGACCATGACGAGGCCGTCCCCGGTGTCGAACACCGCCACGTTGGCGAACGCCGGGAAGAAGCCGACGCGCTCGGTGAGGGGCAGCAGGCGGTCGCGCGTCCACCTGCCCGACAGGTGGGCGGCGAGGGTGTCCTGTTCCCGCCATACGCGGTCGATGTAGGAGAGGTAACCGGCTGCTTCGTCGTCGGCGTGGTGATCGGCCATCGGCGTGGACCTTTCGGGGTGCGAACGGGCGGAGGCTCACGGCGAGTCTCGGACGGACGCGCTGCCCGGGTACGCGGGGCTGCCCCGCGACATGAAGGACCTGGAGATGGCCGCGACGGTGCGGTTCGGGGCGCGCCGCTTCCTCCGCGACTCCGACGGCCCGCAAGGAACGAACCTGTTCCTGGAACGCGCGGCCCAGCGCGCGCGGGAAGGCATGCCCCTCGACCTGCTGATCGCCGCCCACGCCAAGGCGACCCACGTGCTGTGGGAGATGCTGCGCGAGGAGGCGCGGGCGGAGGAGAGCGAGGAGCTCGCGGAACTCGTCGACCGTTTGCTGCGCTCCCAGCACGCCGTCCTCGGCTCGGTCGTACGCACCTACCAGGCCGAGTCCGCGGCCCCCGCGATGGCCCGGCGCGAGCGGGAACGGGCCTTGGTCCGCGACCTGTTGCACGGCGGCGCACCGGGGCGTCAGGCGTGTGCCGAACTCGGTTTGAAGGCGGACGTGTCGGTCCTCGCCCTGAGTTGGGAGGGCGAGGACCGCGACGGGTCAGCCGACGAGGGGGCGCTCGTCCGCGACCTGCGCAGCGAGGCGCGGCTGCGGCGCGTCCTGGAGCGGCTGCTGTCCTTTGCCCCGTGCCCGGTGCTCGTCGACGGGTCCACCGCGCGGGCTCTGGTCGCGCACGGTCAAGAGCCCGCACCGGACCTCGCCGGGCGGTTGAGCCAGGAGTACGCCATGCCCGTACGCGTCGCCGTGGTGCGGGCCGAGGAGCCGGAGGCGGTGCCCGAGGCGGCACACACGGCGGGCGAGGTCCTGCGCCTCGCCCGCCTCAGCGGATGCCCGCCCGGTGTGCACCGACTCGCCGACGTCCTTCTGGAGTTCCAGCTGACGCGGCCGGGCCAGGGCGGCCGGGCGGTGGCCGCACTCCTCCAACCTCTGCGCGCACGACCGGAGTTGATCGAGACGCTCCGCGTCCATCTCGCCCAGGGCCGGGACCGCAGGGCGACGGCGGCGGCCCTGACCCTGCACCCCAACACCGTCGACAACAGGCTCGCCCGCGTCACCAGGCTGACCGGTATCGACCTCGGCACACCGCACGGGGCCGCGCTGGCCGTGGGGGCGCTGCTCCTGCACGACACAGGGAGGGGGTAGGCGGCTCTCTCACGCCCCGGCACCGTCTCGGCCCACCCGGGATCGCTCTCCCGCCGTACCGGGGCGCAGCATCGGCCGCGGTGCCGACACCACCACCGACAGGGCCGCCACGACCAGCGCTCCGCCTGCGAGGGGCTCGGCCGACGTCCACAGCGCCCCGGGCAGGAGCACACGCTCGCACAGGTGCCGGGCGACCGACTTCCCGGTGGCCGTCCGCGCCCCCGCCACCACCACCCCGGCCGTCACCGCCGCCCCCAGCAGCAGCACCCAGAACACCGGGGGAGCGGGCCGGCCAAGGACCAGGGGTGTCGACACGGCCGCCAGGTACGACGTCGCCGCCAGCGCGCCCAGCACCCGTACCGACGTCCGTACCCCGCGCCGCACCGGCAGGGTCCGGCTGCCCGCGCGGCGGTCCTGGTCCACGTCGTGGATCGCCAGCAGTACGTTGCTGAACGTGCCCTGCAGGCCCAGTGCCAGCGCGGGCAGCAGCAGCGCGAGCTGCGGCCAGGCGGAGCTGAAGCACGCTCCGGCCAGCAGGGGGCACGTCCAGCCCGCGAACCCCGAGGCGGCGTCGCCCCACAGCCCTCGGCCCTTGAGCCCGGCCCCGTACGCGGCGTAGGAGACACCGGCGAGCACCACGAACACCAACGAGTGCCACGCGACGACGGCGTCGAGCACCAGCGTGCCGGAGGTCAGCAGGGCCGCGGCCCACTTCGCGGCGCTCGCGGTCAGCCGCCCCGACGGGATCGGCCGGTACGGCTTGTCCACGACGTCGTCGGCCCGGGTCAGGTAGTCCGCCGCGTACAGCGCGCCCGCACAGCCCGACAACCCGGAGACCATCGCGAGCACCACATCGCGGACCTGCGGGACCGGCGCCGCCAGCGTGGCGCCGAGGCCGCCGACGAGGGCCACGACCACGAGGTCGTACAGCCGCAGCGTCTCCGCGTGCGCACGCACCCGCTCCCAGCGGCCCACCATCCGGCCCGCACCTGTCCCCGTACACCCGAATCCGTTCATCGGCCTGTCAACGATCACGCCCCTGCGGTGTCACCACCGGCGCCTACCAGCGCACCCGCAGCTCCCTCAGGCTGCGCATGAGGCTGGGCCGCCACTTGGGGGTGCCGTCCCCGTCGAAGGCCAGGCGGGGGAAGCGGTCCAGCAGGAGGCGCAGGGCCAGGGTCGCTTCCAGACGGGCCAGCGGGGCGCCGAGGCAGTGGTGCAGGCCGTGCCCGAAGGCGAGATGGGCGCGGGTCGTGGCCGGGTCGCGGCGGATGTCGAAGAGTTCGGGGGCCGGGAAACGCGCCGGGTCGCGGTTGGCGGCGGCGATGGACAGGACGACCCGCGCACCGGCCGGTATGCGCACGTCTGCGAGTTCTACCGGTTCGGCGGAGTAGCGGTAGGTGCCCGCCGGAGCCGGGGACTCGAAGCGCAGGGTCTCCTCGACGGCGCCTTCGATGAGATCCGGGTCGGCGCGCAGGGCGGCGAGCTGTTCGGGGTGGCCGAGCAGCAGTTGTACGGAGTTGGAGATGAGGTTGACGGTGGTCTCGTGCCCCGCGACCAGCAACAGGAAGGCCATGCCGAGCAGCTCCTCGGGCGCCAGCCGGTCCGCACTGCCGCTGTCGCCGTCGTGGGTGCGAACCAGCGCGTGCAGCAGATCGCTTTCCGCCGCGTCCCGCTGCCGACGCTTCTCCTCGGCGAGTCCGGCGAGGTAGACGGCCATCTCCTGTGACGCCTTGGCGGACCGCTCGGGGTCGTCGAGGGCGACGACCTGCGTGGACCACGTCCGGAAGGCGCCGCGGTCCGCGTCCGGCACGCCGAGCAGCTCGCAGATGATGGTGAGCGGCAGCGGATACGCGTACGCGGCCACGAGATCGGTCCGGCCGTCGGCGGCCACGGCGTCCAGGAGCGTACCGGCCGCCTCCTGGACGCGCGGGCCCAGCGCCCGCACGCGGCGGGCGGTGAACTCGCGGGCCACCAGGGTTCGCAGCCGGGTGTGGTCGGGCGGGTCGACCTGGAGCATGTTGCGGCCCACGGCGTACAGCCCGTCGTCCTCGAAGTCGGCGGAGTGCCGCACATCGTTGCGCAGCCGGGGGTCGGCGAACGCGGCGCGTACTTCCGCGTGCCCCACCACCAGCCACGACTCGTCCCCGGTGGGGTAGCGCACGTGGTGGACGGGGCCGCGTGCCCGCAGTGCCGTGAACGCGGAGTAGGGGTCGGTGGCGAAGTCGTCGGTCAGGTCGGTGAGTTGAACGGTGGGGGGCTGCTGCGTACGCATGGCGACTCCCGGGCGGCGGAGGAACAGAAGTGGGGAGAGGTCCCCGTTTGCCTGTCGGGAGTGACCGTAACATGAAGCGGGGAGTGTTCCCCGTTTGGCCTCTGTCCCGAGGCCCATGACGACACCGCCCTCACGCATGGCGGTGGTACACCTTGTTGGCGATGCGCCAACCGCCCTCCACGCGCACCAGCAGAAACACATCGGTGAACGTGTCCGCGCCGTGGGCGAGCGTCATGGTCGCGGACGCGACGGTGCCGTGGACGTCGACGGAGTCGACGCGGCGGGAACGGGCCGACTCGTCCGGGGCCGGACGGCCGGAGAAGAGAGCGGTGTAGTCGTCCAGCGCCCAGGAGACGAAGGCGCCGTCCCGGACGCCCTCGATGTGGGCCGTCGGCAGGAACGCGTCGCGGAAGTGGGCCGGATCGCCGGTGGCGTGGCCGCGGATGTAGGCGTGGAGCGGTGCGAGCACGGTGTCTTCGGCGGCGGAGGCCGTGGTGGCGGTCATGCGCGTCACACTGGCGCACACGTAGGTGTGCGACAAGCGCAGATGTCGCACACCTCACCTTTCCTGCCCGCGTATCTGTCGGCCCCGCCGTCTCGCCCCCGCGTGGACGCTCGCGCACGTTCCTGTGCCGCAGCGCAGTCCGGCCGTGCTGTGCCGCAGCACAGCCCCACCGCCTCTTCGCTGTGCGTACGCCTCCGGAACACCTCCGTCCCCTGTACGCACCGGCGGACGGGCTGGTGCCATGCCCCGCATGTCTTGCGCAACGCGATCAACTCCGCCCCCGTGTACCCAAGTTCACCGTGTCGGACCCCGCGCGCGGGAGCGCCGGTCGTGAGCGGGGGCGACGGGCAGTCGTTCGCCCTCGTGGTGTTTCTCGGTTTCGTCGCCGTGTCGTTGCTGCTGTGCGGACTCGCGGCGGCGGACGTGGACGACCCCGAGCACTTCTACGCGGGCGGCAGCGCGGCCTTCGGACCGGTCGGCGGCGGGCTCGCCATCGCCGGGGACTACATCTCCGCGGCCACCCTGCTGAGCACCACGGGCGCGGTCGCCCTCGACGGCGCCGACGGCATGCTCTTCGCCGCCGCCACCGTCCTCTCGCTCTTCCTGCTCATGCGGATCCTGGGCGAACCCCTGCGCAGGACCGGGGTCTTCACGCTGGGGGACTTCCTCACCGACCGGCTCGGTGACCCGTCCGCACGCCGAGCGCTCGGCATCGCGGGGCTCGTCGTCCTCGCCCCGCTGCTCCTGGTGCAGCTCACCACCGTCGGCCGCATCATGACCGCGATGTTCGGCCTGCCCGAAGGCGCACTCACCTGGTGTACGGTCACCGGCGGCGCCCTCATGATCTGCTACGCGGCGGTCGGCGGGATGCGCGGCGTCGGCTACGTGCAGATCCTCAAGGTGGGTGTGGCCCTGACCGCCCTGCCGCTGCTCGCCGGGATCGTCCTCGCCCGGTTCGGATGGTCACCGCTAAGCCTGTTCGACGCGGCCCGAGACCGATCGGGAGCGGGCGCCGACTACGCGCTGCCGGGCCTGCACTTCGGTCACTCCCTGGCCGGCCGCCTCGACCTCATCGGCTTCGAGGCCACCCTGCTCATCGGCGCCGCCTGCCTGCCGCACGTCACCATGCGCCTGCATCCGCTCCGGGACGCCCGCACCGCCCGCCGCGCGGTCGGCTGGGCGGTCGGACCGGTCGCGCTGGTGTGCGCCGGGGTGGTGGTGGCCGGGCTCGGCGCCTGCGCGCTGATCGGCCGGGACGCCATCCGGGCCGCGGACCCCGGCGGAGCGACCGCCCTGCTCATGGTGGTGGGCGCGCTCGATCCCGTCGAGGGCGGAGCGCGGCACAGCATGCTCTTCGCGATCGTCGCGTGCGCCGTCTTCGCGACCACCCTCGCGGCCGTCGCCGGAATCACGCTCGCCGCCGCCTCCAGCATCGCCCGCGACTTCCGGGAACGGCCCGCGCGGGGGACGGGTGACCGGTCGGCGGCGCGGGAGATCCGGCAGGCGCGCGTGGGCATCGTCATCGTGGGCGCCGTCGCCGTCCTGCTCGCGGCCCTTCTCGCGGACCGCGGCACGATGACCCTGATCGCGCTGTCGTTCACGGTGGCGGCGTCGGTCCTCGCACCGGTCCTGCTGTACGCGCTGTTCCTGCCGGGTTTCTCCGCCACAGGTGTGCGCTGGACCGTGTACGGGACCCTGCCGCTCGTCATGGTGCTGCTGACCGGCTCCCCGGCCATGACCGGCTCGCCCGTCGCGGTCTTTCCCGGTCACGACATCCACTGGTTCCCGTTGCAGACACCGGGGCTCATCACGATCCCGGCCGGTTTCCTGCTGGGACTCGTCGGCCGCACACGTGTGAGCGCGGCGCGGCAACGTGTCCGTACCCCCTATGACGAGGTGCGTACGGGCGGCTGACCCGAACGTGTGCCTGCGTACCGGCTCCTCGGCCGCGTCAGCACCAGATGTCCGCGCAGCGTGTCGCTCGTGTAGGCCGTACGGAACGCGCCCCGGCGCTGAAGTGCCGGGACCAGCCTCCGGGCGACCGCCCTCAGGTCGTGCGGCAGGACGGCCGGGCGCAGGCGGAAGCCGTCGAGCCCGGCGGAGCGCCGGTCCAGGAGGAGGTCGGCGAGTTCGTCGGGGGTGCCCGCGAATATCTCGGCGTCGGAGGTGAGCGGCGTGCCCGCGAGGTCACCGAGGCGGGCCAGGCGGCGCGCCGCCTCGCCGGGTGTGTCGTCGAGGAGGACCTGTTCGAGGCCCTCGGCGACACGTGGGGGACAGCTGCCGCGCTCGGCCTGCGGGCCCGGCTCGCGCTCGACCGGGGTGACCTCGCGGGCATCGGCCGCGACGGGCATCACAGCGCCCGGCTCTTCCGCGAACTGGGCGACCGATGGGGCGAGTTGCAGACCGTGCCGCCCCTCGCCACGCTCGCCGAGATCAAGGGTGCGTACGAGGAGACCGAACGGTTGCAGCAGGACGGGCTGCGCATCGCCCGCGACCTGGGCCTCCTGGCCGAGGTGTCCGCCCGCCTGTCCGGGCTCGGCCGGCTCGCCCTGCTGGATCGCGACTGGGACCGCGCCCGCACCCTGCACCAGCAGGCCCGCCGGATCGCCGCCGAGCAGGGGTACGCGTACGCCGAGATCCACGCCGAGATGGGCCTGGCCCTCGGTACGCGGCGTTCGGGCGACCTCGCCGCGGCGGAACACCACCTGGCGCGGCTGCGCGACGGGTTGGCCCAGGCGTCGTCGCCCGCGGGCGAGCACCTGCGCCTGGCCGAACTCGGCTTCCTCGCCGAGCTGCGGTCCCGCCCCGACGAGGCGCTCGCCCTCCACCTGCGGGGTCTCGCCGTCGCCCGCGCCCTCGCGGAGCCCCGCGCCCTCGCCCTGTCCCTTGAGGGTCTCGCGGGCGCTCTGTCGTCTCGTGCCCCCGTCGCCGCGGCAGCGCTCCTCGGCGCGGCGGAGGGTGAACGCCTCGGCGTCGAGGCCCCGTTGCCGCCCGCCGAGCGCGGGGGACGCGGACCGGATCGCCGCGGTGCTGCGAGCGGCCCTGGGGGCGGTGGAGTTCCGGCGCGCGTTCGAGCGCGGCGCCCGGGAGGTGGCGAGCGCACGCTTGACCGGCTGGACGAACAGCTCGCTCCGGCCTGAGGCAGCCCGCCGGATCATTGGTCACAGCCCGGGTTGTGACACGTGCGTGGCGGCGCCATGACCGGGTCGTTGCAGTCTCGTTCAATCCAATCGGCGTGCGGTGACCGGCAGTTGACGCCTGACTAACTTCGCCACATATCGATCACCACGGCCGTCGCCCCCTTCGAGATCGTCCGGACCGGACCGCGCTTCCTCTGGGACAACCGCGCCACCTGGTACTACGCCATCGACGACTACGGCGACGGGGCGCGCGTCCCTGAACGCTCCCGGGTGGGGGCCGCGCCGCCCGGCGCACCCTGCTCGTCTGCCTGGCTCGCGCAGCGAGCCGCAACGAGCCGCAGCGGGCCTTGCCAACGTTCGGGCCCGAACCGGGCTGGCGCCGCCGCCTGTTGCTCTGCACTCCGCCCTGCGGACGTCGACCCCTTACCTGCCGGGCACCGCGGTCGCGATGACCCGGTTCGGGGCGCGAGATCGAGTGTGGCCAGTTTTTGACCGAGTGCGAACAACTGTAAAGGTTCTGTTCCCGGACGGGGGAGAGTGCGTGATGATGCTGGTGACGCCGTAGGGACGGGCGTTGCCGTCGTCGCCGACCGCCGACGACGGGGTGCGCGAGCGCGCCGTCGGCGGTCCTCGGGTCCTTCCGGCCCGTCGTCGCGGCGCGCGCTCGATGAGGCTCGATGAAGGGGGAGGCACGTGGCTGCTGTGCCCGCGAGACCACTGACTTCTGGACCTGCCCGACCTGGACGGCTGTTCGCCGGACTGGGGCGACGCCTGACGTGGGGGCGACGACTCGCCCCCTTCGCCGCGGCCGGCGCCCTGACGCTTTCAGGGCTCGCGGCGCTGACGACGCCCGCCCACGCCGCCGAAGGCCCGTCGGCGTACGTGGCCAACTTCCACGGCGACGCCCTCACGGTGATCGACACCGGCACGAACGAGGCGGTCCGCAGCATCGGCGTCGGTAACAGCCCGGTCGGCGTGGCGGTCGACCCGGCCCGGACGCGCGCCTACGTCACCAACTTCGACGACAAGACCGTCTCGGTGATCGACACGAGGACCGACGCCGTCACCGCCACCGTCCCGGTCGGCGGCAACCCCCTCAGCGTCGCGTTCGCCCCGTCCGGAGCCCGCGCATACGTGGCCAACAGCGGCGACGAGACGGTGTCCGTCATCGACACCTCGATGAACGCGGTCACCGCGACCGTCCCCGTCGGAGGCTCCCCGAACGGTGTGGCGGTGACCCCGTCCGGAGCCACCGCATACGTGTCCAACAACGGCACGAACACGGTCTCGGTCATCGACACCTCGACCAACACGGTGACCGCCACGGTCGCTGTCGGCGACGCCCCCTCGGGGGTGGCGGTCAGCCCCTCCGGGGACGTCGCCTACGTCGCCAACAACAGTGACGACGACTCCGTCTCCGTCATCGACACGGCGACCAACACGGTGACGACGGACATCGCGGTCGGTTCCGGCCCGCACGGCGTCTCGTTCGACTCCTCCGGCGCGCGGGCCTACGTCACCGACCGGGGCAGTGACGACGTGAAGGTCATCGACACGTCGACGCACTCCGTGATCGCGACCGTCCCGGTCGGCGCTGGCCCCGCCAAGGTCGAGGTCAACCCCGCCGGTACGGCCGCGTACGCCACCAACGTGGACGACGACACCGTCTCGGTGATCGACACCTCCACCAACACGGTCAGTACCACCATCACCGGCCTGGACGGTCCCTACGGCATCGCGTTCGTCCCCGAGCCGTCCTCGGCGTCGGCGGCGGACATCGACGTCAAGCTCACCGCTCAGCCTCGGCTCGGGCTCCTGGTGCCCTACTTGAGCTACACCCTCAGCGCCCGTAACACGGGCCCCGAAGCCGTGACCTCCGCGACCCTCACCGTGAAGCTCCCGCGAGGCACCTCCGCCACCGGCCTCGCCCTCGGCTGCACGGCCGCGGGCACCACGGTGACCTGTGCCTACGGAGCCATCGCCGACAACGCGAGCGCGCAGAAGACGTTCCGCGTCCCGCTGCACCTGCTCTCCCTCGGCCAGGTCAAGGTCACGGCCCAGCGCACCGCGTCCGCGCCGACCGACCCCAATGCGGCCAACGACAGCGCGTCGGCCTCCTGCACCGCCGTGTCCGTGGTCCTCGTCACCTGCTGACCTGACGCGGCGCCGGTCACCCTTCCAGCACCTGAGCGATCTCCCACACATTGCCCGCCGGGTCGGCGAACGCCGCGGTTCGCCGGCCCCACGGGCGGTCCACGGGACCGTTCAGCAGGCGTACGCCGTGCTCCGCGAGCTGCGCGCAGACGGCGTCGGCATCGTTCACCTCGATCGTGAACAGGGTGCGCGGACCGGCGTCCGCGTCACCGACGGAGGAAGGGGCGACGACTTCGGGGGCGTTGGCCGCGGCCAGCACGTTGATCATGAGGTTGTCGAGCGTGACGACGGCGGAGGCATCGTCCTCGTGGACCACCTTCAGGCCGAACACGTCGGTGTAGAAGGCCTTGGTGGCGGCCAAGTCCTCGGCGAACACGGTGATGACGGCGAGTCTGCTCAGTCCTTCGATCATGGCTGGCTCCTTACGGGGCGATGGGACCTGCGGACGACTTGTGACGACCCTACGGATCGGCACTGACAACGCCGTTCGCCGACCGACCGAATCGCCCCTCCTCTACTGACTCGGCCATGCCAGCCAGGTTCGAGGTCCTGCCCGGCGTCGTTCGACCGCCCGCTCCGAGACCGCAGCCGCACTGGTCGTGGCCCTGTCCGCACCGGCAGGGCGCGCCGAACCGACCACTTCGGCAGCGCCCACCGCCCATGCCACCATCACCGCTCCGGCCGACGACCACGCCGTCCACGTCGTCCACGTCGTCCACGTCGTCCACGCCGTCCACGTCGTCCAGCCTCGACCCGACGGCACCACTGCACCGCCGTCTACGAGCCCGCGCCCAGCGCGACCGCCGACGAACTGCGGGGTTCCGGTGTCTCGGGTGTATATCCATCGCGCGATGTCGATGATCCCCTGCAGTGCTTCGGGATGGCCGAGTTCGGCCGCCGCGTCCAGCCGGATGTGCCAGTAGTGCGAGGGAGGGGCTGTCGAGACCGGCCAGGAGCGCGTCAAGGCCCAGCTCCACCAGCCGCGCCCGCGACGGGCGCCGCCAGGGCGTCAGGGGCCTGTCGGCTGCGGCCATGCGGAACAAGCTGAGCGCTGAATCCCTGTCCACGCGGCCTCCTTGCGGTGAGGCGGTCACCATCTCATCACCCCCACCCGCATTGTCGCAGCGCTGTTATATTAGTGCTGTGACATCCAATGACCCCACCGCGCGACCCGACCCCTGGCACACCCTGCACGAGCTTCTGGCGGCCATGGACGCCGAGATCGAGCAGGTCTACGTCGAGCGCGGCATCGAGGGCGTTCGGCCCCGGTTCGCGTTTCCGCTCATCCGGCTCGCCCACACCGGGCCGCTGACCATCCGCGACCTCGCGAAATCCCTGAACCGCTCGCACTCCGCGATCAGCCAGACCGTCGCCGCCATGCGCAAGGAGGGTCTTGTCACCTCCGAGCCGGGGCCCGACGCCCGTACCCGGCGCATCGACCTGACCGAGCGCGGCCGCTCGCTGGTGCCGTTCCTCGAAGCGGAGTGGCGCGCCACCCACGCGACCGTCGCCGAACTGGACGACGAGACTCCGCACGCGATGACGGAGGTCGTCGAGGAGGTGCGGCGGGCGCTGGAGCGCCGGTCGATGCGGCAGCGGATCCTGCACCACCTCGTCGAGCCGCCGCGATGAGCGGCCGTGCCCGCGTGCACCTGCTCGACATCCGGCCGCTGCGCGGCAGCCGGCCGTTCCGCGACCTGTGGATCGGCACCACCGCCGCACAGCTCGGCGGCCAGGTGGCCGGCGTGGCGGTCCTCGCCCAAGTCTGGGAGCTGACCGGCAGCCCGGTGGGAACCGGCGCCATCGGCCTCGCCACCGGAGTGCCGATGGTGGTCTTCGGGCTCCTCGGCGGAACCTTGGCCGACACCTTCGACCGGCGCACGGTGGTACGGGCCACCACCGCGGGCCAACTCCTGTCCGCCGTGGGGCTGTGCGCCCAGGCACTCGCGGACAACCGCAGCGTGCTGCTCCTGCTCGCCCTGGTCGCCCTCGGAACGAGCTGCGGCGCCCTCGGCGCCCCCGCCCGCCGCACCTTCCCGGTCCGCCTGCTCCCCGGCGACCAGGTCGCGGCCGGCCTCGCCCTGACCAACGTCTCCTTCCAGGCGGCCATGCTGGCCGGACCCGCACTGGCGGGCCTTGTCATCGCCCAGTGGGGCTTCCCTGCCGCGTACACCGTCCAAGGCGTCGCCACCGCCGTCTCAATGCTCGCGGTGATCCGCCTGCCCGCCATGCGGCCCGACGGGGCGACGGAGGCGGCGCGCGGGAGGCGCCGGCCGGAGCGGGGCGGCTGGCGGATCGTCCTGCGCCGCCCGACGCTGTGGGGCTCGATGGCCACCGACCTGTCCGCGACGCTGCTCGCCATGCCCATCGCGCTCTTCCCACTCGTCAACGAGGACCGCTTCGGGGGCAACCCGCAGACGTTGGGCCTGTTCCTCTCGGCCATCGCCGTCGGAGGTATCACGGCCGGTCTGCTGTCCGGCACGGTGACGCGCTGGCGCCGCAGCGGCCTGGTACAACTGTCCGCCGCCGTGGTGTGGGGCCTGGCGCTGGCCTGTTTCGGCCTGGCGGGTCCCTTGTGGCTCGCGCTCGGCTGCCTGGCCGTGGCGGGCGCCGCCGACACCGTGTCCGTCGTGACGCGCAGCGCCCTGGTGCAGTTGGAGACACCGGACGCCTACCGGGGGCGGGTCTCCTCGGTGGAGCACGTCATCGGCGTCGCGGGCCCCGAACTCGGCAACTTCCGCGGTGGTCTGCTGGCCTCCGCCACCTCCGCCTCCTTCTCTCTCGTCCTCGGCGGACTGTCCGCGGTCGTCGCGGTCGCCGCTGTGGCCGTGGCCGCCGCGCCGCTGCGCGCCTACCGCACACCGGCCGAGGAGGAGCGGGCCGCCGTGTTCTCCGAGGCCGTACCTTCATGATCCGTCAGCGAGACGTGCCTCCGGGGCATATGTCTCGTTGTCCGGATATGGACAACATCATCAGCCGAGCACTCGGCGCCGCAGTCTTCGCCGGAACCGCCGCGCTCATGGCTGCCGGGCCCGCCGTCGCGGACGCCGCACCGTCAGAAGTCGCCCTCAACACCGGCAAGTCCGCGCTGCAGTCCCTCACCGACGCCAAGCCCATCGAGATGATCAAGAACGCGAAGGTGATGGAGGACTCGCTCAAGTTGCACTGACGCGCGACAGGGACACTCGTCGGACAGCGGTCACCGATGCGTGCGGTCTCGCGGTCGCCGTCCGGCGGGTGTCACAACTCGAGGGCCCCCTTCAGCAGCGTCGTCACCCCGCCCCCCAGCGCGAGTACCAACACCAGCGCTCGGGCCCGGCGGTCAGGGGTACGGTCCGCGAGGGCCCGGCCGATCAGCATCCCCGCCGTCATCGCGACGCCGACGCACACCCACTGCACGCCGCCGAGCCGCGGCACGCCGTTCGCCGCGACCGAGAAGACGTTGACGAAGAACCCGTAGAACTGGGCGTTGGGCACGAACTCCCGGACCGTCCACCCCGCGTTGAGGGCGTACAGGGAGACAGGAGGGCCGCCCACGCCCGCCGCCGCGTTCATGAAGCCGCCCACCGCGCCCGTGCCGACGGCTCCCGCCCGGCCCCTCAGCGCGGGGGCGCGCAGCCCGCGGACGATCAAGAGCACGGCTACCGTCACCAGGCTGCCCATGACGAGCAGCAGCACCGGTTCCGGCAGATGTCGTGTCGTCCACGCACCGAGCGGAACCGTGCACGCGGAGGCCACGGCGAGCGGCACCATCGCGGCCCACCGCACCTCACGCCAGCCGTGCGCCAGACCGATCGCGCAGATCACACCGGACGCGCAGTTCGCGAGGACCACCCCTTGGGTGGGGCCCAGGAGCAGGATCAGGGCGGGGACCGCCACCAGCGCGAAACCCATGCCGGTCAGCCACTGCACACATGAGCCGAGCAACACGATCGCCGTCAGCCAGAGCGCGCCGGTCGTCATCGTTCTCCGCCTCCCGCCCGCAGGCCCGCTCTCGGTACCGGCATGTCGCTCGCACGCAGCCGCCACCAGCCGAAGGGTTGACCGAGCCGGCCCACTTGGCCAGGTGGCGCAAGGTGTGGCCGACGTCTACGAGGTCGGTCCCGCGTACGAAGTGACGTCGGCGACCGTGGCGTTGCCGCCGCAGACCACCAGGCCCAGGCGGGTCTGCGTACCGGTCTTGGCGAGGACGCGCCGGGCCGCGGGAAGGAGGCAGGCGGCGGCGGGCTCGGTCCACACCTTGGCGTGTTCCGCCATCTCACGGACGGCGGCGAAGGCCTCCTCCTCCGGCACGATCAGCACCTCGTCGACAAGGTCGCGCACCATCTCGTACGTCAACGGGGACACGGTGGGCGCGCCGAGCGTGGTGATGCGCGAGTCCACGTCCACCGGCACCGGGCCGCCGTGGGCCAGCGCCTGCGTCATCGCGTCGGCACCGGTCGTCTCCACGCCCCACACGCGCACGTCCGGCCGCAGCGCCCGCAGCGCCGCCGCCACACCGGCGATGAGGCCGCCCCCGCCGATGGAGACGAGGACGTCCGTCAACGGTCCGGCGTCCGCGGCGAGTTCCAGGCCCACGGTGCCCTGCCCGGCGATCACCACCGGGTCGGCGAACGGATGCAGCAGCGTGAGCCCGTCGGCCTCGAGACGCTCCATGAGCGCGAACGCCTCCGCCATGGTGGGGGCCAAGCGCACCTCCGCACCGGCGGCCCGCGCGATCGCCACCGAGCGAGCCGGTGCGGTACGCGGCATGACCACGGTGGCCCGCACCCCCAGAGCGGCCGACATCTCGGCCACCGCGACCCCGTGATTGCCGCCCGACACCGCGACCACACCGGCCGCGCGCTGCTCGTCGGTGAGCGTCAGTAGCTTCGCGGCCGCGCCTCGCGCCTTGAACGAGCCGCTGCGCTGCAGAAGTTCGAGCTTGAGGGTGACCGGCACACCGAGCAGCGCGGTCAGCCCCGGGCTGGGCAGTGTGGGTGTGCGCACCACATGCTCGGCGATCAGCGCCGCGGTGGTCTCCAGCTCCTCAACACCGATCATGGTGTGCCCCCCAGGTGTGTCGTCCGTCATGCCGTATGCAGTGCCGTTGCACTGCACGATACGTGGCGAGCGCAGGGACGTTGCCCGGGGCGGCGCCGGAGGGTCCGAGGCCGGAGGGCCAGACGTGGGAACTGCCGCCGTCCACGGCCGGTTCGGCGGGCGGTGGTGAAGGTGGCGGAGCGAGTGGCGGCCGTGGGGAGGTTCCGGCCGATCCGCGGCGAAGACATCGAGCCTGGCGCTGGCGTGAGCGACACCGGATACAACCCAGGCAATGTCGGCGACATAGATCTCGACACCGCCCGCGCCCGGCTGATCACCCCGGTGCCGGGCGGCGTCGGGCCGATGACGATCGCCGTTCTGCTCGAGCAGACCGTGCGGGCCGCTGCTCGGTGTGCGGCAGCGCTTGCCGGTGGAACGAGGGCCCGCCCCGTACGGGGGCCCTGAGCCTGGCCGGGTCAGGCTGTCGGGACGGCCGCCAGGAGATCCGCGGGGACGCCGCCCTTGTCGGGGGCGTAGTAGTTCTTGATCTCGGCCTCCCACACGTCCACCCGGATCCGGTCGTCGGCATCGGGCCCGAACGCGTTGAACAGGGCCTCGATGTTGGGGCGTTCGAAGCCGACGCCTCTCATCATGCCGATGAAGACGGGCCGGGTGACGGTGCCGCTGCCGTCCACGTCACCGAAGCGGGCGAAGCCTGCCGCGAAGGCGTCGACGGCCCCGCTGAAGCGTTCCGGCGACAGGACGCACGCCTGGAACTCGTCGTAGGTGATCCGGCCGTCGCGGTTGGTGTCGAGCTCCCGGGCCAGAGTCTCCCAGTAACGCTGGAAACTGGCGCGCATGGCGCGGGTGCGAGCCTCGTCGGCGTCGGGCACCGCCGCGGCTACCCGGTCGCTCATGAGCGCGAAGTCGTCGGCTTCCAGGACCCCGTTGCCGTCGGCGTCGAACAGGGTGAAGACCAGTTTCACACGTGTGACTGCTTCGGGACGCATGTGTGTGTCTGCCTCTCTCGGATCCAGGAGATGGCCGTGTGTGCCGGCCGAGCAGCAACTATGCGAGCCGCCGTCGCCCGGGGTCAGGAGAAGACCGGCTGGTCAACATAAAGAGTGAAGATGGTGTCGCGTCGGCATGAACGGGATGTGGAGCCGGTTGCACCGGCGTGCACGGCGCACTTGCGCCAGGGGTGGCGCCTCCCTCGATCTTCATGCGCCCTACCGGGGGTCGCGCACCGCCGCTGATGATGAACGGACCGCGACAGACGACAGCGCGTTCGCACACCCCTGCCTGCCTGCCTTCTCGTACCAGGTGATGCCAGGTGATGCCAGGTGAAGTGTGCGGAGAGGAGCACACGTTGTTACTTCTCATCTCCCCGGACAGCGTCGAGGAAGCCATCGAGTGTGCGAAGGCGGCGGAACATTTCGACATCGTGGACGTGAAGAGACCCGACGAGGGCTCGCTCGGCGCGAACTTCCCGTGGGTCATCAAGGAGATCCGGGAGGCGGTCCCGGCCGGCAAACCCGTCTCCGCGACCGTGGGAGACGTGCCGTACAAGCCCGGCACCGTGGCCCAGGCGGCGCTCGGCGCGGCCGTCTCCGGAGCCACCTACATCAAGGTCGGGCTCTACGGATGCACGACACCCGACCAGGCGATCGAGGTCATGCGAGGTGTCGTGCGGGCGGTGAAGGAGTACAGGCCGGACGCCTTCGTCGTCGCCTCCGGGTACGCCGACGCCCACCGGATCGGCTGCGTCAACCCGCTCGCGCTGCCCGACATCGCCCTGCGCTCGGGCGCCGACGCGGCCATGCTCGACACCGCGGTCAAGGACGGGACACGGCTGTTCGACCACGTGCCCCCGGAGATCTGCGCCGAGTTCGTGCGCCGGGCCCACCAGGCCGAACTCCTCGCCGCCCTCGCGGGCAGCGTGAAGGCAGGCGACCTCGGCGCGTTGACCCGCATCGGCACGGACATCGTGGGTGTGCGGGGCGCGGTCTGCGAGGGCGGTGACCGCAACGCCGGCCGGATCAGGCCCGAGTTGGTCGCCGCCTTTCGGGCGGAGATGGACCGGCACGCCCAGGAACACGCGGCGGCCGCCCTCAGCGCGGGCTGACCGCGGCATGCCGGGAAAGTTCGACGCGGCGGTCCTGCGTTCCGCCAAGAGCCGATTCACCGTCGAAAAGGTGCTGCTGCACTCAGGACCGTCCGACGACGAGGTTCTCGTGAAGATCGCCGGCTGCGGCATGTGCCGTACCGATCTCGCGGTCCGGTGGTCGGCAGGCCGCTCGCCGCTGCCCGCGGTACTCGGTCACGAGGGGGCCGGCATCGTGGCCGAGGTCGGCGGGCCGCACACCGGCCTCAGCAACGGTGACCATGTCGTCCTGAGCTTCGACTCGTGCGGCCACTGCCGGAGTTGCCTGAACGCGGCCCCCGCCTACTGCGACTCCTTCGCCTCGCTCAACCTGTTCGGCGGGCGCACGGAGAACGCAGCCAGGTTCACCGACGCGGCGGGGGACGTGCTGGCCCCGCGCTGGTTCGGCCAGTCCTCGTTCGCCGAGTACGCGGTGGTCCCGGCCCGCAACGCCGTACGGGTCGACCCGTCACTGCCCGTCGAGCTGCTCGGCCCGCTCGGCTGCGGGTTCCTCACCGGCGCCGGATCGGTCCTCAACTCCTTCGTCGCCGGGCCCGGCGAGACCGTGGTCGTCCTCGGCGCGGGGGCGGTGGGCCTCGCGGCGGTCATGGCCGCCACCGCCTGCGGGGCGGTGACCGTGGCCGTCGACCGGTACCCCGGGCGGCTCGTCCTCGCCGAACGGTTCGGTGCGGTACCGCTGCCCGCCGCCGCCTCCGACCTGCCCGCCCGTATCCGCCGGCTGACCGACGGCGGCGCCCACTACGCGCTGGACACCACGGCCGCCCCCGCCCTGATCAACGACGCGCTCAGGTCCCTGCGCCCGACCGGCCACCTCGGCCTGGTGGCACGCCTGCACACCCCCTTGCCGATCGAACCCGGAGCACTGGACCGGGGCAGGCGCATCTCCCACATCTGCGAAGGGGACGCGGTGCCGGGCCTGCTGGTCCCGCGCCTGATCGACATGTGGCGGGCGGGCCGTTTCCCGTTCGACGAGCTGATACGTACGTATCCGCTCGCCGACATCAACGAAGCCGAACGCGACTGCGAAGCAGGCCGCGTCGTCAAACCCGTCGTGCTGCCGCAGGAGCGCAGCCGATGAGCACACATGTCGACGGAGGAAACGTGGTCGGGGCAACACATCACGTCAACGACACCGGCGTCGCGAGCGGAGTAGGGACGACCGCGCTCCTGGTCGCCGCCGCACGAGCCATCGAGACCCACCGCCACGACAGCCTCGCACAGGATGTCTTCGCGGAACACTTCGTGCGCGCCGCACCGGCGTCCGCCGGGTGGCCGACCCGCTTGCGGCAGGTGCCGGACGGCGACGCGAACCCGCTCTGGGGCCGTTTCGCGCGCTACTTCGGGCTGCGGACACGCGTCCTCGACGACTACCTCCTCCAGTCGGTGCAGGCGACGGGCGCCCGCCAGATCGTCCTTCTCGGCGCGGGCCTCGACACCCGTGCCTTCCGGCTCGACTGGCAGCCCGGCAGCGTCGTCTACGAGATCGACAGGGCGGAGGTCCTGGCCTTCAAGCACGGGGTGCTCGACGGGCTGTCGGCCACCGCGCAGGCGGCACGCGTACCGGTCCCGGTCGACCTCCGCGCCGACTGGGTCACGGCTCTCACCGACTCCGGCTTCGACCCGGCCGCACCGACCGCCTGGCTGGCCGAAGGGCTGCTGTTCTACCTCCCCGCCGCCGCCGAGACCTCCCTCATCGCCACGGTCGACCGGCTGAGCGCGAGCGGCAGCGCGCTCGCCTACGAGGTCAAGCTCGAACCGGACCTGCTGACCTACCGCGACAGCCCCCTCTACCTCTCGACGACCGCCCAGATCGGCATCGACCTCCTCGCCCTGTTCGCGAAGGAGCCGAGGCCGGACTCCGCAGGCGCCCTGACGAACAAGGGCTGGTCCACATCGACCCACACTCCCTTCGACTTCACCCACCACCACGGCCGCGGCCCACTCCCCGAGGAGAACGACGCCCTGGCGGGCAACCGGTGGGTGTTCGCGAACAAGCATTGAGCCCACGGCGCGGGCCGGACCGCCGACTGTCGTGGTCGGAGGTTACGGTCATGCGCTATGACTGAGCCCCTGCCCGACTTCCCGTACCACCCCGACCCCGTCGCCACCGGCGTGATCGTGCCCTCACGTGCGGCCTGCGTCTGCTGCGGGCGGGAGCGCGGGTACGTCTACAGGGGGCCCGTGTACGCCGACGAGGAGCTGGGCGCGCGGCTGTGTCCGTGGTGCATCGCGGACGGCAGCGCCGCCGAACGGTACGACGTCCACTTCACCGGAGGAACGAGCCTGGGCGACGACGTGCCCCGGGAGGTCTTCACGGCCGTCGACCAGCGCACCCCGGGCTTCGTCGCGTGGCAGGAGCCGACGTGGTACTTCCACTGCGGCGACGGCGCCGCGTTCCTCGGCCCGGCCGGATCCGCCGAACTCGCCGCTCACCCCGAGGCGTTGCGGATGCTGCGGGCCGGGATGGCCGACGAGGGCCGGCCGTCCGAGCGGATCGAGGCGCTCCTCGGCTCGCTGGACAAGGACGGGGATGCGACCGCGTATCTCTTCCGGTGCCGGGTGTGCGCTACGCACCTCGCGTACGTCGACTTCTCCTAGGCCACAGGCCCAGGTCAGCCAAGATTGCAGATTCTGCATTTTTGCGTAACATGCAAGATGTGGATGCGAAGGGTGCCCCGGAGGGCGGTTGGCGGGAGCGGAAGAAGCAGGCGACGCGCGCCGCGCTCGTGGAGGCGGCGGTGCGGCTGGCCGCCGAGCACGGGGTGGAGCATGTGACCGTCGACGCGATCAGCGAGACGGCGGGTGTGTCCCCGCGCACCTTCTTCAACTACTTCGACTCCCGCGACGAGGTCTTCGTCATGGTGGGCGCGGAGTCGAGCGCCCGCGTGCGCCGCGCCGTGCTCGACGCGCCGCCCGAGCACACCGCGCTCGAGGCGCTGCGCGACGCCATGGCCCTCGAGCTGGCGGAGGTCGAGCAGCAGCAGGAGTTGTGGCAGCTCCACGCCGACGTGCTGCGCCGGTCCCCGGAGCTCCTCTCGCGCAGTCTCGGCGCCCACATGGCCGATGAGGTCGGCCTGGCCGAGGTCATCGCCGTACGGATCGGAGCGGGCTCCCCGCTGTTCACCGACGACCGGCGGACGAGCACGCCCGCCGAGGACGAGCGGCGGCGACGGGCCCTCGGCCTGTACCCCCGGCTGCTGGCCGCCGTCGGCGCGACGGCCTGCCGCGTCGCCGTCGAGCACTGGTGCGTACGGCAGGACGAGGCCACGTTCGGCGACGTGTTCCGTGAGGTGTTCGCGCACTTGGCCGCAGGGCTGCCCGAACCCCCTGCCACGTCCCACACCTCCGCCGCGCCCGTCGACTGACCGTCGACCGACCAGGACGTTCCACCTGTCGCCCTCGACGCGCGGTCGCCGCGCGCCGCCGGGCGAAACCCGCACGCGCGGACGTGTCCCACGTCCGCCGTCAGATTCTGAGAGAGACGAAGTGACTGCAACAGCGGTGCCTGAAGAGGCGCCACCGACCTCCATGACCAACCGGCAGATACTCCAGGCGATGTCCGGGCTGATGGCGGGCATGTTCGTGGCCATCCTGGCCGGAACCGTCGTAGCCAACGCGCTGCCCAGGATCATCGCCGACCTCGGTGCGAGCCAGTCCGCCTACACGTGGGTCGTGACGGCGGAACTGCTCGCCATGACGGCGACCGTGCCGTTGTGGGGCAAGCTCTCCGACCTCTTCAACAAGAAGCTGTTGCTCCAGCTGTCGCTCGGCATGTTCGTGGTCGGCTCGCTGCTCGCCGGTTTCTCGCACGACGTCGGTCTGCTCATCTTCAGCCGTGTCGCGCAGGGCATCGGCGCGGGCGGTCTCACGGCTCTGGCGCAGGTCGTCATGGCCGCCATCATCCCGCCGCGCCGCCTGGGCAAGTACGCGGGCATCTTCGGCGCCGTCTTCGCCGTCGGCACCGTCGCGGGCCCGCTCATCGGCGGCGTTCTCGTCGACACGGACTGGCTGGGCTGGCGCTGGTGCTTCTTCATCGGCGTACCGTTCGCGCTGCTCGCCATCGTGCTCCTCCAGCTGACTCTCAAGCTGCCCACGGTCCGTCGCCAGGTGAAGATCGACTTCCTGGGTGCCTTCCTCATCGTCGCGGGTGTCTGCGCGCTCCTGATCTGGGTGTCCCTGGCGGGCAACCAGTTCGACTGGGCCTCGTGGCAGACCGCCGCGCTGACCGGCGGGGGAGTGCTGCTCCTCGCCGTCGCCGTCTTCGTCGAGGCGCGCGTGGCCGAGCCGGTCATCCCGCTCGGCATCTTCCGCAACCGCACGGTGTCGCTGACGACGGTGGCCAGCCTCCTCGTCGGCCTGGCCATGTTCGGCGGCACGGTCTTCCTGTCGCAGTACTTCCAGGTGGCCCTGGGCAAGTCCCCGACGGTCGCGGGTCTGATGAGCCTGCCGATGATCCTGGGCCTCCTCGTCTCCTCCACGGTCGCCGGGCAGATCATCAGCGCCACCGGCCGCTGGAAGCGGTACCTCGTCGCCGGCGCCATCGCCATGACCGTGGGCCTCGCCCTACTGTCCACCATCGACGCCGACACCCACTTCGGCCTGCTCAGCCTCTACATGGCGATCCTGGGTATCGGCGTCGGCATGCTGATGCAGAACCTCGTCCTGGCCGCGCAGAACGACGTCCCCGCGACCGAACTCGGCGCCGCCACCTCGGTGTTGTCGTTCTTCCGCAGCATGGGCGGCACCATCGGCACCAGCGTCCTCGGCGCGATCCTCGCCAACCGCGTCGCCACCGAAATGACCAAGGGCCTCGCCGCCTCCGGTGTCCCGGCCGGCGCCGCGGAGGGCGGTGGCCACAGTGTCCCGGACATGACGAAGCTGCCGGCCCCGATGCGGGAGATCGTGGAGCACGCCTACGGGATCGCCACCGGTGACCTCTTCCTCGTGGCCGCACCGTTCGCGCTGCTCGCGCTGGTCGCCGTGGTCTTCATCAAGGAGAAGCCGCTGAAGGACACGAGCGGCATGGAGCGACTGGCCGAGGAGGCCGACGTCGCCACCGACGCGCCGGCGACTTCGGTGGCCTGATCACGCGCGGTCGCGCGGTCGCGCGGTCGCGCGGTCGTGCAGTCGTGCAGTCGCGACTTCGCGAAGCCTTAGAGCTTCAGAGCCCCGGGGGCGGACGGTTCGCCGTCCGCCCCCGGGGCTTTCCCATGGCGGTGTCGAGGACGTTCCGCCGCCTGTCGGGACGGTCCTCGCGCGGTTCGAAATTCATGGCATGCACTCGGTCATCTGGGTACGGTGGGGCTCGTTGGACGCAGAAGCGGGACCGAATACGGGGGCCGTACCGCCATGACGCGCGAGTCGGACGGGGCGCAGACACCTCCACCCATGCCGACGCGACCGCCACGGCCCACACCCCCGGAGCCACCGCGGCCACCGTCGCCCGACCATCAGCCGCCGAGATGGGCGTGGTGGGTCGTCGGCATCCTGATTCCCGTGGTCGGCCTGGGCGTCACGCTGATCACGCAGTCGGCGAACAGCTCGGCGCACAACACGCCCACGCCGCCGCCCAGGACGTCCGAGGGCGTCACGCCGACCGCAGACCCCAGCGAGAGGCCCTCGGACGATGTGGTGACCACCTCGTCCCCGACCCCGTCGGCCGCGTCCTCGCCCTCGCCTTCACCCTCGCTCTCGCTCTCGCTCTCGCAGACCACGGCCAAAATCCTCAGGACCGGCGACTTCACGCTCCTCAAGGGACACAGCGCCGACCTCGAACACGGCGCCTCCGGCGTGTCGGTCAAGAACCCCGACATGGCCTGGAACGGCGGTGACGAGTTCGCGGCCATGAACGGGCGTGTGGCCGATACCCCGAAGGGGGCGACTCCGAAGACCTGTGCTGAAGCACTCAGGAGTCCGTCGTCGACGGGGTGGATGGTCTACGGCCTGGAGGGAAGCTGGTTCTGCCTGCCGACCAGCGCCAACCACCTGGCGGCAGTCGAGTGGCTGGGCTTCGGGAACGGCGGGAACCGGTATCACTACATCGTCTGGGACACGGCCGCCCCCGCCGACGGGTAGACGGCCGTAGACCCGTCCCGCCCCGCCACCCGGATGCGGCGGCGGGGATGCGGGCGGGCGCACGGCTTCGACCGGCCCGATCTGTGTGTGGCTTCGCCGGAGGGCGGCTCGGGCGCGACCGTGCCACGGCGAACGTCAGCGGTCTCGCCCTCGGCATCGGCGGCGATACGCTCAGCCTCGTCCCGCCAGCGGCGCTGGTGCGCGCTCAAGTCCGGGACAACACGGGGTAATTGAACGGCAGTACCGCCCGGTACCACGTGGACCTCGTGGGAGAAGCGGGTGACAGCCGGGCCATGGCGCTGCCGGTTCCACTGCTCACACCACACCGTTTCGGCCACTCGCTCCAGCACCTGGCCGGGCGCCTGCGGCCGCGGGTCCGACGGGACGGCAGAGTGCTCTGTGCTGCTCTGTGCGGACAGCTCGGCACTGGCCGCGTTGGAGACCGGAGCGCTGTGAGCGTGAGACACCTTGTCCGCAACGCTGCGTCAAGTGAGCGTTGCCGTATGTGTTTTGTGTGGTTCGAGTGCAGAAATGGCCGATATTTTTCAGCTCAAACTTTGAAACAGTCACAGGAAGGTCACTAAGGTCGGCCTCGGGCCTCCTCAAGATCACGCACACGAGATGCGTGACGGTGGAGGGCACCGCCCGTGGGACGTTCCGCGGGCGGCAGGAAAGAAGGAGCTCGCCTCCGTGGCGTCCCACCGTCGTCCCAAGAAGCCGAGCCGCACACGTGTGACCGTGCTCACCGCGACCGCCACCGCCGCCGTGGCCCTGTCCGCGCAGGCCGCGAACGCTGCCCCCAAGCCCACCAAGGCCGAGGTCAAGGAGCAGGTCGACAAGTACTACGCGGAGGCGGAGCGGGCCACCAACCAGTACGACGGGGCCAAGGAGAAGCAGGAGAAGCTGGAGAAGGAGATCAGCCTGCTCCAGGACAAGGTCGCCCGCGAACAGGACGAGCTCAACGAACTGCGCACGGGCCTCGGCGCGATGGCCAGCGAGCAGTACCGCTCCGGTGGCATCGACCCCTCGGTCCAGCTCTTCCTCTCCGCCGACCCCGACGACTACCTCGACAAGGCGTCCACGCTCGACTCGCTCTCCGAGCAGCAGTTGGAGTCGCTGAAGAAGGTGCAGGCGAAACAGCGCGAGCTGGCCCAGGAGCGCGCGGAGGCCGCGGAGAAGCTCAAGGACCTCGCCGAGACCCGCACCGAGCTGGGCAAGAAGAAGACCGAGATCCAGGGCAAGCTCAGCAAGGCGCAGAAGCTCCTCAACACCCTCACCGCCGCCGAGCGCCGGCAGATGGCCGAGGACGACGAGCGCGCCAGCCGCTCCGCCACGACCCGGGTCGAACTCGGCAAGGAGGTGGCCGCCTCCGGGCTCGGCGCCGCCGCCCTGAACGCCGCCGCGACCCAGATAGGCAAGCCGTACTTCCGCGGCGGCACGGGCCCCAACTCCTACGACTGCTCGGGCCTCACACAGTGGGCGTACGCGCAGGCCGGGGCCCACATATCGCGGGTCACGTACACGCAGGTCAACGAGGGGCCCCACCTCGGCATGAGCCAGCTCGCCCCCGGCGACCTGGTGTTCTTCAACAACACCGAGCACGTCGGCCTCTACGCGGGCAACGGCCAGGTGCTGCACGCGCCGTACCCGGGGACCTCGGTGCGCTACGAGTCGATGAGCACGATCGGCAGCTTCCAGTTCGGCGTCCGCGTCAACGGCTGACCGGACCGCGCGACGTCACACGCGCAACCGGGCCTCCCGCAGAAGTTCACTCATCCGCTCGGCGGCCCGCACGGAGGCGTCGCCGCAGCAGTTGTTGAACAGCACATGCACCCGCTCGACCTGTCCGGCGAGCCCCCGCAACCGCGGCAGCCACCCGGACAGTTCGTCGACGTCATACGTGTGCCGGAAGCGATCCTCCTTGCTTCCGCGCCCCCAGGACGCGCTGCGCCCGTGGAACCGCACGACGGCGAGCCGCGGATCGCCGACAGGTGCGACCGGAGGTATGGAGGACGGCAGACCTTGCGCCATGTCGACGGCGACAGCGGCCATCCCGAGGTCCGCGAGGCGCGCACACGTCGCCCCGGCCTGCCCGGCACGCCACCAGTCGGGGTGCCGGAACTCCACGGTGACCGGCCAGCCCGCGGTACGTCGCGCGGTCCGCGCAAGGACCCGCTCGGCCCGTTCGCCGGGCCGCAGCCACGGCGGGAACTGGAACAGCACACTGCCGAGCCGGCCGGTCTCCCGCAGCGGTGCGACGGCCCCGGCGAACCGCGCCCACACCTCGTCGAGAACACCGTCGTCCCCGGCGTCGGGCGGCAGCCCGTCCGGCATCACCGCCGCACGTGTGGGATGCCCGGTCAGCAGCGAGAACGCCTTCACGTCGAAGGTGAATCCGTCCGGGGTGCGCTCGGCCCACAACCGGCTGACCCGTTCCTGCGGCAGGGCGTAGTACGACGCGTCGGCCTCGACGAGGGGGAACCGCCCGGCGTAGTACCGCAGCCGCCCCTCGGCGTCCCGGTGCCCGGCCGGATACCAGCCGCTGCGCACCAGCGCCGGGTCCGTCCACGAACATGTGCCCACGAGAATGTCGCCCATGGCGGTCCAGTACCCGGGAGTCGTGAGTCCGTGCATGGACTCTTGCGGCGGTGGCCGTCAACTCGGGGCGACCGGACCTCGCCTGGGGCGCGTCCGGTCCGGCCGACCCGTCGATGCCGATGCCGATGCCGACGCCGATACCGACGCCGACGCCGACGCCGTTGCCGAGGCCGATGTCGACGAGCGGATCATCGCGCAGTGAACCAGCCAGGAGGTTCATCGAGGTGGACGGCGTCAGCGTCCCTCGGCAGGACCTGATGCCCCACCGCACGACATGGATCGAGCACGGGATCCCCGCCGCGGAGAGCGACCGGGCCGTGGCCTTCCAGGACCGCTGGGGCGGCCTCGCTCTGCCACCGGCCCCGTTCTACGAGGGAGGCCCGCGCGTCCTGGCCGCCGACTGCCCCGAGGGGACTCCGGCGCAGGGCTGGTCGTTCTCGGCGTCCGCTAACCTCCCTGGCGTGACGAATGCGGCCGGCTCTGCCCCTGGGCCACCGGGTGACCGGGCGGAACACCTGGGTCGACGCCCTGAAACACCTGCGGAACGTGCGCAACCGGCGCCCGGCCTCCCACCGGGCCAAGAGCTGCCGTCCTTGCTTGCGGCGGTCGACTCCGGCTCGCCTGCGCTGGTCGAGGCGCTCCTGGACTCCAGCGTTCGGGCCCGCTGCTCCCCTGCAACGCTGTCGGAAGCGTGCGACTTGGCGCGCGCCTGGCATGAGACGGGGGCCGAGGCGGAGTTGCGCCGCCGTACGGGATCCGGCGGCGACGTCGTGCGCACCCAGGTCCCGGACGACGAACACAGCCACGTCGACGAGCTCACCCTCGGCGGGGTGTCCGTACGGGACGGACACGGAGCGATCTTGACGCGCCTGGAGCAACTGCTCGGTATCCGCGTCTCCTTCGAGGAGCTGATGACACGTGCGTCGAGCCATGACAGCGGCCACTCCTCATGGGTGACAGCAGTCATTCTGCTGGCGATGCGCCGTGACCAGGAGACCTGGGCCGCTGCCGCGGCACTGCGCACGCATGCTGAACCGTCCCACCGGCTGTTCGGCGCGGAGGTGCTCCGGCTGACCCGTCTCTTCGACGGCAGTGACGAGGACGTGTTCGCCGCCCCCGCCCTGGACCTCTTCACCGAGTGGTCGGCCGCGGAAGACGATGTCGCCGTACTGACCACCGTGCTGGTCGCGCTCGGGGAGCACACCGACGGCCGGGCCGAGGCGGCACTCCTGCCCTACGCGGGCCATGACGACGCCGGGATACGGTGCGCGGTGGCCGAGGGGCTCCGTGTCCGGCCCGAGCAGCCGGACCTCCCGGGCGGCGCGCGTGCGGCAGTGCTCGGCCTGCTGACGGACAACGACGCCGCGGTACGCCGGGCCGCCTGCCGCGCGGTCGCCGAGAGCAGGATCCGTGACGCGAGCCTCACCGAGGCGATGGCCGCTCTGGTGGACGACGAGGACCGTCAGGTTCAGGTGACCGCCGTGTACGGGCTCGCGCTGCACGACGACGAGCGGTGCGTGGAAGCGGCACGGCGGCTGCCTCCGGCGCCGCGCGGCGCACCGTACGTGTATGAACTCGACGAGGTGTGGCGATATGAGCTGCGGCACCGCTGATATACGTCCCCGAGTTCATCCACACCCCCCGAGCGTGGCGCGGCCTCGCATCAAACCGGTGCGCCGAGTTCGACGAGGTGCCGGGCCGTTCCGGCCGGGTCGACGATCTGGTGGAGGTGTGCGCCCGGCAGGTGTGCCACGCGCCAGCCGCGTTCGCGTGCCCGCTCTGCGGCGTCGACGAAGACGGAGCTGGTCACCGGCTGGTCGAGGGCCCAGCGGATCAACGGGAGGAACAGCCCCGCGTTGCTGTGTGCCACCAGCGTGAGGGGGGTGGAGACGGGAATCCGCCGCAGCTCCTCGCGGACGGCGGCCACGACAGGGGGCCAGATCGGCGGACCACCGGCGCCTATGTGCAGCAGGGACGGCACACACACCTGATGGCCCCCGGCCGTCAGATGTTCGGCGACCGGGTGCCATGTGGCGGGACCCACGGACGAGCTGTGCACGAGGACGAAGAGCGGCGGGCGCATGGGGCGATATTGGCGGCCACTCCATGCCGCGCGGGCTTGTCTCGGCTGTCAGCAGAACTGATGTTTCGAGGGACCCGAACGGCTTGGCGCGGCCGTGCTCGGGCGGGTTCGCGCCTGCGTGCCTACCGGGTCAGGGAAACGTAGACAGCCAACGCGATGACTACGAGTGCGGCCAGCGCGAGAAAAGGCCCCATGGAGGTCTTGCCTGAAATGCGGTCCCGGCGCTCCTGTGCGTGGGCCTTGATGTCCGCGTCATTCGGTGTCCAGTGGTTCGGATACACGGCGCCTCCTGCGATGGGGATCGGCACAACCCGGACCCTGCGCCGTGCGTTTGGCGTGGCGCGATCACGAGCAAGTGAGCGCACCGTCTCATCTCGCTCCGCGTCATTACAGCGACTTGAGGAAGAACTGAGGTGGTGGTGGTGGTGCGTGTCGCTGCCGCCGGTCATCCGCGTCGCGGATACTTCGCCCTCGGTGCGATACCAGCCGCCATGCACGGTGGCGTATCCGGCCGCCGTGGCTGCCGATCGGGCGCTGGACCTAGTCCTGATTGCCGGGGGCCGGTGTCGGCCGGGGCGGTGGTGGCCGTCAGCGGCGATGGCGCAGGCGGCGGGAAGTGCTTCGCAGGCGGCGCCTCAGCTCGGTCAGGCGCGGGTATTTGTCCTGCATCTCGCGGGACCGCAGGTCGAGCTCCTCCACCAGTCGTGCGGAGCGCTTCTCGACGTCCATCTCGTCCAGGATCCGGTCGGCCTCCGCAAGGAGAGCGCCGTGCAGCTGCCACTGTCCGGGGTGGGCCTGTACGAGTTCGAGGAGTATGTCGGCGACCTGGTCGCGGCTCTTGCGGCCGGCGGCGAGTTCCTCGGTGAGCCGGGACTCGGCATCCTCCGCGTTGGCGCTGACCTGCGAGGTGATGAGCACGGCGAACGCCTGGAACGCGCCTCCGACGTGGGTGTACATCTCCTGGAGCGCGGTGGCGACGTGCGGCGGGAAGAGCGGCTCGCCCGCGCGCTCCTTGGCCAGGTCGGTGAGGGTCCGCGTGGACACCCGCAGGACGACCGAGCAGATCTCGAGCGTGTCGAGGCCGGTGCGCAGGACGACGCGGGAGAGCAGGCCCTCCTTGACTCGGGGGTTGAGCCGCAGGCTGTCCTCGGCCTGCCGCAGCGCGGCGTCGACGTCGGCGATGTCGTTGTCGAGGCGGCGTGCCTCGTGCAGTTTCGTCGCCGCCTCCGCCACCGAGACGGGCCGGGCGAGCTGGTCCTGCATGTTGCTCGTCAGCCGGCACATCCTGCCGGAGAGGTCGAGCAAGGACTCGCCCGCCGTCGACACCCACACCGGAGGGACGAAGAGGGTGTTGAAGAGGAGGCCGACGACCGCGCCGATCAGCGTTTCGAGGACTCTGTCCCAGGCGGCGCCCGCCGCCTGGGTGACGCCGAGGACGAGCATCGCGCTGATCGCGACCTCGACGAGGAAATCACCCGCTTTGACGAACCGTCCGATGGTGAGCGCCGCCAGGATGATGAGGCCGAGGCTCCACCAGGTGAGCCCGACCAGCGCGCTGAAACCGATGGCGATGAGCACGCCGGCGACGACGGCGTTCACCCTGCTGATGCCGGTCCGGATGGTCGCGAAGAGGGTGACCTGGACGACGAGAAGGGCGGTCAGCGGGGCGGTGAGGGGGACGGGTTCGCTGCTGAGTCTGAGGGCGACGACATAGGAGATCACGGCCGCGGCGGTGGAGCGCACCGTCTGCACCACGGCGGGTTCCTTGCCACGCTTGACGAGGTTGAGAAGTGGATCAGTTGCTTCGCGCACGGGGTGCCCCTTCCCCCAGAAACGATCACAGACACCCGGGGCGCACGGTGCTGACGTGCGGAAGAGGTGCTGCGCGATGCGCGATGATGGGCCGCATGCGTCTGCTGCTGATGTCGGACACCCATCTGCCGAAACGTGCGAAGGAACTGCCCGCTGAGCTGCTCGAGCGGATGGCGCTCGCCGACGTGGTCGTCCACGCCGGTGACTGGGTGGACGCCGCGACGCTCGATCTCCTTGAGTCCCGTTCCCGACGCCTGCTCGGTGTCCACGGCAACAACGACGGCCCCGAGCTGCGGGCGCGGCTGCCGGAAGTGGCCCGGGCGGAGCTCGGCGGGGTGCGCTTCGGCGTTGTCCACGAGACGGGCGCGGCCCAGGGACGAGAACGCCGCTGCGCCGAACGCTTCCCGGACCTCGACGTCCTGGTGTTCGGGCACAGCCACATCCCCTGGGACACGACGGCCCCGGCCGGGTTGCGCCTGCTGAACCCGGGATCGCCGACGGACCGGCGCCGTCAGCCGTTCTGTACGTACATGACGGCCGTGGCGGATGCGGGAGAGCTGACCGAGGTCACTCTGCACAGGCTGCCGCCGCGCCGCGCGGTATGAGCCGCGCCGGCCCTCAGACGACGTCGAACTCGTTGCCCTCGGGGTCCTGCATGGCGGTGGCGTAGAACCCCGCGTCCGGGTCGTCGTTGACGCGCAGCACGGTGGCACCCGCCTCCCCCAGCCGTTCCACCGCGTCCTTGACCCGCTGCGTGCGGACGTTCAGGGGGACGTCACGCCCTCCGCCGACCTTGAGGTCGAAGTGCCAGCGGTTCTTGGCCGCCTTCGGCTCCGGGACCTGCTGGAACCACACCCTCGGGCCGTTCCCGGCGGGGTCGACGATCGACTCCGGGAGAACCGGGCGAGGCGGTGACGTTGCGCGGCCGCTGACCTGCGTGAGCGGAGACTGCCCGGCCCGGCTCCGATGAGTTTCCGGGCCGGCGCCGGTCACCACCATGACACGCGCCGCCCACGCACGGAGGGACAGTCCGATGGCAGACCTCATGGTGGACTTCATCATCTCGCTCGACGGTTACGCGTCCGCGGAGGGATGGCCGGGGTTCTGGGGCATGGAAGGGCCCGAGTACCTGGCCTGGCTCGACAGCGACGGGGAGAAACAGCACACCAGCCTGATGGGGGCCACGACCTACCGGCTGATGTCGGGCTTCGCCGCCCAGATGCCCGACGACCCCGGCTTCGCCCAGCTGGACACCATGCCCAAGGTGGTCTTCTCCTCGACCCTGCAAACACCTCTGACGTGGCGGAACACAGAACTTGTCAGGGGCGACGCCGTGGCGGCCGTACGCGACCTCAAGAAGAACTCGGACCGGCCCCTGCGCACCCTCGGCAGCCTCTCGCTGTGCCGGTCACTGCTCATGGCCGGTCTCGTGGACCGCTACCGCATCGTGGTCTTCCCCGTCATCACCGGCGCCACCGGGCGAAACCGGATCTTCGACGAGTACCCCGACGTCCGCCTCGACCTGATCGGGAGCCGCACCTTCGACGGCCGCCTCCAACTGCTCGAATACGCCCCGACGGTCCTCGCGGGACCACCGGGTGCGGATGTCTAGAGCCCCGTCCATCACGTCCACCGCCGCCATGACCATGAGCACAGGGCAGTGCGTCGTCCAGCTGACGGGATTCGACGAGTACGTCCGTACGCGCCAGGCATTCCTGCTGCGCAGCGCCCGGAGCATGGCCGCCTACCCGCTCGAGGCCCAGGATCAGGAGTCGGAGCATCTCGATCCGGCCTGAGGCCCTACGGTTCCCGGCGTTCACCTTCACCGGGACACCCCACCCTGGTCGGTGCCGCTCCGTCGAGCTGCGCGATGTCCGGTGTCCGGTCATGGAAGTGGCGCCGCAGATGCTGCTCGACGAAGCGGCCCCCGCGGCGTTCAAGGTGCGCGCGGCCCCTCTCGGTGCGGCCGAGCAGGTGGTGGCGCATGAGATTGGCGGCTATGACGGGCGGCACGGCCCAGGGGAGCGTGGGCGGCAGATGCAGGTCGCGCATGCCCTGGCGGCCGAGGAAGTAGCGCAGCATGCTCAGCAGCCGGGCCCGCGCGTAAGCCTGGCGCGCGCGGGCGAAGTGGCGGAAGTGCAGGTGGCGCTGGGCCTCGACGAGCGCGCCGGCCAGGGGCGGACCGGCCGGGCCGCCATAGCTCTGGGTGAGCAACAGGTGATAGTTGAGGCGGTGTTGCTCCGATTCCCGGTCGCAGAGCCAGTCCGCGTCCACGCCCATGAGATGGCCGACGTACTTCCACAGGTGCATGAAGGCACGGGACTCCGCGCGGCTGACGCGCACGCCGAGGAGGCGGACCCCGAACAACTGGACCGCGTTGAACAGGCCCAGGGTCGAGGCGAGGTCGGACTGGTTGATCGGCAGGCCCCAGCGCGCCGTGTCCCACCGGTCATCGTGCTCGTACGCGTGATTCACCAGGGCGTGCATGAGGCGGACCTGCACAGTCAGGCGGAAGCCTTCGCCCGAGCGGCGCAGGGCGTCCGGGGCCGTGACCGCTGTCGCCCACTTCTGCGTCTCGGCGATCCTGCGCAGGGCGGAGTCGCCGAGCAGCCCGCCCGTCCCGACCAGCAGCCGCGGGGGCCCGTCGAACCGGTACGAGCCGATCAGCGCGAGCTGCAGCAGCACATCTGCGGCGCTGCGACCGAACCTGCGCGCCACCCGCCCGCCCTCGTCGATCAGGTCGAAGTCCACCCAGTCCGGCACCGGATCGACCGAGGCGAAGAAGTCACGCAACGGTGTGGGCGCGTCCGGCACGGAGTCGATGCCGTCGGCGAGCGCGCGGCGGAACTGCCGCATCGTGACCCGGTCGGAGTGCGCGGTGTCGGTGGGGCGCATGGCGTGTGCCAGGGCCGCTGCCGTCTCGTCGCGTGCTGTCAGCCGCTCGCCGATCGTGGCGAGAAGCCGGTCGTCGACGCGCCCGCGGCTGATACGCAACAGCCGCAACAGCCGCAGCGGCCGTCCCACGCGACGGTTACGGCGTTCGGTCTCACGGAAGCGCCGAGGATAGGTGCAGGAGGGTGACGGGGCTGAGGTGGGCGACGGGGGCATCCGCATTCGCATCGGCGTCGGCGTCGGCGACGGATTGGGCGTCGGATTCGGATCGGACGAGGGCTCTTGCGACAGGTGCTCGTGTGCGACCATGAGTCGATGCTGACGGCCTCTCATATTCGCGTTCAACTCGCCTTCTGATGCCCAGGTCATCGCCCGGGCCGGGCCCCGACCGCGCGCCCCGTACTCGCGTCGGCCCGCGCAGGACCCCACGGCAGGAACGGTCGCGGGCGACGGTGCGGCGCATCCTGGAGGCAGGTGAGCGAGTCCTCGCCGAGCACGGTTACGAGGGCGCGTCGACCAGCCGCATCGCGACGGCGGCCGGACTCAGTCCCGGCTCGCTGTACCAGTACTTCCCGCACAAGGACGCGATCGTCTCCGCCGTTCTCCAGCGCTACAGCGACCAGTTGGTCACCGGAATCACGGCTCAGATGACGGGCCAGTTCGAGCAGCCCGCACCCGTGCTCGTCCGGGCCACTCTCGCCACACTGCTCGACGGCCTCGACGTGGAGCCACCGTTCCTCCGCGCCGCCGTCGAGCACGGTCCCCGCCTCGACGAAGGCCGGGCCCTGCGCGTCTTCGAGGACCGCATCGGCGAACTGGTCCTCGCCTATCTCACCACCCGCCGTGAGGAACTCCGCCCGGACGTCCCCTTGCACGAGGCCGCGTGGATGCTGGTCCGCACGGTCGAGCACCTGACGGTCCGGTACCTCCTGGACCGCCCGCCCATCCCCCGGGACCGCTTCCTGGCCGAGCTGACTGAGCTGACGCTGAACTACGTCCGTACGGCCCCGAAGTGATCGTGCACGTAGTGGCGGGCTGAAGGCGCCCAACGTGTCCGGGCGGCGGGCGCCCCGGTCAGCGGACCCGGTCATAGACGAGGGCCAGGGTGCCGTGCTCGCCGGCGCTCTGGCTGACGAGCGTCCACTGTCCCGCGGGCAGGCCGTCGTCGAAGAGCCGCGGGCCGCCGCCGAGGGTGACGGGGAAGACCGTGAGCGCCAGTCTGTCGACCTGGTCGGCGGCGAGCAGCGCTTTGATGACGCTCGCGCTGGACAGGACGAGGATGTCCGCGCCCTCGGTCGTCTTGAGCTCCGCGACCACTTGCGCGGTCGGTCCGTCGGCGAGCGTCGTCCGCTCCCACGGTGCCTCGCGGAGGGTGGAGGAGAGGACGACCTTGTCACTCTCGACGAGCCACTTGGCGAAGCCCTCGTCGCGCGGGTCGGCGCCCTCCATGCCGATGACCGTGGGCCAGAAACCGAGGAAGCCCTCGGCGTTGACCCGCCCGAGCAGGGCGGTCGTCGCGGACTCCCACAAGCTGGTCAGGTGGTCGCGGGCGACGTCGGTGACGGCGTACGGCATCACCCAGCTCATGTCCCGCGGGTCCTCGGGCTTGGCGTAGCGGCCGTCCAGGGAGAGGGCGATGTTCGTGACGACGCGACGGCCGCCGGACTGCTGAGTCATGACGTGCTCCTTGGGTCGGTGTTGTTGCCGGTGCCATTGCCATTGCCACTACCGGTGCCACTGCCACTGCCACTGTCACCGCCACTGTCACCGCCAGTGCTGTTGCCGTGCTCGTCGTTGTCGCTGTCTTCTGTGCGCGTGCAGGCCGCGGCGAGTTTGTCGAGGCTCTGGCCGAAGCCGATCTCGATGCCCGCGATGAAGTCGGCCGAGTCGATGGTGCTGTCCGTGACCCGGTAGTGGACGTCGAGCTCCGTGCCGCTGTCACTCGGCTTCAGGCCCAGGTCGACGTGGGCGGTGAACGCGGGGCTGCCGTCGGGCAGTTGCGGTGCGAGCCGGTACGTGAGGTGCTCGCCGGGGCGGACACCGTCGACGACGCCTTCCGCGCGTCCGGCGACCGGCTCCGAGCCGTCGGCGTCCTCGGCGTCGCGGTACTCCTGGACGATCCGCCCGCCCGGATGCGCCTCGAAGACCAGCTCGGAGACGCGGAGGTCGTCCGGCGTCCACCAGGCGGCCAGCAGACCGGGGTCGGTCAGATGGCGCCACAGCAACTCGGGACGAACGGCGAGCGGTCGCCGGAACCTGAACGAACGCCCGTCGGCCCACCCCGAACCCTGCGCGGCGAGCCGCTCCGCGTGCAGGGCGCGTCCGTACCGGTCGAAGGTCGCGCGCGGTCCGTCGGCGCGGTCCGCGTGGTCGGCGAGCAGAGTCAGCGCGGACGCCAAGTCCCGCAGCGGGTCTGGGCGAAGCGCGTAGACGCGGCGCTGGCCGGTCCGCTGTGAGGTGACCACACCGGCCCGCTCCAGGGTCTGCAGGTGCTTGGTCGTCTGCGGTTGACGTGCCTCCGCGAGCTCGGCGAGGACGCCGACCGGGCGGGGCCGCTCGGCCAGCAGGTTCATGAGTCGCCAGCGAGCCGGGTCGGCCAGTGCGGAGAGGAGTGCGTCCATGCCCGAAGTATTCACCGAGAAGAATATTCCTGTCAAGGAATAAGTCGAGGCGGGCTGAGCCGATGAGCGGCGAACAGGTGTCACACCGGGAGGGAGCCTCGCGCCGGGCGCTACGGCACGGGAGGTGCCTCCGGGGAGCGGAGTACGAGCAGAGTGATCTCGCTGGGGGCGAAGACGCGGAACGGCGGACCCCAGAAGCCGGTGCCGCGGCTGGTGTAGAGGAGGGTGCGGGCGCCGTGGCGGCTGAGGCCGGCGAGGGCGGGCTGGTCGAGGCGGACCAGGTGGTGGAAGGGCCAGATCTGCCCGCCGTGGGTGTGGCCCGAGAGCTGGAGATCGATGCCGTCGGCTGCCGCCCGGTCGACGAACTTGGGCTGGTGAGCCAGGAGAAGTACGGGCAGGCCGGGGTCGGCGCCGCGCAAGGCTTCGGCGAGGTCGGCGCCGTGGCCGCCCACGCCGGAGGACTCCGCGGTGACGTCGTCCACGCCGGCGACCACGAGGGTGTCGCCACCGCGTTCGAGTAGCAGGTGACGGTTGCGCAGCGGCTCCCAGCCCAGTCGGTCCATCAGGTCCACCCAGCCCTGGGCCTCGCTGTAGTACTCGTGGTTCCCGGTGACGTAGACCCGGGCCCGGGTGGCCCGTACGGTGCCGAGCGGGGCGGCCTGGGCGCGGCGGCGTTCGGCCGTGCCGTCCGCGATGTCTCCGGTGTGGCAGACGAGGTCGGCCTCCAGGGCGTTCACCGTCTCGCACACGCGTGCCGACCAGCGGGCGCGGTCGAGGGGGCCGTAGTGGGTGTCGGTGATGAGGACGACGCGAGTGCCGTCCAACCCGGCTCCCAACCGCGGAAGTCGTACGTCGAGGCTGCGCACCCGCGGCACCCGGCGCGCTTCGGCGTACCCCCAGATGAGCAGCGCGGCGGCCACGCCGAGAACCGCCCACGTGACGATACGGGCCCGGTCCTCGCCCTCGCCGACACCGGCCGCGACCAGAGCGAGCCGCAGCAGGACGCCGAGGATGAGGGACCAGGTGAACAGCACCCAACTCGCGCCGAGCAGCGTGTCCCCGATGATCGAAGCCCGGTCCTGTTGCCGCCGTCCGTGGCCGCGCACCATCGCGAGCGGCATGGTCACCAGTCCGAGGACGAACAGCGCGGTGCCGGCCAGTGTGACGGGCGCCGGCCAGTCCTGGCCCGCGTACAGCAGGACCCAGCAAGGCACGCTCCAGAGCAGGACCGGCGCGATGAGAGGTATGTAGCGCATCAGCCGGCGCAAAGCGCTCTGCCGAGTCTCGGGTGCCGCACTGTCGGCGGACTCTGCGGAAGCCGTGGAAGCCGTGGAAGCCGTGGAAGCCGCGGGAGGCGTGGAAGGCGTGGAAAGCGCGGCGTCGGCGGGATCGGTGGGGTCGGCGGGCTGGGTCTTACTGGTGTCGGTCACGCTTCCCCTCCTGGAGCAACCGCGGTCTCGCGCGCACTGTATCCGGTCGTCCACCAGCCGGATGAGGGCGCGGGGCGTTCAGGGACGTACGAGGCGGCGCAGCGCGATCAGGGCCAGGGGCGCGTAGGCCAGGACGACGGGAAGGGCTCCCTCGACCCGCAGTCGCGTGGCGGCGCCCGAGGCTCCGTACGGTCGTACCTCGTGCCACAGCCGCATGCGGACCGGTCCCGCCTGCACACGCCAGCTCCATGAACGGGCCGCGGGATCGACGGACGTGATGACGAACGCGACGGCCGGTCCCACCGCGGGTCGCAGGCGCCCCCGCATTCCGGCTCGCAGGGTCTCGCCGGTCTCCACGGACCGGATCTGCGGCGCCCAGGTCGGCCAGAGCGCGGGGTGCAGGTAGCGCCGCCACGCCGTGTCGGCGTTTGCCGCGCCACGCGCGCGTAGGGTCAGTCTCACTCAGCCAGCGTGGGCGTGTGGCACCACGGGCGCCACTTGTGCGCCGGAGTCACGCGGTACTTGCGGCCGCTTCCCATGGCAGGGCCGCGGCGATCTCGAAAGTCGCGCTCAGGTCAGTCATACGCAGCACGCGCAAGAGGCTCTCCTCATCCGTGACCAGGCGTAGCCGTCCGCCGCCGGCGGACGTCCGCGTCTGCGCACGGCACAGGGCGCCCAGACCCGCGCAGTCGACGAAGGTCACCTCGCGGAGGTCGACCACGACGTCGGGGAAAGGGGCCGTGGTCAGCACGTCGAGGTGGGCCGTGATGCGGGGCACCGCCGCCACATCGATCTCCCCGTGCAGGGCGACCACATGGGTGTCGCCGACGGAGTGCTCGGTGAGGACGGAGGCGGTGCCGCCGTGGGTGAGCGTCATGGCTCCCAGCCAACCCTGCGAAGGCACCGTCCTTGCAGGGACATCAGGCCCCGATTCCCCTGATCGGCAGGGCCGTTCGGCCCGAGTTCCTGTTCGGTGGCGTAGGTGTACGACTTCCTGTTCGGTGGCGTAGACGTGCGACTACCTGTTCGGTGCCGGAGGTGTACGACGCCGACGCGGGGGCACCCGGAGGGCGAGCGGGCCGGTGCATCCCCCGTCACCGGGCCCGCTCGTGCCCCGGGGCGGGCGGCTTCTCAGGTGGAGTCCGGAAGCCGCCCGCCGCCCCGACCCTCCGCGCTATGTGCTGCTACGGGGCTTGCGTGGGGCCTTTCCCCAGGATCCGACAGGCCGTTCCTGACGCGCTTCGGCGACGTACTCCGCCCGCGTCGGGACGGTGCGTGCCGGTGGGGGCAGGACCGTCTCCGCGTCCCACGGGTCCAGCTCCGTCCACCCGAACCCGCTGACGATCTCGTCGAAGACCGGTGCGAAGTCCGCCCCGACCAACTCGGGCATGCGGTGACCGAGTTGGCGAACACGGTCGGCGAAGGCCGCGGGCAGCGGCACGTGATACGTCTCCAGGTAGTGCGCGAAGTCCGCCCGCCATACCCACACGCCGTCGGTGACGAGTGACGAACAGCCCGACGTGTGCCGGTGGGCCGCGCCCGTGAGGGGGTCGAACCCCGCCTCCATGAAGTGGGTGAGTCGATGGCCCCGGTCCAGATACCGCACGATCCTCGCTTCATCCGGTTCGCCGGACTCGCGCACCTGGGCCCTCAGCGGCCCCGCCGCCAACTCGCCCGAGAAACCGAAGTCGTCGAAGAACCCGAGCAGCCTCAGCATGCGTCCCCCGCTCCGACGCGCCTACCAGACGACACGACACGACACCCCAAGATAGGCCTCAAGATACGCCCCAAGATACGTGTGCCAGTGCTACGCGGTCTTCACCGCTCCGCCGTCGATCAGGTGGTCGGAGCCTGTGATGGCGGCTGCGCGGGGCGAGGTGAGGTAGGTGATGAGGGCGGCGACCTCGTCGGGTTCGACGAGTCGGTCGATGAGCATGCCTGTCGCGCCGGGCAGGTTGGCGATGAGATCCGGGTGGGGGATGCCCATGGCACCGGCGAGTTCGGCGCCGTAACCGGTGGGGCTCTCCCACAAGTCGGTGCGGACCGGCCCGGGGGAAACGGTGTTCACCCGTACCCCGTGCGGGCCGAACTCCTCGGCCAGTGCTTTGCCGAACGCCGTGAGAGCGGCTTTGGCGGTGGTGTAGGGGATGGGCCCGCTGTGCGGGATCCGGGCCCCGTTCGAGGACACGTTGACGATCGCTCCCCGGGCGGTGCGCAGAGCGGGCAGCGCGGCGCGGGTGACGCGGACGGTGGCCAGGAAGTTCAGGTCCACCACCTGGGCCCACTGATCGTCGGTCAGTTCGAGGAAGCCGCCGCTGAGGCCGCCGTCGCCGCCACCTACGTTGTTGACGAGGATGTCGAGTCCGCCCAGCTCGGTGAGGGTCTCGGTGACGAGTCGCCCGGCCGCGGCGGGGTCGGAGAGGTCGGCTGCCACGGGTATGGCCCCGACCGCCGTCAGCTCCGGGCCGGGGTTGCGTGCGGCGCCGACGACGCGCACGCCTTCGGCGGCCAGAGCGCGCACGACAGCCAGCCCGATTCCGCGGCTGGCCCCGGTGACAAGGGCGGTTCTGCCGTTCAACTGCAGGTCCATGACGCTCCGTTCGTGCATGCTGCTCGGATCTTTTGCATGCTTCTCGCATCGACGGTGACGCCGTGAACATAGAACATGCGTCATGAGTGTTGCAAGTAGTTAGCGACTTGCCGCACTGGCGTATTCTTTGCCGTGTCGAAGCGTCGACCCTCCGGAAGGACCTGCCCGATGGCGTTGCCCGCCTCCGCGAAACCCCTGCGTGCCGACACCCGGCGGACGGTGCGGACGATCCTCGAAGCCGCCGAGCGGGTGCTCTCCGCCAACCCGGCGGCGACGGTGGAACAGATCGCCGAAGCCGCGGGTGTCGCGCGGACCACCGTGCACCGCCGGTTCGCCTCCCGGGAGGCGCTGATCTCGGCGCTCGCCGCCTGGGCCACGCAGAGGTTCCACGAAGCGGTCGAAGCCGCCCGGCCGCGGACCGCCCCGCCCGCCGTCGCGCTCTACCAGGTCACCGTGAACGTGCTCCGGGTCAAAACCGGATGGGGCTTCGCCATGGGCGCACTGCCCACCGACGCCCCCGAGGTCGCCGAGGTGCACGCCGACGTACTGCACCAATGCGCACAGCTGTTCACGCGTCTGCGCGACGCCGGTCTGCTGGCCCCCGACACCGACCTGGACTGGGCGCAGCGCGTCTACTACGCGCTCATCCACGAGGCCGCCGACAAGGCGCCGGAGACCGACGCCGCCCTCGACGCCCTCGCCACCCGTGTCGTCGACACGCTGCTGCACGGGCTCGGCGCTCCGGCCACCGCCTGAACGTGTTGCCGCCCCGCGCCGGGAGAAGGCCCCGGCGCGGGGCGGGCGTGAACGCGCGCGATCAGCCCACGCTCACCATTCGTGCCTTGCTCGGCACCCCGGCCGAGTCGAGGGCGAACAGGAGGTAGCTGCCGGGCAGTGCCACCCCGGGGTCGGCGGGGATGGTGAGGGTGTAGGACGTCGCGCTGTTCCGGGTGAAGGCGAGGGGTACGCGGCGCTGGTCGTTGTCGGTGGAGTGGGTCGCCGCGCCCGCGCGGACCAGGGCGAACGAGGTGACCGCCGAGTCCGTGGTCACGGGGACACTCGCCCCGTTGGCGACGTGGGCGGGCACGGTGCCGGTGAGGGCCGGGCGGGTGCGTTCGGTGCCGTCGGGGTTGAGCAGGTAGGGCGGGCTGAAGACGGCGCCGTCGGCGTGGTTGGTGGCGCAGTCGCCGCACAGGCCGCCGCCCCCGGAGAAGATGCGCCCGTCGGGCAGCAGGTTGGCCACGCTGTGGTAGTTGCGCGGGACCGCCATGCTCGCCATACGTGTGAACTGCCCCGTCGCCGGGTCCCATATCTCGGGTGTGAGTGAGGAGGTCGCGTCGCTGAACGGGACCGGGTAGGACTGGCCGCCGAACACCGCGACCTTGCCGTCCGGCATGACCACGCTGTTGCCGAAGGAGCGGGCGAAGTCCATGTCACCGGTGCGCGCGGCGCGCGGCTGACCGCCCCCGGTGAGGTCGACGGTGTAGGCGCGCCGGGTGGCCGTGGTGTTCTCGTAGGCGGTCGCGCCGCCCAGGGTGAGGAGTTTGCCGATGTCGTACGCGACGGCGTTGCCGTTCATGGCGTCGGCGCTGTCGGCGCGCGTCCCCGCGGCGGTGACGGAGCCGTCTCCCTGCGTGGAGATCCAGTTCATCTGCTTGCTCGGCCCGAGCTGGAGGACCCGGCCGTTCGACGTCGCGTGCAGCCATTGGTGGTTGTCGGCGCGGTAGGGGCCCGCCGGGTCGGCGGTCATGGTGTTGGTCACCGGTACGCCGGGCAGCTTGCGCCAGGTCCCGGTGTTCGGCGACCAGACCTCGCCGTTCTTGCCGCCCTGGCCGCCGCTCCAGGAGCCGCCGAGGACGAACGCGTCGCCGCCTGAGAGCAGCGTCATGGCCTGGTAGCCGCGGGCGATGTTCATGTCGGTGGTGGCCGACCAGGCGTCGGTCGCCGGATCGTAGATGCTGGCGCGTTCGGCGTTGCTGCCGCCGGTGACCAGGACCCTGCCGTCCTTCAGGACGGCGATGCCGGGGCAGAACATGTCGTGCTCGGTGTTGTCGACGCGCCGCTGCGTGACGGCTCCGGTGCCGAGATCCATGATCGCGGTCTGTGTGTAGCCGTTGCTGCCCCCGAAGCGGTCGACCCCGTACGCGGACCAGGCCAGCATCTTGTTGTTCGGCAGGAGCGCCGTGGCTACGGGGACCAGCGGGAAGCCGGTGATCCGGCCCCAGGAGCCGGCGGTCGCCGGGTTCGCCGGGCCGCTGAGGCGGATCTCCGCCGCCGAGGACCACGGCCCGCGTCCGCCCGCCTCCGTGGTGGCCGTCAGGCGTACGTACCGGGCGCTGACGGTGCGGGTGAAGGTGGCGCCCTTGACGGTGTCGTCGTCCTTCCAGGTGCCGCTCGCGACGGGTGTCCCGAAGGTGGTGCCGTCGGTGCTGGTCGTGACGGTGTAGGCGCCGACGCGGCCGTTGGCGCCTGACCTGCGCGGCTGGTAGGTCAGGGCCGAGACGTCGCGGGCGCTCTTCATGTCGATGGTGATGCTGTGCGGCAGGGGCTGTGCGGTGCCGGAGTAGCGGCTGTGCCAGATGGTGTTCGGGTCGCCGTCGAGGACGTTCGCGGCGGCATCCGTCGAGGCGCTCGTCTCCTGGTCGCTCGCCGACGCGGTCCAGCCCGTGCGCGCCAGGTCGACCACGGAGGCGGGGGAGCCGGGATCGCCGAGGAGGTTGATCTCGGCCGCCGATGTCCAGGGGCCGCGGTTGCCGGCCTCGCTCGTCGCGGTGAGCCGCACGTAGCGGGCGCCCTGCGCGGCGAAGCTCAGGGTCTTGGCGGTGGCGTCGTCGCCGAGGGTGCCGGAGGCGACGGCGGAGCCCCAACTCGTACCGTCGGCGCTCAGATGGATGGCGTAGGAACCCACCCTGCCGTTGGGGCTGTTGGTGCGCGGCTGGTAGACGAGGGCGGATACGACAGCCGTACGGTGCATGTCGACCGTGATGGTGTGAGGCAGGGGGGCGGCGGTGCCGCTCCACCTGCTGTGCCAGATGGTGGCGGTGCTGCCGTCGAGGACGTTGGCGGCGCGGCCGTTCTCGGACGCGGTCTCCTCGTCGCTCGCGGACACGGTCCAGCCGTCCCTCGGGAGTACGGGGGCGGTCGGTTCCATGGCGTCGGCGGGTACGACCGGCTCGTGCGGCGCCGCCATCGGATGGACCGGGTCGGGAGCGCCGCCGGGGCCGGGGGCGTTGGCGGCCGTGGCCGAGCCGCCTCCCGTCAGCGGAAGCAGGGCGGCGATGACGGCGGCGAGCGCGAGGGCTATGAGGCCGGTGGATCGGAGGCTGGTCGATCGGAGGCTGGTCGGTCTGAGGCCGATGGACCTGAGGCCGATGGATCGGAGGCTGGTCGCTCTGAGGCCGGTGGGTCTGAGGCCGATGGACCTGAGACCGACGGATCTGGGTCTGCCGTGCGGAAAGGGCTTGAGCAGACGGGTCAGCATGATGTCCCCCAGTGGTGCGCGAAAGGTGCGCAGATGAGGGCATGACCATGCCAACAGGGTGGAGTGGTGTAAAGGGATTTCCCGTACCTGTCGGTTGTTTCCGCGGCCGACGCCACTGGCGCCGCCCCGCCCCGTTCGTCAGGATGGCGGGGTGAAAACGATCTCCTTCCCCCAGACCGAACTGCGGGCCTCGAACGTCGTCCTGGGCCTGATGCGCATCGCCGAACTCGACGACGACGCCGTCCGCGGGCTGTATCACAGCGCCCGGGAGGCCGGGATCAACACCTTCGACCACGCCGACATCTACGGCCCGTCGCGCCACGCGTGCGAGGAGCGCTTCGGCCAGGCCGTGAAGCTGACCGGCGCGGAGCGCGAGTCGATCGTGATCCAGAGCAAGGTCGGCATCCGGCCCGGCTTCTTCGACTTCTCCAAGGAGCACATCGTCCGCACGGTGGAGGAGTCGCTCGCGGCCCTGCGCACCGACTACCTCGACGTCCTTCTGCTGCACCGCCCCGACACGCTCGTCGAGCCGGAGGAGGTGGCCGCCGCCTTCGACGAACTGCACGCGGCCGGCAAGGTGGTGAACTTCGGGGTCTCCAACCACACGCCGGGACAGATCGAACTGCTCAGGACTGCGGTCCGCAGGCCGCTGGTGGCCAACCAGGTGCAGCTGAGCATCGCCCACTGCCCGATGATCGCCTCGGGTATCGCCGCGAACATGGCCGGCCTCGACCAGTCGGTGGACCGCGACAACGGGCTGCTCGACCACGCGCGCCTGAACAAAATCACGCTGCAGGCATGGTCGCCGTTGCAGAAGGGCTTCTTCGGCGGGGTCTTCATCGGGGACCGCGAGAACTACGCGGAACTGAACGACGCCCTGGACGAGTTGGCCGAGAAGTACGAGGTGACGCCGACCGGCATCGCCGTCGCGTGGATCACCCGCCACCCGGCGAACATGCAGGTGGTGCTCGGCACCACGAACCCGGGCCGGGTCGCCGAGTCCGCCGCGGGCTCGGACCTCCCGCTCACCCGGGAGGAGTGGTACCGCCTCTTCCGGACGGCGGGACACGTGCTGCCTTGACGCGGGTCGGCCCGGCACCCCGGGAGGGCAGCCGTCCGGTGCCCCGCCACGACTCCGTGACGGGGCGCCGGACGACGCCGCTCATCCCCGGCGACGCAACTCGATGGCGAGCGGTGTGGCGGTGAACATCGACGAGTACGTGCCCACCGCCAGGCCGATGAGCAGGGCGAGGGCGAAGTCGGTCAGGGTGTCGCCCCCGAGGACGGCCAGCGCGGTGAGGATGAACGCGGCGCCCATGCCGGTGTTGACGGTCCGGGGCACGGTCTGCAGGAGCGCTTGGTTGGCGACGCGGTCGAAGGGCGTCTGCCGGTCGCGCCGGGCGAGCTCTCTGACCCGGTCGAAGACGACGACGGAGTCGTTGACGGAGTAGCCGATGACAGTCAGCAGCGCGGCCAGGAAGACGCCGTCGATCGGCTTGCCGAGCCAGGCGAAGACACCGATGACGATCACGGCGTCATGGGCGAGGGCGGCGACCGCGGAGGTTCCGAGCAGCCAGCGGAAGCGGACCGCGAGGTAGACGAGTTGCGCGCCGAGGGCGACCGCGAGGGCGATGAGGGCGCCGTTGCGCAGTTCCTTGCCGAGGCTGGGCCCGATGGCCTCGTCGCGCACCTTGCCGGCCCGGTCGGTCAGACCGGTGACGGTGTCGGTGATGGCCGCGGCCTGGGCGTCGGTCAACTGCTGGGTGCGGACGGTGAGGTGGTTCTCGCCGGAGGTCTGCACGACGGCCTGCGGGAATCCGGCGTCGGCGAGCGCCTCGCGCACCCGGTCGGGGCCGACGGCGGAGGCGGTGGAGTACTCGATGAGGCGGCCACCGGTGAACTCGACACCGTAGTCCAGCCCGCGCACGACGATGCCGGAGGCGGCCACGGCGAGGACGACGGCGGAGACGGCCAGCCAACGGCGCGGATGGCGCATCAGATCCGGGTTCCTGCGGCTGAGCCGGGCGCGGACGGAGCCCGTGTGGGCGATGCCCGTCAAACGGGGGCGGCGACGCAGACCGGGCCGGGCGACGGCGAGGTCGGCGAGGGCGCGGGTGATGACGAGCGCGCTGAGCATGGAGGCCAGGACGCCGATGCCCAGCGTGACGCCGAACCCTCGTACGGGCCCGGAGGCGAGGAAGAACAGCAGTCCGGCGGCGATGAGAGTGGTGATGTTCGAGTCGGCGACCGCGCTCAGCGCCTTCTTGAAACCGGTGGTCAGGGCCGACCGTGGCGTGGAGCGGTCACCGGAGACGTACTCCTCGCGGGCGCGCTCGAAGACGAGCACGTTGGCGTCGACCGCCATCCCGATGGCCAGCACGAAACCGGCGAGGCCGGGCAGGGTCAGGGTGGCGCCGAGGGCGGCGAGAGCGGCGTAGGAGACGAGGCCGTAGCAGGCCAGGCCCACCGTGGCGAGGAGGCCCATGATCCGGTAGACGGCGATGATGAACAGCGAGGTCAGTGCGGTGCCGATGGCGGCGGCCCAGGCACTGGCCTTGATCGCTTCGGCGCCCAGGGTGGGGCCGACCGTCCGCTGCTCGACGGTCTCGACCGGCACCGGCAGCGCACCGCCGTTGATGAGCAGGGCCAACTCCTTGGCCTCCCGGTCGTCGAAGGACCCGGTGATCCGGGTGGAGCCGCCGCTGATGCCGGAGCGGCAGGCGACGGACGGGTCGACCTGCGGCGAAGAGATGATCTTGTCGTCCAGGGCGATGGCGACCCGGCGGGCCGGATCTCCGGCCGCATGGCAGGCGGCCTCGCCGGTCAGACGGGCCCACCCCGCTTTCCCCGCTCCCTCGAAGTCGACGGTGACGTGCCAGCCGGCGCCGCCTTCCTGGTCGAATCGGGCGGCCGCCTTGTCGACATGGTTGCCGGTGAGCGAGGCCGTCCGCAGACGCAGGAGCTGACCGGATTCGTCGGCCATCACCTGCTCGCCGCGCCGCTCGGGCGGTGCGGCCCGGTCGACGTCAGCGGCGCCGAGCACCTGGTGGAAGGTGAGCTGGGCGGTGCGGCCGAGCACCTCCGCCGCCTCGCGGGGATCTTGCAGGCCGGGCAGTTCGACGACGATCCGGTCGCTGCCGGAACGGGCGATGGTGGGCTCGGCGACACCGAGCGCGTCGACACGGCCGCGCAACACCTCCACGGTGCGGTCCGTCGCCTCGCCGTCGTCGTCGGCATCGGCGGTGGGACGGGTCTCCAGCACGATCTGCGTGCCGCCCCGCAGGTCCAGTCCCAGGTGGACGGGCACGGTGAGCGCGACATACAGGGACAGGGCGACGGCGGCGAGGGCGATCAGCCCTCTGATGCGTCGAGATCGGGCTCGGAGTCGGGGTCGGCATCGGCGTTGGAGTCGGGGTCGGGGTCGGGGTCCGGGGCGGGACCGGGTCATGGGGGCCTCCGGCAGGCACACCGCGGCCATGACAATGACCACGGTCGAGAAGGGTGTGAAGGGTCTGAAGGGCAAGGTCGCTCTAAGTGCCGGAGAGCGTGGGTGGTGCCCTGACCCCGTGACGGTGTGCCGGTTGGACGGACGCGGGTCGGTCTCCCGCGGTGATCGAGGCCCACGCGGGACGCAGCGGACGGGCTTCCGCGTCAAGTGACGTGCCGGGGGCGGGAAGCGGCGGGGCGTGACGCTCGCCGGTCGCGTCCCGCTGGTTGCGTACGGCCGCGGCGGAGGCCGGGTCGGCGTGGTCCGCGACAAGCTCGCCGCCGCGCGCGGCCGGGTCCGCCGCGAGCACCGCGCCACCCCGTGTACGAGGGTGCTCGCCGCCCGAGGCGGGCGGGCCGAGCAGGGTGACGAGGACGGTGAGGAGGAGGGTGAGGAGGAGGGTGAGGAGGAGGGGCCACATGGCGGCGGGGCCCGTGCCGCGCGGGCGCCGGGCGGAGTGCGCGAAGCGAGCCATCCCCCTCACCCCCCTTCGACGTTCAGGCTTCGATCAGGCCGACGCGGATCGCGTACCGGGTGAGTTCGAGGCGGTCCCGCAGGCCGAGCTTGTGCAGCAGGTTCTCCCGGTGCCGGTGGACGGTCTTGATGCTGATGAAGAGCAACTCGGCGATCTCCTTCGAGGAGTGGCCCTCGGCGACGAGCTTGAGGACCTCCTCCTCTCGGGCGGTCAGCACCTGCTCGGGAGGTTCCTCGCCGTTGCGGACCCGGTCGAGGTAGTTGCGGACGAGGGCGGTGACCGCGCCGGGATACAGGAAGGGCTCGTCGCGCATGGCGGCCCGGCAGGCCGCCACCAGGTCGCGGTCGGCGACTGACTTCAGCACGTATCCGCTGGCGCCGGACTTCAGCGCCTGGAAGAAGTACTGCTCGTTGTCGTGCATCGTCAGCATCAGCACGCGCACGGACGGCTTCAGCGCGAGAAGCTCCCGGGCGGCCTGCAGACCGGTCATCCGGGGCATGGCGATGTCCATCACCGCCAGGTCGATGTCATGGGCGCGGGCCAGTTCGACGGCCTCCGCGCCGTCGCCGGCCTCGGCGACGACCTCGAGGTCCGGCTCCTGGTCGAGAATGAGCCGCACTCCGCGACGTACGAGCGCGTGGTCGTCGGCGAGGAGGATGCGGATCGCGGAGGTGTGGGGCGTGGTCATGGCTGCTTCCTGGGACGAGGTCTGACGAGGGGTACGGTCAGCCGGACCGTCGTACCGGCGTGCGGCTGTGAGGCGACGTCCAGAGCGGCCCCGATCAGCAGGGCCCGCTCCCGCATGCCTCGCATGCCCGCCCCCTCACGAGCGGCCCCGGTGCCGCGGCCGTCGTCGGTGACGGCCAGCTCCACCGCGTCCCCATCGTGCCGCAGACCCACCTCGACCTGACTCGCCTCGGCGTGGCGGGCCGCATTGGTCAGAGCTTCCTGCGCGACGCGGTACAGCACGAGCTCGGTCTGCTCGTCGAGAACAGGCAGGCCGGTCTCGAAGCGACGTACCACGCGCAACCCCACGTGAGTGGCGAACTCGCTGGTCAACGAGGTCAGGGCGCTGACGAGACCGAGGTCGTCAAGGACGCCGGGGCGTAGTCGGCGCACCAGACGCCGCACTTCGTCCAGGCTTCCCCGGGTGATCTCCTGCGCCTGGCGCAGCTCGCCGCGCAGTGGTTCGTCCGCGTCGTCGGCGGCCCGCTTGAGCGCGAGGAGGATCGCGGTCATGCTCTGGCCCACCTCGTCGTGCAGTTCCTGGGCGATACGGCGCCGCTCCGCCTCCTGCGCGAACAGGGCGCGGGCGCTGCTGGACGCCCGCTCGTGCTCGAGGCGTTCGAGCATGGCGTTGAAGGTGCGGATCAGTTCGGCGGTCTCGCCACGGCCCCCTTCCGGCAGCCGCTGCCCGGGGTGCAGCAGGTCGACGGTGGCCATCAGCCGGGTGAGCCGGTCCAGCGGGGACAGGCCTATCCGCAGCAACGCCGCGTTGGCGACCAGCATGACGGCGAGGCCGCCGACGAGGATGACCGCCTCGGTCAGCACCACCGGCACGGAGACGGTCACCGGAGCCCACAGCAGCAGCGCGGTGGCGCTGCCGAGCACGACCGCGTTGAGCGCGAAGATCCGCCAGAACAAGGACACCGGGATGACGCCTTTCGTAGTGAGACATGGCCTTGTCCCTACTCTCGGTCACCGCACACTCCGAGCGTGCACTGCGTCCATCGGTTCTGACCGGCCCGCTGTCCAGGCTGCCTGCTCCCCGCGCCTCGGTCGATGGGCATCAATGCCCATTTCCGGGGCCTCGTCCTGTGGATCGCGATGGGGCCCCGGCCCGCCACAGATGGGTATCACGACCGATGGGTTTCGCGCGCCATCGCCGTCATGGTGGGGGCAACACGACTGACCGTGACCGAAAGAAGACCGACCATGTCCCTCGACACACCCTCCCAGCCCGCAACCCGCCTCGCGCGACTGACGCCGCACGAGGCCCGCCAGCGCCTCGCGGACGAACGCACCTCGCGCCTCACCCAGCTCCAGGCGATCGACGAGGCCGGGGCGGACGTGGGGGAGGGGGTGATGTCCGCGCAGAAGGACACCGTCAAGCGGGTGCTCGCCGAGATCGAGGCGGCTCTCGGCCGCGTCCAGAACGGCAGTTACGGCAACTGCCGGACCTGCGCCGAGCCCATCCCCGTCGAGCGCCTGGAGATCCTGCCCTACACGCCGTACTGCGTCCCCTGCCAGCGCAAAGCCGTCTGACGACCGCCGGTCCGCATCCGCCTCCCTTCTTCCGCCCTGCCCAAGGGGTGACTTGGTGACCCACCTGACCGACGTGACGCATCTGACCGACGTGACCGACGTGACCGACGTGACCGTGGACGACGAGCGCACCGCGCCTATGTCGGTCGAGGATCGCACCGCGCCTCTGTCGGTCGAGGACCGCACGGCGCCTCTGTCGGTCGAGGACCGCACGGCGCCTCCGTCGGCCGAGGACCGCACCGCGGCTCTCTCGGCCGAGGACCTCGCCGCGCTGCGCGAGAGCCTGCACGAGCAACGCCTCTTCCGCCAGGAGCAGCTCCAGCAGCTCTCGACCGCCGCCGCCTCCCGCGCCGACGCGCTGCGGGCCCGTCAGGCGCCTTCCCAGCTGGAGGTGCGCGTCAAGCTCGCCGCCTCCGCCCGGATGGTCCTCGCCGACGTCGAGGCCGCCCTCGCGCGGATGGACAGGGGCCGCTACGGCATCTGCCTCCTGTGCCGCGGCCCCGTCGCGCGCGAGCGGCTGGCGATCGTGCCGCAGGCCCGCTACTGCGCCCGCTGTCAGCAGGTCAGGGAGGCCGGCCGGTGACCACCGCCCCCGACCCCGTACTCGTACGGCACCGCGCGTGGCCCTGGTGCCGACGGTGCTCCGGCATCGCCCTCGACCTGGGCAGCGCCCGCACTCGCGCCTGGACGTCCGGGCGGCGCATGATCCTCGACGTGCCCACGGTCACCTTCCCGGGCGACGGAGCCACCTACCCCGTCCAGCGGGGCACCATCGTCGACACCCCCGGGACCGCCCGGATGCTCGACCGGCTGCTCCGGCCCCGCCTGCCCCGGTTCGGTCGCCCGCTGCTCATTCTGACCACGCCCGTACTGGGCGGCATCGCCTACCGGACCGAGGCCCGCAGCGCGGTCGAGGTCCTGCGGCCGCACACCGTGCTGACCGTTCCGGCCGCACGCGCCGTGGCCGAGACCGCTGACGCCGATCTCGCGCAGCCGCTCCTCGTCGTGGACCTCGGCGCCCACGTCACCGAGGTCACGCTCCTCGCCGACGGCGCGGTGACCGATGCCCGCCGCACCGCACTCGGCACCAGCGACCTGGACAGCCTCGCCCCACCCGCCCGGATCACCGAGGCGGTGGCCGCCATGGTGACCGGCATGCTGGACGAGGACCGCACCTCCCAGACGTCCGACGCCCTGCGGCGAGGTGTGCTCGTCGCCGGCGGGGGCGCTCTGCGTCCCGACATCACCTGGCATCTCACCGGCCGGTTGCAGGCGCCCGTACACCTCGTTCCCGCCCCGCACACGGCAGCGGTCCGCGGCGCCGCGAAACTCCTGCAAGCGGCCCACGGCCACCCGTGACCACAGCTACCCGTGACCACGGCCACCCGTGACCACAGCTACCCGTGCCCACGGCCACCCGTGACCACAGCTACCCGTGACCACGGCCACCCGTGACCACGGCCACCCGTGACCACGGCCACCCGTGACCACGGCCACCCGTGACCACGGCCACCCGTGAAAGGAGAAACACAGTGGACCGCGACATACCCCCGGCCCACCCTCCCGAAGAGCTTGAGCGAGTGCTGCTGTGGCGATGGCGGCGCAACCCGTTGCGGCGCCGCGCGGACCTTGCCCAGGCATGGATCGCAGTCGGCCTGTTCCTGACGGTCCTGGCCGCCACACCGGCCGCGATGCTGCTGGTCGGTGACACCGTCCACCGCCGGCTGACAGAAGCCGCCCGGCATCAGACCGCCACCGGGCACGACACCTTCGCCGAACTGCTGCACGACGCTCCCCGACACCCCGAACCGGGCTCGGACGAGGCGAAGGAGGCCCGGTACCCGGTCACCGTCCGCTTCACCGATCCCCAAGGGGACATCCGCACGGCGAAGACGGACGTCGAGCCCGCACTCACCGCCGGCAGCACCGTCCGCGTATGGGTCGACGCCGCGGGAAAGATCACCGACGCGCCGCTGACCGCCGCACAGGTCCGTGACCGTGCCATGGGGCGTGTGGTCATCACCGCCATCGCCGTCCCGTTCTTCGCCCTGGCCGTGTACGCCTACGTGGACCGCAGGCTGGAGCGGTACAACCTCGCCCGCTGGGACGCGGCCTGGGCCCGCACCGCCCCTGGATGGACCACACCTCGCTGACCGGCTGACGCGGCATCAGGCCACCGCCGGGTCGGCGCGCAACGTCACCCGGGTGCGCCGCGCTGTCACCCGTGACTCGTGCTGGGCATGCGGGGAGCGCCGTGCGGGGTCACGCTCATGGCGTGTGGAGTTCCGGCCGCCTCCACCGGCCTCGCGGTGCTTCTCCGTCGGGTCAGTCCGGGCCGGTGAACCTGAAAGGACCTCATCTCATGCGCAGCATCGCCATGTACGCGGCCGTCGGTGCCCTGGTCACTCCGCTCGTCATCGGCGGCGCGGGTCTCGCGTCGGCCGACCAGGGCCCCAGGTACGAGGGGACCCACCACTCGGCGAACAAGCACGGCGGGACGTCGTCGAAGACGAAGAGCGGCTTCACCGAGGACGGCACGGCCTACTTCGTGAAGGTGACGAAGACGTCCGACAGCACGAGCCGCACGACCAGCGCCACGTCCTCGCACGCCTGACGCGGGAGGCGGACCGCCCGTCGCGCTGCGTCATGTGGCCCAGCCGCGACACGGACGGCTGACGGGCACCGCACCCCGTGCGTCCGGTGTCGTTGAAGGCGACATGAAGAAGATCATGACGGTGATGTCCCTGGTGGTCGGTGCCGGTGCGGTGACAGCCGGTTCGGCGGCAGCCGACCACGAGCCGCCCCAGGACAGCCACAACGGGCCTGTCACCGCGCTCATCAACACCGGGCACATCGACGATCCCATGGAAGACGTGCTGGAACACACGTTGAACTTCGGCGACGGGTACAGGTGGGGCTGACCGGGCCGAAGCCGTTCCCCGTCAGCCCGCTGTCGACGGCTCCGGCCATGCCCCGCGGTTCACCAGGTCGAGCACGAGCGCGGCGATGTTGTGCGCGTCGTCCTCGCCCCGGTGATGGCGCCCTTCGAGCGGCAGTCCGGCGATCTGCAGGGCGCGATCCATGCCGGGTCTTCTGCGCAGCCCGTAGCCTGCGGCGAACACGGCCTTGGCGTTCGTGTGGGTGCGCTCCGGCGGGCTGCCGAACGGGTAGATCACCTCATCGGCCCGGCACTGCCGCACGAATTGCCGGCGGTCGTAGTCGCCCCAACTGGCCCAGGGGCGCTGCGCGGCGTCGAACTCCTCGACGAGCGCCCGGCATGCCTCGGCGAAGGTGATGCCCCGTCCGACTTCGGTCTGCGTCAGCCCGGTCAGTTCGGTGCAGAACTGGCTCACCGCCGACCGGACGGGGCGCACCACGATGCGGTGCCGGGACACCCGGCGCCGCGCCGGTACGTCGACGACCGTGAGCCCGATCTCGATGATCTCGCTCACTGAACCGGGCGGCGGCTGCCCGTCCCAGCAGGTGGCTTCCACGTCGACGACGTTCAGCAGGGCGTTTTCGTGAGGCATGAGGTCGAGCGTAGGGACGCGGACCTGCTCACAGCACCTCGATTACTCCGGGTCCGCACCCCAACTCGGGTCCGTCTGTCCGGTCCTGTCGGTTCTGCCCGGTCCTGTCGGTTCTGTTCGGTCAGGATGCGTGCCGCACCAGGTAGGCGGTGCCCACCCTTGCCGCCTCGGAGGCGTCCGCCTGGACGGCGAGTCCCTGTGCGGCCGTGGTGAAGTCGAAACCGCTCGCCACGGGCCGGGTGCAATCGACGCGTACGGCCTTCTTCGCGGAGCCCGAGACGGCCGTGAAGGTGACCGTGCCCCGCCCCGCACATGCCACGTCCACCCGCAGTACGGTGCCGGGCCCGACGGCCTCGTCCAGGTTCTCCCCGGGTATCGCCAGGGTGCCCGACTCCACGAACGCCGCGTCGTCCGGGTCGAGTTGCTCGACGCTGCCGAGCCGGGCGTGGGCTTCCTCGTCCAGCCGTTCGCGACCGGACGGGGATGTCGGCTGCGTGGTGGGCGTGGCCGTGGGGCTCGCCGTCTCCCGCGCCTGCGAGGTCGCCCGCGCACCGGACGAGCCGGAGCACCCGGTGGCCATGCCCGCAAGCAGCGAGACGGCGGTCAGGGCTCCGAGGGCGTGACGGGTGAAGCGGTACATGAGGTGGCCCCTCCTGGAAGCGAGCGGGGCGGCAGACGTCTGCCGCCCCGCCGCACGTACGGGTCGGGCGCCGCGGTTTCCGGCGCCCGACCCGCTCAGCTACGACTAGCCGCGGCCGTTGGCGTTGCGGCGGCGAAGGACGACCAGCACACCGCCACCGATGGCCAGCAGGGCCGCGGCGCTGCCGGCGATCGCGGTGGTGTTGCCGCTGCTGCCGGTCTGGGCCAGGTCGCCGTCGGCGGCCGGTGCGGAGGTCGACGGCGACGCGGCCGGGGCGTCGGCGGCGGCCGTGGTGCTCGTCGCGGTGGCGGGCGTCGCGGACGCGCTCGGAGTGGCCGACTGGCTGTCGGGCGCCGCGGGGGTCGAGGTCGCCGGGGCGGGCTCGTCCTCGGCCGGGGTCGAGGTGGACGGGCTCGGGGAGGAGGTCTCCGTCTCCGTGGTGCAGTCGCGGGTGCCGCCGTTCCACCAGGCGACGTTCTTCTCCTTGATGACGGCCCGGTCCGGGCCCTGCGGCAGGTCGCCGTGGACCAGACCGTCGTTCGCGTCGGTGAGCCCGTCGTACTTGACGCTGCCGCGGTACAGGTCCACCTGCGCGTAGCAACCGGCGTCGGGAACGGCGATGTCCAGGGACCCGCTGTCGCCGGACTTGACGGTCACGGTGTCGAAGTCGTGGAAGACCTGAAGTCCGGAGGTGTTCCACGTCGCGCCGTGGGTGCGGTACGAGGCGAGGGAGACGGTGCAGCCGCCGCTGCTTTGGGCGGGCCGCACCTGAAGGTGCACCTTGCCGTCGGCGCCCGGCTTGAGGGACAGGTCGTCCACCTTCACGGCCGCCGCCCACACCTTGCCGTCCAGGGAGAACTCGCAGTCACCGCTGGTGTCCTTGGCCGGTATCGCGTCCTTCGCGGTGTACGCGCGGACGTCCTGCCGTCCCCAGCCCTCACCGCCCGGCGTGCCGTGCGCCCACGCACCGGAACCCCCGGCGACGACCAGGCACACGGCGGCCGCGCCGCCGACAACGGCGCGTCGCGCCACTACTGCTGCTGACATAGGTCTTCTTCACTTTCGAGCAGCCCCGGGCCGCACGCCGTTCACCACGCGCGTCGGCCAGGGGTGAGGAAGGAAACGGCCACAAGATCATGTGATGGCCGCATTGATCGTCAGGCAGCCAGACATGTCCGTCAACGCCGGATGCTTAACGAAAGCATCACAAGCACCTGTCTCCGCGCCCTCACTTCACAACTGCGAGTGCCACCGGGGCAGCGCGGAGGGGCCCGCCCGGCTCACGGTGGCCGCGCTCATGGGAGGCGCCGGCCGGGCCCACGGCCGACCAGCACCTGGTCCAAGTAATGACGGAGTTCGAGTACGACCTGCCCGGCGAACAACTGTCCTGGAGCGCGCGGGACGACGGGCAGCAGCTGCGCGCCGAGCCGACTCACCGGCCGGTCCGCCACGCTCCGCCCCGGCCGCGCGCCGTCAGCACCCCGACAGACGGGCGGGTTCAGACGTTGTTCCCCGGGATCAGGAACAGGTGCACCGACTGGTCCTTCGCGCGGAACCGCTCGTTCTGGTCGCCCTTCTTCGCCCGGTCGGACACGATCACGACGTAGTCGGCGGAGACCCAGGACACGCCCTCCGGATTGCCGTAGACCGTTCGTCCCTTGCTGTCGGTCGGGAGGCGGTACACGGTGCCTTCGTCGACCTGCCACTTCCGGGTGGAGATGCGGCCCACCCACAGCGCCGACGACGCCTGCGAGAGGACGGCGATCCGGCCGTCGCGCACGGACACACTGCTGTAGTCCTCGAAAGGCAGCGACTTGGGCAGCCGGATCGTGGCGACGTTGATCCAGCGTTTGCCGCCCTGCCGGAAGACCTGGATGCGGCCGCCGCCCGGTTTCCTGCCCTTCGCGCCGCCCGCGCACAGGTTGCCCTCGCACAGGCCGAGGAGGTACCCCTTGCCCGAGCGCTCCACCCACTCCAGGCCCTCCATGCCCTTGTTGGCGTCGGCCAGGGCGAAGTCGAGAGGCGCGGAGCCGACCGGCCGCAGCTTCGCGTCGTACTCCTGGACGCGCGCGCGGAACCCCTTGGGTTTGACCGGTTCGGCCTCGCTCAGCGTGAAGAGGTGGTCGTGGCGGGTGTCGTGGGCGATGTCCTCGTAGCCCGGGTTCGTCGCCGACGCGGCGGACTTCTTCGAGCCGGGCCGCCTCTTCCGCTTGGCGTTGACGAGGCCGTTCTCCGGGGCTTTCGGCGACAGTTCGCTGCTGACCCGGATGAGGAACGGCAGGTTGTCGCAGACGATGAGGAAGAGCCCGTCGCGGTAGAGCACACCGCTGGCCTCAAGCCGGTCACCGGCACCGTCACCGATCAGCTCCTGGATCTTGGCCTCCTTGACGAGGCGCAGCTCGTGTGACGTCTTCTTGTTCGCGGTCATGAGGGCAGTGCCTCCATCGCGGTCGGGAAGAGGGCGCCACTGGCACCGTCGGGGTAGCTCTTGCGCAACTCGGTGAGCTGTTCGCGCGCGCGGTCGTAGCGCATCCGGGTGTAGTGGTAGATCCCGTACGTGAACTGCGAGCCGCGGCTCAGCTCCCACTGCCGGTACCCGGCGCGGTACACCTCGTCGTTGGTGAACTGCCGCCCCGTGTACGGCTGTCCGTCCGGGCTGACCGACTCCCCGTACGCGGCGGACGCGACGAGCTGCCACAGTCCGTCGGTGCGCCCGGAGCCTTCCGCGCCGAGCAGCGCGGAGATCCTCTCGGGCCCGAACTCCGTGTCGAGGAGGTGTTCCAGGTGGTCGAGGTAGTACTGGCAGAAGTCGTGGTGCCGCAGCAGGTTGGTGAAGAGCGGCAGCTGTGACACCTCGTGCGGTGCGTGCGTGATCCGGCAGTAGTTGCGGGTCATCGCCGGCCAGTCGAGCAGGTCCGTGTACTGCCAGGGCGTGGAGAAGAAGTCGATGCCCGAGCTGTTGTCGTAGTCCCAGGGGATGAACGTGAAGTACGGGCGGGCCACGAACCCCGTCGGATCGCCGAGCCGGCCCGCGTTGTAGAGGTAGTAGTTCGACGGCGTCGCGAAGTAGTTGTCCCAGCTGCCCAGGAGGACGTTGGCGCCCGCCCAGCGCAGGAACGCCGGGACGTTCAGGACCTCCTCGACCGACTCGCGGAAGGCGTCGGTCGTGAACCGCTTCTCGTCGCCCGCGAGTCGCACCCCGTTGACCGCCCGGACGAGCGTGGCGAGGTCGTCGTAGGTACTGGCCGCCGGATCGTCCTCGTTCGTCTTCAGGCGGTACGTACGGTCGTCCGGCAGAGCGCCCGCGGTGAAGTACTGCCGGCCGCTGTCGGTGCCGTCCGTGCCGGAGCGGTGTTGCAGGGTCGCGCAGCCGACGTCGCCGCAGTACGCCTTGTAGAGGTTGCCCTCGGAGTTCTTGCCGAAGTGGTCCTTGAGGAACTTCTTGTCGACCTGCTCGATGACCGAGTACAGCCCCAAGTAGCGGTCATTGATCGAGAACGTGGCGTACGTGTGCTGCGCCGCCGGTATGCCCGCGCGCTCCAGGAGCCGCCAGGCGACGGCCTCGCGCATCTGGGAGGGGTCGTTGTACATCGACTTGAGGTTGATCCGCTCCATGCCGTAGAGCCGGTCCTCGCTGTCGCCCACCTCGAAGTCGATCTTCCAGGAGCGCTTGGGCGCGTGCGCCGTCATGTTGCCGCTGTTGACCATGGAGAACGACGGGGTCGCGAGCAGCGTGTCGTCCGCCGCGGCGCCGCTCCTGGCCAGCGTCAGCCGCGCGCCCGGCGGCGCCTCCATCACCTCGTCGGCGGTGAGCACGCCGGACGGCCATCCGGTGACCTTGACCTGATACATGTCCTGAGCGAAGAACTCCGTTTTGTTCTCCGCCGCGTCGAGGAGTGCATCGACGATCCGTCCGATCGCGGTGGGCCGCCCGTCCGGACCGAGACATACGAGGCTGTCGTCCGCCGGAGCGCCCGACTGGCCCCGCTGCTCGGCGAGCAGCACGTCGTACAAGGCGCTGAACTCGGCCTTGGTGCGCAGCGCGGCGTCGACCGGGCCGGCCGTCGCGTTGGCGCGCTGGGCGAGGTCCCGGCCCGTGCCGGGTGGCAGAGCCGGCACCGCGATGCTCTGGTTCTTGAACGCGTCCCGGAACGTGCCCTTGGTCATGGTCCTGTCCACGCGGCCTCCCTGGGGTACCCCTTTCTCTCTACGCCCGGGGCCACATGACCGCCAGACCGAGAATCGGCCGGGCGGCACCGGCGTCAGCTTCTGGTACGGGTTCCGGCCGCGGGTCCGGGCACGGTGACCGGCAGCGCCACGATCGATGCTTCCCGGGCGGGGCGCCGCGCCTCCTCGAAGAAGTCGGGCGCCGTGCAGGCGAACAGAGTCCTGCCGCGCGCGCCGCCCAGCGCGCACGCGTACACGTTGCTGCCGGGCCGGATCTCCCGCGTGATCGTGCCGCCCTCGGCCACCCGCAGCAGGCGCGCGCCGGTGGCGTCCGCGATCCACAGGCCGCCTTCGGCGTCCAGGCACGCCCCGTCGGGGCTGACCACGAGCTGAGGCAGCACCCGGGCGAAGTCGCGCTCGGTCGGCACTTCCGCGAACCGCGCCCAGACGCGCCGGTTGCCCAGGTTCCCCTTGCCGTCGATGTCGAAGGCGGTGACCCGGTTGCCGAACGTCTCGTTCACGAGGAGCACCCCGTCCGGGGTGATCACCATGCCGTTGGGGAACCACAGCTCCGTGGCCGCCTCGGTGACACCCCCGTCCGGGTCCACGCGGTAGAGGGCGGCGGGGGCCAGCGGTGCTCCTCCCATCAGGTCGAAGCCGAAACAGCCCACCCACGCGCGGCCGTCCGCGTCGACCACCATGTCGTTGGCGTACCCGAGCATCCGGCCACCGAGATCGGCGTGCACCGTCAGCTCGCCGTCGGGCTCGCGCCGCAGGATCGTGGCGTCACGCATGGACACCACCAGCATGCGGCCGTCGGGCAGCCAGCCCAGTCCCGACGGCTGCTGGGGGACGACAGCCTCCACGCGTACGTCCGAGCCGTCCTCGGCGGCCGAGAAGACCCGGTTCTGGTAGAAGTCCGAGAACCACAGACGGCCGGCACGCCAGCGCGGCGACTCGGTGAAGGCGAACCCCGAGAGCACGGGCACGGTGGTGGGCTGCGACATGCTGCTCCTCCTGGTTACGGGTATAGAGGTTCAGGTCGAGGTTCAGGCCGAGGTCCAGATAGAGGGTCTGGTCGAGGTCGAGGTCGAGAAGGGAATGACGTGACCGTTCAGGGGTTCGGCCCGCGTATGGCGGGCGACCGGTTGATGTACCACCGTGCCGTACGGGTCGACCGCGCACAAAGCCTGCTCTTCGTCTCCGGACACGAAGCCAGGGACGACCAGGGAGCCATCGCCCACAAGGGCGACATGGCCAGCCAGATCGAGCTCACGGTGCGGCGGCTCGAGGAGACCGTCACCGAGGCGGGCATGACGATGGCGGACGTCGTGCAGATCCGCATCTTCACCACGGACGTTTCCGCGTGCAAGGCCCACTACCCCGCTTTCCTGGACCGGCTCGCGGAGCTGCACTGCACACCGGCGAGCCTCATGGCGGAAGTCAGCGCCCTGTCCGACCCCGACATGCTCATCGAGATCGAGGCGGTCGCAGCGCGTTGAAGCCGCGCGCTCCCAGTACGCCGCCGGGCCGCGTAGGACGTCAGGGCCATACATGGGCGTGCAGGACAGTACGTACGGACGCACGCTGGGCAGGTACCACATACCACCCAAGCCCGACCCCGTACCTCGGAGACGCAGCGTGCAGCCAAGCCCAAAGCTTTCGGCGGAGGCGGAAACCATGGTGGCTCACACCTGTGGGCAGGTCCATGCGTATCTGGACGACCTCCTGAGCGGCTACCGCCCACGCCACGGGCCTCTGGGCTCAGCCCTGAGACAACTCGTCGCCCAGGGCAGGCCGTCACCTCACGAACTCTCACTGCCGCTCCTGGTGCACGCAGCGGTCACCGGAGCCGCCGAGCCGGCCGTACCGATCGCCGCCGTGCACGCGCTGTGGTGGCGCGCCGCCAACACCTTCGACGACGTGACGGACACGGATGCCGGTCCGCGGATGTACGGGCTGCCCAGCGGCGTCGCGCTGACGGCGGCGCTGGAGTGCGGCTGGGCGCTGCCGTTGCGCGCCCTGTCGGCGCTGGACGCGCCCGCGCGGCTGCGCGGCCGTCTCCGTCAGGACTACCTCGCGGCCTGGACGACGGCGAGCAACGGCCAACTGGGCGACCTCATCGGTGAGCCGCCCGACCTGACCCCGGACGCGGTCCTCGCCGTCTACCAGGACAAGAGCGGGGCCGTCTACGCCATGGCCTGCACCATGGCCGCCCGCCTCGCCGCCGGACAGGACGAGAGCCCTGCGGGCCGGGAGGCGATCGCGGGCTGGGGCCGGTTCGGGCACCTTCTCGGCATGCTGGCGCAGTTCCGCAACGACGAGGACGGCCTGCGTACCGAGGACTGCGAGGACCTGCGCAACCAGACGGCCACGTACCTGCTGGTCCATCTGCTGCACTCCGCCGCGGAGCCCCGTCGCAGCCAGGCGTGTTCCCTGCTGGCACGGGCCCGGACGTCGGCGGACAGCCGCCACCGACTGCGCGCGATGATGCTCGAACCGACCACCCTGAGCGCCTACCACGCCCGCATCGCCCGGTTGCGCCAGGAGGCCCACTCGCTCCTCGACGGGCTTGCCCCCGCCGGGCCCTTCGCCGCCGCGCTGCGCGACTGCGTCGCTGCGGAGACCTGCCACCTGCCAGGACGATGAACCGCGTTGCGTTCATAAAAAACAGGAGGGGGTCGGGCGTGCGCGTGTTGCGCCGTGTCCCGCTTCTCCGTACGTGTCTGACGTTGAAGCGCCGGCCCGCGCGTGGCTACGGGCCGGCGCGCGTCGGTCACGGACGCAGGATCAGGCGGATCGGGTCACCGGTCTTGTTCTCCAGCCGCTCCACCGCCTCGGCGGCCTCGGAGAGCGGCAGCTCACCACTGATCGACGCGGAGAAGTCCAGCCGGCCGCCCTGGATCAGGGACAGCAGCTGCGGCAGCGCCACCGGCATGTCCGAACCGTAATGGCCGAGGATCTGCTGCTGGAGGTAGCTGAACCGGGTGCCGTCGGGGACGGCCAGTGGCTTGTCGGTCAGGCCGACGAGGACCAGCCGTCCCTTGGGCGCGAGCACCGAGAGGGCCTGCTCCCGGACGGCCGGTACGCCGGCGAAGTCGAAGGCGGCGGCAAGACCGGCGCCACCGGTCGCCTCGCCGATCCGCTCGCGCAGCGTGGGGTCGGCGGAGTCGAGCACCAGGTCCGCGCCCTGGGCGAGGGCACGCTCGCGGGCGATGGGGTTGGGGTCCACCGCGATGACGGGGCACGCGCCGACGGCCCGCAGCAGCTGGACGGCGTGGACCCCGAGCCCGCCGACGCCCCAGACGCCGACAGGCTCGGCGGGCTTCACGGCGCCGGTGACGGTGATCGCGCCCCACGGCGTGGAGACCGCGTCGGGGATGATCGCACCCTGGTCGAAGGGGATGCCGTCCGGAAGTTCGGTGAGCGCGGTCTCGGAGGAGAGCGCGAACTCGGCCCAGCCGCCGTCGTAGTCCACGCCGCGGGTGTACGTCACGCCGTCGCGGACCTCACCGGCGTACAGGACGACCCGCTGTCCCGGCGTCCAGCGGGTGACCCCGGGTCCGGTCTGCGCGATGGTGCCGGAGACCTCGTGGCCCAGGGTGACCGTGTCGCCGCTGAGCAGCAGCGGGGTGAGCGTGCCGTCGATCAGGTGGACGTCGGACAGGCAGACGCCCGCGGCCTCCACCGCCACCAGGACCTCGCCGGGACCGGGCACCGGCTTGGCCACTTCCTCGATCCGCAGGGTGCGGCTGGGGATGTGCAGCCGGGCGGCGAGCATCTGCTCCATGACATGTCCTCCTTGGCGGGACGGCGACCCGGGATCGTGAACCCTCAACGCAAGTCGCCTTGCAATAAACGTACGCCCGGCGCCACCCCAACGCAAGTGGTCCTGCGTTAGGCTGAGGCCATGGCCTCGTCCGACCAGACCGCCCCGTCCCCGCCCCTGCGCCGCAGGGGAGCCCGTATGCGCTCCGCCGTCCTCGCCGCGACCGTGGACGTCCTCGTGGAGCGCGGCCTCGCCGGAACCAGCGTCGGCGCGGTCGCCCGCGCCGCCGGCGTCCACGAGACCTCCGTCTACCGGCGCTGGGGAACGCGCGAGAACCTGATCCTGGAAGCGCTGACCGAACAGCTCGACGCGGCGATGCCCGTGCCGGACACCGGGCGCGTCCACGACGACCTCGCCGCCTACTTCGGCGCGCTGGCGCGACTCCTTGCGACGACGCAGGGCGAAGCGCTGCTCCGGCTGAGCGCCGAGCGCGACGACACTCTGCCGGACCAGCGGCTGCCCTACTGGAGCGAGCGTCTGGAGCGCGGCGCCGCCATGGTCCGCCGGGGTGTCGCGCGCGGCGAACTCCTGCCCGGCACGGACGCCGGGCTCGTCATCGAGGCCATCAGCGGGGCGCTGTTCACCCGCGCCCTGATCAGTGGCGCGCCCCTGGACGAGGAGTTCGCCACGCGGCTCGTCACCCTCACCCTCACCGGAGCGGTTCCGAGGGCCGCCGTGGTTTCCGAGGGCCCAGGAGCGGCCTGACCGACTACGCGGCGGTGGCGGGCAGGGATCGTCTTCCGAACAGGAGTGTACGAACGTACCTTCAGGAGCGTACGATCGTACGCATGACCGTGGACCACTTCGCGGACGATCCGCGCACCAACCTGGAACGCATGCTCGCCGGCGACCTCTACATCGCCGACGACCCGGAGATCGCCAAGCGGCAGCAGTACGCCATGCGGCTCGCCGCGCGCTATCAAGCCGCGTTCCTCGACGACCCCGCCGCCGCCCGACCGCTCCTCGACGAACTGCTCGGCTTCGCGGGGGAGGGCATCGAGGTGCGGCCGCCGCTGTACGTGGACTACGGCAGCAACATCTCCATCGGGGCCCGGACCTTCGTGAACTACAACTTGACCGCGCTCGACGTCGCGTCGATCACCATCGGCGAGGACTGCCAGATCGGACCCAACGTCCAACTCCTCACCCCGACCCACCCGTTGGAGCCACAGCCCCGGCGCGACAAGCTGGAGGCGGCACGGCCCATCACCGTCGGGGACAATGTGTGGCTCGGCGGCGGCGTCATCGTCTGCCCCGGGGTGAGTATCGGTGACAACAGCGTCGTCGGCGCCGGTTCGGTCGTCACCAGGGACATCCCCGCGAACGTCGTCGCCGTCGGCAGCCCCGCGCGGCCCGTCCGCAGTCTCTGACCAGCGACCGCTGTCATGGCCACCGGACACACGGACCCGCAGCGTCGTGAGCGCATCCTCTGCGCCGCTCTCGACCACATCGCCGACGAAGGTGTCGCCGGCGTCTCGCACCGCAAGGTCGCCGCCCGCGCCGGGGTGCCGCTGGGCTCGATGACCTATCACTTCAAGGGCATCGACGAACTGCTCCACGAAGCCTTCAGCCGCTTCGCCGACCATGTCGCCGCCCTCTTCGAGCTGCGCCTCGACGCCGCCGACAGTCCGGAGCGGGCCCGCGAAGCGGTCACCGACCTGATCCACGAACTCTCCGGCGGACCACAGCGCGACCTGATCCTCACTCACGAGCTCTACACCCTCGCGGCCCGGCGTCCCGAGTACCGGGAGCTGACACACCGATGGATGCTGCGAAGCCGGCAACTCCTGGAACGCCACTTCGACGCCGGGACGGCCCGTCAACTGGACGCGCTCATCGAGGGCCTGGCCCTGCACCGAGCTCTCGACACCGCGCCGCACGATAGGCAGCTCACCCGTGAGGCCGTCAGACGCGTCACCACCACCGCCTAGAGGCGGCCCGCAGACTGCCTGTGGGGGTCCGACCCTGACCCCGGCCCCCGCAGGCACCTCATACGGATCCGTCATCGCGAACACCCCTTTCGTGGTCAGCTTTTGCGTACATGAGGGCGTACATGAGGGCGTGCAAGAGGGTGTACATGAGGGCGTGCAAGAGGGTGTTCGTGAGGGGTGCGGGAACTACCCCGAGCGGGCATGCGAAACTCGCGGGCGTCTGAGGCGTCGCCGCCGCAGGCGGCGGTTTGCCCGCCTAGCTCAGTCGACGCGCACCACGTACTTGCCGCGCACCCCACCGGCCTCCAGGGCCCGGTGCGCCTCCCCGATCCGCTCCAGCGGGAAGACGGTGTCCACCGCCGGGCGCAGCGCGCCGCTCGCCGCGTAGCCCGCGAGGTCGTCGAGGAGCGGGCGGCGGGGGTTGCCGCTGAAGAAGCGGACGCGGCCGCGGCCGTGCACGGCGCTGGCCGCGATGTAGCCGAGCGAGGCGGCGGGGCGCGTGGCGTCGAAGGAGATCGTCACCATGCGCCCGCCCGGCTTCAGCAGACCCCGGTAGGCGGCCAGCTCCGTCCCGGCGGCGTCGAACACCACGTCGAATCGACCGAGGTCGCGCGGGCGGACCGTGCGGTGATCGACGGCGTGGTGAGCGCCCAGTTCGCGGACGAAGCCGAGGTTCTCGGCGCGCGCCAGCGCCGTGACCTCGGCGCCGCGAGCCCGTCCGAGCTGGACCGCGACGTTGCCGACACCGCCTGCCGCGCCGCGTACGAGCAGCCGTTCGCCCGGGCGCAGCGCGGCCTTGTCGCGGAGCGCGGTCACGGCTGTGGTGCCCACCGGGAGCGCGGCGGCCTCGGTCAGGTCGAGCCCGTCGGGTACACGCCCCAGCCGGTCGGCGCGCACCGTCACAAACTCGGCGGCGCTGCCGAAGGACGCGCGGCCCAGAACACCCCAGACCCGGTCGCCGACCCCGATGTGCCCGACGTCACCGGCCTTGCCCGGCCCGAACGAGACGACCTCACCGGTGAAGTCGAGACCGGTGCGCTGCGGGAACTTCCGGCCGGTGACGAACGCGGCGCGACCGGAGCGGCCCATCAGCTCGCCCCCGTTCACGCTGAGCGCGTGCACGCGCACCAGTACGTGGCCCGGGGCCGGTTCGGGCCGGGGGACGCGGCCGACGTACAGCACGTCCGGGCCGCCGAACCGGTCGAACAGCACAGCCCTCATCGTCGTGGTCACCGTGTGGCTCATCGTTGTCACCTTCGCTGTTCGGGGTCGCCTCTGCGGCCGTCGGGTCCGAAGGTAGGCTGCCAAGTGGACGAAGCCGTCCACTTCCGGCGGAGGTGAGAGACAGTGGCGGTGAGATCCTCTCGGATCGAGGGCGAGGCGCGGAAAGGGCCCGACGCTCCGGCAGCGGCCGGTGACGGGGCCGCGGACGGGCTGCGAGCGGACGCCCGGCGCAATCGTGAGCGCATCCTCCTCGCCGCCCGCGCCGTGTTCGCCGAGCGTGGCATCGACGCGCCGATGGCCACCGTGGCCAGGCGTGCGGGCGTCGGAGTGGCGACCCTGTACCGGCGCTTCCCGACGCGGGAGGACCTGCTACGAGCCGCCTTCGCCCAGCAGATGGACCTCTGCGGCCGGGCCCTCATCGAGGCGGTCGAGGACCCCGACCCCTGGCACGGCTTCCAGCGGCTCGTGGAGACGGTCTGCGCCCTGCAGAGCGAGGAACGGGGGTTCCCCGCCGAGTTCTTCCTGGCCTTCCCCGAGTCCACGAAGGAGCACACACGCATGCGTGAGCTGGGGGAGAAGGCTTTCGCCGCGCTGGTCCGCCGGGCTCAGGCGGCGGGCATGCTGCGCCCTGACTTCCACCCCTCCGACCTGCTCGTGGTCCTGGTGGCCCATTGCGGTCTGGTGGCCGCGCTGCCCGGGGACGGTGCGGCGTCCCGGCGCCTGGTCGCCTACCTTCTGGAAGCGTTCCGCGCCGAGCCCGTCCGCGCGGTGCTGCCTCCGCCGAGCACGATCCGGCTGCCCCTTCCGCCGCCGCTGCCGCCCCGTCGCTGAGGTTGCTGTCAGTCGGGCGCGGGTCAGGTGGTCGTCGTCGTACGCAGCCAGACGCCGGTGTCGCTCGGCAGAGTCCCACCGCTCAGCGGCAGGGAGGAGACGAGGACCTCGGCACGGTCCGGGAGCTCGACGGGCGCGCCGGAGAGGTTGACGACGCAGGTGAAGTCGTCGCCGCGCGTGAAGGCGAGGACACCGGGCGCGGAGTCGAGCCACCGCATGGGACCGTCGCCCAGGGCGGGTTCGGCTCGGCGGAGGGCGAGGGCCCGGCGGTAGAGGTTGAGCATGGAGCAGGGGTCCGTGTCCTGGGCGGCCGCACTCAGTCCCGCCCAGGCGGTGGGCTGGGGGAGCCAGGGAGGCGCGGCACCGTCGGGGCCGAATCCGTACGGCTCGCTCCCTCCGCTCCAGGGCAGCGGGACGCGGCAGCCGTCGCGGCCGGGGTCGTCGCCGCCGGTGCGGTGGAAGATGGGGTCGTCGCGGCGGTCTGCGGGGATGTCCTCGACCTCGGGGAGGCCCAGCTCCTCGCCCTGGTAGACGTAGACGGCGCCGGGGAGGGACATGGTCAGCAGGGCGGCGGCGCGGGCGCGCCGACGGCCGAGGTCCTCGTCGACGACGGGGTTGTACTGGCGGATGCCGGCCGCGGTGCTGGTGTCGGGCCGGCCGTAGCGGGTGACGTGGCGGGTGACGTCGTGGTTGGACAGGACCCAGGTGCTGGGGGCGCCCACGCGCGCGTGGGCGGCCAGAGTCTGGTCGATGACGGTGCGCAGGGCGGTGGCGTCCCAGGCGCAGCCGAGGAAGTCGAAGTTGAAGGCCGAGTGCAGTTCGTCGGCGCGCAGGTACCGCGCGAACCGGGCGGGGTCGGCGAGCCAGACCTCGCCGATCAGGGCGCGGGGCTCGGCGTAGGAGTCGGCGACGGCGCGCCAGCCGCGGTAGATGACGTGGTTCTCGTCGAGGTCGACGTAGGGGTGCGGGTCGGGGAAGACGGAGTGGTCGTAGTCGGGCAGGCCGGGGTCCTTGCTGCACATGGCGGCGGAGTCGACGCGGATGCCGTCGACGCCGCGGTCGAACCAGAACCGCAGGATGTCCTCGTACTCGGCGCGCACCAACGGGTTGCGCCAGTTGAGGTCGGGCTGCTCGGGGGCGAACAGGTGGAGGTACCACTGGCCGTCGGGCACACGGGTCCAGGCGGGGCCGCCGAAGACGGACTGCCACTCGTTGGGCGGCAGTTCACCGTTCTCGCCCCGGCCCTCGCGGAACCAGAACAGGTCGCGTTCGGCCGAACCGGGGGCGGCGTCGAGCGCGGCCGTGAACCACGCGTGTTCGTCGGACACGTGGTTGGGGACGACGTCCACGATGATGCGGATGCCGCGTTCGTGGGCCTCGGCGATGAGCTTCTCCGCCTCGGCGAGGGTGCCGAACCGGGGGTCGATCCGGCGGAAGTCGGTGACGTCGTAACCGGCGTCCGCCATCGGGGTCAGGTACCAGGGGGAGAACCAGATGGCCTCGATGCCCAGGTCCTGGAGGTAGTCGAGTCTGGAGCGCACGCCCGCCAGGTCGCCGATGCCGTCACCGTTGCCGTCGGCGAAGCTGCGTGGGTAGACCTGGTAGATGGCTGCGTGACGCCACCAGGCGGTGGTGCGCGGGGTCATGGAACCTGCTTTCGTTCGTGAGGTCGGGTGGAGGTGTGTGCGCGGGCCCGGCCGACGGGGTCTCAGGCCGGGCCCGCGGGTTCTGGAGGAGGTGCCGGGGCCCGGCCTACCAGCCGGAGTTGCCGCTCCCGCGCTGGACGGTGAAGCCACCGGCGACGTCGAGCGCGGTGCCCGCCGCTCCGGTGATCCTGGTGCCGGAGAAGATGCCATGCCCGGCGGCGTTGATCTCGATGCCGTGATGCCCGGTCCTGTCGATGGTCAGACCGTCCACACGCAGGTCGGTGACCTGCTTCTGCCAGGAGACGAGGAGGCCGCTGTAGGTGGAGTCCTCGACGGTGTTGTCGCTCAGGACGACGGGCTGTGTGATGTCGGACCGGTCGGCGTAGACCCAGACCGCGCCGAGCTTGGAGTTCCAGTTCACCTCCATGCTGCCGGTGCGGCGCAGGAGGTTGCCGGAGACGGTGGTGGTGCCGCTGAAGGGCTGGCCGAAGCGGGTGGAGACGGTGATGCCTGAGGCGGCGACGACGGTGTCGGAGATGTCGTTGTTCTCGACACTGTTGCCGCTGCCGCCGTATATCGCGGCGCCGTTGGCGAGGGTGGGCAGCTGCACGGTGTTGCCGCGGAAGGCGCTGTCGGTGACAGCGGCCCCGTCCGACCACATGGCGAGTGCGTCGTCGCCGGTGCCGCGGATGCTGCTGTTGGAGACGACGGTGTCCTTCACCGCGCCGTGCAGGTTCACACCGTCGGCGTAGGTGTTGCGGACGCGCAGGTCACTGGCGCTGAGACGGGTCGTCGGGCCGGTGATCCACAGGCCCACCTTGGTGTGCTGGATCCATACGTTCCTGATGACGGAGCCGGTGCCGAAATCCCCCTCGATGGCGGCGTGACCACCGGCGTCGTCGCGGACGGTGTTCTGGCCGTCGATCATCAGGTCCTCGACGGTACTGGTACCGCCCCGGCCGAACAGTCCGCCCTTGAGGCCGGTCCCGCGCAGCACGGTGTGCCACACGCCCGCACCGCGCATCTTCACGCCGGAGAGATTGACGTGGTCGGAGACGACGTAGGTACCGGCGGGCAGGAACAGCCCTTTGCCCTGGCTCTTCGCGGTCTGGAGAGCTGAGTCGAGGGCGGTGGTGACGTCCTTGCCGCCGTCCGGCACGACCCCGAGATCGCGGGCCGAGACGTAGCCGCTGGGCAGAGTGGCGGCCGTGCCTGCCTGTTCCGCCTCGACCAGATCAATGGTGTACGAGGCTGCCGTGTCACCGGTGTCCTTCTGCAGACGCAGGACGGTGCCTGCGGGCAGCGTCCGGCCGAGCTTGACCCGCGTCTCGTCGAAGAAGCGGTGCGCCTGGCCCTCGCTCGGGTGGTTGGTGTACGGGTACGCGCCGTAGACCCAGGCGTAGCGCGAGGTCAGCTGGAGATCGGGCAGCGCCGTGCCGTCGGCGTAGGCGCTGAGTGAGGCGTCGATGCCCGTGCCGTCGCTGCTGTCGGGCAGGGAGTAGCGCAAATTGATGGCGTCGGCGGCCTTGGTCAGTCTGATCTCGACGTAGTCACCGGTCTGCGCCAGCTTCACCGCCCGGCGACCGGAAGCCTCCGAGGCGACGGTGAGATAGGTGCGGTCGGGCCCGACGGCCGAGCCCTTGAACGTGCCGCCCTCTGCTTCGTAGGTGGTGAAGGGCAAGCTGGCGCCGGCTCCGCTCGGGCCGCCCGGATCACTGGGACCGGTGGGCGTGACCGCCTTGATGTTGTCGATGTTGACGTTGCCGCTGTCGGTGTTGTTGAAGGTCAGGGCGAGGGTGTTGACGCCCTTGCTGTACGTGACCGGAACGTCAATGGTTGACCATGTGGTCCAGTTGGCGGTGGCGGGCAGCGTGAGTTGAGTGGTGTTTCCGTTCGTGTTCAGGGTGAGCGTCTTGGGGGAGCCGGTTCCGTTGGCGTAGCGGATGGTGACGGTGCCCGCGCCGTCGTAGGCGGACTGCGCGCTGAACCGGAGAGAGGCGCGGCCCTTGTTCGTGTCGATGAGGCCGCCCACGTATCCGGTGCCGGTGTATCCGGAGTGTTCGCGCTCGACGACGGCGCCTCCGGACAGCGTGGCGGACTCCGCTTCCAGGACGACGGAGGCGGCGACGGCCGGAGTCGAGGCGATCACGCTGTAGGAGACGGAGCCCGTGAGGGTGAGCAGGAGGGCCGCTGTCGCGGCGGACATCCTGGTGCGGGGGGCTCGTGCGCGGATTGACACGGCGGTGTGTCCTTCCAGGTGAGGGGGAGGGGGAGGGGGAGGCACGGGGTGGGTCAGCCCTTGAGGCTGCCTGCTGTCAGGCCCGCGATGATGTGGCGCTGGAAGATCAGGAAGATCACGAGCAGGGGGACGGAGGCCATGACCATGCCGGCCAGGAGCTGGTTGGCGGGCATGAACTCGGCCAGGCGGTTCAGGGCCACGGTGATGGGCTGGCGCGCCGGGTCCGGGAGGACGAGGAGCGGCCACAGGAAGTCCTTCCACACGCCGACGACGGCGAAGATGGAGACGACCGCGAGGACCGGACGGGACAGGGGAAGGACCACTGACCACAGGACGCGGACGGGTCCCGCTCCGTCCAGGCGCGCCGATTCGAGGAGCTCGCCGGGGATCTGGTCGAAGAACCGCTTGAGGATGAAGATGTTGAAGGCGTTGGCGCAGGCCGGGAGCCAGATCGCCCAAGGGGTGTTGATCAGGTTGAGGTGCAGCAGAGGAACGTCGGTGACGGTCAGGTAGGTCGGTACGAGGAGCGCGGAGACGGGCAGCATGAGCGTGGCGAGCATCATGCCGAGGACGACGTTGCCGAGCGCCGGGCGGAGTCTGGACAGGGCGTAGGCGGCTGTCACGTCGACGATGAGCTGGAGCAGCCAGGCACCGGCGGCGAGAAGCAGGGTGTTGAGGAAGTACTCGCCCAGGCCGACGTTGTCCCACGCCTGGGAGTAGGACTCCGGGTGCCAGGAGTGCGGCCAGAAGGCGGGGTCGGGGTCGGCCAGTTCGGCGGACGACTTCAGTGCCCCGCTCGCCATCCAGTACAGGGGGAAGACGAAGGCGAGGGTGAAGCCGGCGACGGTCGAGCCGAGCACGAACCGGTAGAGGACGCGGCCGGTGCGGCGGTTCATCTCGGTGGGGGCGATGAGGGTGCGCGTGGCGGACATGAGGTTTCCTTGTCTTCCTTCGGCGGACGGACGCTCAGCCCTTGCCGCGGCTCAGGCGCAGGTACACGGCGGCGAACGCGCCCAGGACGAGGAAGAGCACGGTGCTCATGGCGCTGGCCATGCCGAAGTCGTTGTAGACGAAGGCGTAGCGGTAGAGCAGCAGGAGGATGGTGACGGTGGCGTCGTCGGGGCCGCCTCCGGTGAGGACGAACGGTTCGACGAAGACCTGCATGGTGCCGATGACCTGCAGCAACAGGGTGATCATCAGAATGAACCGCATCTGCGGGATGGTCACGTGGAGCAGCCGCTGACGGATCGACGCCCCGTCGAGCTCGGCCGCCTCGTACAGCTCGCCGGGGATGGAGCCGAGGGCGGCGAGGTAGATAAGCGTGGTGGTGCCCATGTTGGCCCAGGTGGAGACCAGGACCAGGGAGACCATCGCCAGGTTCTCGGACTCCAGCCACTGCTGGGCCGGCAGATGGAACACTCCGAGCACGTTGTTGAACAGGCCGGGGCCCGGATCGTAGAACCAGCGCCACAGCAGCATGGTGACGATCGGCGGCAGCATCACCGGGAGGTAGACCGTCATCCGCAGGTAGGACCGGGCGTGCCGGAACTCGTTGAGGACGACCGCGGTCACGAACGGCGCGGCGAAACCGAAGACCAGGGCGAGGAGAGTGAAGTAGCCGGTGTTCCGCCAGGCGGTGGCGAACAGCGGGTCGTCGAAGAGGCGTTGATAGTTGTCCCAGCCGACCCAGGTGGCGGGCTGGGCGAAGCTGACCTCCTGGAATCCGAGCAGCAGCCCCCGCACGATCGGGTACCAGGAGAAGAGGGCGAAGCAGATGAGTCCGGCGGCGAGGAAGGCGTAGGCGGTGGCGTTCTCGCGGATGCGGCGCCGTCGCGGGTGGCGCGAGGAGCGCTGGTGGCGCGCGCCGTCCGGCTCGCGCGACCCGGCGGGACGCTTCGACGGCCGGGGCGTCAGGGTCGTCGGGGTCGCCACGTCACTTGACCGTCGAGAGGATGCCGTCGACCTTCTTGGCCGCGTCCTTCAGGAGCTCGTCGAGGTCGGCGTCCTTCTTGGTGAGGACCGCCTGCATCACTCCGTCGAGGACGGTGTAGATCTGCTGCGCGTTCGGCGGCTCGACCTTCTGCTGAAGCTCGCCGTTGCGCTGGACGAACGGCTGGTAGTTCTGCGTCGGCACGTTCGCGTACTTGGTGTGGGCGGCGTCCTGCGTCTTCTCCGCCTGCCCGGTGAACAGGCGGTCAAGGGGCAGGCCGATGGGCACGTCGCTGCTGGAGGCGCGCTTGTCCTCGAACTCGGTGCGGTCGGGGTTGAGGTACTTCCACTGCACCCACTCGATTCCGGCCTTGATCTTCTCCGGTGACGCCTTCGGATTGAACATGAAGCCGTTGCCGCCGCCGAGGGTGGCCTGGCCGGGCATGGCGCCGACCCCGTACTCCTCGTACTTGCGCTCGAACTGCTTGACGATGGTGGGGATGTTGTCCGGCCCGGCCATGTACATACCGAGCTTGCCCGCGCCCATCATCTTCTGGACGTCCTCGATCTGCAGCAGCTGGCGTGAGCCCATGGTGTCGTCGGTCCAGCGCATGTCGTGCAGCGTCCGGAGCGCCTTGCGCCCGGCGTCGCTGTCGAAGGCGGCCTTCCATCTGCCGTCCTGCTGCGTCGCGATGGAGCCGCCCAGCGAGTACACCCAGGCGGTGAAGTGCCAGCCGCCCTGGTTGTTCTTGCTGTAGTCGGCGTACCCGACGGTGCCGTCGCCGAGAGCGCTGATCTTCTTCGCCGCGGCCCGGACCGCCTCCCACGTCGTGGGCGGGGACTTGGGGTCCAGGCCGGCCTTCTCGAACAGGTCGCGGTTGTAGATCAGGCCGAGCGAGTACTGGCCGTTGGGCAGCCCGTAGATCTTGCCGTCGGGCCCGGTGAACACCTTCAGGAACTCGGGTTTGAGGTCCTTGAAGTACGGCATGTCCTTCACGTACGGAGTGATGTCGGCGCCTTGGCGGCGCTGGATCAGCCCGGCGGGGTCGGTGAAGTACACGTAGTACACGTCCTCTAGCTGGCCGCCGGCCAGCTTGGCGGAGAACGTCTTGGGGTCCATCTGTCCTTCGCGGGCATCGATCCTGATCTTCGGGTGCGCCTTCTCGAAGGCCTTGACGTCCTCCTCGAAGTACTTGCGGTCCACCGGCTGCGTCTTGGGCGGCATGCCGTTCACGGAGATCGTGACGACGCCGTCCTTGCTCACCGTCTCCGACGACGAGCCGCTGCACGCCGCCAACGCCCCGGTGAGCGCGCAGGCGACGCCTGTGGCTATGAACCGACGACGGCTCTGGATACCAGCCATGACACATCAGCCTTCCTGCGATGCATCCGCGCCCGTGAACTCCGTCGCTCACAGCACCAGCGGACACGCAGAAGGTAGAAGTCATGTCTGCAAGAAGTCAATGACATGTTGCAAAATTCTTACGTCAGCCCTGCTGAAACGGCCTTCCGGTGGAGCCGCGCACGATCAACTGGGTCTCGAACAAGGTCACTCCGGGCTCTGTCCGATGGCCCTGCATCTGTTGTGCGAGGACCTCCACCGCCGCGTCCGCCATACGGGAGACCGGCTGTCTGCAGGTGGTCAGCGGCGGGTCGACGGCCCCCATGAACAGCGAGTCGTCGAAGCCGGTCACCGACGCGTCCCGCGGTACGTCGAGGCCCAGGCGGCGGGCTCCGCGGACCGCGCCCAGGGCCAGTTCATCGCTGCCGCAAACGATCGCGGTGGCTCCGCGTCGCAGCAGCCCCTCCGCGGCAGCGGCCCCCGCCTCCATGGAGAACAAGGCGTGCCCGACGAGCGGCATCCAGTGGTCGGCGGGCACGCGGCGCGCCTTCCAGAAAGCCGCGAACGCGGCCAGCTTGCGGGCGGACGGCACGTGTCCACCCGGCCCGACCAACAGGCCGACCCGCTCGTGCCCCATGCCGGTCAGATGGGTCAGCGACTGCCGTACGGCGTCCGCGTCATCGGCGCTGACCTGCACCGCCTCGGCATTCTCGTCAGCCGCGTTGACCAGGACCATCGGCACTTCGCGGTCCTTGAGCGCGGCGCCCTGCTCCCTGCCCGCATCGGCGTAGCTGGAGCCGATGAAGACAATGCCGCCGATGTTCTGCGCCAGCAGCATGTCGATGTAGTTGGCCTCGGAGACGCCGTCGGACGTGCGGGTGCACAGGACGGGTATCAGACCGCGCTTGTTGAGACGACTGGCGATCGCTTCCGCGAACGCCGGAAAGATCGGATTCTGCAGATCGGGCACCACCACACCGATCAGCACGCTGCGCTCGTCGTCCTCCGTCGACGGACGGGGCAGTCCGAGGACGTCGAGCGCTCTGAGCACACGCTCCCGTGTTGCGGGTGCCACCTGGGGGCTGCCATTGAGTACGCGTCGCGCCGTCACCTCACTGACACCTGCGAACCGGGCCACTTCGACGAGCTTCTTCTTCATGCGCACAGCGTACTTCGTGTCAGCAAAAATGGATCAGGTTAATGCAAAATAATGACGAGATGCCGCATGGATGCGAAGGCATAGCGAACTCAAGCCGTAGTTCTCAGTAGCCGGGTGCCCACCGGGTCTGCCGGATCGCGGTGCGCAGCTCGTCGTCCGAGGCGTGTGGGGCGACGTCGTCGGCGACGGCCTGCCGCGCCACGGCCAGCGCGATGTCATCGGCCACGTCCCGGACGTCCGCCCATGCAGGGAGCAGTGGCGCCTTCGCGTCCGCGAGGGCGGGGGAGGCGTCACCGAGGGCGCGGGCCCCGGCCCGCATCATCGCGTCGGTCACCCGGCTCGCCCGCGCCGCGGTGACCGCCAGACCCACGGCCGGGAAGACGTACACGTTGTTGCACTGGGCCACGGGAACGTCGGCGCCGTTCCGCTGCAGCGGCGGGAAGGGCGAGCCCGTCGCGACCAGCACTTTGCCGTCGGTCCACGCGTCCAGGTCGGCCGGCCGGGCCTCGGCGTTGGCCGTGGGGTTGGACAGGGGGAAGATGATCGGCCGGTCCACCTTCGAGGCCATGGTCCGGACGACGTGCTCGGTGAACGCGCCCTGCGCCGTGGAGAGTCCGAGCAGCACCCCCACCCGTAGGTTCTCGACGACATCGGCCAGCTGCGGGGCCCCCCGGGTCTGCCAGCTCTCGACGTCGGCGGGGTCGTGCGCGAAGGCGCGCTGGTCGTCGGCGAGGTCGTCGCGGTCGGTGGTGAGCAGACCCTGGACGTCGACGATCCAGCAGCGGGCACGCGCCTGCGCGTCCGACAGACCCTCGTCGACCATCTCCTGGCGGACCATGTCCATGACGCCGATGCCCGCGGATCCCGCGCCGACCATCACCACGTGCTGTTCCTTCAGCGGGGTCCCCGCGACCTTGGTCGCCCCCTGCAGCGCGCCGAGCACGACGGCGGCCGTGCCCTGGATGTCGTCGTTGAAGGTGAGCAGCCGGTCCCGGTACCGCTCCAGGATCGGGGCCGCGTGCGGGCTGGCGAAGTCCTCCCACTGCAACAGCACCTCCGGCAGCTCCGACCGCACCGTTTCCACGAACGTGTCCACGAAGGCGAAGTAGTCGTCGTCGCCGATGCGGCGGTGCCGCCACCCCAGATAGAACGGGTCGTCGAGCAGATCGGCGTTGTCGGTGCCGACGTCGAGCAGGACCGGCAGCGTACGAGCCGGGTTGATGCCCCCGATCAATGTGTACAGCGAGAGCTTGCCGATCGGGATGCCCATCCCGCCAACGCCCTGGTCACCGATGCCGAGGATGCGCTGCCCGTCGGTGACGACGATGACGTCGACGTCGTCGTGCGGGCGGTTGCGCACCATCTCCACCAGGTGCTCCCGGTCCGGCCAGGACAGGTAGAGCCCGCGCGGGCGTTGCCACAGCTCGGAGAAGTGCTTGCAGCCTTCGGCGACGGTCGGGGTGTAGACGAGGGGGAGCGCGGTCGGTACGTCATGGGCGAGCACGGCGTAGAAGAGTGCCTCGTTGCGGTCCTGCAAGGCGCGCAGGTACACGTAGCGCTGGAGGTCGTCGGGCTGCCGGGCGATCTGCTCCCAGGAGCGTCGGACCTGCTCGTCCAGGCTGGTCACCGCGTGGGGAAGCAGCCCCCGCAGCCCGCGCGCGGCGCGCTCGCGCTCGGTGAACGCGGTTCCCTTCGTGCGGTGGGGGTCGGACAGCAGGGCGGGACCGGTGAGATCGCTCATGGCTCCATGGTCAGGGGCGCGTGCGGTCCGTCGTGCCCTCGACACGCCTGCGGAGCGGCCGGTGAGCCGACCGGCGTCATCAGCCTCGCGGAGGTACCGGTGGCCGCCGGCGGCGAGCCGGACAAGGCGGCGTCGCGGGCGATGATGTCGCCGGGCATCGGCTCTTCGAGCTAGCTGACCCGTCGCCGGGCGGCCTGTGGCCGAGCAGTGAGCGGGGGCCGCTCGGCGGGAATCAAGCCGGCCGCGGAGAGCAGGGTCCAGCCCGCGAGGAGGAGTTCCTGAGAACGTTCGGCCAGACCCACCCAGAGGTTGACCGACCGCGTCATCAGGACGATCACCGCGACCATCAGCCACACATTGACCGCCCACTGCACAAGGACGAGACCTTGAGCCGAACGGTCAATGTGGACTGCCGTTGATCGGTCGCATCGACGGGAGGCAACCGTGAAGGCCGTCATCGCGGCGAGCGCGGCCGCTGTGGAGACGGCGCTGGTGGTGGCGTGCACGGTATGGCTGACCGGCGCCAGCCCGGCCACCTCACGGGCGAAGCACGCGCGGTCGGCGACCAGCGCGCACGTCAGCGGAGAACGGGAGTCCACCATGGTGGCCGCGCCGAACACCCCGAAAGCCCACCAGCCGGCCGTCTCCCACCGTCCCCGGGGCAGGCGCGCGTCCAGGGCCAGGACGGCGGCCGCGGCCGCGCATCCGCCGGCCAGCAGATCGATGGCGCGGAACAGAGACCCGTAGGGCTGCCCCTCGGCGAGAAGTTCGCTGACAAAGGTGTGTACCGGGTCCACGCCCGTCACGAGGACGGACTGCACGAGCCAGGCGTTGTACAACACGCCGGAGCACATCAACAGCACACTGATCAACTGCCTCCGTGGGGGCAGACGGATCACACCCAGCCGTTTCAGCTTCCCCCACGTCCCCCGGCGCGCACACGCATGCTGTCCTCCCGCAGATGATGGGCAGTGCGCTGGCATGTTTCCCTGCGGGCCGTGCCATGGCACGGTTGCCCGTCCATCTCACTCCAGCAGCGGTGTTCCGGGCCGCCCAGCGGTGTGCACGTGTGAGTTGGCCGTGACGTAGCATCGATGTATCGGAGTAGAAACGTGCTCTGCCGCCGACCGAACAGATGGCCGGGCGGGGAGCACGCGCATACGCGGCATCGAACGGTCCGCCACTTCTTCCGCAGAAGGAGTGTGTCGTGAGGGCAGCACAGTTCAGCCGGTTCGGCGGCCCCGAGGTTCTCGAGATCGTCGACCTGCCCGATCCGCACCCCGGCCCGGGTGAGATACGTATCAAGGTGCGTGCGGCAGGGGTCAACGCCAGTGACTGGAAGAAGCGTCAGGGCCTGATGGACCAGGAACTGCCACAGACTTTGGGCTACGAGGCAGCAGGCATCGTCGACGAGATCGGCGACGGGGTCCCGGGTGTCACGGCCGGCGACCGGGTGTTCGGGGCTTCACCTTACGGAGCCGCCCAAGCAGAACTGGCCGTGCTGTCCTACTGGGCCCGGATCCCGCACTCGCTCGACTACGCGGGATCCGCGGCGATTCCCGCCGCAGCCGAGACCGCGGCGCGCGCGCTCGACCAGCTGGGTGTCACAGCGGGCAGCACCCTGCTCATCAACGGCGCGTCCGGCACCGTCGGGAGCGCCGCTGTCCAACTCGCCGTGCAGCGCGGCGCGCGCGTCATCGGCACGGGCAGTTCTGGCACGCACGATGCCCTTCGCTCACTGGGGGCCGAGCCGGTGACCTACGGCGACGGGATGCCCGAACGCGTCCGGGACATCACGCCATCGGGTGTCGATCTCGCCCTGGACGTCGCCGGCAGCGGCATCCTTCCCGCACTCGTGGAGCTCGCGGGCGCCTCCGAGCGCGTGCTCACGGTCGCCGACTTCCGCGGTGCTCAGCGGACGGGCGTCCGCTTCAGCCGCGGCGACACCGGCCGCGCCACCTACGCGCTCGCCCAGGTCGCGCGGCTGGCCGAAGCGGGACGCTTCTCCCTCCAGGTCGGCCGGACCTTTCCCCTGTCCGAGATCGCCCTCGCGCACCGGGTGGGCGAGGCCGGGGGTGTGCGCGGCAAGTTGGTGCTGCTTGTGGACTGACCGGAGCTCACGGGGGATCAGTTCAAGGTCTGCGTCAGTGCGCTGCGGCTCGGTGTGTGGACGATGCGGCCGTGCGCTCCGTTGACGATCGGCATGTAGGGCGGGACGTGGCCGCACTCGACGTCGGCGATGATCGGCACGTCGAGAGCACCGAGTGCGTCGAGGACGGCCTCATGCTGGCTGAGGGTGCGGCTGTCCGGTGCGTTGGTCCGGCCGACGAGAATGGCGTTCGCCTGGTCGAAGAACCCTGCGAGCCTCATGCCGTGCAGATTGCGGCAGATGGTGAAGGCGTCGTCGCCGGCCGCTTCCACGTACACGAGCAGCCCGTCCGGTGACTCGTCGCGAGCGAAGGCGGAGACGTCGAGGTAGTCCGTCCCCGCGAGGTTGCACAGAGTCTCGACGCAGCCACCGATCAGGCGTCCCTCGGCCTCCACGTCGCCGCCGCCGTCGAGCCGGGTCCAGGCGCCGGCGGAGTCGAGCGTGTACTCGCGTACGCCGGGGCAGGCGGCGAAGTCGTCGAACCCGGTCGACCTGTGGCGACCGGGTGGGGTCTGGGTGAACTGGTGCCCCCGTGGGGCTGCGACGATGTCGAGCCACGACCGCAGTTCCGCGGGCACCCGGTAGGGCGTGTCCATGAGGTTGTTGCCATGGACGGTCGCTGCCCCGGTGAGCAGCGTCATCGGCGTGATCAAGGTCGACATGTCGGAGAATCCGACGAGCCAGGTGGGCTCTGCCTCCCGCAGCTTGTCCCAGTCGAGCAGCGGCAGCAGGTCGATCGCGGTCTCTCCGCCCCACGGCGGCACGATGGCCCTGACCGTGGGATCGGTCAGCATCGACATCAGCTCGCTCGCCCGGTCGGCGGCCGAAGCGCTGACGTGCCCGGAACCGTCCATGCACCGGCCGATGACGACCTCGTAGCCGTGATCCCGAACGTCACGGACGGCGTACTCGAGACGCTCATGCAACGCCTCAGGCACCCCGCTCGACGGAGAAGTGACACCGACTCGGTCACCAGGGCGCAGCGGGGACGGATATCGAACAGTCATGCGCCGGAGTCTGGCAGGCCCGGTGGGGGAGCCGCGGAGCGGGGTCCTTCGTCGGCGGGGCTGAAGGCAGGAGAACGCACGGTAACAGGTCTGTGACACAAATGAGGGCAACGGGTACCCGGGCATGCGGGTCATACGGGGTGAGTACCGACCGAACTACACGGGGGAAGACCGAAATGAACGTACAACTGCGCAAGGGAACGATGGCGCTGGCCGCGATGGCGGCCGTCGCGGGCGCCGTCGCCGCGACGACTCCGGCGGCGGCCGCCGCGGAGCCGCGGTTCCTCGCACCGTCCGAACTGCCGCCGCACCCGCGGTCCGCGTGGGTGGCGGGCCCGGTCACCGCCGGACAGCCCGACCCGCTGCCGATGTGCGTGGGCGACGCCCTGCCGTCGACGTCCGTGCACCGCGCCTTCCGCACCGACTACGACACGAGTGCGCTGCAGGTGACCGTGGTCGAGCGCAGCGTCCAGCGCGCCAAGGACTTCGCGGCACTGCTGCGCACGCACATGTCCGACTGCCCGCACGAGCTGGTCGAGCAGGACCCGGAGGTGACCGCGACCGAGCGGTTCTACGGCAAGCTGGCCGTCGGGGACGGCGCCGAGGTGTTCGGGATCAACACCACGACCACGTGGGGTGCCACCGACATCAACCTGTTCTCCATCGGCCGTGACGGCAATGTCGTCACCGTCGTGCGGTGGGGTGAGATGGGCGACTTCACGAACGCGCCGGTCGCCGCCTTCAAGAAGACGACGGTCACAGCGGTGAACAAGCTGCGCTGACGTTCGCGGTCGGACGGCCCCGGGGCGCGGCGCGGTGAGCGCCGCGCCCTCGTGCGTGGGGATGCCGGCCGGCTCAGGCGCGGTCGTGGAGCGTGACGTGGTAACCGTCGGGGTCGGCGAAGGTGAAGGTCCGTCCGAAGGGGCCGTCGATCGGGGCCGAGACGATGGGGTGACCGTCGGCGACGAGGGCGTCATGGATGGTCTGGACGTCCGTGGCGTGGAGCCAGACCGCGGCACCGATGCCGGGCCGCGCGACGGAGTCGAGATCGGTGCCGGGCACGATCTCGCGGAGCGCGAACGCGATCGGCTTCGTTTCGAACACGACGGCGTGCGGAGGCCCGGCCTGCGAGCGGACGAGGCCGAGGTAGCGCTCGTAGAACGCCTGCGAGGTGTCGAGGTCGCGAGCTTGGAGGGAGATGAAGTCGGGGCCGGTGGCGGGCATGGTGATGCTCCTTCGCTCTACGCGTCAGCCGCTGCGTGTCAGCTTCCTGACACGACTCACGGTATGTCAGAATCCTGACATGAGTCAAAGCGGAGACGGCATCGACCTGGACAAGTCCTTGGGCTACCTGCTCAAAGAGGCCTCAAGTGCCTTGCGTACGGCCATGGAAGAGGTCCTTCGGCCGCTCGGGATGAGCGTGACGCACTACTCCTGTCTCGAACTGCTGGCGCAGCGGCCGGGGCTGTCCAACTCCGAGCTCGCGCGTGGCGCGTTCGTCACCCGGCAGACGATGAACGTGCTGCTCCAGACCCTCGAACGGGACGGCTACGTGACCAGGCCCGCACAGGCGCCCGTCGGGAAGGCCCTTCCCGCGCGGCTCACGCCAAGTGGCCGACGGAGCCTGGAGAAGGCGACCGTGGCGGTCCGGTCCGTTGAGGTCAGGATGCTGACGGGCATGACGGAGCCCGAACAGGCGGGCGCGTTCCGGATCCTGCGGAGCATGATTCACTCGCTGCGCGAGGACGGCGACGCACCAGCATCGAGCACTCCTCCGTCAGGACATGTGTCGAGTGGGACATCCGCAGGTAGGCCGTCGAACGTGCCAACCAGACGCACAGCGGGGGAGCGCTGAGACACTCGCCAGGGCGCAGCAGTGATCAGCACGTACATCGACGAGGTTCCCGTTCTTCGGATCCCCGCGCCCGGACCCCTGTCGTCCTCGCCGTCGACGATCTCGGAGCGCTGCCCCGGGCGACGCGTCTCGCCCGCAAGAGCCGCGGCACGCCTATACAGTTCCGCGGCTTCTCTGTAAAAAACTTCCGCCGCCACGGGCCTTGATGCCCCAGTGGAGAGTCGGCCAGAGTCAGGGCGTGGCGAACACACCCCCCATATTTTCGCCGCCAGGCAAGTGGCCCCCCTTTCTTTTGTGGTGTGACCTTGCCTGCTACTCGGAAGGAAGCACTGTGCGCATTTCGCGTAAGTACGCCCTCGTGGCTACCGCCGGAATTCTTCTCTCGGTCTCCGCTGTGAGCGGAGCCCAGGCCCAGGAGGGTCAGGACGGCCGGGGCAGCGGTGCCTCCCCGCGCTATCAGCCGGAGATGGTGCGGGCGCTGGCCGCATCGCTCGGCGTCAGTGAGACAGCCGCCGTCCGACGCCTGGACCAGCAGGCGCAGCAGCAGGACAGACTGGCGGACTTGGGCAGGAGCGGGATATCCGCCGACGGCGCGTTCTTCACCTCCGCGGGCAAGCTGACCGTCAATACGCACAATGCGGCGGAGGCCAAGAAGGTGGAGAAGGCCGGTCTGGGCGCGCGCGTGCCCGTCCGCGGGCAGGCCGAATTGGACGCCATCAAGGCGAAGCTGGACGCTTTCGCCGTCGAGCGGGTGCCTGCCGGTGTGAATGCGTGGGGTGTCGACCTGGCATCCGACACCGTCGAGGTCGAGGTCGCGAGCGAGAGCGGAGCCGCCGCGAAGGAGTTCCTGGCCGAGGCCGGAAAGTACGGATCCGCGGTCAAGGTCGTACGCGGCCACGAGGAACTCGCTCCGCAGGCGGTGATCTACCCGGGCAGCCGGATGACCTTCAACGGGTACATCTGTTCCGTCGGTTACGGTGCCCACGACAGGAGCGGCAAGCAGTACCTGGTCACCGCCGGTCACTGCGTGGAGGACCTGCCCGTCCTCTCGTACGACAACGCGCGGTTCGCCAAGGCCACCCACTCGCGGTTCGCGCTCGGCACGCGCAGCGTGGACATGGGTGTGGCCGCCATCGACGCGGGCAACTCCATCGCCACCAGTGTGGGCACATGGGGCAACGGCAGCTCGGTCGCCGTCCGGGGCAGCCAGCGCGCCGCGTCGGGGGCCGCGCTGTGCAAGTCCGGTCAGACCACCGGCTGGACCTGCGGAAAGGTCAGCTCCTACAACGTCAGCGTGACGTACACCGACCAGAACGGCGGCCCCGACACCGTGGTCACCGGTCTCGGCAGCTCCACCGTCTGCACCGAGGGCGGTGACAGCGGCGGCGCCTACATCTCCGGCAACCAGGCCCAGGGCATGACCTCCGGCGGGCCCACCGGACAGACCTGCACCGGGGGCGTGAACTCCCGCGGCTCCTCCTACTTCCAGCCGCTGGACGACGCGCTGAACTACTACGGCCTGACGCTGAACACCAACTGACCCCCGGCCCCCCACCCAGGGACCGTTCACCGGCCACGGTGGGCGGTCCCTCCGGCATGCGGCCAGGCCCACCAGCCGACCGACACGCGTCACGGACCCGCGTTCCCGTAGAAAGACATCATGCCGAGCGACCTGAACCACGCGCACCACGCGCACCCCGCGCACAGTGGGACCGAGACGAACTTCGCCCTGACCCTCCGGGATGCCCTGCGCCGCCGCGGACTGCCCCTGGAGCGGATATGCGGCCGCCTGCAGGAGCAGGGCATCACCGTGAGTGTGGCCACGCTCAGCCATTGGCAGCGGGGCCGCAGCCAACCCGAGCGGATGAAGTCGCTGCAGGCCGTCGACGCCCTGGAGCCTCTGCTCGGCCTCCGCTCCGGCACCCTGCGCTCGCTGCTCGGACCGCACCGGCCCCGGGGCCGCTCGCTGCCCCTCGACCCGGCCGCCGCCCGTTGCGTCTACGGTGACGCGTCCGACCTCGAACAAGCCCTCGGGGAGGCGTTCGCGCACTTCAACGCGGACACGCAACTGCTGATGAGCCACGAGACGGTGACCCTGGACGCACGTCGCTCCATCCGCGAGACAGCCGTGACCAGCGTCGTGCGAGCCGTCACGGACGGGGCCCGGCACCTCACCGTCGTCCATTTCCTCGACGCGCTGCCGATCGACGACGTGGACATCTTCGTACGCAACGGGGAGATGACCGGCCGCAAACTCCTGCCCGACCTGCGCAGTGTCGTGGCCGACATCTCCTTCGGCCGCCCGCTGGCCCGCAACGAGACGGCGGTGGTCGAGTACACCCTCCGGATCGGGCCGACCCCCGCGGTCTCGCACTCCCACGAACGCCGGATCAGGGATCCGCTCAGGACCTACCTGTTGCACGTACGGTTCGATCCGCTCGCGCTGCCGACGCGTTGTCACTACTCCTACCGGGAGCGACTCGGCGTCGAACCACGCCAACGCCACCGCGTGGAACTGGACGCCTCCCACACCGCACACCTCCTCCCCGCCAAGTGCCCGCCGGGGGTGTACGGGCTCGAGTGGGAGTGGGAGTGAGAGCCGTCCGCAGGGATTCTTGTCGCACGGTGGGTGCCGCACCTGGCGTCATCCCTGTCTGTACGCGTGTCCCCAGTCATCGAGGAGGACGTACGACGGGTCCAGCTCCGCGGCCGCGCGAGCCCGGGGCAGCAACTCGGTGAGTGGCCCTGCGGTCAGTCCGAGACGGTCCAGGAGTTCGGCCCGCCGCTCGGGCGGTCGTCCATGCCGGTCGCCTCGCTGAGTTCCTCGTCCTCCTCCGTCCGCAGTGCCAGCAACAGCGCCTCGTCGACGACACGCCCCTGCTTCTCCAGACGCAGGGCGCGGTCCGCGCAGGGCAGTGCCGCCATCAGCAACAGGGCGTCACGGAGGCTGGCGCCGATGAGTCCCGCGGAGCCCTCGGAGTCGGCGAGCAGTACCGGCCGGTCCTCTCCGCCGCCGGTGCCACAGAGGAAGTAGGTGCCGCCTCCGGCGTCCTTGGCGATCGCCTCCAACGGCTCGCCCGAGGCCAGCCGCACCGGCTCCACGTGGGTGATCGGCCCGTAGCGCGCGACGTCGGCGTCGAAGTCGAAGAGCATCGCGGCCAGTTCCGCCGCCCGTGGATCGTCGCGGAACAGTCCGAGCAGGCCGGAGGAGGGGAGAGAGGACGTCATGCCAGAAACCGTAGGGCACACGTTGCTCACACCGTCCGGCGGGCGATCAGCGCCGCGGAGCCGTCGAACCGAGCTTGCTGCGCGCGGCGTTCGCCGAGGCCGACCACATCTACGGGGACCTCGACACGTACGTACGGGAAGGACTGCGGCCCGACGCGAGGACCGTCGCCGCGCGGCGCGCCAAGCTGCTCACCGGCTGACGCGCGGGCCCGCTCCATCGGCGTCCCGGCGAGCGTAGGACGCGAGGCGGTCGGCGAGCGCGGTGACGAGGTCGCGCAGTTCATCGGGGCGCTCGATGACGAAGGGCCGGTCGAGCGCGGCGAGCAGCGGAGGCAGCCAGTCGAGCCGCTCCGCGCGCAGCTCGACGCGCCGCCAGCGCTCGACGGTCCGGTCCTGGTCCGCCGCGGGTTCGTCCTCCTCCAGGCTCGCGACGGAGGCGGGCAGGCGGGCGCGGATCTGCTCGACCGTCCCGTGGATGCGCAGGGCCACCTCGTGCCGGTACTCGGCCGTGGCGAACGCCGACAGCAGGCGCTGGGCCGGATCGGGGTCCGTGGGCGCCTCGAACGAGCCGGGCAGGGTCCGCGCGTCCGCGATGCGGTCGAGCCGGAAGGTGCGGTCCTCGCCGATGTCGGGGTCCTTGCCCGTGACGTACCACCGGCCGGAATGGGAGACGATCCCGTACGCGTGCAGGGTGCGTTCGCTGCGCCGTCCGTCGCGGTCGGCGTAGCGGATCGAGACCGGCCGGCGGTGGCGTACGGCGTCGGCGACGGCGAGCAGGACCCCGGTCTCCGGGGCGGCGGACTCGCCGGGCTGTTCGGTGAAGGCGAGGGAGTCCAGGAGGGCGTCGAGGCGGCGGGCGATGTGCTTGGGCAGCACGCGCCGGATCTTCGCCGACGCCGTCTCGTTCGCCGTGCGCTGCGCCGTCGTCAGCCCGGCCCGTCGCCCGGCGACCAGGCCGAGCAGCACGGCCAGTGCCTCCTCGTCGCTGAGCATGAGCGGAGGCAGCCGGTACCCGGGAGACAGCCGGTACCCGCCGTAGCGGCCGCGCACCGATTCCACGGGCACGTCCAGGTCGATCAGCTGGTCCACGTACCGCCGCACGGTGCGCCCCTCGACGCCGAGCCGGCCGGCGAGCTCGGCCACCGTGCGGGTGCCGCCCGACTGCAGCAGTTCCAGGAGCGTCAGCACGCGGGCCGTGGGTCGGGACATGGACACAACCTAACGCGAATACCGGACCTGTACCGGACCGATTCTGTCCACTATTACTCCTAGCCTGTGCACTGCACGTCATCAGCACAGCCACAGTGCAACCGCACAGCAGCACAGCAGCACAGCCAAGGAGATCCCCATGGAGTTCGTCTCGATCCGCATCATCACCGGCGACGTGGCGCGTCTCGTCGCGTTCTACGAGCGGGCCACGGGGGCGCGGGCGGCGTGGGCCACGGACGAGTTCGCCGAACTGCGGACGGCGGCGGGCGCCACTCTCGCCATCGCCGGTACCGCCACCGTTCCGCTGTTCGCCCCGGGCTCCGCCCGCCCGGCGGACAACCACAGCGTGATCACCGAGTTCCTCGTCGACGACGTGGACCGCGTGCACCAGGACCTGACGGGCTACGTCACCGACTTCGTCGCCGGGCCGACCACGATGCCCTGGGGCAACCGATCGCTCCTGCTCCGCGACCCCGACGGCAACCTGGTCAACTTCTTCACCCCTGTCACCGAGGCGGCCGTCGCGAAGTTCGCGGCGCGATGACGCCAGGCAGCTCGCGCCGCCCTGCCGGCCTACGCGTTCGGCAGGGCGGCCCGGCCGCGGTCCCTGACGGACAGTTCAATGGCGTACGCCGCCTCGGTGAACGCCTCGATCTGCCCGGGTGAAAGATCGCGGACCGAGATCTCCTCCAGGCTGCGCCACATGTCCGCGATGGGCTCCCGCATCGCACGGCCCTTCTCGGTGAGATGGACGATCATCACCCGCCGGTCGTAGGCGGCCGGCTCGCGCACGAGCAGCCCGGCCTCCTGCATGCGGCGCAGGGACTTCGAGACCGTGGAGTGGTCCAGTCCGACGCTGTCCAGGAGTTCGGACTGCGTCTGGCCGTCGCGGTCGAAGAGCTGCATGAGCAGCAGCTCCTGCCCCGGGTGCAGGTTCATCTCGCGGAGCATGGCGGAGGCGTGGGCGCGGTGGGCGCGGGCGAGCTGGAAGACGGCGTAGCTGAGGCGCCCGTCGCGCGCCGTGCCGGGGACCCTGGACGCCGGGTCTGTCATCGTGCTCCTTCCGCGCCGCCACGGGCGGGATAGTCGGTGTAGCCGCCTGCGCCGCCCCCGTAGAAGGTGGCCGGATCGGGGGTGTTCAGCGGCGCTCCCGAGCGTATCCGGTCGACGAGGTCGGGGTTGGCCAGGGCCGTCGCGCCGACGGTGACGACATCGGCGAGGCCGTCCGCGACGTCCTTGACCCGTGCGTCGAGCTCGGCGCCGGCGCGGTTGAGGACCAGCGTCCCCGGCCACAGCGACCGCAGGGCGCGCAACAGCTCTTCGTCGCCTGTGTGCATCAGGTGCAGATAGGCCAGGTCCAGGGAAGCGAGGGCACGTACCAGCGCCGGGTACAGCTCGTGGGTGTCGTCCTCGCGGATGTCGTTGTACGCGTTGCCGGGGGACAGGCGGATGCCGGTGCGGTCGGCGCCGATCTCGTCGGCGATCGCGGAGGCCACGTCGACGGCGAAGCGGATGCGGTGGGCGACGGAGCCGCCGTAGCGGTCGGTGCGTTCGTTGGCGTTGCCGGACAGGAACTGGTGGACGAGGTAACCGTTGGCGCCGTGGATCTCCACGCCGTCGGCGCCCGCCTCGACGGCGTACGCGGCGGCGCGGCGGAAGTCGTCGACGGTGGCGGTGACTTCATCGGTGGACAGTGCGCGTGGCTCGGGCATCTCCTGCGGGCCGGCAGCGGTGTACATCAGGCCCGCGGGCCTGACCGCGGAGGGAGCCACCGGCCGCCGGGCGTGCGGGGTGTTGTCCGGGTGGGCGATCCGCCCGGTGTGCATCAACTGGACGACGATTCGGCCACCGGCTGCGTGCACGGCGTCCGCGACCTTGCGCCAGCCGGACACCTGCTCGGGAGAGTGGATGCCGGGGGTGAGCGAGTATCCCTGTCCGTCGGGGGAGGGCTGGGTGCCCTCGGTGATGATCAGCGCCATCGAGGCGCGCTGGGCGTAGTACTCGGCGTTCAGTTCGGTCGGCACGCCCTCGGGGGTGGACCGGCTGCGGGTCATCGGTGCCATGGCGAGCCGGTGCGGCAGCCGGATGCTCCCGGCGCGGACGGGCTGCCACAAGGCGTCCAGGGCGTCGATGTCGTTGTTGGGCACGTTCTTTCCTCTGTACGGGGGAGCTGGAGGGGGAAGGGGGAAGGGGTACGGGTACGGGGGTGCGGGGCGTGCGGTGAAGTTCAGTCGACGGTGAGGACGAGCTTTCCGCGGCTGTGCCCGGCGTCGCTGGCCTGCTGCGCCTTGGCGGCGTCGGAGAGCGGGTGGATCGCGCCGACCGTGGTCACCAGGGCGCCGTCCGCGGCCTGCTGGGCGAGTTCGGCGAGCCGGGAGGCGGAGCGGCGCTGGGGTCCTTCGGAGAAGACGACGCCCAGTTCGCGGGCGCGGAAGTCGGCGGTGGTGACGATCCGGCCGGTGCCGCCGCGCAGGGTGATGGAGTCCTCCAGGGCGCCCTTGCCCGCGGCGTCGAGCACGGCGTCGATGCCGTTCGGGGCGAGGGCGCGGACCCGCTCGACGAGGCTGTCGCCGTAGACGAGCGCGGTGGCGCCGAGGGAGGCGACGTACTTTTGGTTGGCCGGTCCGGCGGTGCCGATGACGCGGGCGCCGCGGGCGACGGCGAGCTGGACCGCGATGGTGCCGAGCGCGCCGGAGGCACCGTGGACGAGCAGGGTCTCGCCCGCCTTGACGTCGAGGATGTCCAGGGCGCGGTCGGCGCCGTCACTCGCCACCGGCAGGGCGGCGGCGTGCGTCCAGTCGAGCCCGGCCGGCTTGAGCGCGAGGACGGTCGCGTCGGCCAGTGCGTACTGGGCGTAGGAGCCGGTGTCGGACCAGCCGAGGACGGCGTCGCCGACCTTGAGATGGTCGACACCGGCACCGACGGCGTCGACGACACCGGCGATCTCGCCGCCTGGAACGGCGGGCAGAGTGGTGGGGAAGACGGCCTCCATGGCGCCGGAACGGATCTTGCCGTCCACCGGGTTGACGCCGACCGCGCGGACGCGGACACGGATCTGGCCGGGGCCGGGCTGCGGTATCTCCAGCTCCGTCTCGTGCAGGACTTCGGTGCCGCCGAACGTGTCGAAAACGATGGCCTTCATGGCTGCTGTCTCCTTCTGAGCCGGTCGCCGACCCGGTTATGTGGCCGGACACATAAAACGTAGCAGCCGTTGAGTGGCTAGCCAAGTATTTTCTCGTGGCTAGCCAAGTTTCGATGTGGGTGGCGTCCAGCGCTGGGTGCGCGGCACGGTGGCGCTGACGCCGAAGTCCTTCTTGAGCTGCTCGGGAATGGCGTAGTGCATGACCCGGCCGCGGGTCAGGGAGGACAGCTCGAGGACGGTGGTGAGGTGGCCGATGCGGTCCAGGGCCCAGGCGCCGAAGGGGGAGCGGTCCTCGATGCTCTCCAGGACGCCGAGCAGGCTCGGGACGGCCCGGGTCACCCGGTCCCAGGCGGTGCGCGGCACCTGGAGCCAGTCGGCACACGTGTCTCCGATCAGATATCGGATCAGGGCGGAGACGATCGGGTCGAAAAAGGTGCCGGGGACGACCTCCTCATAGAGGTCGATCAACTGCCGTGTGAGGTGGGCGCCTTCGTCGGACGGGCCCATGTGGCGCAGCATGTACAGGTCGAGGAAGGCCCGCGCTTCCTCCAGCGTCCTGGGCACGGCGTCCTGGTCCACGCCGAGGATCGCGCCGACCACGCGCCAGGCGTAGTAGTAGGCCTCGGCGCCCTCCGTGGACATGTGGATGTTCAGCCGGTGCAGGCTGTCGAGGACGAGCAGGGAGAAGAACATCTGGCCGCCGATCATGTCCTCCTGGTTGATCGGCGTCCCGAGCGTCCGGGTGTCCCACCGGTCCTCGCGTTCGAGGTGGTGGCGGATCGACGCGTGCAGCAGGCGCACCTTCTGCGCGGCTGGGATGAAGCGGCTGCCTGCCTCGAACGCGTCGGGCTGCATCAGGTAGACCGTGAACTGTCCGGTCTCCGCCATCCGCCGCGAGGGGTAGTCGAGGCCGTGCGTCGTGGAGAGCAGTCCGGCGACGTGCGGGACGACGTAACAGGCGGGCATGGAGGCGAAGGACAGCGCCGTGGAGATGTGCACGTTGTTGTCGATGAAGAACAGCCTCGCCTTCTCCATCTCCGTCCAGTCCACCCAGAACGGCGGGGTGCCGGTCGTGTGGAGGTACTCGCGTGCGACGTCGGGCAGCCCGTCCGGCAGGGGAGCGCCGGCCGTGGAGACGTAGCGCATCAGGGTGTTGAACTTGCCCACCTCCCCTCGCTCGAAGAGGGTCGCCACGACGGCGTCGGCGAGTTCGTCGCCGGCCAGGCGCAGGGCGTTCATGGAAGCTTCGGTGTAGGTCATGTCGGACGTTTCCTCGGATCAGTGATCGGGATGAGTGGTCGGGATGAGTGGTCGCGGGCAGCGGGCAGCGGGCGGTGATCTGAGGGCGGTGATCAGAGGGCAGAGGGCGGCGATCAGGGGGCGGCGATCAGAGGGCAGAGGGCGGCGATCAGCGGTCGCGGCCAGGAAGGCGCGTGGTTCAGTGGTCGCGGTCCGTGGCCGTGTACGCGAGGTCGGTCAGGGCGCGACGGGTCTGTGCGGTGACGCCGAGTCCGTCGAGGCGGTGGACGGCCTCGTGCACGCGCGCGGTGATCAGGTCCTCCACCTGTTCCGGGGCCTTGAGTTCGCGCATCAGGGCGCGGACCGTGTGCAGGTCCGCTTCCGTCAGGTCACGACGGCCCAGGATCTCCGCGAGCCGTGCGCGCTGAGCGAGATCGGCGACCTCCCATGCCTTGGCCAGCAAGGTGGTGGGCCGGTGGCCGCGAATGTCGTCGAGGCCCGCCTTGCCCGTGCTGTCGGAGTCGCCGAAGAGGCCGAGCAGGTCGTCACGCAACTGGAACGCCTCTCCCAGCGGCAGCCCGTACGCGGAGAGCCCGACCCGCAGACCGGGGGAGGCGCCCGCGAGCAGGGCACCGATGAGGAGCGGCTGCTCGACGGTGTACTTCGCGGTCTTGTAGCGGACGACCTTCAGCGATGTGCCGGCGTCGGGTGGGGCGCCGGTGCTGAGGATCTCCAGGCATTCGCCCGCGATGAGTTCCCGCGCGAGTTCGGACCATGTGGGGCGCGCCCTGGCCAGGTACGCGGCGGGCAGGCCGCTGGTGGCGAACAGCTGGCCCGCCAACGCCATCAGGTGATCGCCGACCAGCATGGCCAGGGAGCGGGCCGCGGCATGTGCGCGAGGATGGCCGGTGACGGCGGCGCGCAGTGCGATGTGCGCGGTGGGTTGGTTGTGGCGCAGAGGGCTGTCGTCGATGAGGTCGTCGTGGACGATCGCCGCCGCGTGTACCAGATCCATCGAGGCGGCCGCCCGCAGCAGGGCGTCGTTGTCGGGCTGGCCGGCCGCGCGCCAGCCCCAGTAGCAGAAGGCGGCGCGTAAACGTTTGCCGTGGGCGGCCGCCACGCGCAGTTGCTCGGCCACCGGCCCCAACGACGCGTCGATCGCCAGCAGTTGCTCGGCCTCCTCGGACAGAAAGTCCGCGAGGAGGGTGTCGACGCGGTCCTTGAAGCCGCTCCGGTCCCAGCGCTCAGACATCGCTGACATCACTGATATCGCTGACATCACCGATATCACCTGCATCGCCGACATCAATGACATCGCCTGCATCGCCAGCGGACGCCGCTCGTCTCGCTAGGGCCTGTTGGGCCAGCACCTCCAGGTGGGCGGGCGGGACGGTGGCGAAACGGTCCAGGGCGATCCGGCCCCGTGCCATCAGGTCGTGCTGTGCGTCCCGCGCCAGCTCGGGCGCGTCGGACCGGCGCAGCAGTTGCTGGACGGTACCTGCGGCCGAACCGATGGCGCTGACCGCCAGGTCCGCCAGCCCCGCCACGAGTAAGACCGCCCGCCCGTCGGCGCCCTGGCCACGGCCGTCGTCAGTCGTCATGTGAGCCCCCTCCGTACATCCCCGTACTGGTGGTGTCCTTGATCCGCTCGGCTCCCAAGGACACGCGACCGGGCGTGGGCGCGTGGGGCTGTCCGCCGTAAACCACCCCTTCGGCTGATCGGGGGGCGAGCGCTCCTGGTTGACCCGGCGCCGGAGCGAAGGCGTGGACGAAGAACCAGTGATCAAAGTGATCAAAACGGGGGCAGCGCGAGCACCACCAACGGGAACGATCCGAGAGCACCGCACGTGAGCACGGACTCGAACACCTCGCGCACCTTGTACCTCGATGAGTTCGGCCCCCTGCCGCGGCTCGGGGAACGGGCCGTACCCGAGCCGCGCCCCGGACATGAACTGCCGTTCATCTCCGGCACCCAGGGCAGCGGCTACGTCATCGCCTCGGACACGCACCCCGAGGGCGCCCTCGTCCGGCTGCGCCGCGAAGGGCTCGGACTGAGCCGCGAAGGCGCCTGGGCCGAGCACGTGCTCTGAGCAGGACTGCGAGAGGCTTACCTGCGTCCTGCGTCCTGCGTCCTGCCTCTGTCCGCTGCGCGGGATCGCCGGTAACATACCTGCCGATACTTCGTATGTCCTGCTCATGACATCTCGGCATTCGCGCCGGCCTTCGCACCCCCCACGAGGAGTCCGCATGGTGACACGTATCAACCGGCGCACCTTGCTGGCCGCCGGCGCGGGCGCCACCGGTCTGTCCCTGCCCGGCGTCGCCGCGTACGCCGACGACCGTGATGGCGTCACCCGTGTGCGGTTCACCCTGAACGCCCAGGTGCTCGACGGCGGTGAACAAGTCACCTCGATCACCCTCAGGACCGGCCGGCTCGGCCCGATCGACCCCGCTGGCCTGACCCCCCGTACCTTCGACGTGCACGCCAAAGCCACCAGCCCGTTCCCCGTCCCGGCCGGTGAGACCCTTCAGGGCGAGTACGACCTCGACCGCACGGTGACCGCGGTCCGGCTCGACCGCCGCGGCGACATCGTGCTCGAACTCGGCCACGCCGAGGGCCAGGCCGGGGGTGGCACGCTCGGCTACCTCTCGCGCGAGGGCCGCAACGTGCTGCTCGACCTCACCTACACCCTCACTCAGCGCGCCCCGATCCCGTTGCGCAACCACCGATCGGTCGTCATCGAGAAGTTCGTGCAGAATCCTCGGGTGTCGGACCCGGAGGTGGACGCGTTCAGCTCCCACGTCTCCGGCTCGGGCATGAAGTACAGGTTGTACTCGCCCACCGATGCGCACTCCTCCCGACGGAACGGACGACCGCTGGTCGTCTGGCTGCACGGCGGAGGTGAGGGCGCCTCACTGTCGAACGGCTACTACGACAACGAGACCACGCTGCGAGCCAACCGCGGGGCACTGGGCTTCGCCACCCCCGAAGGACAACGCATCTTCGAGGGCGCCTACGTCCTCGCCCCGCAGAGCACCTCCTACTGGATGGAGGACGGCCCCCGCTTCGCCCCTCTCATCCACGAGATCATCAACGACGTCGTGCGCAGGAACCGCATCGACCGCGACCGGATCTATGTCGCCGGCTGCAGCAACGGCGGTTACATGACCATGAAGATGACCACCGTCTATCCCGCGCTTTTCGCCGCCTCCGTACCGATCTGCGGCATCGTCACGGCCTTGGCGGCCGGGAGTGCTCCGCTGCTCCCCGACAGTGAGCTGGCGCGGATCAGTACTCCGACATGGCTCGTCACCTCGGCCGACGACCCCGTCGTGGACGCGCGGGCCAACACCGTGCACGCGCACGACGTGATCCCTGGCTCGCTGATGACGCTCTACGACCACGTCGTCTGGAACGGCTACCAGTACCTCGGCCACTTCTCGTGGATCTACGTCGCGCGGAACGACCCCAGCATCGACGGAACACACATCTGGCAGTGGATGGCCTCCCGGCACCGGCGCTGAGACCCGCCCCGCCGGTGTCAGTGCCGGGGTTCATACTCGGGCCACGGTGCCACCCGGGTACCGCGTCCAGAGGGGAGCGACATGGCCGAGGTACTGGTCTTCCACCACGGGTACGGGCTGACCGCGGGCGTCCGTGAGTTCGGCGGGCGATTGCGAGCGGCCGGACACACGGTCCACGTCCCGGACCTGTTCGAGGGGCAGGTCTTCGACAGTCTCGACGAGGGCATTGCCTATGCGGGAGGCGTCGGGTTCGGCACCATCATCGAACGAGGGACCGCCGCCGCCGAGAAGCTGCCCGCGGGCCTCGTCTACGTGGGGTTCTCACTGGGCGTCCTGGCGGCGCAGAAGCTGGCCCAGACGCGTCCTGGTGCGATGGGCGCGTTGTTGATCGAGGCGTGCGTACCCGTCGCGGAGTTCGGCACCGGCTGGCCGAAGGGCGTACCGGTCCAGGTCCACGGCATGGACGCGGATCCGTTCTTCGCCGGTGAGGGGGATGTGGACGCGGCCCGCGCGCTCGTCGGGACGGCGGCGGACGGCGAGTTGTTCCTCTACCCCGGTGACAAGCATCTGTTCACCGACAGCAGCCTTCCCTCGTACGACGAGAGCGCCGCGACGCGGACCATCCACCGGGTGCTCGAATTCCTCGACCGCGTCAAGTAGTCGGCCCAGTTGATGATGCGCAACGTCGAATCCAGGTTGCCCGGCAACCGGGTGACGAGTGTGTCGTTGGGTCCAGGTCGTCGAAGCCGGGGGCCTCGCTCCGGACCACCTTGAGTTCGGTCACCGCCTGATGGGCGTTGTCCGTGCTGAGGCACCCAGTCGGCTGAGGGAGCCCGCCGCCGGGGGCTGGGCGGTGCGCTCAGCGGCGGTCTGGTCTTCTCCGCGCTCACCAACACCTGCGCCATGGCCAAAGCCCTCGCCAAGCTCCCCCACAACAAGCCCAAAAGCGCCGACCTGGACGCCACCCTCGCCGCGCTGACCGGCTGACATCCAGGCCGTGGCGGCCAGGTAAGGGCCACCCGTCCGCCGACGAGCTTCGAGTGGCAGGCCGAACCATTACGCCCGAAGGCAGCATACGGACGCCCCCGGCCGAAGCCGGGGGCGTCAGGTGCACGAGACCTCAGTGCTGGTCCGTGCCGCCGCCGCTGCCGTAGCTGCGGCGGGCGGCGTCAGCGGCCTTGTCGGTCTGCGCGTCGTACTTGTCGCCCGTACGTTCGTCGATGACGCGCTCGGCGCTCTCGACGCCCTTGTCGGCCTGGTCCGGATGGCCCTTGGCCATCTGCTTGGCCTTGTTCGCGACATCGCCCAGCTTGCCCATGGTGAAAACCTCCCACGTTCGTACGTGCGTTGTGCTTGATCCCAGGTACCCAGGTTTCCGAGAGGAATCCTCACTTCCACTTCTTTTCGGAACCGTGTCACCTGAAAGCTGTCTCCGACGTCAGCAGCCGACGCAGTACCTCGGTCCGCCGTGGGTCAGCCGATGCGCTGGATCGGCGGGCAGCCGGTCCAGGTCCGCCCACGTGAGCTGCTCGCCGCCCACGACCCAGTAGGCATAGCCCGATGCCGACACCTTGCCGTTCGGCTTGCGGACCGAAGACGTCCTGACCAGCGGGGCGCCCTGGGATCTCGCCGCCGCGATCCACTTCCAGGTCAATCAACGTGCGGCGGGCAACGGCTCGTTGATGCGAGCCACGACCTCCGCGGTCTACTTCGCCGCCGCCGGCCGGGAAGCCACCATGGACGCGGCCCGCCGCATCGCCGCCCTCACCCACGGGGACCGCGCGGCCTGGGAGGGCACCGCGATCTTCCACGCGCTCATCCGCGTCACGCTCGACGACACCGACCCCCGGGCCGCGCTCCCGGACATCCTCGCGCTCGTCCCTCCCGATCACCGCGCCCGCTACGCCGCCGTCCTCGCCCCCGACTGGCACCCCGGCCGGGCGACCGAGTTCAACGGTGCTGTCTGGCCCTGCCTGGGCTCCGCCGTCTGGGCGCTGCGCACGACCACCGGCTTCGAGGAGGCGCTGCGCGCGGCGATCGACTGCGGCGGTGACACGGACACCGTCGCCGCAGTGACGGGAGGGCTCGCCGGGGCCCGCTACGGGCTGGATGCCATCCCGGTCCGATGGACCCAGCCGCTTCACGTGCCCCTACCGGGCTCCGGCGGACAGGTACTGCACCTGACAGACCTGCTTCACCTCGCACACCGCCTCCAGGAGGAGGGATACCGGCGAGACGGGCACGGCAGCCCGGGCGGTGGGGGTTGAGCAGACCGTCCCGTCCCCCCGACAGAGGTCTGCGGACATGTGTGTCACGCCGGGGGCGCCGCCAACGCCGCCCGCGCCAGATCACGCAGCCACATGTGCGCGGGGTCGGTGTCGTAACGCTGATGCCATGACAGGTACACCGCGGCCGACGGCAGTTCGAGCGGCAGGGGGAGCAGGGCCAGGCCGAGAGCCGCGGCCGTCGCACGCGTCGTCGATTCGGGCGCTGTGACGAGCAGGTCGGAGCCGCGTACGAACTCGAACGCGGTCCCTTCGGTGGGCGCGGTCGCCACGACCCGCCGAGTGAGGCCGAGCCGCGCGAGAGCGTCGTCGAGGGCGTTGCCGAGCCGTCCGCGCCGCGAGACGGTGATGTGTTCGGCCGCGGCGTACCGCGCGGCGGTGACGGCCTCGACCCGGGTGAGCGGGTGCCCCTCCCGTACGACGATGACGTGCCGGGTCTCAGTCACTCGCTCGGCGCGGATGTCGGGGGCGGCCGGGCGGTTCGCGTTCGCCTCCAGGTCGACCTCGCCGCGCCGCAGATCGGGGGTGTCGACGCTCGATTCCGCGACGAAACGCAGCCGGGCCCCCGGTGCCTGCGCGCGGACGGCCGCGAGGAGCGCGGGGCCGCCGAGGGCGACGAGTGCGTCGTGCCAGCGGAGCGTGAAGGTGCGCTCGAGCGTCGCGAGGTCGAGTTCGCGGCTCGGTGCCAGGACGCCCTGGACCTGTTGCAGCAGTGTGTGCACCTGCTCCCGGACGGCGATCGCGTACGGGGTCGGGGTCATCGTGCGCCCGGTGCGCACCAGGATCTGATCCCCCGTCGTGCGCCGGATCCGGCCGAGGCTGCGACTCATCGCGGGGGCGGTGACGTGCAGACGTGCGGCGGCTCCGGCCACGCTGCCTTCCTCCAGGAGCGCGTCGAGCGCGGCGAGCAGGTTCAGATCCAGTTGCATGGGAGTCATGTTAGGCGTGCTTTACATGCACTTGTAGTTAATGCTGCGCCCTTCTACCTTCGAGTTGCGGGTGCGGAAGAAGCACGGTCTTCGTCGCTCGGCCCGCCTCATCACCCCTCCTCACCTGGGAGTTCCGCCATGCCCGAATCGACGCAGGTCCCCCTCGAAGAAGCCGCTGTCTCCGGCTCCGCGTCCGACGCCGATCTGCTGGCGCAGACCGCGAGCGCCGTACGCGCGGCCGCTTCGGTGCTGCGGGAGCGGTTCGGCGACGTCGTCCGCCACGAGACCCGCGAAGAGCTGATGCGCGCGCTCGCGGCCAACGACGAGGCGGCTCTCGACGTCCTGCGCCCCCGCCTCGCCTCCCTGCGCCCGGACGCCCGCTTCGTCGAGGACGAGCTGGCGGGCGGGGCCCTGCCGCCCGGCGAATGGTGGGTCCTGGATCCGGCCGAGGGGAATGTCAACCACCTGCACGCGCTGCCCGAGTGGGCGGTGACCGCGACCCTCGTGCGTGACAACCAGCCGGTGTTCACCGCGGTCCACCTGCCGTTGACCGGTGAGACCTACACCGCCCTCGCCGGTGGCGGCGCCCGGCTCGACGGCCGCCCGCTGCACGTGTCCGCGACCACGGACCTCGGCCTGAGCCTCGTGGCCACGAGCCAGGCCAGGCCGGACGAGGACGAGGAGATCGTGCGGCGTGTCGGCTCCTCGATCACCGCGATGCTCCTCGACGCGCTCGTGGTGCGGACCTCCGTACCCGCCACCCTGCACCTGCTGAACGTCGCCGCCGGCCGGATCGACGCCTTCTGGCAGTTCGCCGGGGCCCGCGCGGACCTGCTCCCAGGGGCGCTGCTCGTCACCGAGGCGGGCGGGCGGACATCCGACGCCGAGGGCCGCCCCTGGACCCCGGAGAGCGACAGCTTCCTCGCCGCGGCGCCCGGCGTGCACGCCGAAGCCGTCGCCACGCTCTCCCGCTGACGCCCACGCCCACCGCGAACACACACAGAAAAGGACCAGCCACCATGACCCAGATCGCCGTTCTCGGAAGCGGCCGCGTCGGCGGCAACCTCGCCCAAGCCCTGACCCGGGCCGGGCACGAGGTGACCGTGGCGGACCGCTCACCAGGCTCTGCCTCCGCCGCGGCCCTGGCGGCACAGATCGTCATCAACGCCACGCCGGGCGCCGGTTCGCTGGAGCGGCTCATCGCCCTGCGCCAGGAACTGCGCGGCAAGATCCTCGTGGACGTCTCCAACGCCACCCTCGACGGACCCGACGGACTGCCGGCCGACCTGCTCCACCCCGGCTCGAGCCTCGCGGAGCAACTCCAGGAAGCGCTCCCCGACACTCACGTCGTCAAGACACTCAACACGATGCTCTACACGGTGATGACCGATCCCGCCGCGCTCACCCAGCCGCCGACCGCCTTCCTCTCCGGCGCGAATGCGGAGGCGAAGCAGACCGTACGAGGGCTGCTCGCCGACCTGGGCTGGCGGCAGGAGTGGATCACGGACCTCGGCGGGACCGAGACCGCGCGGGCCACCGAGGCCGCGGTTCTGTTCGTACCCCACGTGATCCGGTCCAGCGGATTCGCACCCTTCGCGGTCTCTATCGCCCGCTGATCGGCCGTTGATCGCCCGTTGATCGCCGCAGCGGTTCATCGGTGACCTATGGGCGGGTCACCGAGCTTTCCGGCCGACAAGCGGGCGCAGGTGCTCCGCCGTCGGGGATGAACCCGGCGACGGACCTCGCCCCGGCCCCGTTCACGTCATCGCGCCGCGGCGCTCCGATGCGCGACCTGCGCCGCGCAGTAGTCCCGCACCCGCGCGTACTGCCGCGCCGGATCCCCGTAGTAAGACCACGGCGTCGTACCCGCGTACCCGTCCGCCGCGCGGAACTGCTCCAGAGCCTCCTCGTACCGGTTCTGCCAGTACAGGAAGTGGCCGAGCATGTGGCGGGCCGGCGGGATGCGCCGGTCGTGCGGGTGCTGGGCGTGCGCCGCCGCAACGTCCGCGAGCGCCGCGTCCGTCGCCGCGACGATGTGCGGCTGCTGGTAGTACGTGCCCGGGTTCAGCGTCTCGTCCGTGATCTCGTACTCGAAGTACGCGTCCAGGACGATCGTGGTCAGGAGCTGCCCTGGAGCACCCTTCGCCGCGGCCGCCCTGCCGAACTTCTCCGCCGCCTCGTGCGAACCCCGCCACTTCGCGCACCAGTACTGCAGCGCCGAGTGGTGCGCGCCCACGTGGTACGGGTCCCGCCGCTCCACCTCGGCCCAGACCGCCTCGAACGCCTCGTGGTCGTAACCGAGCCCCATCGCCAGCGGCAGCTCCGCGATGAACGGGCACGGGTCGTCGCCCGCCAGGGCCTGCGCCGCGGTGAACGCCTCACGGGCCTGCGCGAGGATGCGGTGGAATCCGGCGAACTGTTCCCGGGTCGTGGCCCCGGCGAGGCCGCCGCCGCGGACAGCCCACGCCAGGTCGACCAGCGACCGGGCGTTCACGAGCGCCGCCCCGGGGTCGTCGCGCCGCGCGGTACGCCAGGCGAGCAGCCAGCCGTCGTCCTCCACGGCCTCCGCGGCGAGGGCGTTGGAGCGGCGGCTTCGCTCCGCCCAGTCACGGCCCGCTTCCTCCAGATACGCGGCCCCGGCCTCCCAGTTCCCCGCTCGTACAGCCGACTTGACCTGCTCGAGCCGTGGGTCGGGGGCCATCGCCGCGGCCCCGTCGACCTCCTCGGCCGGTACGAGGCCGAACTGCCGCGCCGCCGCGGCGAGTCGCTTGTCGCTGAAGGAGCCGACGCGGTTCGGGTCCGTGCCGCGCCGGTTGCGGAAGAGGCCCATCAGATCGTCTCCCGCTCACGGCCGCCGTCCGCCGGGCCGGCCGGGACCAGGTGCAGCAGCTCCCGCAGCGCGCTGGTGTCCGGCACGTCCGCGACCGCCGCGTCCAGGGCGCGGGCCAGCTGCTCCTCGGAGGCGTCGTGCAGCCGCAGCAGCGCCGAGTCCGTCCAGGACAGCTCGAAGTGCGCGCCGCCGCGGGCGATCAGCTCGGCGACGGTCAGGTCGCGGAGCAGACCGTGCAGCCGGGGGCGGACGAACTCCCGGGCCGCCCGGCCCTTCGCTGCCGCCGCCTGCGCGGACTTGGGCAGCCGGTCCGCAACCTGCCACAGCGCACCGCCGTCGATCGCCGCGAGCACCGAATCGAACGAGCCGTCCGCGCCGGTCACCTCGCGCACCGCCTTGCGAAGCGGCTGCGCGGCACCGCCGGCGTACGTCGTCATCGACTCGTGCACGAGCTGCCCCCAGTCCGCGGTGCGCCGCATCTTGAGCGCCTCCGGCGTGAGCGCCACCTGCTCAAGAGCGGCGAACGCGGCGGCCGGGTGGTCGAGCAGGCCGAGCGCGGGCCCGGCCGCGCCCGCCGCGCGACCGTCGTCGGGGAGCCGCTCGACGCGGGCCACCCGGTCGGCGATCGGCGGGTGCGTGTCGTACGCGGAACGCTCCTCGCGCGGCAACCCGCGGCGCAGCTCGTCCAGTTCGGCCGAGCGCGCCTCCAGAAGGCGGTGCAGGCCGCCGTAGACCTCGCCCTGCGGCGGCAGCAGGCCCGCGTTCGCGCCGAGGCTCGCGTACGACTGCATGTAGAAGTCGAAAGCGGCGTCCAGGACCGGGACCTCCCGCAGTGCGGACGCCGTCGCGGCGCGGCCCGCGATCCGGGCGGCGGCCAGGTCGGCGGCGTACTCCTGGCGACGCATCGTGCCCCGCATGGAACGCACGTAGAACTTGCCGTACCAGAGGAAGGGTTTGGCGGCGAGGCGGTAACTCCGCCCCGCGGAACCAGTGTTGACCTCGCGTGCCGCCTTGCCCTTGGCGACGCGGCGCGCCTCCTTCTCCTCGCCCTTCGTCCGCTCGTCCTCCACCTTGGCCGCCGAGCGCCGCATCAGCGTGGAGACGGTGTGGGACATCTGCTCGAAGCCGCGCCGGTTGATGGCGCCGAGCCGGGTGTCGGAGTTGGAGTAGTGGCCGAACTCGTGGGCCAGTACGGAGATGAGCTGGGCCTCGTCGAGACCGCTCAGCAGAGGCAGGCCGACCAGCAGCACCCGCCGGCCCCTCAACAGACCGAGCAGTCGCGCCTCCTCGTAGACGGCGGCGTTCACGGCGGGCACCAGATAGATCTCGTCCGGCGCGCGGGTGCCCGTCTGCTCGGCGAGCCGGCGCACGGCCGCCCACAGCCGCGGCTCCTGGTGCTCGTCGACCCGCAGACCGTCGGCCGGCGGCTCGAACCGCGGGCCGCGCAGCGCGAACATGCCCTGCATGATCGGCACGGCGACGACCAGGGTGAGGAAGATGATCTTCAGCCCGGCGAGGCCGTGGAGCCCGTCCTCGACCAGCAACCAGTCCACCAGGCCCAGACCGCCGAGCATCACAAGCCCGACCACATAGAAGCCGAGCAGCAGCAGAAGAGCGCGCACGGCGCGCAGAGCAGAGCCCATCGGGCGGTTCCCCCCACGGGAAAAGAGCCGGCTTCACGAGGCGAGCCGAGCCGCGAACGGCAGAACGGCAGACCTCAGGAAGGGAAGGCAGGAGACAGCACAAATAGATGTGGGGGGAACGGAAGTATGACACAGGGTCAGTGATACGGCGAGCGGCTGTTCGCAGGGGTGGTTCCGGGCGGAGATGCCCCGGCGTCAGTCGCCGCGGGCGGCGTCACCGGTGCTGGTCGCGCCGGTGTCGGGGTAGCGGACCCGCATGGTGGGACTGGTGGAGGGGCCGGCGGCGAACACGTAGGCGCGGCTGTCGTCGAGTCGGCGGCCTGTCCGGGCATCGACCACCACGGGTTCGACCGCCTCGCCGCTCGTGGTGTCGACGAGAATCATGCTGCGCCGCTCGGGAGTGAGGCGGGCGGCCGAGGCCGGTCAGGACGGAACTCGTACCGACCTGTTCCCCATCCGCCGCCCGGGCCCGATTCACTGCGGAGACACGGCCCGCATCGAGATGGCCTTGCCGTTCGCGAGCAGTGCCGGCAAAGGCCGTTGGGTACGCGCATGCGTTCGGGGAGCGGTCACGGTGACCGCTCCCCGAACGATGAATGAGACGAGCTACGCGTGGTGGCGCCCCTGGTTCAGCAGGTGCGGCCGGTGTACCAGGCGCCGTCCACGTCGGAGGCGGAGCCGATCCAGGTCACGCCCGGTCCCACGCACTTTTCGCTGTTGGGCCCCCAGTCGTCGATCTCGATGACGATGTGGGAGCCGTCCGAGGTGCAGTGGTTGTAGTAGGCGTCGGAGTGGGTGGCGTAGTAACCGCAGGGGTTCGCCGCAGCCGGACCGGCGCTGACGGTGACGGCTCCGGCAGAGGCGAGAGCGAGGGCGACGGAGCTGAGAGCACCGGTCGCGAGACGACGAAGACGCAAGACGAACTCCAAACCGTAGAGGGCAAGTTCGAACCGCAGGTGTGTGCCGGTCCGTTGACGACGACTGAGATTCGCAGTTCGGGGCGATCCTTCCGGTCCCGGGGGACAGCGTTCACCCGGCGGATCGATTCGCTTGTGGGCCGATCGGATGATCTTCGCCGGTTTCCGGGACAGCGTGGCCGGACGAGGCGTTCGTGCACAGTTACAAGAACCGGTTCGCCTGTGACAGAACGAAGACCTCGCTATCGGCCGCCTGTGACTCGGTGCGGGATACAAATATTTCAGACCGCACGCACTACGTGACCGCAAGCACCACGACACTGTTCCTGGGGGACATCGTGAAGCACACCCGCACCGCCGCTCTCGCTGCCATCGGCGTCGCCGCCGCCCTTTCGCTCACCGCCTGCGGCAGCGACGGCTCGGGGACGAAGTCCTCGGCCAAGGGCGCCTCGTCCTCGTCCGGGTCTTCGGATTCCTCGTCCTCCTCGGCGGCGACCGATGGCGCGAAGTCACAGGGCGGCAACTCGAGCTCCGATGACGCACAGACCGGCAACGACGTGAAGGCGGACTCCGGAAAGGGCACCGACCACCAGGGAGCCGCGAACGGCGCGACGGGTACGTCCGACAAGGTCGGCTTCTGCAAGACAGAGGACCTGGCCATCGACGCCGTGAACGCCGCGCCCGACGAGACCGCCGGCCGGATCGACATCACCATGGTCAACCGGGGTTCGGCCACCTGCTCGGCGACCGGCTTCGCGGGCGTCGACATCACGGACGTCGACCACACCACGAGCCCGATCGAGCGCGGCCCCGCGCAGCCTCGTGTCACGGTCCTGAAGCCCGGTGAGGCCGCGATCTTCAATCTCGCCTACACCATCGACAACAGCGGCAACAGCCTCGCGTCCCCGACCGAGATCCTGGTGACGCCCCCGAACGAGACCCACACCGTGACCCTGAAGTGGCCCGCCGGCGCGGGTGACATCAAGGGTGCCTACACCGACGTTCAGGTCTACCCGACCCACACCACCAAGTAGCCGCGGCACGTGCCGGTCCCGCCCAGCGGGGCCCAGGCGTTCGCACGGACGACGGGCCTCCGAGGAGACGGAGGCGCTGGCCCCGATGGGGGAGCGGTGGTCACGCACGCAGGCCGTGGCTGCGCGGGCACGAGAGCTGGTGTGCACCGTCCCTTCAGCAGACCGGGATCCGCTCGTCGCCGCAGTTTGGCCGCAGGCATCGGAGACGCACCCGCGTTACGGCGGACGCGCCGCTCCTGGTTGAGCTGTTCTTCGCTGATGTGGTGACCGGCCCCGCAGGTCGGGCCGTCGACTTCACGGCCGTCGGCGCGGACCCCCGACGAGGGATCGTGGCGACACCGCTGACGCTCGCCATCGAGTCCGAGGGCGACGCGACCCCGCAGAGCGGCGGCCCCCTCAACGTGTCCACCACCGCGGTCCTGCTCCGCCCACGGGGCTGACCCAGCGCTCCCAGCACGCCCGTCACCGCGGGCCCGCACCTCTACAGGTGACGCCGCCACCATCAACAACGCGATGAAGCTGAACATTGTCGAGATGCGCGGCACCACCGCTGTGCCACCGCGCAGCCCGCGGTTCACCGCACCGGTTCGCCAGGAGGCCACGGAGCCCAGGAAAGTGCCTCACGTCAGCCCGTGCCACGATCAACCCTCGTCACGCGACGTGCGAGGTGGACGGTGATGTCGGCGTCCATGTCGACGCGGTCCGGCAGTACTCGCATGACCTGGCTGAGAACCTGTTCCCGCTCCTCAGCCGGTAAGACGCGATAGGCCGAGACGGTCGAGAGGAGACCGACGTAGTCGCGAGCACGCATCGTCAGGCGCCGCTCGATCACGCACTGCCGCACGTCGCTGAACCACTCAGAGCGTCGCAGTTCGGTCCCCGGCCACTGCATCGCCTCACCTGGAGGCGTTCCGTCAGGCGACGGGATCTCGTCACTGTCCAAGAACGGTGCACGAGCCGCGCGGACAGCTGCTTCCACAGCCGGGTCGGCCAGTCGGATCGGCCCGCCGCAAGAGGCGAACACGCCTCCCGGCTCCAGGAGCGCTGCCGCATGCGCCCAACGGCGCTCCGGACGCGTCCAGTGCAACGCCGCTGCCGCGTAGATGAGTCCATACCGTTCGCCCGGCCGCAGATCCTCGAACGCCGCCTGCACCGTCCTGACACGCGCCGGTACGTGCTTACGCAGTTCGACGAGCATGGACTCGTCGGGATCGGTCGCTGTCACCATGATCCCGCGTTGAGCGAACAGGCGGGTCGCTTTGCCCGTCCCGGCGCCGATCTCCAAGGCGGTCCGAATCGGGCGGCCCGCGTACGCCATCACCAGGTCGGACAGTTCCACGGGGTACCCCGGCCGGAACCGCTCGTAGGCTTGCGCCGCCACCCCGAAACTCACCGCGCGACCAGACATGCCCGGCATCCTCCCATCCCCATGGGCCTGGGCGACGTCGACTGGCAGGGAAGGGCTGTCGTGGATCGCCCCTTGGTAACTCGGACAGATGATGGGTCGAAGTCGTCCGCTGTCGCCGTCATGCCGCTCTCCGGGGTTGTCACGCGGGGATGACGACTACTTGCTGGTCGTCCTCGTAGACGATGCGGCCCGGGTTGCGGGTCACCAGGCGTCGGCACTCGACACCGTGGGCGGCCAACAGCTCGAGGTACCCGTCGACGCGGTCGATGAGGTGCACGGCATCGGACTTGAACCAGGCGACGGCGCCGGGGTTCACCGCGGGGTCGTAGACCTGCGGGTCGACGTGGGCCGGATTGGTGTAGTGGGCGTCGTACCAGTCGTTGTTGGTTCTCCAGAACCGGTACTGCGCCGGGGTCAGCTTCCCTTGTGCTGCCAGCTCGTTGGCGAGCACGAAGACGCCGGGGTAGTGGCCCCGCTGATGCCGTTTCGTACCTTGGAACCGTATGTAGGACGTTTCACTCATGAGTGCCCCCGTCGCGCCGTGATCTCCGTACGGAGTGGATCCTAGAGCTCTGCACCGCGGTGGCTATGCAGAGGGCAACCGGGCGGCCAGGCGTGCGTTGATGTCGTCCGCGTCGAACGCATCAGGGTCGAAGGCGCCGCCGGCCCACTCGAGAAGCTCGTCGTGCTCCTCGTGGTCGGGGTCGGCGATGGCTTCGAGGAAGTCGGGGTACGCCCATGGGCCGCCGCAGTCTTCGGGCGGGCAGGCCCGGCGGCCCGTCACGCAGCGCGGATACACAGTTCCTGGTTCTTCGGGCAGGACCTTCTCCACCTCGACGCGGTGCACCCAATCGTCTCCGAAGTCGTAGGTGTAGCTGATCCTGTCGCCGGCGGTGGAGGCCACCGCGTGCAGCGGAACCTTGCGCTCGTCGCGGTGCCCGAGCTCGCTGTCGCGCCGCCCGTAGTCGCCGGCCGGGGTCTCGAAGAGGTGCATGTGGTAGTTCTGCCAGGGCATCGCAGTCTGGATCACCAGGTGCAGGCGGTCGAGGGTGAGGCCGGCCGGGACCTGCAACCGTCGCCAGACCGGCGGGCGGATGCCGGCGAGGGTGACCTTGAGCTGCAGGACGGAGTCAGCGGGCATGGTTCGGTTCCCTTCCGAGCGGTGGCGCTCTCGTGCTCAGTCTGGCGGGGCCGACCGTCGTGGTTCCACGAAACGGACGAGCTGTCACGTCGGGGACGAGGGGGGGCCGGTGCCGGCCGTTCCGGTTCCGCACCACACCATCAAGGCGCACCCGCGATCGGCGTGCCGACCACGTGGACCGGCGCCGCGGGTATCCGCTCCAGCACCCCGCCCGCGAAAACGTCGTACAGCGGCAGTGTCTCCAGGTGGACGTAGCCGATGTGGCAGTCGCAGACCGCCAGCGGGCAGGCCCGGGGGGCGAGCGCCGCGCGCCAGGAACCGTCGTACAAATTGCCCAGCTCGGCCCGGACGAAGTGGCAGCGGCGGACCGTGCCCTCGCCGTCCACCGAGACGACCGAGGAACCGGTCCGGCAAGGGAGGCCGGCCGAGCGGTGCGGGTTTCTGCTGTACGGGAAGAGGGGGTCGACGGCCGTCCAGGCCGCCGCCTCCTCGTCCGTATAGGTGCGGCCCTCCGCCGCGTTCACCCACAGGTACACCTCGGACGGCAGCGCCTTGCGCAGTGCGCGGGCCTGCGCCAGATGTTCCGGGAAGCCGACCACGCCGACGCTGAAGCGCACACCCCGTCGCGCCAGCTCCCGCGCCTTGCCGAGGAACCGCTCGTAAGGTGTCTGCCCCGGGTGGAACGTGCACCACAGGGCCAGCGTGTCCAGGTCGGCGTCGGCGAGCCACTCGGTGCGGCAGCTGAGGTTGGTCTGGATGGCGACGCGCGCTACGTGTGCGTGGTGCGAGAGCTCGACCATCGCTCCGCGGTACCAGGAGCGCACCAGTCCCTCGCCCCACGGGGTGAACAGGACGGACAGCCGGTCCTCGTGCTGCGCGGCCACCCAGCCGGTGAAGCGGTCGAGGGCCGCGCGGTCCGCCCGCAGCTGCGCGGTGGAGTCACGGCGCTTGGCGAACGGGCAGTACGGGCAGTCGTAGTCGCACGACGACAGCGGTCCCCGGTACAGCAGCGTCAGGTCCATGGGCCGGTCACCTCGGTTCGTACGCGGCCATCGCGGCGCGTACCTCGGGGGAGAACAGCTCAGGCCCGAGCGCGTCCGAGTGCGCCAGGCCCTCGGGCGTCAGCCGCAGCCGCACCCCGTCGTCGTACGCGTCGTACGGTTCCAGCCAGCCGCGTGCGGCGAAGGCAGCGAGTTCGGCGGGGAAGTCGTCGAAAGGGTCCGCGCCGAACCGGATCCGGTAGTCGGCCGGCTCCATGCCCTCGGCCTGCAGCAGCGACTGCAGGAGGTGGCGGCGGCGCGCCTCTCGTCCGTCGACGCGGCGCCCGTGGCGCGCCCGCGCGAACTCCTCGGACGGGGTGGCGGTGTAGTCGTCGATGATCGCGCGGACCTCCCGCATGTCGACGGCGTACTCGAAGGAGTAGTGCAGCGACGAGGTGTACGAGCGGGCGCCGCAGCCGAGGCCGATCATGCCGTCGGTCTGGCAGGCGTAGTCGTCCGGGCCCTGCGCGGGGGCGTCCGTGCGCCGGAACATGCGCATCGACACTTGTTCGTAGCCGTGCTCCAGGAGGTGGTCGCGGCCCTGGCGGTACAGGCGCAGCCGTTGCCGGTCCCATGCCTCGTCGGTGAGAGGGGCGGCGCTGCGGCCCAGGCCGGTCAGCGGCCGGACGTAGAGCGGGTAGAGGTACAGCTCCTCGGGGCGCCAGGCGAGCGCCGCGTCGAGGGAGGTGCGCCAGCTCGCCGGGGTCTGGCCGTCGATCCCGTAGATCAGGTCGATGTTCAGCACGGGGATGTCCGTGTCCCGGATGCGGGTGAGCGCTGACTCCACGTCCGCGCGGCGCTGCGGCCGGACCGCGGCGCGTGCCTCCGCGTCGACGAAGCTCTGTACGCCGATGCTGAGCCGGGTCGTGCCGCGCTCGGCGAGGACCGCGAGCCGGTCCGCGGTGGCCGTGGAGGGGGAGGTCTCCACGGACAGCGGCACCGCTCCGAGATCGGCGCCCGTGCGAAGCTCCGCGATGTCGCAGAGCCGGGCCAGTTCGTCCGCGTCGAGGAAGGTGGGGGTGCCGCCGCCGAACGCCGCGTTGGCGAAGTGCACGTCCGGACCGTCGCCGAGGGCCTCGCGCACCGCGACGGCCTGCCGCTCCAGAGCGTCCAGGTAGCGGCCCGTCAGCTCGTCCGGGGCGCCGATCCGTGTGAACAGGTTGCAGAAGCCGCAGCGGACCTCGCAGAACGGTATGTGGAGGTATAGGGAGAGCGCGCCCTTGGGCTCGTCGCGCCACAGGTCGCGCAGCGCGGGGCGGTCGGGCAGCGGCCGGTAGGCGGTCTTGTGCGGGTACGCGTAGACGTAACTCTGGTAGGGGCGGGGGGTGATGGCGGGCGCGGTTCCCGCGTGTCCGGCCGCTTCGGCGGTGGTGGTGGTCATGCGGTCGGCTCCAGGAAGAAGTGGGCGTAGGGCACGGTCCAGACCGCTTCGTGGCCGAGGCGGTGGCCGGTGTAGCCGTCGTCCCCGTAGGTGGTGCCGTGGTCGGAGCAGACGACGGCGAAGCACCGGCGGCGCGCGCTCATCGCCGCGAACAGCCGGCCCACGTGCCGGTCGATGTACTCGAGGGCGGCGGCATGGGTCTGGCGGGTGTCGCCCGACGCGCGCGTGGCGCCCGGCAGGTGGAACCAGTTGGGCTGGTGCAGAGCTGCCGCGTTTACGAACAGGAACAGCCGCTGCTCGTGCGGGAGTTCGGCGACCACCCGCTCCGCGCGAGCGACCTGCGTCTCGAACGATGTGGGGGAGGCGACCCCGAACTCCGGCTCCCAGTGACTCTCCTGGAACAGGCCGGGCAGGACGTTGCCCAGGGCGCCCTGCCGGTTGAAGAAGCCGACACCGCCGACGCACACGGTCCGGTACCCGGCCGCGGCCAGGCCCGACACCAGGTCCGGGGTGTCGAAGACATAGGTGCGGCCCGCCGTGGTCTCACTGCCCGCGAACTGCGCCGCGAACAGCCGCGGATGCGGGCCGGGCGTCGCGGGGGTGGGCAGGAAACCGGCGAACATCGCCTGGTGGGAGGCGTACGTGAAGCTGCCCGGCGCGTGCCGCTTCTCCCAGGTGCCGTTCGGCAGATGGTGTGCCAAATGGGGTATGCGGCCCGCCTCGGCCAGTTCTGCCGCCACGTCGTAGCGCAGCGTGTCGAGGGTGAGCAGCAGGAGGTCGTCGCGGCCCACCACCTCGTTCATGTCGGGCATGTCGGGCACGCTGGGGTCGGTCACGCCGGGGGCGGCCGTCGTGCCGCTCGTGATGGTCGCGGCAACACTCGGCGGTGGCGAGGTGATGTCAGGGTCGGGCATCGAGGGTCCTTGCAAGGGGGTGTACGGCGGCGGGAGCCGCCCGGTGCGGGGCGCCGAAAGCGGCCGGTGCGCGCGCGGGGTGCTCGGCGTCGGGGAAGTGGCGGAGCACGGCGGCGACCTGGGCCGCGTAGGTGTCCTGTCCCTCGGCGCCGCTGCCGGGCAGCCCGGTCAGGCGCGGCAGCAGATCGCCGAAGGCGTTGACCTCGCCGACGGTGAAGCGCCGCCAGCCCACGGAGGGCAGCAGGTCGACACCGACACACAGGGTGCGGGGGAAGCAGGCAGCGGCCCGCTCGCACAGGTCGAGGGCGTGCGCCCAGGACGGGCCCGCGGCTTCCCGGGCGGCACTCCACTCGCCGCGCAGACCGCCGAGATGGAGGTTGGTGAGAGGGGTCCGGCTGGTGCGCACGACGGCGTGCGTGGCGCGGCCCGCGACCACGACGACGCGCAGGTCGGCCGCGCGCCCGTGCAGCGACGCCTTCGGCAGCCAGCGTTCGAGGTGCAGTCCGTCCGGGGCCAGCGCTTCCACGATCGCCGCGATGTCGCTCTCGCGCGTGTAGCGCCGTACGCGCAGGGAGTTGTGCAGGGCGCCGTCCGCCCGCTCCACGGACGTCGTGGCGCGGATCCGGCCGGGTCCGGCGGTTTCCAGGGCGAGTACGCCGGAGGCCGACGAGCCGTGGGCCGGCTTGACGAAGACCCGGGGCATCCTGTGCTCCGCCATCAGCGCCCGTACGTCGTCCCAGCCGCGCACATCGGCGGCGCCGCCGGAGGTGGGGGAGGCCGGGACGGCCACCCCCGCGTCGGCGAGGACGCGATGGCAGCGGCGCTTGTCGAAGAGCACGGCGAGGTCGTCGGGGTCGTCGAGCCGGACTCCGCCGTCGAGGGAGCGCACGGCGGCAAGAAACCGTCGGTACCAACGGGCGCCGCCCTCGACGCGCGTCGGATCGGACACGCCGCGCAGGACGCGCTCGACCTCCTCGTCCTCGCCCGCCGAGTCGATCCGCACGATCTCGTCGTCGGCGAACGAGGCCCCGCCGTCGCGCAGTACGTCGCGCCACGCGACCAGGCGCGGCGCCGGCAGCCCGGCGCCGCGCACGGCCGCCGCGAACAGGTCCACCCGGCGGTTCCCGGGGTTGCCGACGACCGCGAGACGCAGCGGGGCGGGGCGGGCTGCGGCGGGCGCGGCCGTCGTGCCCTGGGCGCCGCCGTCCGGCTCCGCCGGGGCGCTCCGCCCGGTCATTCGCCGACCGAGACGTACCGCCACATGGTCTCCCCGTCCCGGTCCTCGTCCGCGTCGTCCGCGTCGAGGTTCACCTCGACACCCGCGGGCACCAGCCAGTCCAGGAAACGCTGACGCAGTCCGTCGCTCAGGTAGTTGTGATGCAGGTCGAGCTTGCTCAGATGCGTGAGCGGCTGGCCCGCGAGGAGCGCGGTGGCGCCGTCGTCGGTGAGGACGCCCATCGACAGGTCGAGCGTGTCGAGCCGGGCCACCACCGGGGCGGCCGCCACGGCCGCCGCGATCTCGTCCTGTATCTCGCTGTTGCACAGGGCCAGGTGTTTCAGGGCCGGCAGCCGGCCGCCCGTCAGGAGGGGCTCGACGTCGGCGACGGTGGAGTCACCGCCGTAGTCCGAGGTGCCCAGCCACAGGGCGAGCCGGGTCAGGGCGGGCAGATCGCTCGCCGCGATGCCGCGCACCGCCTCGGCGGGCAGACCACCCGTCTCGACGGTGAGGGAGCGCAGCCGCTCGTGGCGCACCGCCGGGAACGCCAGGCTGGTGCCGCCGCGCACCGCGAACTCCGTCAGCTCCGGGAATCCGTTCAGGAGCGGGGTCACGTCGCCCTGCGTGATCCAGGAGATCTCGCACTCCTCGAAGACGATGTCCCCCAGGAACACGGCGCGCAGGGCCATCAGCCGGTGCCGCGCCTCGAGCAGCGCCGCGATGACCGGCTCCGGCCCGTTCTCGTACGGGTCGCTCCACGAGCCGACCACGAGCGCCTTGACACGGCCGAGGTCCACGGCCTCGGCGAACCGGGCGAACGCCTCCGGCCACGCTTCCTCACTGTCGTACGACTCGACGGAGATCCGCCACGCGACGGCGTCGGCGGCGGGCAGAGCCGTCGCGTGCTCCGCGTCCGCCTGCGGAAAGTCGAAGGTGGGCAGGGAGTACAGCTCCCGCAAGTGGTCTCCGATGGTCATGTCCGCCCCGTTCCCGATCCGTTCGCGCCGTCCGCGATCTCCGCTGGAACTGAAGTTGTACCAACCGGCACTGACAAGGGCCGCCGCGGGGCGCCCGGCCGCCGTTGTCAGACCCTGCCCCTAGCGTCGGCAACGACGCGGCCGCACTCGGCGGACCGTGGGACGGGAGAGTCATGTACCGGCAGGGAGACGTGCTGATCGTGCCGCTCGCGGAGGGCGCGGTGCCCCCGCACGTCGCGGACGCCCCGGACGAGCCGAGGGACGCCCGAGGCCGCCTCGTGCTCGCGCTGGGCGAGGTCACGGGCCACGCCCACGCGGTCGTCGGCCCAGGCCGGCTCGTACGCGAGCCGGGCCCGTTCGGACCGCTGCTCCTCCAACTGCCCGACGGCGGACGGGTGGTGCACGAGGAACACGCGGCGATACCGCTGCCCAAGGGCTGGTTCCGAGTGATCCGGCAGCGCGAGTACGTACCGGGTTCGGTGCGGATCGTGGCGGACTGAGCGGCCGGGACGCGGGTGGGTGAGACAGGGAGAGGGACGGGAGCGACGAGTGAGCGTGGACGGGGCGGTGCGGGGAATGACCGGCACGACGAAGACACAGCAGATGACGTCGGTCGAGGAGGCAGGCGCACCGGTCGGGGCCGGGGCCCGGGAGGATCCGGGAAACGCCGCGGCGGAGCTGGCGCACTGGCGGGCGGTCGCCGCCGCCACCGGACCCGCCGACCGGCGAGCGGCCGAGGACGGTATCCGGCGCGCCTATCGCGCGGTCGGACTGGCCGAGCCCGCGCGCATCCTGTGGGCGGACTCGCCGCGCGCTGCTGTCGTGCTGCTCGTGCGGCTCGCCGAAACGGGAGAACGGGGCGCCTGCGTACGGGATCCGGTGCGCAACGGGCCATGGGCCCAAGCCCGTGAGCAGCTGCACGCACGGCTCGGTCCGGGCGGCTGGGGCGCGCACTGGAACGCCACGGGAGGCCGCCTGTGGGACAGCACCCAGATGCTGGTCGACCGCATCAGGACAGGCATCGTGGAGGAACTGGCCGTGCCGTCCCGCACCGTCGCGGGCGCGCGGGACCGCAGGAGCGAGACGGCGATCCGGCTGATGCTCCTGGACGCGGTGCTCGGCCAGCACGAGGCCGCCTGGCTGAGCGCTTTCGACTCGCCCGGCGCGGAGACCGGTCCCAGGATCGACGGATTGGCGCGGGTCGCCCGGTCGGCCGGCTGGTGGTGGCCGTACGAGCGGGTGGCCGTGGTGTGCGAGCGGCCCACGGAACTGCACCGCGACGAGGCAGGCCGCCTCGACAGCGCCACCGGACCCGCCCTGGCCTTTCCCGACGGGTTCGCGCTGCACGCCTGGCGCGGCATGCCGGTCCCCGCCGGCTTCCTGGCCGGGCTCGCCGGGCTGACCCCGCAGCGCATCCGTGACGAGGAGAACGCGGAACTGCGCCGCGTGATGCTGGAGCACTTCGGCTACGACCGCTATCTGACGGAGTCCGGGGCGGAGCCCGTGCACCGGGACTCCACCGGTGTCCTGTGGCGTGTTCAGCTCCCCGGCGACGAGGACGTGGTGATGGTCGAGGTCGTCAACTCCACCCCGGAGCCCGACGGCACGCACCGCACCTACTGGCTGCGCGTGCCGCCGCGCACGAGAACCGCGCGCGAGGGCGTCGCCTGGACGTTCGGGCTGCAGGCCGACGCGTACGAGCCGCGGCGCGAGACGTGAGCGGCGGCGGGCTGAGGGGGAGGGAGGGGGCGAGGGGACGACAGCGGCGTTTCGGCCAAGCCCTTCCTGAGCGGAGCAGGCTACCTGGCCGTCGACCCGGGCAGCATCGCTGTACCAACACGCAGAAGCGCGCGAGCAGTCGCGCCGAGAAGACCAGCAACTCTTCACCGCCCCAGACGGAGCTACGCCATGAAGCCGGTCAGCACCTTTGTCCATCATCCCTTCGGGACGGGGCGTCAGCCCGTCGCCATGACGCGTAGCGGCCAAGACCACCGCCGCTCGTCACGCACGTACGCGAAGTGGGTGGCATGAGCGACCGTCCGGGACCACGGAGCACCGCAGCGGCGCGCACCACCACGTCGAAACCGCGGGACGCCACGGCTCCTCCGCCCGCTCCCGACCCTCAGATGCGGTACGTCGACCTGACCGGCAGCCGGGAAGCGGCCGGGCGGTCGATCCGGATGCGCGACATGGCCCGACGGCTGCCGCAGCTGGTACGCCGCTCTTTGAGCCTCGCCTGGCGCGTCGACCGACGCGCCACCGTCGGCCTCCTGCTGTGCCAGACGGTCACCGGAGTGATGCAGGCACTGGGACTGGTCGCCATCGCCGGCACCTTGACGGCCCTGCTGCGTGACGGGGACGTCTACAACCGGCTCCTCGCGGCGTGGCCCTCCGTCGCTCTGCTGGCCGGAGCCGCCGGCGTGCGGGCGCTCCTTGGCATCACGGTCGGCTGGCTGTCCTCCCGGGTCGGTCCGTTGATGGCGCGCGAGGCCGAGCTGATGCTGCTCACCGACTGCGCCGAGGTCGAGCTGTCCGCCTACGACGATCCCGACTTCAACCGTGACCGCGAGGCCGCGGACCGCGGCGCCCAGGTCACCGGTGATCTGATCAACGAGGGCCAGGACCTGATCGCCTCGGCCGCCGCCTTCCTCGCCGGGGCGATCGTACTGGCCGGCGTGCACTGGGTCCTGCTCCCGCTTCTCGTCGCGGCCAGCCTGCCGCAGGCCGTGGCCCAGGTGAGCGCCGCGCGCGTCCGGTATCTGGCCAACCTCCGCAGCAACGGCGACAACCGGATGCTGTCCGTACTGCGCTGGCACATCTACACCAAGGACGCCGCAGACCAGATCCGCGCCGGAACGATGGCCGGCTTCCTCTCCGGCCGATACCGCCACACGGTCGCCCGGATCAACCGCGAGGACCGGGCCGCGGCCGACCAAGGGGCCCGCATGTCCCTGATCGGCGTGGTGTGCGGCGGCCTCGGATCGACGGTGGTGTGGGCGGCCGTCGTGTGGCTGCTCGCGACCGGCCGCATCACTGTCGGACACGCGGGCACGGCGGTCTTCGCGCTGCAGACCGTCGGCATGTCGGTCCGCGGTCTGGTGGCGGTCGGCGCGCGCGCCGTCCGGACGGGGCTGTACATGGACGACTGGACCGGCTTCCTCGAGAAGGCCGGGGGTTTCCGTATGCGCCGGGGACCGTATCGGCCCGGACCTCCCGAGAAGATCGAGGTCAAGTCGCTCACGCACCGCTACGCGGGACAGGAGAGCGACGCGCTGACCGACGTCTGTCTCACCCTGCGGCGTGGTGAGGTCACCGCGCTGGTGGGCTTCAACGGCTCGGGCAAGTCGACGCTGTCGAAGCTGGTCAGCGGTCTCTATCTGCCCACCGACGGGCAAGTTCTGTGGGACGGTACCGCCACCGGCGACTGCGACCCGCAGGCGCTGTGGAAGCAGGTCGCCCTGGTGCCGCAGGACTACGCGCACTGGCCGCTGACCGTGCGGGAGAACGTGACCCAGGGACAACCCACCGCGCGAGGCGACGCGGCGGTCCGCGAGGCGTGCGAGGCGGCCGACGCCGACGAGGTCGTCGACAGACTCGGCACCGGCCTGGACACTCTCCTCGCCCGCGAGTGGCTCAACGGGAAGGAGCTGAGCGGCGGCCAGTGGCAACGCATCGCCCTGGCCAGGGCGTTCTTCCGCGAAGCCGGTCTGTTGGTCCTTGATGAGCCGACGGCGAACCTCGATCCGCGTGCCGAGTACCGCATCTTCAAGCGGCTGCGCACCCTCGCCCGGGACCGGGCGGTGCTCCTTGTGACCCACCGCATCACCAACGTGGCCGTCGCCGACCACATCGTCGTCCTCGACGACGGCCGGATCGTCCAGGAGGGCACCTACGCCCAGCTCTCCGGACAGCCCGGCCTGTTCCAGCAGTTGCTGTCCTACCAGATCACCTCGGAGCCGGACGGCGACAGGCACGAGGCCTCCGCATGAGCGGCCCCGCCGCCTGCTCGGCCCGGCCCGCAGGAGCGGATCCGGCTCTGGCCAGAGCCGGTCAGCGCAGCGCTTTCGAGTAGAGGGAGAAGCGCCTGTTGCCCAGTGCTCCCTGGGTGAAGCCGTAATAGAGCCGGCGGTCGCTGCGGCGTACGGCGAGTCCTTCCGGTTCGCGTGGGGTCAGGTGCGGGGCCGTGTGCTCCGGGAAGTTCGTGTGCGACGTTCCGGTGCGCCAGTTGATGCGGCCCATGTAGGTGTTGCCGCCGAGCTCCTGCGGGTTGTGGGGGCCGTAGCCGCTGCCCATGAGCTGGTACAGCATGGTGCCGTCGAGCGCCATGCCCTGGAACGGCAGCCCGAGGTGGGCGTCGGGCTGGGCGAAGTCGGCGAGCGGGCTGTGGTCGCGGGTGACGAAGCGGGCGAGGTCGTACACCGCGAAACGCGGGGAGCCGTTGACCTTGTAGCGCAGCAGGAGTCTGCGGCGGCCCTGGTCGACGGTGACGCTGTTGCTGGTGGAGCCCGGCACGGGATGGTAGGTGGTCACGTGGGCGCTGGAGCGGGAGAGGGTGCGTCCGTCGGCGAACCGGAACCAGCAGATGCCGCGGCCGTAACCCGAGGCGGGGTGGGCGTCCCACTCCATCCACAGCCGGCTGTCTTTGCCGTGTCGCTCGACGCCCATCGCTCCGCCGTGGCCGAAGCCCTTGAGGAACATGAAGCCGGTGAGGTCACCGTGGAGGTTGAGCCGGTTGAGGCAGAGGTCCCCGTGGCGGGCCCGCTCGTCGTGTGTGTACGGGCGCTTCTCGCCTTGCAGCCGGATGCCGCCCCGCATGACCTGAAGGGCGTACAGGCAGTGGTGTGCCTCGTCGAAGGTGAAGGATTGCATGACGGTGCCGTGGCGCAGCCGAAGGCCGGTGCGCCACGGCTTTCCCGGTGCGGCGAGCCCGGAGGAGCCGGACCGGCTCCGAGCCGTGTCAGCCTTCGCCACCGCGCTGGGCCACAGGAGCCTCAACGTGGTAAGTGCTGCGAGTCCGAGCGCGTTCCTGCGGGTGGGGGAGTGGGGGACTGGCCGGGCCATGGAGGCCACCTCTCGGCTTGTTGACGTGTTCGGTCCGACCGGCCCACGGGTCGGCGTGGACGTTGTTGTCGTTCGTCGGAACGAAGCCGAGGTGGCGCGGTTACGGACATCCGCGATTTACGAGGCATATGGCTCGCGCCGAGTACGGCCGTCCGGGTCGGCAGGGGCGTCACCCGGAGGGACCAGGTGCGGAGGGCCGTCTGCTGGTGTCCCGCTGGGAGATGGCCTCTGCCACCTCGTCGATGGCGGTGCGCAGCAAGGTGCCGTAGGCGTCCTGTGGGAGGCCGGGGGCGTGTTCTCCGGCTGCGTCGATGTGTTCGGTGGCCGCGTCGAAGGAGCCGAGCCGGCGGTAGTTGTCGGCCAGGTTGAGGTGGAGGGAGGGGTAGAACCCGGCGATGTGGAGCCCGGCGTGGTGCTCCTGGACGCGCTGTTGCGTCACGGCGTCGGCGGCGTCCAGGGCCCGGATGTCCCAGGCGAGGGCCTGGGCGGGATCGTCGTAGAGGTCCGCCAGGTAGTGGGCGAGTGAGCAGCGGTGCAGCGGATCGCCGGTGACGCCGATCGTCGACCAGAGGCGGAGGAGCTCGTGGCGGGCGGTGGGGATGTCGCCTGTTCGGCCTTCGACGACGGCTCGGCCGATGGCCTCCATGGTCGGGTCGGGGCTGCCAGGTGTGGTGGGCATGCGGTTCCTCGTCGTCATTCTCAGGCGGGCTGGTCGGACTTGATGGGCATGGCCAGGGTGGTGAGCGTGCCGCCGTCGGCTGAGCGGATCGTGACGGGCTGGTCGTGTCCTCTCAGGTCGAGCAGCACGTCGGGGCCGATCGCCGTGCTCACGGCGGGGTAGAGCGTGGTCAGCTCGAACCGGATGCGGAGGCCGTCGCCTGTCACCGTGGCGGCGAGCGGGATCGTGGGGTGCTCGTCGTCGTTCGGGGACCGGACATGTACGCCGTGCTCGGTGATGTGCAGGCAGACGTGTTCGCCGGGATGCTCCTCCAGGGCTCGCAGCAGCAGGTCCTTCGAGAGCGTGGCGCGGGCGGTGACCTCGCCCAGGGACGCGAGCATCAGCCGGAGGTCGGGGTACTCCTCGGGCAGCATCCGGCAGTGCCGGTACTCCCGCCGGGGCATGCGCAGCCGGATCCCGTGCGGCACCGCCTCGATGCGGACCAGCGCGCTGCGCCGGACGTCGGCGACCGCGGCCCGGAGGTCGTCGCCGTCGACCGTGCCGGTCCAGGTCTGCTCCGCCGGCCGCGTCGGCGCCAGGGTCCGGGTGGAGAGCCGGTAGCGGTCGGTCGCCGTGAGGGCGATCGCCTCGTCACTCGCCTCGATGTGCAGGCCCGCGAGCACCGCCATGCCCGGCTCGTGGGCGGTCGCGGTCAGAACCTGCTCGACCGCGTCGGCCAGCACGGGACCCTTCAGCGTGGCGATGAGCGCACCGGGCACGTTGCCGCCGAGCGCGGACTTGATGACCCCAGCCGTTCGTCGTGCCGCCGCCGCGTCGCCCTCGACCTTGGCGACATGCTCGTCGAGCAGCCGTGCCGCCTCGTCGGCCCCGGCGCCGAGGACCGTCTCCACCGTAGCCAGCGGCATGGCGATCTCGCGCAGCCGGCGCAGGGTGGTCGCCCGCACCAGCTGGTCCGCGTCGTAGTAGCGGTAGCCCGTGACCGGGTTCACTTGGGCAGGGGGCAGCAGCCCGGAGTCGGCGTAGAAGCGCAACGCGCTGGAGGTCAGGCCAGTGCGCTGGGCGAAGACCCCGATCGGCATCAGCTCGGAATTCGGCACCTGGCCATCATTGGGCTTCAACCAACTCGAAGGTCAACACGGGCCTGTGGCGTCGGTGCCGGGCTGGGGGCCCGGCGGCGCCGGACGGGAGCCGGTCAGCCCTTCACGGAAGGCGATGGCCGCGGCTTCCGTGCGTGTCGCCGCGCCCAGTTTCGTCAGGATGTGGGAGACGTGCACGCCTGCCGTGCTGGGCGAGATGTGCAACCGAGCGGCGATCTGCCGGTTGCTCAGCCCTTCGGCGATCAGCTGGAGCACTTCGTGCTCGCGTTCCGTGAGACCGTCCTGGGAGGGGCGCGGCCGCAGGAGCTGGGTGATCTGCCGGGTGAGCGGCACGGCGTGCAGGTCCGCGGCCAGGCGGGCGGCTTCGTCGAGGCGGACCGTCGCGCCGGGCCGGTCGCCTGCGGCCGGCGCCGCGCGTGCGCTGTGGAACAGGCACAGCGCCAGCTCGTACGGCTGCCGCAGTCGGCGCCAGGAGGACACCGCCTGGTCCCAGCCGTCGTCCGCGATCAGCGCCCGAAGCATGGTCTGCCAGGCGCGGTCGAGCGGCCCGTCCGTGCCGAACGCGGCGTCGGCGGCGGCGAGTTGTTCCCGCCGGGCCGCAACTCGCTTCCGCAGGTCGCTGTCGGCGCCCGAGGAGAGGCGGGCCTGCTGTACCAGGGCGCCGGCGACCAGGACGGGTCGGGCGTCGCTGGTGTAGACGCGGGTGAGTTCGGGGTCGTTCAGGGCCCGGTCCAGAAGGAGGTCGGCCCGCTCGGGCGCGCCCTGGGCGACGGCGAGCAGGCACAGCAGCTGGTGGCGGGCGAACAGGCTTCCGCTGCTGGAGTGCTCGACGGCTGCCGCGGCCTCGGCCGCTGCCGTCAGGTCACCGCGCAGCAGCGACAGATGGCCGGTCAGGATGCGCAGGCCGCGCCGTGACTGGGGTGGCGCGTCCGCCGCGAGGCTCTCCTCCAGCACGGTCGTCGCCTCGTCCCACCGCCCGGCCAGGATCAGTGCACGGCCCGCGTAGCGGGCGAGCTCGGCGCCTCGGCTGCGGCCCAGACCGTATCGGCGGGCGAGGCGGATCCCGTCGCGGGCGACCTCGATGGCGCGCTGGTGGTCGCCCGCTCTGGTGTGCAGCGTGGCCTCGTACATCGGCGCCGTCAGGAGCAGGTCGTTGCTGTCGAGCCGTTCGGCGAGCGTGCGGGCCTCGGTCAGCATGCCGAGGTCGCCGGTCCTGGATCCGACGCCGAAGAGCCCGCGGATGGTGACCGTGGCGTCACCGGTGGCCCGGCCGATGGCGAGCGCCTCCTCGAACGAGGCGCGGGCCCGGTCCGCCTCGGGCAGCAGACCCATCGCCAGGACGCCGAGCAGCCGCCCCCGCTGAGCGCTGCCGGGCGGCAGCAACGTCAAGGCGTGTTCCCAGTCGCGGACACCGGTTCCGTTCAGCCGGTGGCGCAGCCTGCCCCGGTGCTCCAGGAGCAGGGCGGCCCGCTCCGGTTCGCGGACCTCGTCCACCAGGGCCAGTCCGGCGTCGGCGTGCTCGATGCCGTGGGCGTAGTCGCCGCTGAGCATGCACGCCTCGGCGGCGTCGGTCAGTACGTCGACGCGGTCGGTCGGTACGGGGACGCCGTCGGCCTGTACGTCGGTGCTGGCGGCCCGTACGTCGACGCGGTCGGCGTCCAGCTCGACGTCCGGGTCCCACAGGTCGAGGGTCATGCCGAGCATGCGGACCTGCTCGGCGTAGGCGTAGGACCTGCGAGCCTGGTCGGCGGCTCGATAGGCGGCCGACAGGGCGAGGCGGCGGTCACCGGCGGCATGGGCGTGCGCGGCCAGCTCCGCCGGGGGACCGCCGTCGCGCAGGGCCTCGGCGTAACGGGCGTGCAGGCGGGCCCGTTCGCCGGGCAGCAGGTCCTCGTACACCGCGTCCCGGATGAGGGCGTGACGGAACGCGTAACCGTCGTCGGTGGTGACGAGTAGACTCCGGCTCACCAACTCGCGGAGTGGGGTGTCCAGTTGCTCCTCATCCCGTCCGGCCACGTGGGACAGCAGGCGGTGGCCGACCCGCCCTCCCGCGACCGAGGCGAGACGCAACAGCTCGAGGGCCGCGCGCGGCAGCGAACGCGGACCGTCGAGGAGCAGGTCGCGTGCGTCGTGCGGGGTGTGCTCGTCGGCACGGGCGAGTGCCTCGACGAACAGGGGGTTGCCGTCGCTGCGTTCATGGACGCGTCCCACCGTGGCCGCATCCGGTGCGGTGCCGAGGATGGCGGCCAACTGGCGGCCCACGTCCCCCGTGCCGAGGCGGCCGAGCCGCAGCCGGGCGGTGTGCGGCCGGCGGACGAGCTCGGACAGCAGCGGTCCGGTCTCGGGCGGCCGGTAGGTGAGTACGAGGAGTATGCCGGGCCGGGTCAGGTTCCTGGCCAGGAAGCCGAGGAGTTCGCAGGTGGTGGCGTCCGCCCAGTGCAGGTCCTCGATCGGGATGACGAGCGGCCGGTCGGCGGCCACCCGCTCGATCAGCGTCAGCACCTCCTCGTACAGCCGGTGCCTGCCTCCCTCGCTGTCGTCGCCCGGCTCGCCCAGCTCGGGGAACCAGCGGGCCAGCTGCCGGTACGGGCCGGGCGTCACGCCTTCGACCCGGATGAGGGTGCGCAGGACCGTCACGAACGGCGCGTACGGCAGGGCGTCACGGCCCAGCTCCGCACAGAATCCGCTGACCACCCGTATGTCCGGGTCCAGCGAGCGCGTGAACTCGGCCAGCAGCCGTGACTTGCCGATCCCCGCTTCCCCCGCGACCAGCGCCACCGCCGGACCCTGCTCGACAGCGGTGTCCAGGGCCGCCGCCAGCCTCGACAACTCCTCGTCCCGGCCGACGAACACCGGACTGACTACGCGCTGCGCCATCACCGCGCCAGCTTATGCATCCCGCACACGAAGCCCGCATGTAAATAAGGAGATCGCTCGATGCGCCGCCGCTGTTTACCCGGCCAAGCTCACAGCATGACAACGACAACGACCTATCCACTGCGGACCATCGCCGCCCACGACATCGACGCCTGGGCCCGCATGGTCACCACGACCTACGGCCAGGACTGGGAGGAGGGCGGGCAGGGCGGTCTGCGCAACGCCGCTGTCTCACTCGACCCCGACCGGACGATCGCCGCGTACGACGGCGGGGAGATCGTCGCCGGTGCGTCGGTCTACGGGCGCGTCCTGACCGTCCCTGGCGGGCTCACGCCCGTCGCCGGTATCACCCTGGTCGCGGTCCTGCCCACCCACCGGCGCCGCGGCCTCCTCACCGCGATGATGCGCAAGCAACTCACCGACCTGCACGAATCGGGCGGCGAACCGGTCGCCGCGCTCAACGCCGCGCAAGCCACCATCTACGGCCGCTTCGGACACGGACTGGCCAGCCACGTGGCCGAGATACGAGGCGACAAGAGGTTCATGACCATGCGTCCCGGCACCGACATCGGCGACGGGACGATCCGCCTGCTCGGCCGCGACGAGGCCCGCCCGCTCCTCGAAAAGGTCTACGAGAACGTACGCTCCACCGCCGTCGGGTGGGTCGACCGTACGGAGAAGTACTGGGAGGCACGCCTCGCCGACGGCCCGCGCGCCCGCGACGGCGGTACGGCGCTGCGCTTCGCAGTCCACCAGGAGTACGGGGGAGAGGCCACCGGCTACGCCCTGTACCGCTCGAAACCGGGGCTCGTGCAGGTCATCGAGGTCGCGGCCGCCTCCCGGCAGACCTACGCCGCCCTGTGGCGCTTCCTCATCGACCTCGATGCCCACACCCACCTCGCCTACGACGGCGCCGTCGACGAACCCCTGAAGCATCTGCTGGCCGATCCACGCGCGGCCCGCACCACCGTGACCGACAACCTCTGGGTCCGCCTGGTGGACGTGGACCGGGCACTGACAGCACGCCGCTACACGGCCCCGCTCGATCTGGTCCTCGAGGTCCAGGACACGTTCTGCCCCTGGAACGCCGGACGTCACCGCCTCGTCGCGCACGACGACCGCGTCACCTACGAACCCACCCGGGCCGGGGCCGACCTGCGCCTGACCGCCGCGGAACTGGGCGCGGCGTATCTGGGCGGCACCACCTTGTCGTCGCTGGCCGAGGCGGGGCGCGTCGAGGAACTGCGCCCTGGCGCGGTCGCCGCGGCCTCCCTCGCCTTCCGCGGCACGCGCGAACCGTTCCACCCGTCGGGCTGGGCCTTTCCCGCATTCTGAGGTCCGGCACCCGGCACCCGGCACCCGGCCCCTCCGGCACCCGGCCTCCGACCACCCGGCCTCCGACCACCCGCGATCGATCGAAGGAGCACGACCACCATGGACACTCACCGCCTCGGACGCACTGACGTCGAGGTCACCCGGTTCGGGTTCGGCGGCGGCCCGCTGGGCGGCCTGTTCGAACCGCTGGACGACGCCACCGCAGCCCAAGCCCTGGACACCGCCTGGGAGTCCGGCATCCGCTACTACGACACCTCCCCGCACTACGGCATCGGCACCTCCGAACGCCGTATCGGAGAGCTGCTGCGCGGCAAACCCCGCTCCGAGTACACCCTGTCCACCAAAGTCGGACGACTCCTCGTACCGCAGGACCCGCGAGGGCGCACCGATGAGTCCTTCGCCATACCCGCCACCCACCGGCGGGTATGGGACTTCACCCGGGACGGCATCCGCCGCAGCGTCGAGGACTCCCTCACCCGCCTCGGTCTCGACCGCATCGACATCCTCTACCTGCACGACGCCGAGCAGCACTTCGAGGACGCGCTGCGCGACGGCTACCCCGCGCTCGCCGAACTGCGCGCCGAGGGCGTGGTCGGGGCGATCGGCGCGGGCATGTACGACACCGGCAAACTCACCCGCCTGGTGTGTGAGGCCGACCCGGACGTGGTCATGCTCTCCGGCCGCCACACCCTGCTCGACCACAGCGCCCTGGACGAACTCCTGCCCGCCTGCACCGAGCGCGGGGTGTCGATGGTGGCCGTCTCCGTCTTCAACTCCGGCCTGCTGGCCACCGACCGGCCGGCTGCGGGGGCCCACTACGACTACGGTGCCGCGACCCCCGAGCTTCTGGAGCGGGCCCATCGGATCGCTGACATCTGCGAGGCGCACGAAGTGTCCGTCCCTCAGGCAGCCATGGCCTTTCCTCTCCTCCACCCCGCGGTCGCAGCCGTCGCGATCGGTATGCGGACTGCTCAAGAGGTGCGTCAGAACATCGCCGCGTTCGCCGCGCCCGTACCGGCGGAGTTGTGGTCGGAGCTGTGTGGCGAGGGTCTGCTGGACGAGCGCGTACTTGAGTCTGCGGCCGTGTGACCAGAAGTGGGGGCGAGCGCCTCCCCCGCCCCGCCGTTCGTCCCGCGCCGTTCCTCAGGACTGAGCCGGACGGAATGCTGGAGGTACGCGGCGAACTCGGCGGGCGAGGTTGCCGGAGCGTGGGCGAAGACACGGGGGCGGCCGTCGCAACAGGGTCCACCTTTCCGAACAGGACGGCAAGGCGCTGGTCCTGTGCCTGAGTCATCAGCGGGTCGCAGCGGACGAGACGGCTCGTGTCCTGGCCGCTGCGCGCGATCTGGGCACCGACAGCTGCGGGAGCAGAAGACCGCCGAAGGACGTCAGGTGTGGGCGCTGCTGCGGCTGCAGGCAACCGCCCCCGCGAGTACGTGAGGAACGGAGCACGGTGCTGAATCCTCGGAAGGGATCCTTCCGCGCAGATCGGCAGTTAGTGTCCGTCACATGACAATCTTGAGGAAGTTCCAGGCGCGCCGGATGACAGTGGCGCTGGTCGGCGCGGCGGCCGCGATGGTGCTGGGTGTGGGTGGGGCGATCGCCGTGACGGACCAGGGCGGAGCGGCCTCCGGACGTACCGCTGTGTCCGTGGATCCGTCCGACGAAGGAGGAAGCGTCGGCGTCGACACCGGCGGCGGTGACAGCGGCGGTGACAGCGGCTCCGTTGGTGTGCCGGGCGATGGCGGCGGCGGCGACAGCGGCGTGTCCGGTGGCGTCTCGGGCGGTACAGACACGGGAGGCTCAGGCGGTACGGACACGGGAGGCTCGGGCGGTACGGACCCGACCGCGGAGCCGTCCGAGTCCCCGGCCCCCACGGACGTGCCCACCACGCAACCCACGACCCCCGCGGACCTCGACGAACTGGCGAAGCGCATAGACAGTCTGGAGAAGAAGGTGGATGAGCTGCCCACCAAGAAGGAGCTGGCCGATTCCCTCCGCGCCTTCGCCGACGCGCTGGAGCAGCAGGGCTGAGCCACACCCCGAGCCGAGCAGCGCGGTCCCTGCCCCTGAACCCCCGAGCGCGCAGGCTTTCGGCACGAGCCGACCCGGCGGGCCATCGCCGAATCGCTGCCCGGCGCACGGCGGATCGCACCATTCTCGGTGGCGGCCGTTGCCTGGGCCGCAGACATCGCCTGCCCTGGGCGCGACCGCCGAGAGCGGCCGTACAGCGAGGTGTTGCCGTAGTACTGCCGGTGCCACAGGCGGGAGTTGAGCTTGTTCCGCGCTACGCCGCGACGGGTGTCGGGGTCGGGCTCAGGGAGATCTCGGGGAACACCCCCATGGTGTGGCGTCTCCCGGCAGTGGACGATCAAGGCATGATCACTCACCGGCGCCGCACACACAACCGGCTCCCTCGCCTCCTCGCCCCCGCGCTGTGGGCGACCGTCGCACTGGCGGCAGGGGCGGCGGTGGCGGCGCCGGCGGACACCGATCCGGGGCTGAGCCCGTTCGCGCTGACCGTCAGCGACTTCGCCGCACTCGACCGCGGCGGCCTGATCGAGACCAGCATGGCGGTCCTGGGGGTGATGTCCTTCGTACTGCTGGCAGTGGCGAGGAGATGGCTCACGACAGCGCGAGGTCTGCCGTCCGTGCTGCTCGCGGCGTGGGGCCTCGGTCTGGTGGTCGCCGCCGTGGTGCCGACCGATCCGCTGACCACGCACCTGAGCGGATCGGCGTACGTGCATCGCTACGCCTCCATCACGGCGTTCCTCGCACTGCCGTTGGCCGGACTCCTCCTGGCCCGACGGCTCACCGCCGGCCCCGACGCGCTGCGCACGGCACGCCGGCTACGCCTGCTGTCCGGGGTCGCACTCGCCGGGGCCGTGGTGATGGCCCTTTCCGCGGGACCCGGCGACCGTGAACTGATCGGGCTGGTGGAGCGCGTGCTGCTGGGCAGTGAGGTGGTGCTCCTCGGCGTCTTCGGCCACTACGTGCAGCGGCAGATGCCGCTGCACGACGAGGGCGCGGAGGACAGCCCGCGTGGTGCGCGAGGACCGTTCAGGCTGGGCGGCGCAGCGGTGCGAGCGCCGAAGTCAGGGTGACGACCTCGGTGAGCATCTGCTGGAGCGCGGCTTCGTGACGATCGGCGGGCGCGAACGTCGTGAACTGCTCGAAGTCGCTCTGCAACGACAGGTGGACCTGGGTGTGGACGGCGGTCAACTGCACGGCCCCGGCGATGTGGCGGAGGTGGTCGAGCGCGCGGGCGCCGCTGACGTTGCTGCCGTAGCCGACGAACCCTGCGGCCTTGTTGTTCCACTCGTTGTAGACGAAGTCGATGGCGTTCTTCAGCGCGGCGGGGATCGAGCGGTTGTACTCGGGCGTGACGAACACGAACCCGTCGAGCGCGTCGATCTTCGCGGCCCAGGCACGGGTGTGCTCGTGCTCGTAGTCGCCCATGCGGGGTGAGCGCGGTTCGTCGAACAGCGGCAGGTGGTAGTCGGCGATGTCGACGAGTTCGAAGACCGCGTCGTCACGTGATCCGGCCGTCTTCTCGACCCATTGCGCGATCTGCGGGCCGACGCGGCCGGGGCGGGTGCTGCCGACGATGATGCCTATTGAGGGCATGGGGTCTCCATATGCGGCGGGTGAGGTGCGGGAGCGGGGCGGTTCGCGGGGGCGGCAGTGCTCAGAGTAGGCGCCGGCCGGTGGTGGTGGCCAGCATGTTCTCGATGAGGTCGGCGGCGCGCAAGGTGCCGCCCTCGGCCTGGGCGGCGGCTTGCAACTGCCGGGAACGCGCCGCGCGTTCGGGGTCCGTGAGCAGGTCGTCGAGCGCCGTACGCAGGGTCTCGGCGGTGGCGTCGGCGGTGTCCAGGCGGCGGGCGACACCGAGCTCCACGAGCCGGTCGGCGTTCATGAACTGCTCGGCCCCCTGCGGTACGGCGATCATGGGGACGCCCGCCCGGAGCCCTTCGCCGCAGCCGCCCATCCCGGCGTGGGTGACGAAGGCGTCGGCCTGTTCCAGGATGGCCCGCTGCGGGACCCAGGAGTGCACCTCGACGTTGGCCGGGATGGCACCGAGTTCGGCGGGATCGGTGTACTTGCCGATCTGGAGGACCACGTGCCGGCCGGGCAGATCACCGAAGGCGGCGATGCACTGGCGGTAGAACTCCGGTTGACGTGTGTACGCGGATCCCAGGGAGACCAGGAGCACCCGGTCGGCGTCGCGCGGCCGGGCCCAGCCGGTCCGGTCCGTGGGGGTGTCGAAGCAGGGGCCGACGAAGGTCACCGTGTCGGTGTCGACCCGGTCGGCGTTCGGCTGCATCGCTTCCGGGATCAGGGCGACGGTGCGGGCGGGCGGCCCGGAGAAGGCGTCCACGTCCGTGGTGGTGGCTCCGCAGTCGGCGAGCCACCGTGCGAACCGCTCCCGGTACGCGTCGGCTCTGGGCAGTTTCCGCAAGTGCGCCGCGACGTCCTCCTCGTAGCCGTCCCAGCTGACGAACGTCGGGGACAGCTGCATCAGGGGGCGGCCCTGCCGTTCGGCGAGGGCGCGTGCGGCGTAGGCGCCGATGTCGTAGAGGTAGAGGTCGGCCGGGTCGTCGTCGTAGGCGGCGCGCAATTGGGGGAGAGCCCGGACCGCGTCGTCGAGGAAGAGGCTCGCGGCGGCGATGGGGTCGGCGGGCCAGTCGTTGTCGGCGACGGGCAGGGTGGAGGTGCACGGCACCAGCCGCGCGCCGGTCGGCTCGATCAGGCCGGCCACCGACGGATCGTTGGCGTAGCTGATCCGGTGGCCCCGGGCGGCCAGCTCACGGATGATCGCGAGGCTGGGCAGTACGTGGCTGACGATGGGCACACCGACCATCGCGATGTGGGCACGGTGCGGGGCCATGGTCGATCACTCGCTTCCGGGTGTGAGCGGATGTGCGGCAAAGGTGTGAGCTGGTGAGCGGGAGTGTGGGTGTGTGGGTGTGTGGGTGTGTGGGTGTGTGGGTGTGTGGCGAAGGTGTGGCGTCAGGGCCGTCGGGCGATGAGGGCGGCTGCTGCCTCGAGCTCGTCGACGGAGCCGGACATGATGGTTCGTACGTGCTCGGTGATGTGCTCGGCGGGCCAGTCCCACCAGGCGACGGCGAGCAGCCGGGCGACGGTCTCCGCGTCGAAGCGGGTGCGCAGGAGGCGGGCCGGGTTGCCGCCGACGATGCCGTAGTCGGGTACGTCGGAGGTGACGACGGCGCCGGTGGCGATGATCGCGCCGTGGCCGATGCGGACGCCCGGCATGACGGTGGCGCCGTGCCCGAACCAGACATCGTTGCCGACGACGGTGTCGCCGCGGCCGGGCAGCCCGGTGATGAGGTCGAAGTGGTCGGCCCAGGAGCCGCCCATGGTGGGGAACGGGAAGGTGGACGGGCCGTCCATGCGGTGGTTGGCGCCGTTCATGATGAACCGGGTGCCGGTGCCGAGAGCGCAGAACTTGCCGATGACGAGCTTCTCGGGCCCGTAGTGGTACAGCACGTTGCGGGTCTCGAACGCGGTCGGGTCGTCCGGGTCGTCGTAGTACGAGAACTCACCGACCTCGATGAGCGGGGACTTCACCAACGGCTTGAGCAGCACGACGCGCGGCTGCCCGGGCATGGGGTGGAGCACGGTGGGGTCGGCGGGAACGGGCGGCATCGTGGTGGCGGTTCCTCTCGGCGGGGCGGACGGCTGACCGTTAGTGCGACAACTATTGCGTTAAGATGTTGGCACAGCCATGTACGTTGATCAACCGGTTACGGGAATCCGATGACAGACGCGACGACCACGACCTCAACCACAACCACAACCACAACCACGACGCCGGACCGCCGTCCGGGCGGCCGAACCGCCCGCATCCGCACCCAGGTTCTCGACGCGGTGCGCGCCGAACTCACGGAGAACGGCCATGAAGGGCTCACGGTGGAGGGCGTCGCGACCCGCGCGGGTGTGCACCGCACCACGGTCTACCGGCGCTGGCGTGATGTGGGCGGCCTCCTCGTCGACGTCATCGACGCCGCCGGGGAGATCGACTGGCAGCCACCGGACACCGGCTCCCTGCGCGGCGATCTGACAGCCCTCAACGAGGAGATCCAGGAGTCCTTGCTCGTACGGCCGTCCTTCGCCCTCGCCCTGATGGCCGCCTCGTTCCACTCCGAACAGGCCGCGCAAGCACAGACACAGCTGTGGGCCGACCGGTACGCCCAGTGCGAGATTCTCGTCGAGCGAGCCGTCGAGCGCGGCGAACTCCCCTCGCATTGCACGGATGCGCGAAGTCTCCTGGTGGCCGCCACGGCGCCCGTCTACCACCACCTCGTCCTGCAGCGGGCCGCACCCGATCCGCTGCTTCCGGAGCGGTCCGCCGTGGCAGCGGTCCTGGCGGCCGCCGCGGGGGCCTTCTCCGTCGACTGAACGTAAGCCGCAAGTCTCGCTGCGCACGTTCTTCCCGCCTGCCGTCGTGCCGTCCTGCCGTCAGTGCTGAGGCGTTCCGGGCGATGGGCGGGCGTCGTCGAGTTGCTCGCGGGCCTGAGTGCTCACCGCGGGGATCGCGTCAGCGTCGGCCGCGCCCGGACCCGCGAGCAGGCAGCTTTGTGCAGTGGCTCGGCGCCCGGCGGACGGGGCATCAGGCAGGCCCGCACGCTCCCCGGCTTCGACCTCTTCCCCGACGTGCCGCTGCGCGTCCTCCCGCCACACGAGCCCGCCCGGTGGCCGGTCACCTTCGGGCCGCGTATGAGCACGGCTCCGGTTTGTGGTGCAGGTACCCCCACCCCCGAGCGGTGGTTCGTCGGATGGGCGGCGACACCGGTGGGCGGCGATCGTGTGTCCCGCAGAGCCATTGGGGCCGAAAGGGGAGAACCGTGGGTCGTTTCGTGGAGCGGGACATCGCGCGTCGCACTTTGCTGGCGGGTGCGGCGGTGACCGGTGCGGGAGCAGTCTGGGCGGGTGCGGGGAAGGCCGTCGCCCGTGACGGGGGGAGATCGCTGGAGCCGACGGAGATCACCGCTGAAGTGGCGCGTGCGGAGCGGGCGTTGACCGAGCTGCGGCGGGACCTGCACAGGCATCCCGAGGCACCGGGGCAGGAACGTCGCACGGCCGCAGTGGTGGCCCGGGAGCTGCGGGCGGCGGGCCTGACCGTGAGCACGGGGGTGGGCGGTCACGGCGTCGTCGGGATCCTGCGAGGTGTGCGGCCGGGGCGGACCGTCGCCTACCGGGCGGACATGGACGCCGTGCCGCCCGCCGACATCATCGGGACGGGCATCGCGCCCGCCCATCTGTGCGGCCACGATGTCCACACCGCGGTGGGTATCGGTGTCGCTCGGGTTCTGTCGCGGCTGCGGCGCCGCTTGAGCGGGCAGGTCGTCTTCCTCTTCCAGCCCGCCGAGGAGACGTTGTCCGGCGCCCGCGCGCTGATCGACGCCGGTGTACTGGAGCGCCTGGGCGTCGAGGAGATCCACGCGCTGCACTGCGGGCCGTTCCCGGCCGGTCAGTTCGCTGTGACTCCGGGCTTCGGGATGCCCGGCCAGGACAAGGCGGAGGTGACCCTCTCAGGACCGGACCCGGTCGACTCCGCACGGCGCCTGGCCGCCGAGATCGGCGCGCTCGCCACGGTGGCGACACCGCAGGGCCCGGCGGATCTGGAGCGCCTCGTCGCCGACGCGCTGACGCCTGACGGGCCGCTGTCCCGGTTCATCGCCGTCCAGGCCACGGCACGAGAGGCCGGCGTGAGGGTGTCGTACCGATGCTGGCCGCAGGAGCGGTACGTCGAAGTGCGCGAAGCCGTCCGGCGAGTGGTCACGCGGTACGCGGGGGCCGGGGTGCACTTCCCCGCCGACCCGTTCCCGGCCATGCTGTGCCCGGAACGGGACGCTCACCTTCTGGCTCGCCACCTGCGCCGCACCCTCGGCCGGGACGCGGTCACGGAGCTGCGTGCCGCCTTCCCGCCCTTCAGCGGCGAGGACTTCGCGCTCTACCTGGACCGCGTCCCCGGCACGTACACGTTCCTCGGCGTCCGCGCGCCCGGCGCGCCCATCACGACGAGCTATCCGCACTTTCCCGACTTCTCCCCGGACGAGCGGGCCATCGCCCTCGGCGTGCGAGCCATGGCCGGCTGGATCGCGGACCGCACCCGTCCCGGGGCCCGGCGTGGTGGTCCGGTGACGTGACGGGTGTCGTCCGTGGCGTCAGACCTGGTTGGCACCGCCGTCGACGTACATCTCGGTGCCGGTGACGAAGCTGGACTGGTCGGTGGCGAGGAAGAGGACGAGGTTGGCCACCTCTTCGGGGCGGCCCATGCGGCCGAGGGGGACAACGGCGGCGAGATTGTCGCGCAGCTGCGCGGCCTGAGCGTCGTCGGACGCCAGGTTGTTGAGCCCGGGGGTGGTGATGGGGCCGGGGGAGACGGTGTTGACGCGGATGGCGCGGCCGCTCAGCTCGTTGGCCCAGGTGCGGGAGAAGGAGCGGATCGCGGCCTTGGAGGCGCCGTAGACACCGAAGGCCTCGCCGCCGACAGCAGCGGCGGTGGAGCCGGTGAGGATGATCGAGGCGCCGTCGTTCAGGAGGGGCAGCGCCTTCTGGACGGTGAAAACGGTGCCCTTGACGTTGGTGTCGAAGGTGGCGTCGAAGTGCTCTTCGGTGACCTGCTCGAGGGTGGCGAACTCGCCGCCGCCCGCGTTGGCGAAGAGCACGTCCACGCGGTGTCCGGCGTCGGCGACGGTGGCGTAGAGCCGGTCGAGGTCGGCGAGGTCCGCGCTGTCGGCCTGGACGGCGGTGACCTTCCCGCCGATCTCCTTCGCCGCCAGATTCAGCGTTTCCTTGCGCCGTCCTGTGATGTAGACATGTGCGCCCTCGGCGGCGAACCGCTGCGCGGTCGCGAGTCCGATGCCGCTCGTGCCGCCGGTGACCACGGCCGTCTTGCCGTCCAGCTGTCCCATGACTCGCTCCTGGGGGTTCGGGGGCGACGCGGTCCGGAGGCCACACCACCCGTTCCGTTCAACTTTCAATCAACGTAAGCCTGGAGAAGGTGACGTGTCAACTACCTGGGTGACGTGTCACCTGCTGGTGTGGATGGGAGGGGATGGTAGGGGATGGGCGGGAATCGAGAGGGGTGAGCGGTGGGGCGGGCCGGTGACGTCAACGCCAGCCGAGTCCAGGAGCGACATGCGTCAGAATGCTCTCGATCACATGCGCGTTGTACTCGACGCCGAGCTGGTTGGGCACCGTGAGCAGCAGGGTGTCGGCGGCCGCGACGGCCTCGTCCTCGGCCAGTTGCTTGACGAGGACGTCGGGTTCGGCCGCGTAGGACCGGCCGAAGATGCTGCGCGTGGCGGCGTCGATGTAGCCGATCTGGTCCTCGGAGTTGCCGTCCCGGCCGAAGTACGCGCGGTCCCGGTCGTCGACGAGGGCGAAGACGCTGCGGCTGACCGACACCCTGGGGTCACGGGTGTGCCCCGCGGCCCGCCACGCCTCGCGGTACGCCTCGATCTGCTTGCGCTGCTGTACGTGGAGCGGCTCACCGCTCTCGTCGTCCTTCAGCGTCGAGCTCTGCAGGTTCATCCCGAGCCCGGCCGCCCAGACCGCGGTGGCGTTGGAGCCGGAGCCCCACCAGATGCGGTCGCGCAGGCCCTCGGAGTGCGGTTCGATCCGCAGCAGCCCCGGGGGATTGGCGAACATCGGCCTGGGGTCGGGCTCCGCGAAGCCCTCGCCGGTCAGTACCCGGAGGAGCCTCTCGGTGTGCGCGCGGGCCATGTCGGCGTCGGTCCCGCCCTGCGGAGGGGCATGGCCGAAGTGCCGCCAGCCCTCGACCACCTGCTCCGGGGAGCCCCGGCTGAGGCCGAGCTGGAGCCGGCCGCCGGAGATCAGATCGGCCGCGCCCGCGTCCTCGGCCATGTACAGGGGGTTCTCGTAGCGCATGTCGATCACACCGGTGCCGATCTCGATCCGCCTGGTGCGCGCGCCGATGGCCGCGAGCAGCGGGAACGGTGAGGAGGCCTGCCGGGCGAAGTGGTGAACCCTGAAGTAGGCGCCGTCCGCGCCCAGTTCCTCGGCGGCGACCGCCAGGTCGATGGACTGGAGCAGGGAGTCCGCCGCGGAGCGTGTCTGCGAGTGCGGTGAGGGCGTCCAGTGTCCGAAGGACAGAAACCCGATCTTCTTCATGCGGCCTTCAACAATGTGCGGTGCGATTCATTCCACCGGCTCCCGGCCGGGGGCCGGCGGTCGCGGGGGTACGCGTAGAGGCGCACGTGCCTCACTGGCCGGCGTCGATCTCCCGGAGGACCGTGTCGGTGATCTCCGCGAGCAGGGTGATCTGCCCGAGGGTGAGGTGGTCGAGGAAGAGACGCCGGACGTCTTCGACATGCCTCGGTGCGGCGGCCTCCATGGCGGCGCGGCCGGCGGGTGTGACCACGACGACCGACCCGCGTCCGTCGTCCGCGCACTCCTCACGGGCGATGAGGCCGCGCTTGGTCATACGCGCGAGGTGGTGGGACACCCTGCTCTTCTCCCACCCGAGGACCTTCGCGATCTCCAGGATGCGCAGCCGGTCGTCGGGCGTACGCGTCAGCTCCGCGAGTACGGAGTAGTCGGTGGCGGACAGCCCGAACCCGCTCTGCAGGGTCCGGCCCGCTTGATTGACCAGCAGGTCGTGCATCCGCAGCATGCCACGCCACGCCTGTTCCTCGACGGGGGTGAGCCAGCGGGGTGCTTCAGTCATGGGTCCAGCCTAGGAGAAGGTTGACACTTCCCCCCGCGCGCGGTGGCGGTGAAGTCGGGTGTGACGAGGAAGGGGGTGGGTGTCCGCGCCGGCCGGCCGGCGCGGCGCGGTGAGCTCGGGTTCCATCGCGGCGACGAGGCGCTCGTCCGTGGGGACGGGGCGCTCGTCCGTGGGGACGGGCCCGGCGTGGCGGTCGAGGGTGTCGGGACAGCTGTCGAGCGCGGCCAGGGGGCGGTGGGCCGCCCCGCCGACGCGCCGGGCGGAAGCCGCGTCGCTGACGCCGAGGCGCAGGAGGAGCCGGTGCCCGTACTCGCGGCGCACTCGCGCGGGGCCGTTCGCCGGGTCGGCGGCGGCGTGCCGCCAGATGCTCAGGACGCCGGTGACGACCTCGGCGTTCTCGGTCGCGCGCGGGAGTCGCTCGGCGTCGCCGAGGATGTCGCCGCCGCCGAGGCCGGAGATCCGCGGCGCTCCCCAGCCCGCCTGGTCCGGCTCGGCCGCGGCCTCGTGAATCTCGACCGGATCGGGATGCGGGCGTAGTTCGGGGCTCCGGATGCCGGTCGTGACGATGTTCATGGTGGGTCTCTTTCCCGTGGCCCGCGGGCGGGCCGCTTTTCATGGCATGCCCGCACCACCACAGGCATTTGTAGATGATGCGTCAACCAAATACGAGGAGTGTCTCCGGGCGGGCACACTGATGCCGACACAAGTAGCGGTGCGTACGCTCGAGCTGTCGTGCACCCGCACGGTCGACAGCGCGGCCCGGCTTGAGCCGGGTGCCCGCGGCGGCTGCCCGGTGAGGAGCACGACGGCATTGCCACCAGCGCTCCGCGCGGTCGAGGAGAGAGGGAGCCATGAAGCACATAAAGCTCGGTGACTTGGAGGTGGCCCGGATCGGGCTGGGCGCGATGGGGATGTCCCACGCCTATACCGGCGCGGGCAGCGATGACGCGGAGTCCGTCCGTACCCTGCACCGCGCCCTGGAACTGGGCGTCACCCTGATCGACACCGCCGAGGTCTACGGCCCTTACGCCAACGAGGAGTTGGTCGGCCGGGCGCTGAAGGGCCGTCGCGACGAGGTGGTGCTGGCCACCAAGTTCGGCCTGATCTCCCACACCGGCCGGGAAGGCGGCGCCGACAGCAGCCCGGCCAACATCCGCAGCGCCGTCGAGGGTTCCCTCACACGGCTGGGCACCGATCACATCGATCTCTACTACCAGCACCGCGTCGATCCCGGCACGCCCATCGAGGATGTCGTGGGCACCTTGGCCGAGCTGGTCGCGGAAGGCAAGATCCGCTACATCGGCCTGTCCGAGGCCGGGCCGGAGACCATCCGCCGCGCCCATGCCGTCCACCCGGTGGCGGCTGTCCAGTCCGAGTACTCCCTGTTCACCCGCGACCCGGAGGCCCATGTGCTGCCGGTGCTGCGCGAACTGGGCATCGGTCTCGTCCCGTTCTCCCCGCTCGGCCGCGGCTTCCTGACCGGGACGATCCGCTCGACCGAGCAGTTCGCCGCCGACGACTTCCGCGCCGACAACCCCCGTTTCACCTCAGAGAACTTCGAGCACAATCTGCGGCTTGCCGACCAGGTCGCGGCGGTCGCCGCCGAGATCGGTGTCACCCCGGCGCAGATCGCGCTGGCCTGGCTGCTGGCCCAGGGCGAGGACGTCGCGCCCATCCCCGGCACCCGGCGCGTCGCGCGCGTCGAGGAGAACGCCGGAGCCGACGCGGTGCAGCTGTCCGACGAGCAGCTCGACCGGCTCACCAGCCTCCCGCCGGCCGCGGGCGACACCCACACCGAGGCCCAGATGCGCATGATGGAGCGCTGAGAGCGGCGCGGGTCCGGTCGACCGGCGCGGGTCCGGCCGCGATGTCGGCCGGCCGGACCCTCGGTGCCGCGGACGGGCGATGCCGCGCGGATCAGGTGCCGGGCTTGCGGCCGTAGACGAAGACGTCGTCACCGTTGCGCAGGAGAGACCAGTACTTCTTCGCGGCGGTCTTTGTCATGTTGACGCAGCCGTGGGAGCCGGGCGGGTTCCACATGCTGACGCCGACGGAGTGGAACGCCTGGCCGCCGTCGAAGAACTGGCTGTAGGGCATGGGGACGTCGTAGATGGTCGACACGTGGTTGATGTGCCGCCAGTAGACCTTCTTCAGGCCGGTACGGGTCTCGTACCCGTTGCGGCCGGTGCGGACCGGGACGGGCCCGTAGACCAGGTTCTTGCCGTCCTGGATCCAGCTGATCTGGAGCGTCAGGTCGACGCAGGCTATGCGTCCCTTGTTCACAGGGCACTTGCCGCTCTTGTTCGGCGTCTTGCCGACGGCCTTCTGCTTGTTCATGAGGTTCATGACGCCCCAGGTGACCGGCCCGGCGTAGCCGATGGTCGGGGTGATGCCGTGCTTGCTCTGGAAGGACCTGGTGGCCTTGCAGTCGGCCGCGGACTGTTTACCGTCGACCGGGCGGCCGAGAAACTTCTCCACCTGCTTCTGATACGGGCCGCGCTGTGTCGTACAGCTGCTCGCGGCCTGCGCCGGTGATGCGCCCAGCGCCAGTGTCAGCGGTGCGACGAGCCCGGTGATCCCGAGGGCGGCGGTGCCCCATCTGCGGAAGTCCCCCACGACAGTTCCTCTCCCTTGCCTTGCCTCTGTCCGGTCGGACGCGGGCACAGCGCCTGCGGCCGGCCATGGTCCCGAACAAGCAGACATGGGAAAGCCTCGACAGGTTGTATCCGTGCGCGGCCTGGGACGAAACGGTGACAACGGCCTCGCGGACCCGCGGTCGCGGCGGGCGCGGGAGCACGTTCGTATGCTGGCCGCATGATCACAGGCTCCGCGCCGGGAGACGTCACCCTGCGTCAGCTACTGGCGTACGACGACGACGGCATTCTGCGACTGACGCTCGCCCCTGCCGGTCAGGACGTGGTCGTGCGCGGCCTGGTCATCGGTGACGAGAGTGCCGGGCGGCCGCACGACGGGCGCGTCGTTCTGGTGGTGGGGCCGGGCACGGACGCCGGGGCGACGGCGTGCGCCGTGCGACAGGCGGCCCGGCGGGGCGCCACCGCGGTCGTCGTCAGAGGCCGCGGCGACGAGCCGTTGTCCGGGGAGGTCGTGGCGGCGGGGCGGGAGACCGGCATCGCCGTGCTGGAGCGCGCCGAGTGGGCGGACTGGGCCGACACCGTCGAACTCCTGCGCTCAGCCTTGGCCTTCGCGGCCGCGGGCGCCGGTGACCGGCTCGCCGGTGACATCGCGGGCGGCGGCCTCGCGGTGCTGGCACAGGAGGTCGCCCGCTACTGCCGGGCGTCGATCACCGTCGAGGACACGCAGTTCCGCCTCCTCGCGCACTCGGCGACCAGTTCCGCCGCCGATCCGGAGCGCACATCGACGATCCTCGGCGGCAAGGTGCCCGACCGGCGTGTCGCGCGACTGCGCAGCAGCGGGCTGCTGCGCTCCCTGTGGACCTCCAGGGACGTCATCCACCGCCCGGCCGACGGAGACGACCCCGAGCGCCTGGTCGTCGCCATCCGCAGTGGCGCCGAGATGCTCGGCTCCATCTGGGCCGCGGCCGACGGGAGCAGCTTCTCCCCGGACGCCGAGGAGGCGCTGCGGCGCGCCGCCGACGTCGCCGTACCTCACCTGCTCCAGCACCGTCTGCGGACGGCCGTCAACCGGCGGCGGGAGGAGCACGCGCTGCGCGGCCTGCTGTGCGGGGAGGGGGACGTCGACTCGCACCTGTGGTCGCTGGGACTCGCCCCCGAGACACCTTGCGCGGTGGTGGTCGCGGAACGGGACCACCCCTCGGATGGCGCCACCGAACGCAGCCTGCAAGCCCTGTGGTTGCAGGCGACGGCGCACCGTCCCGACGTCCGGGTGCTGCGGGAGAGCGACCGGATCACCGTGCTGCTGCCGCTGCCGGACGGGGCCGAGCGAGAGGCGCTGGGGCTCGCCCGCGAACTCGACTCCCTGGCCACCGCTCTGCCCGACGCGCCGGCCGTCTGGATCGGCGCCGGGCACGTGGTCCCGACGCCGCTGGACGCCGCGGACTCCTGCGAGCGGGCACGGCTGGTGGTCCGCGCGGTGCGGGCGCGTGCGGCGCGTGACCCCGATCCCTCCGCCCCTCCCGCGCGGTACGCGGTCCACGCCGACGTGGCACACACGGTGACCGGGCTGCGAGTGCTCGATGCGGTCAGACCGTTGTGGCGGCGGCACGGCGGGCCCGTGCACGACCTGTTCGGGGCCGACCTCGCCGCCGGAGGAGAACTCGTCCGCTCGCTCTCCGCCTACCTGGACGCCGGGGGAGACGTCCCGCGCGCCGCGCAGCGGCTCGTACTGCACCCCAACACGCTGCGCTACCGGCTGAGGAGGGCGCGCGAGCGTTTCGGTATCGACCTGGACGACCCCGACACGCGCCTCGTCGTCACTCTGGCGGTGCGGCTCGCCGACACCGACACCGACACCGGTACTGATGGCGGTCGCGCGCCGTGAGCCGCGTGACCGTTTTGTGCCGGTGTTCTGCCGGGAGGCCAAGTAATCGCCGCACATTTGTCCGGACCCACGAAGACGTGGGCCTCGCCGACACAGGAGGCTCGTGCCACCTCCTCCCGCACCCCATGACGAAGGTCGGCACGTGAACGCGAACCTTGACGTTGTCCCGTACGCGAACGCGCAGACGCAGACACAGACACAGACACAGGCATCGCTCACCTCGTCCGCCGAGCGGGCCTCCCGGGTCCTCCGGCACGCGCTCGACAACGGACTGCTCGGCGCGCATCAGCCCGCCGCCGGGTTTCTCGACACCGACGGCATCAAAGACACCGTCAGGGCTCTGCACGCGGCTTTCGAAGCAGCCCCGGACGTGCTGCACACCTTCGCGGTGAAGGCCTCCTCGCTCGTCCCGGTGCTGCGGCTGCTCGCCGAGCAGGGCATGGGCTGTGAGGTGGCGAGCCCCGGCGAACTGCGGCTCGCCCTCGACGCCGGATGCGCCCCGTCCCGCATCGTCCTGGACTCACCCGCGAAGACCCATGCGGAGATCGCCGAGGCGCTCGCCCTGGGCGTCGCCCTCAACGCCGACAACCTCGACGAACTCGACCGTATCGACGCGCTGCGGCCCGCCGACTGCGTCTCCGTGATCGGGTTGCGCGTCAACCCCCAGGTCGGCGGCGGCTCGATCGGCGCGATGAGCACGGCGACGTCGACCAGCAAGTTCGGTGTGGCGTTGCGCGACGAGGGGGCCCGCGCCCGCGTGCACCAGGCGTTCGCCGACCGGCCCTGGCTGACCCGCCTGCATGCCCATGTCGGCTCGCAGGGCTGCCCGCTGGAACTGATCGCCGAGGGTATCGCCGAGACGTACCGGCTCGCCGAGGAGATCAACGGCCGCCTCGGACGCCGGCAGATCACCAGCCTCGACATCGGCGGCGGTCTCCCGGTGAACTTCACCGACGACACGGTGCGCCCCACCTACGACGACTACGTCACCGCGCTGCGCACCGCCGTGCCCGGCCTCTTCGACGGCCGCTACGGACTCGTCACCGAGTTCGGCCGGTCGCTGCTGGCGAAGAACGGCTTCATCGCCGCCCGCGTCGAGTACGCCAAGGAGGCGGGCGGCCGACGGATCGCCGTGACGCACGCGGGCGCGCAGACCGCGACCCGGACGGTCCTCATGCCGGGCGCCTGGCCGCTGCGTGTGGGTGCCTTCGACGCGGACGGGCGGCCGAAGAGCGGTCCCGCCGTGCCCCAGGACGTGGCAGGGCCCTGCTGTTTCGCGGGGGACGTCGTCGCCGAGGCGTGTGCGCTGCCCGCCCTGGAGGAAGGCGACTTCGTCGTCCTGTACGACACGGGTGCCTACTACTTCTCGACGACGTGGGCGTACAACAGCCTGCCCCGCCCGGCCGTGCACGGATACGCCATCGACGGCGCGACGGTGCGCTGCGCGCCCGTGCGCGACGCGCAGACGCTCGACGAGATCGCCGCGGAGAGCGGCGTCCGGCACGCGGACGAACTGCTCGCCCTGGGCGGGGCGGAGCCCCTCTCCTGACCCGCAGGTCTTCGCGCCGCCCCTGTTCGTGTTCCGAGGACCAGCCATGCCCGTGTCCGCCGCCAACGGCACCCACACCGACGCCCCGTCACGCCGCCCGGATTCGCGCCGCCGCACCGCCACCCTGGTGGCCGCGACCGCAGCCCTCGTATCCAGCTCGTCGTAGGGCTGTGCACCCAAGGGCCCACGGCCTGGCGCCTGTTGCCCATCGCGTTGTACGCCGTGCTCGCCCTGACCGGTACGGATCACGGGCGTCACCGACGCGCTCGTACGCGGCATCATGCGGATCGCCGACGGCCACGGCAGAACAGCGCTCGTGTACGGCATGACGCTCACGGGCGCTCCGACCGGCCCGACCGGTCAGGTCTGGGTCGCTTCGGCGGCGACAGGGTCGTGGACGAGTTCACCACCCACCACTGGGTGAGCATCCAGCGCGCACCCCGCGAGTACCGGTACTGAGACCGGCACCAGGACAGCTGCTTCTCAGGCGCGGCCCTGCCGAGCCCGACGCAGGAGAGCGCGCGTCTCGCGGTCGACCTGCTGGGCCTCGCCGGTGCGTACGACGACGACGGGAACTTCGGCTTCCGGCGCGCTGACCACGGTGGCGGGGCGGTCCGCGGTCGCGCCGTCGGGGACGCGCAGGCCGCCCGTCAGACCGAGTGCGGTGAGCCGCGCGCACACCTCCTCGCGCACCTCGGGCTGGTCCTCGCCGATCTCCCCGGTGAAGACCAGGGCGTCGAGGCGGTCGAGGGAGGCGGCTGTGGCGGCGATACCGCGGCGGCAGTGGTGGGTGAAGACGTCCAGTGCGAGAGCGGCGCGCTCGTCGCCGTCGGCACGGGCGCGTACGAGGTCGCGGGTGTCGTCCGACGTGCCGGAGAGCGCGAGCAGACCGCCCTCGTGGTTGAGTGCGTCGTCGATGCTCTCGGCGGACAGGTGATGCCTCCTCTGCAGCCAGGTCAGGGCACCGGGGTCCACGCTGCCGCTGCGGTGGCTCATCACAAGCCCTTCCAGCGGAGTGAAGCCCATGGTGGTGTCGGCGCTGCGGCCGTCGCGCACCGCGCAGGCGGAGCAGCCTCCGCCGAGGTGAGCGAGCACCACGTGCAACTGGCCGGGACGGCGGCCGAGGAGCTCCGCCGCCCGGTCGAGCGCCCAGGTGTAGGACAGGCCGTGGAAGCCGTAGCGGCGCACTCCGTACGTCTCGCGCCAGAGGGCGGGTACCGCGTACTCCCGGGCTGCGGCGGGCAGGCCGGCGTGGAAGGCGGTGTCCAGGCAGGCGGCGTGCGGGATGTCCGGGAGCAGATCCCGGGCGGCGTCGAGGACGGTCAGCGCCGGCGGGACGTGGAGCGGTGCCAGGTCTGCCGCACCGTCGAGCGCATGGCGCACGCGGTCGTCCACGAGCACATGCTCCCGCAGGGTCGGGCCGCCGTGGACGAAACGGTGCCCCACGGCCACGGGCGCCGGCACTTCGCGCAACAACTGCCGCAGCAGGCGGGCGGCGTCGTCGCCGGGCGCGGAGGAAGTGTCGCGTTCGGCAAGGACGCCCAGATCGTCGTCGAAGACGGTCAGGTGCAGGCTCGACGACCCGGCGTCGGCCACCAGGACAGGACCGAGACGTTCTTCGGACACGGTGTACCTCTGCCTCCGACGGTACGACGGTACGACGGTACGGCGGTACGGCTGTACGGCGGTACGGCCGTATGGGGGTGGGCCGTTGACGCGGCTGGTCAGTCCGTGCCCTCCGTTGCGCGGCCGGAGGGAAGAAGTGCGCCGATGTCGGCAGGCAGCGCCGCGGTCAGCTTCTCCATCAGCTCCGGGGTGAGGGCGGCGTCGAGCACCTCCAGGACGCCCGCGGCCTGCCGCAGGGCGGTCTCCTCGTCCGTCGCCGCGCGAGCGGCGACGCGGCCGGCGAACGTGGTGAGGCCGAACCGCTCGGCCGACGTGGGGGTGTCGCCGTCGGCGGAGGCTCCGGCCACCGGCCGTAGGGCGGCGGCCAGGGTCGGTGGCAGCTGGGCGGCCAGGTGACCGGCGAGTCCGGACGGCAGCCGTTCGGCCAGCGTCTCCAGCACGGCCCGCGTCGCCTGCTCGGCCGATCCCCGGTCCGGCAGTTGAGTGAGCGCCTGTACTTTGCCGATGATTTCGTCGTGGTGCATGAAGTCGATGTCCTTCCTCGCAGGCGTACGGCGTGACAGCCGAGACCGGCGCCTGCGGGTGTGCTCAGGGGAGCAGTTTGTCCAGGGCGGCCCGTCCTTCTGTGGCCAGCTTGTGTTCGGCCCAGGCGAGGTTCGCCGGGGTGACGTCACGTCCCGCGGCCAGCACCAGATCCTCGGCCGAGACCTCGCCGTCGGAGCCGGTGTGCGTGACCGCGTCAGGGGTGGTGAGGTCGGTGGTGGGGTCGTGCTGTGGCGTCGGGCCGGGGCGCTCGTTCACGGGGGCCTCCTATGGTGCTCAGTGGGCGTGGGCGATCGGCTCCCTCCACCCCACATGGCGCCACGGTGCGCCGCAACCCGGGCGAGACAGCCGAACAGGCGCTGCGCCTCCACAGGACACAAGGACACAAGGACGAAGGACGTGGAAGCCATGCAGCCCGAGGACGCGGTAGCGCCCGTCATCCGCAGCGACGAAGAAGGATCCTTCGCCCGGAGCGTGCTGGCCGAGCGGCATCCGTCCCTCATCCAGAAGGTCCGCGACGCCTTCCCCTACGGACCGGAGCAGCACAGGGCACTGGACGCACTGCTGGAGCAGGCTACGCACGGCGTGATCGAACCTCTCCCACCTGGCGCTCATGATGCGCCGCAATGGCAGGCATGGGGGCGCGACCACTTCGGCGAGTCCTGGTTCGACGTGCCGTTCCTGTGGGCGGAGAGCTACTTCTACCGCCGGCTCCTCGAGGCGGTGGACTTCTTCCGGCCGGGGCCCTGGCAGGGCGTCGACCCTTTCCGGCCGTTCAAACAGGCGGAGCTGCACACAGAGGAGGCCGACGCGGAACTCGCCGCCGTCGACCGGCTCGCCCCGCTGCCCGCGGACGACCAGGCACAGGCCCTGCTCCTCAGCTCACTGTGGGGCAACCGTGCCGACCTCGGCTTCCGAATCTCCGCGGGCGGTGAAGGCGCGGCAGATGCCGACTCCGCCATCGTCGCGGACGACTCGGCGCTGCTGTGGTCCCTGCTGACGGCCGGAGCCCCGGCCACCGTATGCCTGGTCGCGGACAACGCGGGCCGCGAACTCCTGCCCGACCTGCTCCTCATCGACCATCTGCTCCGGCACCGGCTCGCCGAGCGGGTGGTCCTGCACGTCAAGCCGTACCCGTACTACGTGTCCGACGCCACCACCAGCGACGTGATCGACTGCCTCCGTCGTCTGCGAACGGCGCACGGTGCGGCGTCGCAGGCCGGGGAGCGGCTGTGGACCGCGATGAACACCGACCGGCTCGCCGTCCGGGCCCATGCCTTCTCCTGCGCCCCGCTGCCTTACGCGGACATGCCCGACGACCTGAGCGCCGACTTCGCGGCGGCGGCAATGACCGTCTTCAAGGGTGACCTCAACTACCGGCGTCTGGTCGGCGATCGACTGTGGCCGCCGACCACCTCCTTCGCCGGGCGCACCGCCTACTTCCCAGGACCGGTGGCCGCACTGCGCACCCTCAAGTCCGACGTCGTCGTCGGGCTGGACGTGTCCACGGAGGCGGCGCTCGTGGCCGGGCCCGAGCAGAAGTGGCGTACGAGCGGCACTCACGCGCTCGTCCAGGTCCGGCGTTGAGGCCGTGCTCCGCTCCCACGCCTGAAGCCACGAGGTCAACGGCTCGACTGTCGACTAGAGTGCGGCGGCAGTGTTGGCCGGTAGGGAGGGGCAGGTACGACGATGGCGGTGTTCCGCACGGACGACGGCATACAGATCGCGTACGAAGTGCACGGAGGCGCGTCGCGGTCGCGCCTTCCGCTGATCCTGTTGCACCACGGTTTCATCGCCTCCGGGTGGACCAACTGGGAGATGCCGGGCATCGTCGACGCGCTGACCAGGACGGGCCGCCGCGTCGCCACCATCGACGCACGCGGACACGGTGCCTCGGACAAGCCGCACGACCCCGCGCTCTACGGCGAGGACAGGATGGCGCGGGACGTGACAGCCCTGATCGACCTCCTGGACGAGCCCGCCTACGATCTCGTCGGCTACTCGATGGGCGCGATCGTCTCCCTGCTCGCCGCGAGCCGCGACCGGCGGGTGCGGCGCCTGGTCGTGGGCGGGGTGGGCGCCGGTGTGGTGGAGTGCGGCGGCGTCGACACCAGGGTGATCGGTGGACAGGCGCTCCAGCACGCCCTGCGCACGGACGACCCAGGCTCGGTCACCGACTCGACGGCCGCCTCGTTCCGCGCGTTCGTTGACGCGCTCGGCGGCGATCGGCTGGCCCTCGCCGCGCAAGCCGCCGCTGCCCACGCCGAACCCATCGCCCTGGAAGCGGTTTCCGTACCCGCGCTGGTCCTCGCAGGCCGCGAAGACCCCCTCGCCGTCCGTCCGGAAACACTGGCGACGGCGCTCCCGCGTGCGACCTTGCGCACAGTGAACGGCGACCACCTCGGCGCACTGCGTGCCCCGGAGTTCACCAGCGCTCTCGTCGAGTTCCTGAACGAGGGCTCGGTGCTGCCCGCCACGGCGTGACGGCCGGTTCAGCCGTTTCACCTCCGCCGACCGCGATGAGTTCGGTGTGGCACGCCGGTCTACCCGATGACACCACTCGAAGCGGAGGATCCACTGCCATGGCGAAGCTCATCTCCACCCTTTTCATCTCGGCCGACGGCGTGGCCGAGATCGACCCGGATTGGCACTTCCCGTACTTCGACGCGGACATGGGCCGCGCCGTCACCGAGGACTACGACACCTCTGACGTGCTGCTCATCGGCCGCGAGACCTACGACAGCTTCGCCGGCGCGTGGCCCGGCCGTGAGGCGGCGGGCGGGGAGGACGCGCCGTTCGCGAAGCAGCTGGGGGACGTGCGCAAGGTCGTCGTCTCGCGACGGCCGCTGGAGTTCACTTGGCGCAACTCCGAGCTGATCGGGGGCGAGCTCGTCGATGCCGTCACCGCGCTCAAGGCCGACGCCGGGGTCCGGGGCATTCTCGTCCCCGGGTCGCTCTCGGTCGTGCGGCAGTTGCTCGCTGCCGGCCTCATCGACGAACTGCGCCTGTTGGTGCACCCGGTGGCGGCGCGCAAGGGCCGCAGGCTGTTCGACGAGGGCGATGCGCCGTACCACCTGCGCGTGACGGCGACCGACGTGTTCCGGACCGGTGTGATCCGCGTGATCTACGCGCCGACCGAGCCGCCCACCAAGGCCGGTTACGACGAGGCCACAGGAAAGCTCGGCGGGGCCGAATCCTCGTGATGCGGTGAGGCTGGCCAGCGGCCCGGACCGGCGCGATGCTCAGGGACAGCATCGCATCGAGGAGGGACCGATGAAGGCCATCGCCCAGAGCTCGTACGGCGACGTCACCGGCCTGGAACTGCGCGACGTCGAAAGGCCCGTGGCCCGCGACAACGAAGTGCTGGTGCGGGTGCGCGCTGCGGGGATCGACCCGAGCATCCTGCACCTCATGACGGGGAAGCCCTACATCGCCCGCGTCGCCCTGGGCCTTCGCAAGCCCAGGAACCCGGTGCGCGGCTGGGACTTGGCCGGGGTGGTCGAGACGGTCGGCGCGAAGGTGACGGGTCTCGGACCGGGCGACGAAGTCTTCGGCAGCGGTGACGGTTCGCTGGCCGAGTACGCCCGCGCCCGTGCCGACAAGATCGCGCCCAAGCCCGACGGCCTCACCTTCGAACAAGCCGCGGCTCTTCCCGTCTCCGGCGTCACGGCTCACCAGGCCCTCAGCGGCAAGGCGCGCCCGCGACCGGAGCAGAAGGTACTCGTCATCGGCGCCTCCGGCGGCATGGGGAGCTACGCCGTCCAGCTCGCCGTCTCGTACGGGGCCGAGGCCACCGCCGTCTGCGGCCCTGGCAGAGGGAGCTTCGTCCGGGCCCTGGGCGCCACCGACGTCATCGACTACACCAGCCAGGAGATCACCGACGCCAAGCACCTGTTCGACATCATCCTCGACGCCGCCGGCAACCGCCCGCTGCCGCTGCTGCGCCGCGCCCTCGCCCCGAAAGGTGTGCTGGTGATGGCCGGGGGCGAAGCCGGCGGTCCCTGGACCGGTGGTATGGGCCGTCAGCTCCGCGGCTATGCGCTCTCACCGTTCCTCGGCCAGACGCTGATCAGCCTGATCGCGACAGTGCGCCGCGAAGACCTGCTGGCTCTGCGGAAACTGGCCGAGGACGGCACGATCACACCGTTTGTCGACCGTGCCTACCCGCTCTCCGACGCGGTCAGCGCGATCAAATACCTGGAGACGGGCCGCCCGCGGGGCAAGATCGTCGTGACGGTATGAGCACCAGGCTTTCGACCGCCAGAACAGCCGCGAGAGCGCCGACAACTGTCGGGGGAAGCGATCAGGAGTTGAGGATCCGGGCCTTCTCCGTGGCGAACTCCTCGTCCGACAGCACTCCTTGTGCCTTGAGATCGGCCAGCGCGCTGAGCTGGGAGACGCGGTCCGTGGCCGGAGCCGCCGGTGGTGCCGGCGGCGCCGCGGCCTGTGCGGCCCCCTGGTCCATCCACGTCTGCTGCTGGGCCTGCGCGTCCATCTGACGCTGCGTCTCACGTTCGCCCATCCGCCGGTTCACCCGGTTCGAGACCGCGGTGGCGGTGGCGGAGATGGCCGCAGTGCGGGCCACCGTGCCGAGCAGGCCGGGGCGGCCGAATCGCTGAGGCATGCCGTCGTGTCCCTTCGTGACGTCTCGCGGGTCAGGTCGAGTCCGGACCGTCGGCACCCTGAGGTACCGATGCCCGGGGCGCGGCGGAGTCGAGCGCGGCGATGGCTTCGAGGACGGTCTCCCTCGGGATGCGTTCCAGAAGCAGCAACTCTCCGTGGGACCGCCTGAGCGCCGTCGTCAGCCGGGCCGCCCACGTGTTCTCCCAGGCGACTATCAGCGCCGCGGAGTCGTTCGGCAACTGGTCCGCGACGGCCCGCAGGTCCTCTTCGCTGAGCAGGTCAAACTGGGCGTCGGCGACTTGATGGAACGCGTCCGCCACTTCCTTGTCGGCCAGCTCGAAGACATCGATGGCGCCGTCGGCGGTTTTTCTGACGAAGGTCAGATCGAGGATGTGCACGGTGTCGCTGTTCTGCAGCTCCCGCAAGGCGGGCGCGATGTCGCCGTTGAGCTGGTTGCCCTCCAAGGCCACCACGGCGACGTCCACCGGTCCGACACGGTCTGGATCAAGACCACTGGGCACGGGCGGGGACCCCCTCTTCCCGAAGCGCGTCGCAGACACTACGGAGCATAGGAGGGCCGCCATGGGATGCGCCAGCTACGGGAAGACGTAAGCCCGTCGATGCGGCCCCACAGGACAGGCACGTTGTTCTGAGCCCCACCCGCCCCGCGGTGCGCGGCGCCGGTCGGACGAGCCGAGGCCGACAGCTCCGCCCGTTGGCCGTCCGCCGGTTCAGCCGTGGGACAGGGGGCAACCGTTCAGCGCCTTGTCTCGTACCTGGTCGAAACCACGCCGCCGGGGAACGTCCGCGTCTCCACCAGGTTCAGGTTCACCCAGCCGTCCAGCGCGGTGAAGAACGGCGTGCCGCCGCCCACCAGGACCGGATGGGTGGCGATCACGTACTCGTCGATCAGCCCGGCGCGCATGGCCGCCCCGGCGAGCGTCGCGCCGCCGATGTTCATGGGGCCGCCGTCCTCGGCCTTGAGCCGGGTGATCTCGGCGATCGCGTCGCCGGTGACCAGGCGGGTGTTCCAGTCGACCTTGTCGATCGTCGAGGAGAACACCACCTTCGGCGTGTCCCGCCAGTTCCGCGCGAACTCGATCTCCGCCGGGGTGGCACCGGGCTGCTGGTCGCCGGTCGGCCAGTGAGAGCTCATCGTCTCCCAGAGCTTGCGTCCGTACAGGGTCAGGCCGCTCGCCTGCTCCTGGTCGAGCCACCACTGGAACAGTTCGTCGCTCGGCGGTCCACCCCAGCCGATGTCGTCGCCGGTCGCGGCGATGTAGCCGTCCAGGGACAGGTTCATGCCGTAGATCAGTTTCCGCATGGGCCGGCCTTCCGTCCGTGAGTGTCTGCCGTGCAGACCGGCGCGGCGCGGAAAACTCATCGGCCGGGGCGGGACGCGCTGTGCCGCGGGTCCTGCCCTCCGGCCGTCGGCTGCTGGAAGCTACTTCTTCAGCGCGGATCGTCTGGGGCCGGGAGGACCGCATCCTGCCCCCGGAGTACGCCGAGTGGCTGCACGCACGTATCCCGCCCGCGGAGCTGCACTGGATCGAGGGCGCGGGCCACCTTCTCCAATAAGACGCACCGGGCCGGCTCCTGGCCTGGCTGGCAGCCGGTTTTCCCCCGGCCTGAGCTGCGGGCGGGCGCACGAGCGGTGCTGTCGCGTCGTGCGGCCACAGCGACGCACGGAGCGCGGCCGTCTCACCGCACGCCACCGGCATCACCGTCGGTGAGCCCTCGGCGACCGCGAAGGCTCCGCCCGGATCCGGTGCCGACACACCCCACGTCGGCGCGCCCGCACGCTATGTACCATATTTGCCGATATGCATGATCCATGACCGTACTGGTCCTGGCCCACCTCGCCCTAGCCCTCTGCGCCGCCCCGCTCATCCGCCGGACGGGCCCGCGCGGCTTTCTCGTGCTCGCGTTGCCGCCCGTCGCCGCGCTCGTGTGGGCCCTGTGCCAGTGGGGCACGGTCACGGGCGGCGGGGCGCGAAGCGAGTCGTGGACGTGGGTCGAGGCCTACGACGTCCAAGTGGCGTTCCGGCTCGACGCGCTCGCGCTGCTCATGGTGGTGCTCGCCGCCGGGGTGGGGGCGCTGGTACTGCTGTACTGCGTACGCTACTTCGCCCCCGGGACACGGCAGTTGGGGCCGTTCGCCGGGAATCTGCTGGGGTTCGCGGGGTCGATGCTCGGGCTCGTGCTCGCCGACGACCTGATGATCCTCTACCTGTTCTGGGAGCTGACGACCGTCCTGTCGTTCCTGCTGATCGGGTACGACAGTGAGAAGCGGGCGAGCCGCCGTTCCGCGCTGCAGGCGCTGACGGTGACCTCGGTGGGCGGGCTCGCCATGTTCGTCGGGCTGCTGATGCTGGGCCACGCGGCGGGTACGTACCGGATCTCCCGGATCCTGGAGGCACCGCCCGCAGCGAACGGCACGCTCTCGGCCGCCCTGGTCCTCATCCTCGTCGGGGCGCTCGCCAAGTCCGCGATCTGGCCGCTGAGCATGTGGCTGCCGAACGCGATGGCCGCGCCCACCCCGGTCAGCGCCTATCTGCACGCGGCCGCGATGGTGAAAGCCGGGGTCTATCTCATCGCGCGGCTCGCTCCCGCGTTCGCCGATGTCACGCCCTGGCGGCCGCTGCTGCTCACCCTCGGCACGGCGACGATGCTGCTCGGCGGCTGGCGCGCCCTGCGCCTGAACGACCTCAAGCTCGTCCTCGCCTACGGCACCGTCAGCCAGCTCGGCTTCCTGGTCGTGCTCGCGGGGGACGGCACGTACGACACCGGGCTCGCGGCCGTCGCGATGATCCTCGGCCACGCGCTGTTCAAGGCGCCGCTGTTCCTGGTCACCGGGATCGTCGACCACGCCGCCGGGACGCGTGATCTGCGGCGCCTCTCCGGTGTGGGGCGGGCCCTGCCGTGGGTGTGTGCCGTCGCCGTCGTCGCGGCGGCCTCGATGGCCGCGCTGGTACCGCTGCTCGGCTTCGTGGCGAAGGAGGCCGCGTTCGACGCGCTCCTGCACGGAACGGTCGCCGAACGGTGGGTGCTCGCCCTGCTCGTCGTCGGCTCCGTGCTCACCACCGCGTACACGCTGCGCTTCCTGTGGGGCGCCTTCGCCCGCAAGCCGGGCCTCGACGACACGCCGGTGCACCGCGTAGGCCCCGCCCTCCTCGCGCCGCCCGCCCTGCTCTCCCTCGGCTGCCTCCTGCTCGGCCCGGGGATCGGCCCGGTGGCGCCGCTCTTCGAGGCGTACGCCGCGCAGTACACCGTCCCGGCGCACCCGTACCACCTGGCGCTGTGGCACGGGTTCGGGACGGCGCTCGGTCTGTCCGCGCTCGCCTGGGCGGGCGGCGTCGTCCTGTTCCTCGGCCGGGACGGCGTCGTACGGCTCGGAAGACGGCTCGCCTGGCCCAAGGCGGACGAGGCGTTCGGCCGCACCGTGCTCGGCCTGGAGCGGACCGCGCTCCAGGTCACCGGCTCGGTGCAGAAGGGCTCGCTGCCCGTCTACGTGGCCACCGTCCTCGGCGTCATGCTCGCCGGGCTCCTCGCGGTCCTGGTCACGGACCGGCCGTGGGGCCACGCGCCCGCGCCCCGCGCCTGGGACACCCCGTGGCAGGCCGCGGTCGCCGTCCTGACCTGCGCGTGCGCGGTGATGTGCCTCGCCGTGCAGCGCCGCATGAAGGCCGCCGTCCTCGCGGGCCTCACCGGATACGGCACGGCGCTGCTGTACGTGGTCCAGGGCGCGCCCGATCTGGCGCTCACGCAGTTCGGCGTCGAGACCGTCTCGACCGTCGTCCTGATCCTCGTCATGCGCCGCCTCCCCGTGAACTTCGGGGAAGCCGTACGGTCATGGCGCCGGACGGCCGCGGTGCTGCTCGCGTTCGGCAGCGCCGCCGCGATCGCCTGCGCGGTGTGGCTGGCCGCGGGCGCCAGGACCGCCGCCCCGGCCGGGGCGGCGATGACGGAGGAGACCGCGCACCACGGGCTCAAGGACGTCGTCGCGACGATCCTCGTCGACTTCCGCGCCTGGGACACGATGGGCGAGTCCGCGGTCCTCGCGGTCGCCGTCCTGGGCGTCACGAGCCTGCTGTACGTCCACCGCAGACAGGGGCCCTCACCCGGTGCGCCGCCCGCGCTGCCCGGCGGGGTGACGGCCTGGTCCCTGGCCTCGCGCGCCATCCGGGTGCCGGACCGCTACACGCAGACCGCGCCGGGGCGCAGCTGGCTGACGGCGGGGGACACCCTCGCGCCCGAGCACCGCTCCGTCGTTCTCGAAGTGATCGCCCGGCTCGTCTTCCACCCGATCCTGACGCTGTCGGTGTACCTGTTGCTGTGCGCCGAGAACCTGCCCGGCGGCGGATTCGTCGGGGGACTCGTCGCGGGCGTCGCCCTGATGATCCGTTACCTGGCGGGCGGCCGTCACGAGCTGGCCGCCGCGGCCCCGGTCCACCCCGGCTTCTTCACCGGACTCGGCCTCACCCTGTCGACGGGCGTCGCACTCCTCGGCCTCGCCGACGGCACGGTGCTGCACGCCTTCACCTGGCACGGCCACCTGCCGCTGATCGGCGACTGGCACCTGGGCACCGCCGTCCTCTTCGACGTCGGCGTGTACCTGCTCGTCCTCGGGGCGGTCCTCGACGTGATGCGCGCCCTCGGCTCGAAGATCGACCAGCACACGGAACACCGGGCCGGGCTCGCGCTCGCCGGAGAACGTGCCGGAGACTCCGCGGAGGGCGCCCGGTGACCGTCAGTCTGTCCCTGCTCGTCTGCGCCGTCGTCCTGACCACGGTCGGCTGCATCCTCATCCACACGCGCAGCCTGACCCGCGTCCTCGTCGGGGTCATCGTCTGCGGCAACGGCGTCAACCTGTTCGTCCTCACCACCACCGGCCGCGCCGGCGTCCCCCCGCTCCTGTACCCCGGTGTCGCCCACGCGCGGGTCACCGACCCGCTGCCCCAGGCCATCGCCCTGACCGCCGTCGTCATCACGCTCGCCACCACGGCGTTCGTGCTCGCGATGGCCTACCGCAGCGGCCGGCTCAGCGGCTCGGACTTCGTGCCGGACGACGTCGAGGACCGGCGTGTCGTGCTGCGCGCGGAGATCGCCGAGGAGCGCGCCGAACTGCGTGAGCGCTACCGCGGGGAAGGGCTCCGCGCCTGGCGCGACGAACGCCGCGAACAGCGCCACCGGCTCCGCCTCGACCGCGCCTACCAGGCCCGCGCCCGCGACGCCACCGGCGACCTGTGGGACGACATCCTCGGCGCGGACCCGCAACCGTCCGCCGAATCCGCTCGTGATGCCGCTGGTGGCTCCGCTCATGATTCTGCCCGGCAGGAGAAGGAACCGTCGTGAACGCCCTCGTCCCGCTGCCCGTCGTGCTGCCGCTCACCGCGTGCGGCCTGAGCATGTTCATCGGGCCCAGGCTGCGCCTGCTGCACCGGCTCATCGGCATCGGTGTGCTCGCCGCCGTGCTCGTCGTCGACCTCGTCCTGCTCGTCGAGGCCGACCGCACCGGAGCGCACGTCGTCCACCTGGGCGACTTCGCCCCGCCGCTCGGCATCACCCTGGTCGCCGACCGGCTCTCCGCGCTCATGCTGACCGTTTCCGGCGCCGTCACCCTCATCGTGCTGGTCTACGCGCTCGGCCAGGACATGGCCGACCGCGAGGAGAGCGCCCCCATCGCCGTATTCCACCCGGCCTACCTGGTCCTGGTCTCCGGCGTCTCGCTCACCTTCCTCGCCGGCGACCTCCTGAACCTCTTCGTCGGCTTCGAGATCATGCTGATGGCCAGTTTCGTCCTCCTCACCCTCGGCGGCACAGAACCCCGCCTGCGGGCCGGTTCGACGTACGTCGTCGTCTCCCTCGTCTCCTCCCTGGTGTTCCTCGCGGGCATCGCCGTCGCCTACGCCGCCACGGGCACCGCCAACTTCGCCCAACTCGCCGTCCGCCTGCCCGAAGTGCCCCTGGGCGTACGGACCTTGCTCGAGGTGCTGCTGCTCACCGTCTTCGGCGTCAAGGCGGCCGCCTTCCCGGTCGCGGCCTGGCTGCCCGACTCCTACCCGACCGCGCCCGCCCCGGTGACGGCCGTCTTCGCCGGGCTGCTCACCAAGGTCGGCGTGTACTCGATTCTGCGCGCCGAGACCCTGCTCTTCCCCGGCAACCGGCTCTCCTCCGTGCTGATGATCGTGGCGTTCGCGTCCTTGCTCATCGGCATCCTCGGCGCCGTCGCCCAGACCGACCTCAAGCGGCTTCTCTCGTTCACCCTCGTCAGCCACATCGGCTTCATGCTGTACGGGATCGCGCTCGGCAGCCGGGGCGGCGTCGGCGGCGCCATCGTCTACACGGCGCACCACATCACCGTACAGACGACTCTGTTCCTGGCGGCCGGACTGCTGGAACGGCGCTACGGCACAACGGAGTTGACGCGGCTCGGAGGCGTCGCCCGCGCCGCTCCGCTGCTGGCCGCGCTCTGGTTCGTGCCCGCCATGAACCTTGCCGGGATCCCGCCCCTGTCCGGGTTCCTCGGCAAGCTCGCCCTGATGCGGGCCGGTGCGGCGGACGCCGGGACCGATGCGTACCTCCTGCTCGGAGCCTGCGCCGTCGCCAGCCTCCTGACGCTGTACGTGACGGCCAAGGTGTGGAATCTGGCGTTCTGGCGGGCGGCTCCCGAGCACCTTCCCCGGGAGGGGAGCGTGCTGGAGGACCGCGACGACTCCGACGACTCCGACGACTTCGGTGGGTCCGGTGGGTCCGGTGGGTCCGGTCGCTCCGGTCGCTCCGGTGGCTTCGGCGAGGGTGAGGCGACCGGGTCCCCCGGTGCGTCCGTCGGCGTGGGCGGCGGCTCGGTGGCGGTCGCCTGTGTCCGCACCACCGCCCGGATGCCGCGCGCGATGACCGCGGCGACCGTGGGCGCCGTTCTCCTCGGTCTCTCCTACACCGTGCTCGCGACCCCGCTGACCGGCCTCGCCGACCGCTCGGCCGCCGAAATCCTGGCAAGGACGCCGTACGTGGAAGCGGTGCTCGGACAGTGAGAAGCAGCCCTCCCGGATCTCCCGGATCTCCCGGTTCTCCCGGATCTCCCGGACCTTCCGTGCCTCCCGGTGTCGCGAAAGTCCGCGCACGCCGTCTCGACGTGCCGCTGATCGCCTGGCTCACGGTGATCTGGATGCTGCTCTGGTCGGGGCCCACGTGGGGCAACCTCGTCAGCGGCATTGTCGTCGCCGTCGTCCTGTGCCTCGTCTTCCCGCTGCCCAGTGTCGAACTCGCCCTGCGGCTACGCCCGGTGGGCATCCTGAGGCTCGCCGGCTACCTCGTCTACGACATGGTGGCATCCAGCGTCTCGGTGTCGCGGCAGGCGTTGCGCGGCGGACGGCGGCCCGCCGCGGTGATCGCCGTCCCGCTGCGCTGCCGCACCGACCTGATGATCGCGGCGACCGCCGTCGCCGTCTCCTGTGTGCCGGGCGGCGTCCTCGTCGAGGTGAACGGCTCGGCCGCCACCTTGTACCTGCACATCACCGACGCCGACGACACGGCCGCCGTGGACCGGACCCGGACCGACGTGTGGCGCCTGGAGGCCCTCGTCGTACGGGCCTTCGGCACCCGCACCGAGATCGAGCGCATCGCCGCGGACCCGGGGCCGGTACCTCCCGCACGACCTCCGACATGTCCTCCGACATGTCCTCCGACATGACCTCCGCCACGACCTCCGCCACGACCTCTGCCACGAAAGGACCCCCGGCCGTGATCTCGTTGGACGGCATCCTGCTCGACGCCGCACTCGCGGTGATCCTGCTCGCCGGCGCCTTGTTGCTGATCCGCATCTGGCGTGGCCCGTCCATGCTCGACCGCGCCGTGGGGGTCGACGTCGCCGCGGCCCTGATGGTCGCCGGGATCGGCGTGCAGGCGGCGCACAGCCGGACCCGCTACTACCTGTCGATCATGCTCGTGATCGCCTTCCTCGGCTTCACCAGCTCGGTCGGCATCGCCCGCTTCATCGCCGCACGCGACCGCCCCACCGAGCCCGCGCCCGTACCCGAGGAGCGCCCGTGAGCAACTGGCACCAGGCGGCCGACCTCGCCGGTGCGGCCCTGCTGCTCGTGGGCGCCCTGGTCTGCCTGACCGGCGTCCTCGGACTGCTGCGGCTGCCCGACGTCCTCACCCGCAGCAGCGCCGCGACCAACCCGCAGACCCTGGGCATCCTCCTGCTCACCGCGGGCGTCGCGCTGCGCCTGCGCTCCTGGGCCGACCTGGGAACCCTCGCCCTGGTCGTCTTCTTCCAGCTGCTGACCAGCCCCGTCGCCGCCCACCTGGTGGCGCGGGTCGCCTACCGCACCGGGCAGACCGGCGACGACGCCCTGCTCTTCGACGAACTCGCCGAGTCGGACGCGCTCCGGGTGAGCCGAGACGCGGACACCTGACGGCGCCCCCGAATCAATCGTCGCCCGTACCGTCCGGGGGCTTCGCCGGAACCATGAGCGACTGATGGCAGCCACGGTCGGCCCCAGCGTGGCCGGTTTTGTCTCTCGCCGGGAGAAGGGCCCGCGTCTAGCGTCCGCAGCGGGCGCGGCGCCTTCGACGGGCCGACGCCCTGGCACTCCTGGCACGTTCCGTACGTGTGCGACCGCCGCGCTCCCACCCCGGAGGACGGCGGCGGTCCGACGAGAGGAGAACCATGGTCAGCCTGCCCATACCGCGAGGTCCGCAACTGATCGTCCAGTCGGTGACCGGAATGCACATCACTCCGTACGGCTGGCTCGACAGCGACGTGCCGGCCGTCGTGTGGCGAGACGCTCCCACCACGGCCAACAGGCAGTCCCAGTGGGAGTTCATTCCGGAGTCCGGCTACGGCGACCGCGTCGTACGCATCAGGAACGCGGCGTACAACGCGGACAGCGGTGCGTTCGACCGGAGCCTCGCCCTTGTTGCGGACAGCCCCGAGAAGGGCGCGGCCGTCATGTCGCAGAGGTCCGACAGCAAGAGCGAGCGGCAACTCTGGCGTCTGGTCTCGATGGACAGCGCCCAAGCGGACTTCGTCATCAGGCCGTTGGGCCATGAGGGCCTGGTCGTTGCCACGCGCCAGAGCTATCAAGAAGGCAACGCCGTCCTGCAGCTGGAGGAAGTCGGGCCGTGGACCGACCAGTTCTGGCGCTGGCAGGAGGTGTACGGCTGACCCAGCAGTCGCCCACTCCGACGACTTCCTCCTCGCCCTGGCCGGCTCTCCCGCCGCCCATGAGCACCGGCCACGGACTTCCCGTCATGGTGTGCGGCGACCGGCGGCGAGGTCGTGCCGACAGCGCCTGCCGGGTCAGGCGCTGTTGCCGACGACGTTCCGGGCGGCGAGGAGGGTGGCGGCTGCTGTGCGGTGGTGGCGGCCGACCCGACAGCGGTGCCGGCCTGCCCTGACAGGGCCACCGCGCACCGTTGTCACCGAGCATCCAGATCGCCGGGAGCAGCCCCTTGGGGTGTCTTCGCCCCCATGAAGCGCTGACAACCCCGTACGGGACACCTCATCACCGCGGCCGCGCAAGCCATCGGCGAGGGCGAGCGGTGGCCGAGACCGAGACCGAGACCGAGACCGGCCAGGATCGGGCGCTGGAGACGAACTGACGGCGCAGCGCGAGCACTTGACGGGCTGGTCGGGGGAGGGGCAGGTGGGCGCGCGGGATCGCGTCACCCGTTCGGGGGCTCTTGCCGGGGGCCTTCGGTGTGGCTCGGGCACGATCGAAGGGTTAGCCGGTATGGAGCCGACAGACGAAGGGGAAGCCCCGTGATCCGAAAAGCCGCAGCGTCCGTGTCCCTCGCCCTGGCCTTGTTCGCCGCCTCACCCGCCGCTGCCGCGTCGGCCGCCCCGAGTACTCCTCAGAAGGACCCCGTCGAGGTGTGCAAGGCGCTCGTCGAGCTCGTCAAGCTCCTCAATCCCTCCCTTCCCGCGGCCGACCTGGACAAGCTGTGTGAAGCCAAGAGTCAGCCCACGACCCCGCCGTCGCCCTCGCCTTCGACGTCGTCCTCGCCCGCAGCTCCCCAGTAGACAAGCCGTGGCAGGCGCGGCGTGCCACGACCGGCGTCGAGGTCGTGCCCGCCAGTGCCTGGCTGTCATGCGGTGATCCGCAGCGGGTTACCCTGCCCGTCGTGGAAACCGGAGAGCCCCCGGGCACCCTGCCGAGGCGTATCGGGTGATCTGAACCGGCGGCAGTGCGCTGGTTGAGGCCCGGGTGGATGTGCGCGGGCTTGGTGTACGGCCGGCGGACGGGTTCACTTCGCGGCTGAAGCACACGCACGAAGATGCGGACCCGCTCCGTGGCGATCGGCCGAACCCCCAAGCCCACGGGCACACCGGGGTCACCAACGGTGGTGCACCTGACCGCGGATCTTGTCGTCGTACAGGGCCTGGACGGCGTCGAGCGTGGACTGCGGCAGGGGAGCCAGAGCGGCGGCCTGGGCGTTGTCACGGACCTGCCCGGGGTTGCGGGCGCCAGGGATGACCGAGGAGACCCCCGGCTGCTGGATGATCCAGCGCAGTGCCGTCTGTGCCGCGCCGGCACCATCGGGCGCCTGCGCGGAGAACTCGGCGGCGGCCTCGACGCCCGTCGCGAAGTCGACGCCTGCGAAGGTCTCTCCCTGGTCGAAGGCTTCGCCATGCCGGTTGAACGTGCGATGGTCGTCCGCGGCGAAGACCGTGTCCTTCGTGTACCGGCCGGACAGGAGCCCACTGGCGAGCGGCACCCGGGCGATGATGCCGACCCCGGCCTTCGCCGCCGCGGGCAGTACCTCCTCCAGGGGCTTGAGCCGGAACGGGTTGAGGATGATCTGTACGCTCGCGGTGCCGGGGCGGGCGATGGCGGTCAGCGCCTCCGCGCAGGTCTCCACGCTCACTCCGTACGCCGCGATCCGGCCCTCCTCCACGAGGGTGTCCAGGGCATCGAAGGCGGCGTCGGAGGAGAACACCGGTGTGGGCGGGCAGTGCAGCTGCACCAGGTCCAGCCGGTCCACTCCGAGATTGCGGCGCGAGCGGTCCGTCCAGGCGCGGAAGTTGTCCAGCGTGTACAGCGCCGGATCCAGCTCCACGCGGCGGCCCATCTTCGTTGCGACCAGTATCTCCGCGTCCGGGCGGCGACGCAGGTACTGGCCGATGACCTGCTCGCTGCGGCCGTCCCCGTACACGTCGGCGGTGTCGAAGAAGGTGACTCCGGACTCGACGGCGGCATCCAGTACCGCCAGGGCGTCCTCCTCCTTCACATCACCCCAGTCGGCCCCCAACTGCCAGGTGCCCAAGCCGACCACGGACACCTGCTGCTTGCTCCTGCCGAAGACCCGCTGCTCCATGTTCCTCATCCTCTTCGATTCTTCCGCTGTACGTATTCGAACCGGTAAACGACGGCTGAGCGCCGAGACCCGTGCGCCTCCAGCCACGCCAATGGTGCGAGACATGAAGTCACACGTCCACCAGGAGATCAGGAGACCAGGAGACCAGGAGACCAGGAGAAGGAACGGAGTCATGACACGCTGTCCGCAGCTCCGATCGTCCTCGTTGGGTACCGGCGACGTCACACGGCGCGGCGGGCATGCCCCGCCCCGCCAGGATCGGGTGCATCCTGGCGGGGCTGAGCGCGGCCGGTCGGGTCAGCCGACGTTGCCGGTGACGTCGACGGTGGCCTGGCCGGTGGCGAAGGCCGGGTCACCGAGGGAGAACGTCACGTCCTTGGGGCCGGTCTGGGCGTCGGAGGCCACACTCATCCGCGGATACAGGACCGCCTCTTCCCCGTTGTTCAGGTTCAGATCGACGGCGTTGCACGTCAGGGTGTGCTGATCCGTCGAGCGGGCGCACGAGGCAGACCTCTCCCCGCGGGCCTGTGTCCAGGAGGTCATCGCATCGGCCTCGAACCGCATCCCCGACGGCGCGGTCACGACCACCTTCTGCTGCCCCAGGTTGCGCTGGCCGGTGTTGCTCACCAGCACCGACGGGTACACCCACCGGTTGCCGGGGGCAGCGTGTTCGGTTTTGCGCGGCTCCACCCGCGCCGTGTACCTGCCCGGAGCGGGGCCGGGCGACGGCGGAGCGAGGTCGAGCCCCTTGAGGTAGTACAGGGCATGCTTGTCGGTGTCGACGAAGTAGGCATGTCCGGTGTGATCGACGGTGAGGTGCCGAGGGGTCTCCGGACCCGAGACGACGGTGGAGACCGGCTTGGTGACCCGGGGGCTGGTGAGGTCGACCTGATAGATCTTGTTGTTCGCGATGTCCGACACCAGGGCCTGTCCGTTGCCGTCGACGGCGACTCCGGAGGCGTCACCCAGGCGCTCGGCCACCTTCTCCTTGCTGCTGGTGTTCAGGTCGACCTCCCACAGACAGTCGCCCCAGCTGTCGGCGACGTAGGCCTTGCCCCGGTACAGCGCAAGGCCGTCCGCGTCGCCCAGATGGTCGGCCACCTTCTCCGGGGACCGTCCGGGCTTGTCCAGGTCGACGGCCCACAAGGTGTCGCTGGCCCGGTCGGTGACGTAGGCGGTCCGGCCGTCCAGGGCCACACCCGTGGCTTGGCCGAGCGTGCCGTTCTTGAACAGCGGCTCCTTGGTGCCCCGGCGCAGGTCCACCCGGTACAGGTTGCCTTCGTCGAAGGCCGCGACGTAGGCGGTGTCCGGATCGGCGACGGCCACTCCGGTCGGGCTCCACCCGCCGTTCAGCAGATCCGAGGTCCTGCCGGACTTCAGGTCGACCTCCCACATCCGGTCCTTGTAGGGATCGCCGATGTAGGCCTTGCCGCTCTGCTCGTCCAACCCCACCCCCCAGCCGAAGGTATCGGCACTCGAATCCACCTTCACACAGCCGCGCGACTCGCAGCTGATGTCACCGGCGGCCGTCGCGGGGGACGGCACGACCGCTGCCAGCGCGGCCGCGGCCAGCACGGCGGCAACCGACCCGGCTCGCCGACGGGCAGGACGGGCACAGCTTCTGGTACGCATTCCACTCATTCCATTGCCTTTCCGCTGACGCCACCCGAACGGGCGGCTTCAGCAGGAGCATTGGCTGCCCTGCGCGGACGGAAGAGCTTTCGCAGAAGTCTTTGGCCACCATGGAGGGGAAACGCAACGGTGGCCGCGCGGCACCCACAGCCACCGGGTGCTTGTCGCATTCACGTGCCTGGCGAAACGGGTCGCCTCCGGTTCTGTGACACGCGCGGCGCTCGCAACACCAGTCACACGGATACTCGTTCGCCACAACTTTCGTGCGTGCCTCTTGCGTTCGCACGCCCCGCTGGGGTGCGCTGGGCCCGGTACCGCCGTCCTCCGAGCGGGGAGGGGCGGCATTCACGGGGGAGGGGCAGGACTATGGAGAACACTGTCGTCGTGACGGGTGGGGCCGGATTCATCGGCTCCCATCTCTGCAGACGTCTGCTGTCGGAGGGGCACCGCGTCATCTGTGTCGACAACTTCCTGACCGGACGCCGCGCCAACATCGACGCACTGCTGCGGCACGACCGCTTCGCCCTACAGGTCGGCGACGTGGCCGACTTGGCCGACATGAGGGAAGTGCCGGCAGTGGCGGGCCGGATCGACGCGGTCCTCCATCTGGCCTCGCCCGCTTCGCCGATCGACTACCAACGCCACCCGTGCGAGACCTTGCGCGCGGGAGGCCCAGGCACCCTGGCGGCGCTCGACCTGGCACTGCGCCATCGGGCCCGGTTCCTGCTCGCCTCGACGTCCGAGACCTATGGGGATCCGCTCGTGCACCCCCAGCCGGAAAGCTACTGGGGGCACGTCAACCCCGTCGGCCCGCGCAGCGTGTACGACGAGGCCAAGCGGTACGCGGAGGCGGCGACCGCCGCCTATCGCCGGGTGCACGGGCTGTCGACCATCATCGTGCGACTGTTCAACACCTATGGCCCGGGCATGCGCCGGGACGACGGGAGAGCGGTCCCGGCCTTCATCGACCAGGCGCTGCGCGGGCAGCCCCTCACCGTCGCCGGAGACGGATCGCAGACCCGCTCGCTCTGCTACATCGACGACATGGTGGACGGGCTGACAGCCGCCCTGGCCGCCGATCACGGTGGCCCCGTCAACCTCGGTAACCCCATCGAGATGTCCGTGCTCGAGCTGGCCCGCCTGGTCCGGGACGTGGCCGGATCGTCGTCCGGGATCGAGTTCGTGGCACGGCCGCAGGACGATCCCTGCCGTCGCCGTCCGGACACGGCGTTGGCGCGCGCCGTTCTCGGCTGGGAGCCCCTCGTGCCGCCTCGCGAAGGTATCCACCGGACCGTGGCGTGGTTCAGGGCCGCGCAGGGACGGACGACGACGCGCACCGCTGCCACGACGGCGTGAGGACGGCTCGGTAGGCCAGCGGGGCCAAAATGACGTATATAGGGCTTATCTGCCGCTTTTCTCCGAGGAGGCGTTATGTCCTATGGGTCGATCGTGGGTCCCGGAAGCACACTGGCCGCTACCGGCCTGGCCACCGGGCAGGTATGGCTGGTGGTCACCAGTGTCGTCGCCGTGCTGACGGGGGCGACACTGGTCAGGGCATCGTTCCGGCGTGGTAAGGGCCCGGTCGAGCGGTGACCCCGCGCACCTGCGCCGAATCGGCAGCCGCGAAAGCCGTACCCAAGCGATGGCCGGGCGTGGCGCCGCTGCCCCGCGCCTGGCACGCCTCGTCCTTCGGCCTCGCTCTGTGGGGAGCGGTGCCGCTGACGGTGTTCCTGGCCTGGGGAGTGGCCCACGTGTACAGCACGGTCGCGGCGCTGGCAGGCGGGAGTCAGGATGCGGTGGTGCCGTGGCTGGTGTCCTTCCTGCTGCTGTGGTGGGTGCCGCTGTCCTGGCTGGAGAGGCCCCGCACCGCCTCACCCGAGGCACAGGCCGCACTGGACCGGCTCAAAGTGACCGTGCAGATCCCGGTGTACAACGAGGACACCGCGGCATTGCGCAGCTGCCTGCACTCCCTGCTCGTACAGACCCGTCCCGTGGACAGGATCCGGGTGGTCGACGACGGCTCCGTACACGGGGACGGCACCCCGATGGCCTATGACGAGGTCCGCGCCGAGCTGCTCGAACGCGCCGGTGCCCGCGGGGTCGAGGTCACCTGGGACCGCACTCCCAACCGGGGCAAGCGGTACGCCCAGATGCACGTTCTGGCCACGGACGACGCGGACATCTTCGTCACCCTCGACAGCGACTCGGTCCTCGACCCCGAAGCGATCGCCGAGGGGCTGAAGCCGTTCGCGGACGCCGGAATCACCTCCGTCGCCGGTCAGGTCGTCGTGCTCAACCACGACGCCGGCCCGCTGACCCGCATGATCAACCTGCTCTACCTGCCCTTCACCCGCGGACTGCGCTCCGCGCAGTCCGTGCTCGGTCGCGTCACCATCAACTCCGGCACGCTCGCCTTCTACCGGGCCCACATCGTCCGCGAGGCGGCCGGCGCCTACGAACACGAGACGTTCCGCGGCCGGCCGATGCAGATGAACGACGACTCCATGCTCACGTTCTACGGGCTCCTGGCCGGAGACACCGTCCACCAGCCCTCCTCGCTCGTCTTCACCCTCGTCCCCGAAAGCTGGTCGCACTATCTGCGTCAACAGATGCGCTGGATGCGCGGCACCACCGTCCGCCACCTGTGGTGGCTGCGCTACATGCCGCTGAACGGCATCGTCTTCTGGAGCACGGTCGCGGAGTACGTCCACCTCGTGCTCGGCATCGCCATCCCCGCCGTCATCCTCGCCGACCCGGACCTGCGTGCCCACACCGGCAGCCTCGTCCTGGCCGGCGTGGTCATCGCCACCGCCATGAGCTACCTGATGGCGCTGCGCCTGTTCACCGTCCACCGCACCGACATGCGCCTGCGCCAGACTCTGCTCCTGTTCGCCCTCGCCCCGCTGACCTCCCTCTGGCGGGTCCTGGTCCTGCGACCGCTGTACATCTACGCGATGGCCACCTGCCACCGGGTCAGCCGCTGGGGCACCCGCGAAGGCGTCGAAGTGACCCGCCCCAGCTGTCGGCAACAGGCCTGAAAGCTGCGGCAGTTGACGAAGGCGGGGCGGGCGCCGGGCTGCGTCGCGCTTCGCGTGTTCGCGTGTTCGCTGGTTCGCTGGTTCGCTGGTTCGCTCTACTCTGCAAGGTGAAGGCCGATTCGAGCGGCGTGCGGAGGACGGTAGTGCATGCCGCACGCCGACCGCAGGGCGGTGAACAGCCAGCCGGTGAACAGCCAGCCGGTGAACCGCCCGCCGTTCTCGGTCAGGGCCTCGTCGGGCAGGGACAGTACGCACTCCGCGAGGTAACGGGCCCGCTCGGCGGCGGTCCGGTACGTCCCGTCCTGCGCGGCGGGGGTGCCGGGGCTGGGCTCGTCGGTCTCCTCGACCGTCGGAGGCGCGCCGAACCGCTCGCGCACCGCCTCCCCGGCGGTGGCCGCGGCGGCCCGGAACGCCAGCGCATGAACGTAGAAGTGCAGGGCGACGAAGTCCCGTATGAGGGTCCACACTGTTGTCCCGTGTTCCAGTGGTGACGGCGGGTCGTCCGGGCTCTGTGCGAACCGGGTTGTTCCGGTTCCGGTCCGTCCCGCACTCCTGCCGGTGACCTCCGACTCCACCACCCGGGAAGCCCGCACCACGTACGCGGACGTACTGGCCGACCGGCGCTTCCGGGTGCTGCTGGCCGCGGGGGCCCTGGTCGCCCTCGGCTCACTCGCCGACCGGGTGCGGACGCGCCGCCGACCGCGTGGTCACCCGTGCCCGGCGCCCGCCACGGCGGGAAGCGGACACCCCGTGTACGGGACGGTGACGGCTCATGCGTTCACCGCAGAAGCTTCGCCCGGCGACAGTCCTTCGCCGACCTCGGCGCGACCGGCAAAACTGACCCGCGCCCACCGGCCGTAGACCACCGCACTCGGGGGCCACCCACCCATCAGCCGGTGTGCACGACGCTACGCTTCAGGCCAGTACGACTATGCGTTGCTCCACCCGGCTGTGCTGGAGTACGAGTCGACCAGGTCCACCACGAAGACCAGGGTCGAACCCGCCGGGATCAACGGTGAGGGTGACTGATTGCCATAGCCGAGGCGCGGGGGAACGATGAGCTCGCGCCGACCACCGACCTTCATCCCCCGCACTCCCCGGTCCCAGCCCTTGATGACCCTGCCACCGCCCAGGGCGAACTTGAACGGCTCCCCCCGGTCCCAGGAGGCATCGAACTGTTTCCCGGACTCAAAGGTCACCCCGACATAGTGGACCTTGACCACCATGCCGGGTTTCACCTCGGCCCCGTCTCCGACGATCAGGTCCCGGATGGACAGCACGGCAGGAGCGTCACCTTCCGGTACATCGACCTCGGGTTTGGTCAGTTCACTCATCGCCGTCCCATCATTCTCCGTCGGGGTCCTTGTCGAACCAGCCAGACACATGAACACGTTCTCACTGGTCATCGATGCATCTTCCATGACCGCGAGGCGCACCGGACGCTTACAGACCCGCGACGGAGCCGTGCGTATCGCCCTGAGGCCCAGCCCCTCCAGCGTGTCGGCAGCGGAATCACGGGAACAGTTGTGGACATGCACAACCGGCGACGAGAAGGGGGTGCGGCTTGAGCGTGCAACACGGACGCGACTGGACGCGCATGACGCCCGACGAATTCGACCAGGACGCCGAGCTGCGTCCGGGCATCGATTCCGGTCCTACCGCCATACCGGCCGTACCCGACGAGCTCGGCACGCAACCGCTGTTCGGCGACGAGCAGATCATCTCCTCCCACCGCGGGCAGGAGCGCCGCACGGCCGCCCCCGTCGGCCAGGGCGTCCTCTTCTAGGCATCCACCAGGCATCCACGCGGCATCCACGCGGCCGGGAATGCACCTAGTCGGACCGCTGGCACGCACCTACCGTGCGCCTGAGGACGGGCCGCAACACGCGGCAGCACGGCGTCGCGGTGAGCGCACGCCGCGTTCAGGGGCTGGCAGGAGGCCACCATGGTGCAGAGCAGCATCGAGCAGAAGTTCACCAGCCTGTTCGGTTGGTTCGACCGCAACGGCGACGGCTATCTGACCCGTGACGACTTCCAGGACATCGGCAAGGTGTTCGCCGCGGTGGCACCGCAAGAAGGTGAGAAGAGCGCGCTGCGCGAGGCGTTCATGGCTTGGTGGGATGCCCTGGGGGAGGCCGGAGCGCCCGACGCGCAGGGCCGCGTCGAGCCCGCCCGGTTCATCACAGCCATGCGGTCCCACGTCGCCGCCGACGCCAAGACCGTCGAACATCTGGTGATGCCCGTCATCGACGCCCTCATGCGGGCCCTGGACACCGACCGGAGCGGCACACTCACCGCTGACGAGTACGTCCGTATGTATGACGCGCTCGGCATCGACCCGGCCACCTCCGGCGCGGCCTTCCAGCGGCTCGACCGCAACGGCAGCGGCACCATCACACACGACGAGTTCCGCACCGCCGTCGAGGAGTTCTACCTCAGCACCGACACGGAGGCCCCCGGCAACTGGCTGCTCGGCTCGCCGCTGCCGCAAGGGTGAGCACATCGGCCGGCCTGTTCCACGTGCTCGGCCCCGCGTCCGTTACTCGCTCTGCCGGGTGCCGGTCCGGGGGGCCGACGCTTCCATCTGTCCGTACAGGTGGCGCGGGCGCATCAGGTGTCCACGGGTTGAGGCGTTCGGCAGCGGCCGTGTCGCCGTCCTCGACGGCGCGCAGGATCCTGTCATGGTCGCTGTCGACCTCGCCCCACTGCTCGCGTGCGATGCGGTCGTGGTGCGGACGGCCGCTCAGGACCTCGTTGACGGGCCGGGGTCGCACGCGACTCCCCGCTGGCCCGGCGGCGACGCAACCATGTCGAGCAGCGAGCCCACCGGCTCTGCGGGCTGGTGCCGGTTACACCCTGCTCAGTTCGTACAGGTCCCAGGAGTCGGGGTCGCCGACGTACTGGTAGAGGGTGGTCCGCTCCCGCGTGCCGCCCACGTTCCAGGACGGCCATTCACACTCTGGGAGGTCGACGTCGACCTCCTGGCTCCAGGGGTCGCCGCCGGCCACGTAGGTCCATGTCCCCTCGCCTGTGCACGCCTTCGCCACGACGGTGAAGTCCTCGTCGAGCTCGTGCTCTTCGACGCCGGACGAGGTGACCCTGCCGTCCGCGGTGAACGTCAGCGCTGCGCCCGTTCCGTCGGCCCAGGTGCCGACCAGCGCCGCTGGGGAGATCGTCGGCGGGCGGTACGCCTGGAGGACATCGGTCTGGAAGGCCACCGCACCCAGGGCTCCGACGCCGATGGCGGCCAGTAGGCCCCACGCCGCCACCGCGCGAAGCGGTTTCCGCCGCCGCGACCGGCCGATCAGGGCCGGGACGGTGAGCGTGACGGTGGCAAGGGCCCACGAAGCCAGGGCCGACTGCCGGTCCACAGGGTCGGTGAGAGCGGCTCCTGCCAATATGGGTGCCAGGAGGGCCGCCACGATCAGCGGTACCCACCACCAGGCATCACGGCCGCCGGACCTGCGCCCCGGTCGCCTGCTCAGCCGGACCGTGGGAAGCACGAAGGCCACCGAGATCACGGCTGCGAGGACGGCGCCCGCCGCCGCCAGGAAGGGAAGAGCCAGCACTCCGAGGGCGTAATTGCCGCCTGTGTTGGGCGACTCCAGCGTCTGGCCGTACAGCACAGCCGCCTCGAGGGCGAGCACCGCCTCCACGAACAGCGTCACCATCGACACCCAGAAGATTCGGCTGGAAGAAAGATCCCGTCCCACAGTGAAGCCCCCTCGTGACGCGCCGCATGGACACGGCCGCTCACCGGCCGATGGCGGCAGCCGCAATGATGCCAGGAATTTTGAACGGGTTCAAAACTGGCCCGCTGATCCGCTACGACACCGAACTCTCCAGCGTGCGGCGGCCCAACAGCACAAGGACGGTCGGGGACAGCAGACACAGACTCCGGTGACCCCGGTGGCCAGGCAGCTCACTGGACCTGAATGGGCTTTGCACGGGCCAGGCATGTGTCGCGGACGGCACCGAGCCGGCCGTCGGGAAGATCGAGCGTGTCCTGACCGACGACCCGGCGATGGGTGTCATCCGTCACGTCGGCGCCGGGTACGAGCACACGGCGGAGGCCACCGACGCCTGCGGGGAGCGGGTGCGGATGCCGACGCGCGAAAGCTGCGCGTGGCACCCGAGCGCGGAGGCTGGGGGCAGGCCATTCCGGCACGGCGGACGGATGGCAGAGTGGGGGAGTCCCGCTGAAAGCGTCCCGCACGACCGGAAGACCAGGAGGCCCGCCCCACATGCGTCTGATCCTCATCCGCCACGGCCAGACCCCGTCCAACCTCAAGCACCTCCTGGACACCACGATGCCCGGCCCCGGCCTGACGCCACTGGGGCAGGAGCAGGCCGCCGCGCTGCCCGAGGCGCTGGCGGGCGAGGCGATCGACGCGCTGTACGTCTCGACACTGCTGCGCACCCAGCTGACCGCCGCCCCGCTGGCCGCGGCGCGGGGTCTGGTGCCGGTGGTGCGCGAGGGGCTGCGGGAGCTGATCGCGGGTGAGCTGGAGATGCGCGGCGACGACGAGGCGGCCACCCTCTACATGACCACGGCGTTCGCCTGGTCGGCCGGTGACGTCGAACGCCGGATGCCCGGCGCGGAGAACGGCACGGAGGCGCTGGGCCGCTTCGACGCCGTCGTCGCCGAGGCCGCCGGTTCCGGCGCGGGCGCGGTGGCGATGGTCAGCCACGGCGCCGTGATCCGCACCTGGGTCGCCGCCCGCGCCGTCAACATCGACGTGGCGCACGCGGCCTCCCACCCGCTGGCCAACACCGGCGTCGTCGTCCTCGACGGCTCCCCCGCCGCCGGCTGGCGCTGCCTGCTGTGGGAGGGCAAGCCGCTCGGCCCGTCCTCCGGGAGCCCGGAGGCTGACGGCCCGACGGGCGAGCCGGTGACTGCCTGACGGCCTGACCGGCTAGAGCCCCTTCACGTTGTCGCCGAAGGTCCAGTTCTTCGAGCCGTCCCAGTTGATCGACCAGGTCATCAGGCCCTTCAGCGCGCCGCCGTACGTGTTCCACGCCTGCTTGACCTGGCTGGGCGTCATGTAGCCGCCGCCCGCGCCGGACTGGGCGGGCAGGCCCGGGACCTGCTTGTCGTAGGGAACCTTGATGGTCGTGCCCTGGATGACGAGGCCCTTGTCCAGGCAGGTCGTCTGGGCGGTGAAGCCCTGGACCGTGCCCGCGGAGTAGGAGTCGCCGGAGCAGCCGTACATCGAGCCGTTGTAGTACTGCATGTTGAGCCACCACAGACGGCCGTTGTCCGCGTACTTCTTGATGATGGGCAGGTACGCGCCCCAGATCGAGCCGTACGTGACGCTGCCGCCGGTGACGTAGGCGGTCTCGGGGGCCATCGTCAGGCCGAAACCGGCCGGCATCCGGGCGAGGATGCCGTCGATGATGCGGACCAGGTTGGCCTGGGACGTGGACAGTTGGGAGATGTTGCCGCTGCCGGTGAGGCCGGTCTCGATGTCGATGTCTATGCCGTCGAAGTTGTACTGCTTCAGGATCGGCACGATCGTGGCGACGAACCGGTCGGCGACCGCGGTGGAGTTGAGGTCGATGCCGGCCGTGGCGCCGCCGATCGACATGAGGATCGTCTGGCCCGCGGCCTTCGCCTGGCACATCTCGGCCGGGGTGGCGACCTTCACGCCGGTGTCCATGCCGTTCTCCCGCAGCGCCGTGCCGTCGGAGCGGATCACGGGGAACGCGGCGTTGATGACGTTGTAGCCGTGCTGGGCGATCGCCGGGTTGGTGATCGGGGTCCAGCCGAACGGGGGGTGGACGCCGTTGGCGGCGCCGTCCCAGTTCTCCCAGTAGCCCTGGAGGACTTTGCCGGACGGCCTCGGCTTGGTCGCACAGGTGTCGGCGGCGGGGGCCGCCGGCGCGGTGACCAGGAGGGTGGTGACGGTCGCGGCCGCGGTGAGGGCGGCGGCGAGCAGGCGGGACGTGCGGGGGCTGCGCGGGCGGAACAGCATGGGGGCTCCCGTGGGGTCGCTGAGCGCCGGACATGAGCGCCGGACAGGGGTGGGGTGTCTGGATGTCGCGAGCATGACGCACGGTAAACAGGTCCAGACCTTTCGTCAATGGGTCTGGACCAATCACGCCTGCGGGCACAACTTCTCTGTGCGGGGCGGGAGTTCGGCCCGCAGCCGGTCCCGGCACTCGTGCATCACGTCCCGGACGCCGTGCGGTCGAACCCACCGACGCACATGCCGAATCCGGGTCTTGTCCCGGGGCGGCGGGTGTCATGGGGATCGGCTCGCGTCGATGTGCCAGGAGTGGACCGACAGGGTTGTGCCGTCGTACACCGGCTGCCGCGCCCGCGACCACACGGGGGGTGTGTGCGCACGGCGAGACGTACCCACGTCTTGTCCCTTTGCCCCTTGCCCCCTTGCCCCCTTGCCCGCGACGGCGTGGTGGCGTGGTGGCGTGTCGTGGCGAAGCGGACCGGCTCCGTATGCCGGGGCAGGGCGATGCCCAGGCGTGGCGGAAGCTGCGGCTCGGCGAAGCCGTCGGCGCGCGGTCGTCGGCGACACCGTGGCTGCGGCCGGGCCGCGGCGCCAGGGCGAAGGGGACGCCGGCGTAGAAGCACCGACGCCGGCCCCGCCAAGGCCGGTCGAGGACGGCCCGGACCTCGCCGGGGCCGTGCCCCTCGACGGGGCCCCGTCAGGCCCGCTTCCCGCTCCAGGCTGTTCGCCGGCCGATGAGGCACAGGTACCGGCGGGGCATCAGCATGTCGTCAGCCCTGGCCGGTCAGCCAGGAGCCGCCTCCGGGCGGCGTCGCCGGAAGCGGACCCGGCACGGCGCGGTGACGGCCCGGGGAGCGAGACGGGTCACCGGTCGGGGCACGTCGATCAGTTCCATCTCGTAGTGGCGCAGCAGCAGGGTCAGACAGGTCTTGATCTCCAGACGGGAGAAGTGCTGGCCCAGACACCGGTGGATGCCGGAGCCGAAGCCGAACAGCCGCTGGGAGGCTGTGGGGTCCTCCGCGTACCGGTCGGGGCGGAAGACGTGGGGGTCCGGGAACTCGTCCGGCATCCGGTGCACGAGGTAGGGCGAGGTGAGGACCAGGGTGCCGCGCCGCAGACGGCGCTCGCCGACCAGGGTGTCCTGGGCCGTCTTGCGCGCGATCAGGATGGCGAGCGGGTTGAGCCGCTCGGACTCGTACAGGACGTGGTCCATGCGGGTCAGCCGGTGCAGGCTTTCGACGGTCAGGGGCGCGTCGGGCGGCAGGTGGTCGCGCTGTTCGGCCAGCAGGGCGGGGTGGTGCTCGGGCCGGCGCAGCAGGTCGGCCAGGGCCCACGCGAGTTGCCCGGAGGTGGTCTCCCCGGCGGCCCACACCAGTCCCAGTGCCTGGTGGACCGAGGCGCTGTCGGGTACGGGGGTGCCGTCCGCGTAGCGGCTTTCGACGAGGGACTGGAGGAAGTCGGGCGCGGGCAGCGGATGCGCGCGCCGCTCGGCCAGACAGCGCAGCGTGAGCTTCTGCAGATGTCTGCCGGCGGTGCGGCTGCGCCAGGTGCGCAGCGGGTGCAGGGCGGGCGGCAGCAGAAAGCTGACGTTGCCGGAGAATCTCTCGAACGATTCGAGGTCATCGGCGAACAGCGGCCCGAACTCCTCGCCGAAGAAGCAGTCCACGATCATGCGCAGGTTCAGTTCGCCGCACACCCGGACCAGTTCCAGCTCCCCCGAGTCGCCCATCTGAGCGATCAGTTCCCGCGTCCGCCGTTCCATCACCCCGATGTACGTCCGCAGCGGGCTGCCGCGGAAGACGGGTGTGAACAGCGCGCGCTGGCGCCGGTACTCCTCTTCCTCGGCCATGAAGTAGAAACCGGTACCGAACATCGAGCGCAGGAAGGGGTAGGCGGCGGAGATCGACAGCGCGGTCTCGGGCTGGAGGAGCAGTTCCTTGCGGTGTTTCGGATGGAGCACCACGACCATCGAGGTGCCCGCCAGGTTCAGTCTGAACAGCTGACCGTGTTCGGCGTAGCCGCGTTCGAGAACGTTGACGGTGTCTCGCATGAAGGCGGGCAGGTGCCCGACGAGAGGGAGGGCGCCGGAGACCAGCGGGACGGCCGCGGCGGGGCTCGGGGTGGCGGGCATGGTGCTGATCACCCTTCCCGGGCGGGTTTCGAACCGGCTCGGTGACCGTTCGCACGCAGGTAACGGCCCAGCGCGCACAGGGGGAAGAGCAGCCGGTAGAGGTGATAGTTGAGCGGCAGGTCCCCGGGGAATCCGGTGCCGGTGTACTCGGGCTCGTCCCAGGTGCCGTCCGTGCGCTGGGTACGGGTCAGCCAGCCCACGCCGCGGTGGACGGCGTCGCTGTCGTGTTCGCCGGCGGCGAGGAGCCCCAGGAGCGCCCACGCCGTCTGGGAGGCGGTGGAGGGGCCCCGGCCGCGCCAGGAGGGGTCGGTGTACGACTCCCACCGCTCGCCCCAGCCGCCGTCGGGATTGGCCTGTGCGGTCAGCCACTGCACGCCGCGCCGTACGGCGGGGTGGTCCGGGGGGACTCCGGCGTCGATGAGGGCGGGCAGGACCGCCCCGGTGCCGTAGACGTGGTTGACTCCCCAGCGGCCGTACCAGGAGCCGTCGTCCTCCTGGTGGCGCAGCAGCCAGCCGACGGCGCGGCGGACGTCCGGGTGACCGGTGTGGCCGGTGGCCGCCAGCATCTCCACCACGTGCGCGGTGACGTCGGCCGACGGCGGGTCGGTGACCTCGCCGAAGTCGCAGAACGGCAACCGTGCGGGCCAGCGGCTGGTGTTGTCCGCGTCGTACGCGCCCCAGGGGCCGCCCTTCGACTGCATCCCCAGGTTCCAGCGCACGGCGCGGTGCACGGCGGAGGCCACCCGCTGCGGCTGTGGGTGCCGGACTCTGAGCAGGGCCAGAGCGGCCTCGGCGGTGTCGTCGGTGTCGGGGTAGTTGCGGTTGTGGAAGCCGAAGGACCACCCGCCGGGGGAGAGGCGGGGACGGCGTACGGACCAGTCCCCGTGTGAGCGGACCTCCTTGGCCAGCAGCCAGTCGGCGGCCCGGACGAGGGCCGGGTGGTCCGGGGCGAGTCCCGCGTCGGTCAGTGCGATCACGGCGAGGGAGGTGTCCCACACCGGGGACTGGCAGGCCTCGACCCAGCGCTTGCCGTCCCCGGTGCGCACGGTGAACGCGTCCGCGGCTCGCAGAGCGTTGCTGAGCACGGGGTGGTCCAGGGGGTAACCGCACAGGCGCAGCGCGATGATCGAGTAGACGAGGGGTGGCTGGATGCCGTTGAAGCAGCCGTCCGCTTCCTGGCGCTCGATGATCCAGCCGACCGCGGTCCGGATCGCCGTTCTTCGCAGAGTGCGTGGTACGAAGCGGCGCGAGCGGTGCAGGGCGCGGTCCAGGCGGCGGAAGGCGCCCTCCCAGGAGAGCAGCGGCGCCTTGCCGACCGGCGGCTGCGGGCGCGCTGCGTCCACGTGGAGCTCGTCGATGGCGAACGGGGCCGGGACGACCGGCCGGTGGGCGCAGACGATCGTCAGCGGCACGATGGCCTGACGGGCCCAGCAACTGAACGAGTACAGGTTGAGTGGCATCCACTTGGGCAGGAAGATCAATTCTGGTGGGAGTTCGGGCAGGTCCTCCCAGCGCCACCAGCCGAACAGGGCCAGCCAGATCCGGGTGAAGACCCTGGCACACGCCACGCCGCCCTGCTCGCGCACCCAGTGCGAGGCGGCGGCCATGTGCGGCGCGTCCGGCGCGTCGCCGTCGAGCCGCAGCGCGATGTATCCCTCGATCGTGGTGGAAAGGCTGCCCGGGCCGTCGGTGTGCGTGGCCCAGGAACCGTCCGCCCGCTGTTTGCCGCGGATCCAGGCGGCGGTGGCCCGGGTCTGCTCCGCCGTACGGATGCCGAGGAACTCCCGCAGCAGCAGATCCTCCGTATCCATCGTGACGTTGGTCTCGAAGTCGCCCTTCCACCAGCCCTCGGAGTGCTGGCGGGACAGCAGGTGGGTGACGGCGCGTTCGGTGCAGCGGGCGGCGGTCTCCGCCTCCCCGCCTTCCGTCCCGGCCGTCTCCGCCGGGGCGGAGGGGCCTGGCTCCGGCCGGGTATCGGTCTCAGCAGACACAAGTGCTCCTCGTGGGTCGGCACGTGCCGTGCCGTCGTACCGGGATGTGACCATCGTGTGAGGCCGGGCTCCGGACGGCGACTGCGGCGGTTCGCGTACGTGGGCCGTCTGGCGGCAGTGCGGAGAACGTCGGACCCGGCTCTACGGCCGCCCCTTCAGTTCTCACGGCCGCCCCTCAAGCTCCCCGCCGTGCGGTGACGGAGTACTTGCCACGGCGGGGGAGGGGCGCGGGAGCCGGGTGGCGAAGCGGCGTATGCAGGGCTGTTCGACGTGTGTGTAGAGCAGCCAGGAGGCCGCCAGCGCCACCATGAGCGAGACAGTGGCGGCCGTGGCCGGGCCCAGCATGCCGCCCCCGTACCGCAGGACGGTCGCGATCACCGTGGCGTGCACGAGATAGAAGGCGTACGAGAGCTCACCGAGGAGAACCAGGACCGGCATACGCAGGACGGATCTGCGTTGACGTAGGTCCAGTGCCGCCGTCGCACGGACCAGCAGGGCGACGGGGACCACCGTGACCGCCGCGAGCAGGAACGGCGCGGGGAGCACGGCGATGCCGGCGAAGAGGGCCGTACACAGCAGCGCGGCGGACGGGACGGTTCCGACCCGGACGGGCAGGCCGCACACGTGCATGCGGGCGAGAATCATGCCCAGGACGAACTCGGGCAGCCTGCTCGGCGGAAAGAGGTACACGAGCAGCATCTGTGCTCCGGTGACCGTTCCCGGCAGGGACGCCTGCCGCAACGGCGGCCCGCCCAGGGCCAGCGAGAGCAGCGGTACCGTCCAGGCCGCCAGCGCGACGCTGACGGCCGCGGCCGTCAGCCACCGGGCAGGGATCCGCACGACCCATGGCAACAGCCACGGGAAGAGCAGATAGAACAGCAACTCGCACGTGAGCGACCAGGCGACACCGTTGCCCCCCAGTACGAAACTCGGCAGCGGTACGAGGGTGTGCACCAGCAAGGCGTTGGCCATATCACCGAGCGCCAGGACGCCGTCAGAGACGCCGAAGCCGGGCCGGGGCATTCCGACACACCAGAAGAGCGCCATGACGAGCAGCCAGACCACCCAGTGGTTGGGATAGATCTTGACGAGCCGACGGCGCCAGAAGCTCCTGGCCGAGTCCGCTTCCCGTGCCGAAACGGTCAGGACGAACCCGCTCAGCACGAAGAACAGCGAGACGCCGACGGGGCCCAGCAGGAAGAGGGCCGGCCTCGGCCACCCGGCGCTCCGCGCGGCGTCGAGCGTCGCGACGTGGCACACGAACACACCTGACGCGGCGACGAAACGCAGACCGGTCAGGGAGGGCAACGACACGCACGTGACCGCGGACGGCATGGCCAGCAACTCCCGGAACTTTCGGAGGAGACCAGCCCAGCGGCCGGGGGCGGGCACTGTCTGCCCGACGCGCGGCGACTCACCCCATCGGACGTGCGGAAACAGCCGAACGACGGCTCCAGAGGTGTAGCGAGCGCCCCTCAAGCCCGGATGGGCCTCTTGGCGGCTGAGCCGTGTCCGGACCCTTCCGGCGCGGCCCTTCCGGCGCGGCTCGGCAGTTCGCGGCGTGGCCCCGCCACGGGTGCGGGCCATCCTGTCCGCCATCCTGTCCCGTTGTCCGAGAGGATCCGGCGCCGGGCGTCATCGTGGCCGGGGTGTGATCCGGGTTTGCCGGACTGCCGAGTATGCGGATGGTCAGGCAGCGTCAGCATGTCCCGAGGTGCAGGCGGAAATCGTCGGGCGCCCAGTCGAGTTCGGGCGCGCTGCTCTCCGCCGCGTCCGGCCACGGCGGTCGACCGGCGGGCGGTGTGAGCGATTCCGCCCTGCGGAAGTGCAATCACCGGTTCGCGATACTTCCGCAGCCGCCGCGCCCCGACAACTTGGCGAGGCTGGTTCAGGACCGCACAGCTCCCAACCACGAGCATGTGGCTACGAAGAGCAGGTGGCTAGGAATCTTGGTCCTTGCCGGGGGAGACCGGGAAGGACGCCTCGTCGTGGTCCGTGCCGTCGGTGATCCACCATCTGCCCTCGCCGAAGAGGGCCAGTTCCGCGCGGCCGTCGCCGTCCCAGTCGTTGATGGCGATGAGCGCGCCGTCGACGCCCTCGCCGCCCGGCACCGAGCGCTTGGTGGCGCGCCAGGGCTTCGACCCGAGCCCGTGCTCGGAGCCGCCCCGCAGTACCTCGAACCGCGCGTCCCCCGCCTCTTTCTTCCTGGTGAGCTGTACGGCCAGGTCGTCGCAGCCGTCGCCGTCGAAGTCACCGGCGGCGAGCCTGCTGCCGAAGCCCTCCTCGAAGTCGCCGCCCTCCATGGTGATCCACTTATCCGGCTCCTTCCCGTAGCGGACGGTGACCTGGCCTCGCCGGTGGGGTGTGTCGGCCTCGTCGTAGCTGTCGACGAAGCTCCGGCCCATGGCGATGTCCTGGCGCCCGTCGCCGTCGAAGTCGCCGAAGACGACGTTCTCGCCCTCCGGCAGCCGCTCGGCCTCCTCGCTCAGGCCGCTGCCGGTAGGGGCGCCTCCGGTGAACAGCAGAGGCGGGTCGTACGGGGAGTCGTAGAGCGCGAGGTCGGTGGCGCGGTCGTCGTTCGCGTCCCCGGCGACCAGCGCGGGTGTCGCGCCCTCGCTGACCGGGCTGGGGGTCTCCGCGGTCCGGGCGGGGGCGCCGGAGCGCTTGAACGGTCCTTTGAGGACGACCACGGCCCGGTCCTCGTTCGCGTCCCGGTGGACCGCGAGGTCGGTGTGGCCGTCCCCGTCGAAGTCGCCGGCGATCGGCGCGGTGTAGTAGCCGCTGCCCGGCAGCGGGACGCGCCCGTGAGCTCCGTCGGCCCGCGGGCCCTTGGGGCCTCCCCACAGGATCTGGGCGGCGCTGCTGACGACGAGGTCGGCGTGGCCGTCCTCGTCCAGGTCGGCGACTGTGGGCTGCCACGCGTCGTCGCCCACCTGGATGTCGTCCGGCACACCGAGGTCGTCCTGGGTGAGGACGGTCGTGCGGTCGTGGTCCGGACCGTGCTCGGAACCGGGCACGACGACCACGTCGACCTTCAACGACCGGGAGATCTCGTGCACCAGATCCGTGTAGCCGTCCCCGTCGAGGTCGGGGCTCGCGGGCGGTTTCTCGCTCGCCGCTTCGACGGGTCGACAGGGACTGTTGGGCACCGAGCGCACGCTGTCGGACGGGAGGAGGACGAGGCACGCCGCCACTGCCGCCGCCACTACGAGGAAGGCCGTTACGGCGTGCCATGGGCGCAGGTGGCGGAGGAGCGGACCGCCTGCTTTCGAGAAGTGCATCAGCCCACTTCACGGGCGTGGACGCGGCCCGCACAAGGAAGTGGATCATCTTGTTACGGGGATGATGCACGACGGTCCTGCCCCCGGGCTGCCCATGAGGAGTCTGCGCCGTCTTGCCACCACGGGCGCCTCGGTCACCCGCTCGGCGAGTCGGGCGAACCAGGAGTACCACGGCGACGACGAGCACGGTCAGCGAAACAGTACCGATTCCGCGGCTGAGCGCCGGATGCGTACGGTCGAGACGGGCGCGGCGCCCTTCGGCGGAGTCGCGGTCCGATGTCCGACGGAGTCGAGCTCGGGGCGTCAGTGTTGGGCGTCGGTGCCGGGCGTCAGTGTTGTTGCGGGGTGATGTGAAAGACGGGGCGGCTGGGGGCGATGCGGTGTAGATCGTCGTCGGTCGCTTTCGGCCCGACGTCGGGGAAGAACACGCGGACCTCCGCCTTCCAGCGCTTCATGTAGGCGCGCAGCAGTGCGGGTTTGTCGTCGTCGGCGATCTCGGTCGCGGTGAACGGCACGGTCTTCTTGCCCAGGCGCAGTTCCCCGCGGCCCGCGGCCCGCAGATTGTGGGTCCATTGGACGTGACCGCGCGGAGCGAGGAGGTAGGTCTGCCCGTGGGTGGTCAGCACGTGGACGGGCGTGTGGCGCGAGACTCCGCTCTTTCGGCCACGGACGACCAGGATGCGGATACCCCAGAGGCTGATTCCTCGGCGGCACAGCCAGATGACGATCGGATTCGTGACGTGCACAAAGAACCAGCCGGGCTTCTGCAGGTGTGTGTGCGCGGACATCCGGGGCTCCCTGAGGGAGTGATCTTTCGAGAGCGCTGCTCTCGCTTGGTGGCAGTGTGTGCGCGGCCGGTGCTCCGCAGCAAGGGCACTGCGCTGTTTTCGGTGCGGTGCTCAGCTCGACTTCGTCGGGAATCCGGGACGGCCGCGACGCTGTCGTGGTGTTGGTCCGGTCGAGGGTCAGCGGGCCTGCCGGAGTGGGCAGTCGGCCCTGTGCCCAGGCTACGTCGCCGGGGTGGGGCCTGACCTCCCGGCCGGTGTACCCGGGCGACGTCGGACAGGCGACCAGGAGCTGGTGCGTCAGGGCCGGCAGCACGCCCGTGGACCACCCGTGCGCCATGCTCGCGCAGGCGCCCTCGTAGAGGGAGCCGCCGGGGCCGATGCCTCTGTCGGTGTCCCTCGGGCGCAGCGGCCTTGGGGGTCCGCGCGGGGCGAAGCGTTCTGCTTCGTCTTCCGAGGGTGAGACGCTCTCTGGAATGGCGGCGAGGCAGCGGGAGTTGCCTTGCCGGACCGTCGGCACCCAGAGGACGGGTGCTGGAGCCGTGTAGTCGGCGACATGGCTCCAGCCGTAGCCACCGCGCGTGTCAGCGCGGCGCGGTAATGACGGGATGGCGCGGATGACGGCCCGAGTGGGACGGTGCAGGTGGCCTCTCCCGCCACCGTCCGACACACCGCCGGGTCTGTTCCACGCCGTGCACTTCGGGCCCGGCACCTGCGGACAGGCAACAGGACCTGAAGGGCACGGCACGGGCTACGGCCCGGTCATCTCAGGAGAGTTGCGCACTGTCAGGAGGTCGAGACCTGAATCAGCCTGTGGTCGGAGAGACCGCCATCGATGACGCTGCAGGTGTAGGTGAGGTTCTGCGGCCCGAAGATGTAATCGATCTTGTTGTTGCCGTCGGTGGGCTCACCGGTGTGAGGAGAGGCGGGCGTCTTCTGGCCGCACTCCTGATGGTCGTCGTAAAGGCTTGCCAGGTAGGAGACGTCGTTCGTGGTGGTGTTGAGGTCGCCACCGATGTAGGTGGAGTAGCCCGCGGCTTCGATCTTCGCCGCCAGTGCGTCCATGGTTGCGGCCTGCTTGGGCCGGAAGAGGTTGTCGCGGTCGGTGTCGTCTCCAGCGGGCTTGCCGTTGGCGTCGGTGTAAGGGCCGCTGCTGAAGTGGGCGTTGCAGAAGGTGGTGCCTTCGTCCGGGACGGCCGCGCAGAGCATCGGCCGTTGCTCCTTCTTGATCTCCGTCTTGTCCTTCTTGTCCGGCGAGGGCAGCACGGTACCCATGTACCACGTGTTGCTGTCCGGAACGGCGAGGGCGATCCCGAAGGAACCCCGGTCCGCGTGGTCGGAGCCGTCGTTGCAGGTTTTCTGAGCCTGGATCACGGTTCCGTCGGTGCCGGTGGCCACATTGTAGTAAGTAGGCATGAACCGCACATCCAGCGGACCTGCCCACTTCTCCAGTTCCAGCTCCAGAGGTTTCGCCGTCTTCTCGCAGATCTCCTGGAAGAAGATGGCGTCAGGCCGCTTGCTGCCCAGCGCGGAGTGGAGGGCGGAGGACACCTTGCCGGCGGCCGTGGCGGGCGGGGCGAACTGGAGCCCGCAGTCGACGGACCTGTTGTTGTTGGCGCAGATGTTCCACGAGACGACATCCTGCGAGCGCGACGCAGGCTTGGAGGGGGCAGGAATCTTGTCCGCGTAGCCGCCCTGCGGGCCGACGGATTCCAGGGTGAAGCGTTCCCAGGAGCCGAGTTCGGAGGGGTCGGTAAGGGCGCGTAGCAGTCCGTAGTCCTCGTAGGTACCGAGTTCCGCCTTCACGTACTTGCCGTTATGGGCGAGCAGGCCGAAGGTGCCGCCTGCCAGCGGCGTCAGCGTGAAGCGCTCCCAGGCGCCGGTGACCTCGCCCCGGGTGCGCAGCAGGTGTCCGCTGGCCTCGTCCTCCGCGGTGACATACCTGCCGGTGGCCTCGGAGCGAAGGCTGACGGTGGTTCCGTACGGGTCGCTCGCGCCCTGGACGTAGTCGGTGTGCAGGGTGAACAGCTCCCGACCTTGCGGGAGCGTGGCGTCGGGGTTGGCCCGGAGTTTCATGTCGCCGCCTTCCCCGGCCTTGACCGTCACGTAATAGCCGTTGACCTTCAACGCCCATCGCTGTCCCGCTGATGAGGGTGGCACCTCCGCGTCGGCTGCCGTCGACGGCGTGGCCAGTGTCATCACGGCGATGACGGCGGTCACCACAGCCGTCAGGAGAAGTCGTATTCGTCTCACTGTCGCTCTATTCTCCGAAAGGTCTTCGCATCCGAGGTGGATGTGCGAGTGATGGAACTCGCCGAGCATATAGATCAGTTACACGAACCTGTGAGCGGTTTCCCGGTGGCTGTCGCACCACGGATCCGCCGGGCAGCGGTGCCGTGGTGCCGCACCGGCAGACGGCCAGCGAGCACGACCATCAGCCGGGCCAGGCCGCCACACGCGTGTGCCCGCTGCCGCGGCGACATCACCGCGTCATCGATGCAGCCGAGCCGAGAACAGCCTCGGCAGTGATCCATGGCGGGTACGGTGCTTGCCATGTCCTACATGGTCGTCTGTCTTCGGACCGCCTGAGACTCTGTCTCCGTAGTCGCTCAGCGACCGGCGCCGACCGAGGAACCCGCAGGAGACCGCCGTGGTCTCACCGGACCGCAGGCTGGAGCGCGCGGGTCGTGGTGGTGGGCCGGGTCGTTCGCGGTGACCTGTTCGCTGGTAGCCGCATTCGGGGTGCAGGGCAGCGGTACGAGGTTGGGGCGCGGCGGCGACCGCACGGAGGCGGCGATGAAGCGGGCATCAGCTGCGACACGGCTCGGTTGCGACCTGATGAAGCGCGGGGCGGCCCACGGCATGAGTCACGAGCGTATGACCATGCGCTTCAACCCGAGTCCGCGCGTAGCGCACTCACCGCGGACCGATGGCCGTTCCGGCGACTCCTCAGGCTCGGGAGGCGACGGCTTCACAGGCGGCTGCATCAGCCTGATCGTGCTGCTCATCGAGGTTCCGGTGACGTTACTGCTGGGCCTCATACTGAGCCTGCGTGGTGGATGGTCCAACGCACACACTTCAACCGCGCCCCCGACGATGGACTGGCTCCCGACTCTCTGGCTGGGCGGGGTCACACTGGCCGTACTCGTGGTCGCCATCATTTTCCTGCGCTCGGGACATCCCTACGCCGGAACGGTCCAACTGCTCATCGCGGCCATGGCGTTGGTCTTCGCGCTGTCCGCATGGCACGACGCGTACGACCGCGCCCATCCGGCCCCGCTGCCCACATGCCCGACAAGGGCCGGAACGCCCTGTGCCGCTACGGATCGGTGACCGTCCGGCGGGGCACACCGGCCAGGGTTGATGTCATCGAGCTGGTGGCGGCGCTGGTCGGTGAGCGCGCCCGTCGGCGATCCGACCTGTTCCCGGGCTTCCCGGCGGGTGGCGATCCGGTCGGCGAGTTCGGCCGCGTCTTGCAGACGGCTGGCCCCTTTCTCACCGGGTAGTCGTCCCACATGGCGCTGGCTGGGGGCGCCGACGTGGCGTGCGAGGCCGCCGGGGGGACCTCGGTCATGCCGGCGGGCATCGCCGCCCGCGCTCATCCATGCCAGGATCCGAGGATGGAGACCACCGACGTCACGCGTGCGATCAAGGCCGCGATTTCGGTCGCGGCATGGCTCGACCTGCCGGTCCATGCCCATGACGCAATCGTTCTTCACAACTCGAACAAGCTGGCACTGCGGCTGTCACCATGCGATGTCTTCGCCCGGGTCGCCCCCGCGGGACAAGAAGTCGCACAGTTCGAAGTCGAGCTTGCTCAGCGGCTTGCCGAAGTCGGATGCCCGGTGTGTCCCCTGGAGCCTCGGGCGGACCCGCGTGTGTACACGCGCGATGGCTTCACAGTGACGCTGTGGACCTACTACGAGCCCGTGACACCTCACCTCGCACCAGGCGACTACGCCAAGGCGCTGGAACAGCTGCACGCCGGCATGCGCAAGGTCGATGTGCGGAGCCCGCGGTTCACGGACCGGATCACGGAGGCGCAGAACATTGTCGCCGATCCGGCCCGCTCGCCGGAGCTCACCGACGCCGACCGCGCATTCCTCAGCGGCCGGCTGGCAAGCCTGCGACGAGCGGTCCACGACCGCGGCGCCGTGGAGCAACTGCTCCACGGCGAGCCGCACCCCGGCAATGTGCTCAACACGGAGCACGGCCCCCTGTTCATCGACCTTGAGACGTGCTGCCGCGGCCCCGTCGAGTTCGATCTCGCCCATGTTCCCGAGGCGGTTGCCGACCACTACCCAAGCGTTGACCAAGGGCTGCTGGACGAGTGCCGGCAGCTCGTCATCGCGATGGTCGCCTCGTGGCGTTGGGAGCTTGGCGACCAGTTTCCGAACCGGAAACGATTCGGAAAGGAATGCCTGCGCTTGCTGCGCGAAGGGCCGCCCTGGCCGACCCTCGACAAGGCGATCAGGCGCCTGGAGGGTCCGTGAAAGCGCCGAAGGGCACGTGCGTGGGGAAGTGTCGAAACCGGGCCGGGATCATCTCCCAGCCTCACCATGCCCTCACCATGTTTCGTCTCCCCGGAGGAGACCGGCATGAGGGCGGAGTGGCTGCCCGATGCTCAGCGGCGCCGTGCGGCAGCGACCAGTACGACGGCGAAGGCTGCGACGATCACCAGCCAGCCACAGCACGAACGCGCGGACCGGGGCGGCCGCCTAGGTGAGCTGGCAGGCATGGGTTTAGATGAGCGGCTATGACCAACGAAACGCCTTCTCGTCCCAGCCGCCGGTCCCTGCTCGCGTGGACCGGTACCACCGCGCTGACCGCCGCGACCGTCTCCCTGGGTGCCGGACCGGCCTCGGCTGCCACCTTCCCCGCGCCGGGCTCCGCCCTCCTGGTGCCGTCCGCCCGGATCGACCTGAACAGCCCCTCCGAGAGATGGATACGTGAGAAGACCACCCGCGACGTCACCATCATCCAGGCGCTCGGCTACGACAACGCCAACGGCCACATCTATCTGGCACAGGTGACGCAGGGGGGCCTGCAACTGGCGGGCGAGAGTGGCCCGGTGAGCAGCGCCGACCGCAATCGCCGCGGTGATCTGACGATCACCAAGTGGGACATGGAGGGCAACACCCTGGGCTATATGTACCTGCGCGGCTTCGGGCACGGCGGCAACATCGGCGTCGAACCGGTCGGCAGCGGCGCCTACCTGTGGATGGAGGCCGACGGCGTCGAAGTCACGGACGTTGCGGGCAATCTCTCCAGCCGCGGCACCCGCCTGGCCCGCTTCCCGTTCGCCAACGGCCAGGTCCTCGACACCACTTCACCCACCCTGGCCAAGTACACACCGGTGGCCGGCTCCACGCACAACAGCGCCACCGTCGACCCGGTCTACGGCCGCCTCGCCATCCGCTACCTGGACACGGACAAGGTCTTCAAGTTCCAGGTCCACGATCTGGACCTGGCCCGCCTCGGTGTCTGGAGCCAGCCGCTGGCGACCATCAGCCAGCCGTCCCTGACCGCCCTCCCCGGCTGGCCGCTGACCACCTACGGGAGCCCTTACCTGCAGGGCTACGCCGTCGTGGGCCGCTACCTCTACATGCTGCACGGCAACTCGTACGGCTCGAAGCAGACGATCGACGGCCAGGAAGTAGTGATCTCGGAGCCGGGCGTCGGCAACACGTTCCTGTCCGCGGTGAACCTTGCAACCGGTGCCTTCGACCCCGCTCCGCCAGCCCCCTTCGACAAGGACGTCAACCCTCTGCACACCACAGCGGCCTACAGCCTGATCTTCCGTGAACCCGAGGGCCTGGGCGTCCGCGTTCCAGACCTCGCCCGGCCGGACGTCTTCGGCCTCGGCATGGGCTTCGCCTCGGACGACGCAGGAAAGCGGAAGGCGAGCATCTACGGCAAGACCGGCCTTATCCGATCTGCCTGAGCTCCGGGGGCGCAGGTGAGGTGAGCGCGAGGACCGGTGGACACGCCTCGCTCCGCGCACAACAATGAAAGTACTCTTTCGAAAGGAGTCTTTCAGATGGCGGACGGACAGGCTCCACCGCCCCGGCGGCGGATAAAGGACTCCCGGCAGCTGCGGGCCCTCGCCCACCCTCTGCGGCTGGCGCTGCTGCAGTACCTGATGGCGGTCGGGCCGCGCACGGCGAGTGAGTGCGCGGCCGAGGTCGGGTCGAGCGCCTCCAACATCAGCTGGCATCTGCGGCATCTGGCCCAGTACGGCCTGGTCGAGGCGGCGGACGCCACCGACCAGCGCGAGCGCCCCTGGCGCGCGGCCCAGGTCGGTCTCGACTTCGGTGAGATGAGCGCGGATCCCGCCACCATGGCCGAGCAGGACGCCCTCATCGCAGGCGGCCTCGCGGAGGAGGACGAACTCACCCGCCGTTTCCTGGCCCGGCGCGACACTCTCGACCCCGAGTGGCTCGCCGCGGCCCGGCTGGACAACTACGTCCTGCGCACCACTCCGCAAGAGGCCCGGGAGCTGGCGGAGAAGATCGATACCCTGCTCAGGCCCTATCTGGCCACCGTGCGGGACGATCCGCCGGAAGGAGCCGTGCTGGCTTACACCGGGGTGCGCCTCTTCCCGAGGCTTGACGCGGCGGGGCGACACGAATGACCGGCCACGGGAAGGCCGTCCGGCATCCGTTACGGGACGCGGCGTTCGCCCGGCTGTGGATCTCCGGGCTGCTCACCGAGACCGGCAAGTGGGTGCTGCAACTGGCGCTGCCGCTCTATGTGCTGCAACTGACGCGTTCGGCTCTCATCACGTCCGTCGTCGCCATGCTGGGGCTGCTGCCGAGCCTGGTCGTCGCCCCGGTCGTCGGCGCCCTCGTCGACCGCTGGGACCAGCGCCGCTTCCTGGTCCTGGTGAGTGTGGGGCAGGCGGCGCTGCTGCCGTTGCTGCTGCTGGTCGACGGCCCCGGGGACCTGTGGCTGGTGTATCTGGTCACCGGGGCCGAGGCGGCGCTCACCGTCGCCTTCGAGTCGGTGAAGAACGTCACCCTGTCGACCATCGTGGCCGAGGAGCAACTGGTCAGCGCCAACGCAGCGATCGGTCTCAACGTGTCGCTCGGCCGGCTCGTCGGCAGCCCACTGGGCGGTCTGCTGCTGAGCACGGCGGGACTGCCCCATGTCCTCGCCTTCGGTTCGGGCGCCTTCCTCGTCGCCGCCGTCCTGGCCTCGACGATCCCGCCGAGCACCGCCGTGCGCCGGGGGAGCGGCGCGGGCACCCGGTTCTGGCGCGGTATCGGCGAGGGCCTGCGCACCTTGCGTGACGTGCCCACCTTGCGGGGAACCTTCGTGTGTGTGGCGCTGCTGGCCGTCGCCCAGGGGATGTTCGTCGTGCTGTTCCTCCTCTTCGTCACCGACCTGATCCACGGCGGCGACGCGCAGGCCGGTCTGCTGCGCGGTGTGCAGGCGGTGGGCGGCTTCGCCGGGACCGCGACCGCCGGGCTGCTGACCCGGCGCCTGGGGGCGTCCCGTCTGCTCAGCGTCGGTGTCCTCGTGTTCGGCGCAGTCAGCGCGGTCACCTGGAACCTGTCGGTGGCCTCGCTCGGCCTCGGCGTCCACGTGGCGCTGTTCACCGCCGCCGGTGTTCCCGCGGTGTGGCTCGCCGCGGCCTGGCTCTCCCTCATCCAGGAGTCCGCGCCCCTGTCCGTACGCGGTCGGGTCATGGCCTCCGTCCTCGGGCTCTCCGACGGTCTGCAGGCCCTGGGCATGCTCGCGGCCGGTGTGCTCAGCGGCGTGATCGGAACCCTCCCCGCCCTGAACGTCCAGGCCGCGCTGATCCTGGCAGCCGGTTTCCTCGCCCTCAAACTGCTGCCCGGCACTCGCACATCCCGTACGCCCGCGCTCAGGAGCGACGGCCCGGCCCCGGCAGCCGGGGACGGCGGTGGCTTCGTGGCCGCCACCCGCACGTCCTTGCGCGACGAACAGCGCTGAGCGCCGCACACCTCCCGCAGAAGCCGCGGGCACAGGCGGATTCAGGCAGATGCCGACCGATGCTGCCCGCGAAACTGCCGGAAGGGGGTCCGGGCCCTGTTTGACTCCCGTACTCCCGTACTCCCGTACTCCCGTACTCCCGTACTCCCGTACTCCCGTACTCCCGTACTCCCGTACTCCCGTACTCCCGTACTCCCGTACGCGATCGAGCTGTTCCGCGCACCTCCGGCGCAGCGCCTGGGACACGAGTCTGTCCGTGCATAAGACGTGCCGGAGCCAGGGCGTGGAGAGCAGCCCGGGGTCGCGCTGGAAGTCCATGACGGTGGCGCGGAGCCGCTGACAGGCGAGGAGCCGTGCCATCGGGTCGGTGACCTCCTGGACTGCCACGGTCGCCCCGGCGTACAGCGGCCAGGTTGCTGTCGGTGTGATCGGTGTGATCGGTGTGGTCGGTGGGCTGTGCGGCGGGCCGCGGCCGGGTGCCGGTCAGGGTTTGATGCCGATGCCGGCCAGCAGGCTGATGTCGGCGTCCTCGGGTTCGGTGCCGTCGGGGGGTGTGGTGGGGCGCCAGCGGTGACAGCAGCAGATGCCGGGGGCGATCAGGTCCAGGCCGTCGAAGAAGCGAGCCACATCGCTGTGGGAGCGGAACTGCACCGGTGTTCCGGCCTCGGTGTAGGCCTTGGCTACGTTGTTCCACCTCTCGGGGTCGAAGTCGGGGGTGCAGTGGTTCATCGCCAGGGCGCTGCCGGGCGGCAGGGCGTCGAGGAGGCGGCGCACGATGGCGTAGGGGTCGTGCGGGGCGGTCACGAAGTGCATGAGTGCGTTGAGGGAGAGCGCGACGGGCCGGTCGAAGTCCAGGACCTCGGCGTCCTTCACGGCGTCGATGAGGGTGTCGGGGTCGGTGACGTCGGCTTCGACGTAGGCGGTCTGTCCCTGGGCCGTGCTGCGCATGAGTCGTTCGGCGTATTTGAGGACGAGAGGGTCGTTGTCGGCGTACACGACGCGGGTGTCGGCGGCGACGGACTGGGCGATCTGGTGCAGGTTGGGCTCGGTGGGGATGCCGGTGCCGATGTCGAGCCACTGGCGGATGCCGTGTTCCTGGGCCAGCACGCGGGTGGCCCGGTGCATGAAAGCCCGGTTCTCGCGGGCCGTCACCGGCAGCCCGGGATGGGCCTCGGCGGCGAGCAGGGCGGCTTCCCGGTCGACGTCGAAGTGGTCCTTGCCGCCCAGGAAGTAGTCGTACATCCGTGCTGAGTGTGCTCTGCTGGTGTCGAGATCCCGGCCGTGCTGCCTGGTCATGTGCGGCCTTTCGCGTGCGGGGTGGTCGTTTCGCAGGTCTGGGGAGCAGGACCGGTGTCGGCGCCGCCGACGGTCCTCGTCACCTTCGGGCCGCTGGGTTCACCCGGTGGCCAGGTGATCGGCCAGGCCTGCCTTGACGCCGCGCACGAACGCGGCGATCTCTTCGGAGGCGCAGATCAGCGCCGGTCCGGCCGGGTCGGTCGACTGCCGCAGGGCCACCCGCCCGTCGGCGAGTCTCTTCGTCTCGACGCACTGGCCGCCGTTGGGCCCGCTCCAGGGCCGCACCCAGCCCTGCTCACCGAGCTGGAGGGCGGGCATTCCGTTGTAGATGTCCTCGTCGGTGTGGATCACGTGTACTCCTTGCGCATGCGTTGCAGCAGTTTCCCGCTTTCCCGGGAGGAGGTGAGCAGTGCCAGCCGGGAGTGCGCCTCGAGGTGGGCGACGACGTCCGGGCGCTGGTCCAGGTAGACGGCGGCGGACAGCAGTTCGCTGTAGACGATGTCGGGCAGTTCGGGTTCGGCGAAGCGGAAGTAGGTGAACGGGGCGCACGCTCCGACGTGCGCGCCCGCTGCGAACGGCACGATGTCGACGCTGACGTGGTCGAGTGCGGAAACCTCAAGCAGCCGGTCGATCTGGTCGCGCATCACCTCGGGGTCGCCCACTTCCCGGTGCAGGACGGCTTCCTCCATGACCACCCACAGCGTGGGTGCGTCCTTTCCCTCCAGCAGATGCTGGCGGCGCAGCCGCAGCTGCACACGGCGCTCGATCTCCGCATCGCTGCCGTTGGGCAGCCCGCCGCGCAGTACGGCGCGGGCATAGGCGGGGGTCTGCAGAAGACCGCTCACGTACTGCGGCTCGTAGGTGCGCAGGGTCTGTGCACCGGTCTCCAGGCTGACATAGGCGGTGAACCAGCCGGGAACCGCGTCGCGGTAGGAGTGCCACCAGCCCGGCTTGTTCGCCTGCTCGGCCAGCTCGACGAACTCCTCGATCTCGCGGTGCGGCGCGCCGTAGGTCTCAAGGAGCTTCTCCACATACAGCGGCTTGAGGGCGACCTCGGCCTTCTCCAGACGGCGGATCGTCAGGGACTTCACCCGCAGGGCCTTGGCCGCGTCCTCGAGCGAGGCGCCGGCCGCCAGCCGCCTCTCCTGCAGCCGGCGGCCCAGGATCATGCGCAGGACGGTCGGCGCGCTCGTACCGGATCGGGCTTCGCTCACGTGCCACCTCCTGAGGACTTGTCAACGCCACTAGTGTGACCGCGACTTGTTGTAGACGCCAGGGTGATACCCGTCCGCTGAAATTATCAGGAAGCCGGTTGCAGGGTGAGGTGATCACGCGCATAGTCGGCATGTGCGCGGCCATGCCCACCGCCCTGACACAGCCTCCGGCCACCCGGCCGGAGGCCGGCTGCCAACGCCCTCACCGGACCCCTCACCAGCGCGGCCGGCCGGGCACGCACAACGCCCAGCTCGAGGTGCCCTTCGCACCCACACACCGCGCCTGCCCCACGACAGGCCCTGGAAGGCGACTCCTGTGACCTGGCCCCAGCCCCCGGCCTCCACGGAAACCCTGGCCACGCCTGCGCCGTGCCGCGAATACTGGTTCGCACTGCCCGCGACGCCCGCCAGCGCAAGAGCCGCCCGCACCACCGTCCGCGACCGTCTCGGCGTATGGCAGATGCCCGAAGACACCAGCGACGACGCCATCCTGCTGGTCTCCGAGCTGGCCACGAACGCGGTACTGCACACCGACAGCGAACGCCTCCTGTGCTACCTCACGCTGACCGTCGACGGGCAGTGCCTGCGCATCGAAGTCCACGACGGCGGCCGTGCCCCCCTCCGGCCCCCCGCACCACAGCCCGATCCCGACCAAGAGGGTGGCCGAGGGCTGATCCTCGTCCGAGAACTCGCCGAGCGTTGGGGCACCGCACGCTCCACCCGCGCCGAAGGGAACGTCGTCTGGGCCGAATTGACGCCCACCCCGAACCACAGGCGACCAGCCCCGTACGCGGCGCCCAACTCGACAGCGCCCCAGCAAGGGGTGCTCCTCCTTCCTCGTCCCACTCAAAGAAGGCAACCATGAGCCCCCACGGCGAACCCACCCGCCCCGCCACGCCAGATCTGCGGACGGGCCGACCGCCAGGCGCGGTCATACAGCGCGCGTGGACAGGACGCGACGCCTGCGCACTGGAGTCTGGAGCGGCAGCTGCCGGAGTGGTTCTCGGCACTCACTGCTCGCCCCTTCTGGCCAGGCGCAAGGTGGGTGGCAGCGCATGAGGTACCCCGGTGCGCCAGGCCGCTTGCAGGGATCGGCCATGGGGATCGAGGCGCTTCCCCAGCGCGGGCAGGATGAGTACCGCACCTACCTGGATCACTTGATGACGTGCACGGAGTGCGACACGATCACCGGCCGCTGCGGCGTGGGACAGACGCTGCACCGCGCCCACCGGGCGGCCCGCGGCGACGAACAGCAGTAGCCGCCGTACGGCATCCTCGTCTGTGCCATGCCGTGTTCATCCCCCCTCGACGAGTGCACCGCGTCGCTCCGCATCGCCAGGGTGTCGCGGTACGAGGACGGCAGCCCGCCCGCGTCCAGTTGGGCGGACCAAGTCGGCACCAGCTGTACGCGCACCGACGATCCGGACCCGGCCGTCGCCTCGTTCTCCGACCCACCGCAGGGGATGGTCGCCGACGCCTCACCAAGGGCCGGCTCTGCGGCGGCGAGCGCCAGTGCGCCCCAGATCGCTCGCGCCCTCGTACTGGAACCGCGCGAACTGCCGCTGGACGAGCCGACCAAGCACCTGGACGTCCAGAACCAGTTCGGCCTGCTGGAACCGAGCGACTGCCTGCCGGTCACCACCGTGATCGCCCTGCACGGCCGCAACCTCGTGGCGATGTGGGTCCGTGCCGAGGCCGCTGACGGTGACGGCCGGGGCCGGTCATCCGCTTCCTGCGCCGCACCGCCGAGCCGGCCGCACCGCCGTCGTGACCGTCACGGCCCCCCGGTCAGATAGCGGTACAGCATCGCGACGATCTCTTTCTCCAGGCGCTCGATGTCGATGGGGTCAGGGGCCGCCGTCATCGCGTGGATCAGCAGCTCGACGGTGCTCACCACAAGCCGCGCGGCGACCGGGATGTCGGCCACCCCGACCTCGGGGTGGCGCCCCAGCAACTCCTCGACGTACACGAACCGTTCCCTCTGGGTGGTCGTCACCCGCTCCAGCAGTTCGGCGGAGCGCGGCCCCTGCTCCACCATCACCCGCAGCAGCTGTGGGTCGTCCCGATGGTTCTCGGCCGAGGCACGGACGAACTTGCGGAGGATGTCCTCCAGCGAATCGGGGAGTCCCACGGCCTGGAACTCGTCGGCGATGCTCTGGCCCCGGTCAAGGTGGAGCGTCAGCAGCTCCGCCAGGATCGCATCCTTGTTCGGGTAGTACTGATACAGCGAACCGATCGAGACCCGCGCCCGCTCGGCGATCCGGTTGGTCGTCCCCGCGGCATAGCCGTACTCCCCGAAAACGTGAGCAGCCGCGTCGAGGATGCGCTGCCGAGTGAGTTCGGCCCGGAGCTGACGAGGCTGTTTACGTGGGGCGATCCCGAACCGGTCGGGGGTCATGGCACCTCCTGGTCAGCGCCGCGAAAGCGAGTAGCGAATCACCTGAATAATTGCTCACAATACTGCCATGACCTGCGACGAAACCGCCAAGTGCGGCTACCGGAGCCTCCGGAAGGAGGCCCTTTCATGAGCCATGCCGCCATCCGGCCGCGGCGCATCACCGCGGCCGACGTCCGGTCCCGGCTCGGTGAGCCGGACGCCATGGTCGCGGCGAAGAAGGCCGACCGCCTCGACCCGTTCTTCCGCCGCTTCATCGCCCACTCGCCGTTCCTGACGATGGCCACCGCGGACGCCCAGGGCCGCGCTGACTCTTCGCCGCGGGGCGACTACCCCGGCTTCGTGAAGGTCCTGGACGACCGGACCCTCGCCCTCCCGGACCGCCCCGGCAACCGGATCGCGGACTCCTACACCAACCTCGCCGAGAACGACGGCATCGGGCTGCTCTTCCTCGTCCCCGGGATGCGGGAGACCCTCCGCGTCAACGGCCGCGGCCACCTCACCGACGAACCCGACGTGCTGGCCCGGATGGAGGTCGAGGGGCGGCGCCCGGAGATGGCCGTGGTCGTGGAGGTCGAGGAGGTCTACTTCCACTGCGGTCGCGCGCTCATCCGGTCCCGGCTCTGGGACCCCGCCTCCCAGGCACTCGCCGACGAACTGCCGTCGGCCGGTGAGGTCGCCGCCGGGCAGTTCGGCATCGACATCGATCCCGCGCTCGTGGACGAGCAGCTCGAAGACAGCTACCGCACGCTCTACTGAGCTGGCACGAAGGGCACCACCCATGGCAGCAACGACCTGGCAGACCGTCGTGGTCGACCGCATCGAACCCGTCGCCGAGGCTGTCGTCTCCCTCACCCTGCGCGGCGCCCCCGGAGCCCTCGTACCTTGGGAGCCTGGTGCCCACATCGACGTCCGCCTGCCCAACTGGCTGACCCGGCAGTACTCGCTGTGCGGAGACCCCGCGGACCCGGACGCCTACCGCGTCGCCGTGCGCCACGACCGGCTCAGCCGCGGCGGATCGGAGTACATCCACCAGTTCCTGCGCACGGGCCGTCCGCTGGAGGTGTCCGCACCGCGCAACCACTTCCCTCTGCTGCCCGCGCCGCGCTACCTCTTCCTGGCCGGCGGCATCGGCATCACCCCCGTCCTGCCGATGCTGCGCGCGGTCACCGCTGCGGGCATCCCCGCCGAGCTGCTCTACATCGGGGCGTTCGCCGCCGGCATGCCCTTCACGGACACCCTGCACGCCGAGTACGGCGACCGGGTCAGGATCGTCGCCACCCGGGAACAGGGCAGGCCCGACCTGAAGGCGCTGGCCGCCACGCTCGCCGAGGACACCCTCGTCTACCTCTGCGGTCCCGCGCCGCTGCTCGCCGCGGCCGAGGAGACGTTCCGGGCCGGGCAACTGCACGTGGAGCGGTTCCGGCCACCCGAGCGGGAGTTCGGCCCCGACACCGCCTTCGAGGTGGTGTGCGCCCGGTCGGGCGCCACGGTCGAGGTGCCGGCCGGGCAGACCATGCTCGACGCCCTGGAGCACGCGGGACGGCCGATGAACGCCGGCTGCCGCGAGGGCGTCTGCGGCAGCTGCGAACTCACCGTCCTCGACGGCGAACCCGACCACCGCGACGGCATCGGCGCAAGCGACGGCCGCATGTACCCGTGCGTGTCCCGCGCCCGGTCCGCACGGCTCGTCGTGGACCTGTAGCCGTAGCCGATCCATCGACCGAACGACCGATCGAGAGACCGAACGAGAGCGAGACGATGACGATGAGCGTGCTGCCGAAGGTACGCATGCCCGGGTCCCGGCGGATGATCACGCTGGAGGTGCGGCGGACCGAGCGGATCAGCCCCACCTTCCTGAACGTCACCCTCGGCGGCCCGGAAGCGGCCCATCTGGAACCCATGGGCTTCGACCACACCATCCGGTTCTTCTTTCCCCGCGAAGGGCAGACAAAGCTGCGGATGCCGCGCCGCGACAGCGAAGCGTGGATGGCCGAGTTGTTGCTCATGCCCAAGGCCACCAGGCCCAGAGTGCGTAACTACACCGTCCGCCGCATCCGGCCCGAACTCAACGAGGTGGATGTCGAGTTCGCCCTGCACGGGGACAGTCCGGCGTCCGCCTGGGCGCGTGACGCGCGGCCGGGCGACCCGGCCGGGATCTTCGACATGGGTATCACCTATCTGCCGCCCGAGGACGTCGACTGGCAGATCCTCGCCGGTGACGAGAGCGCCCTGCCGGCGGTCCTGGCCATCCTGGACCACGCCCCTGCCACCCTCACCGGGGAGGTGTTCCTGGAGGTACCGGAGACCGCCGACTTCCGGACCGGCCTCACGGTGCCGGACGGGATCACCGTGCACTGGCTGGCCCGGGGCGGTGCCGCGTCCGGGACCCTCGTACAGGAGGCGGTCGCGTGCACGGAACTGCCGCCGGGCCGTGGGTACGTCTGGGTCGCGGGGGAGGCCCGGCTGGCCACCGGGGTCCGCCGCCATCTCGTCCGGGACCGTGCCGTGCCGAAGTCGGACATCGCCTTCCACGGCTACTGGCGGCATGGCCGCTCCAGTCTCGGCTGAGCCGCCGGGGTACAAGATGGGCTGCTGCGCTGTTCGAGAGCCGCCGGGTTCCGGTCCGTGCAGGGCCGCCCAGCCCGCGAACAGCGCACGGACCCGTTCCCATCCGGGTCCCCGGGACGAAGTCAAGGGCTCCGGCCAGCCTGGCCCTTGCTCCGGCGACCAGTGCCCGCCGGTGGCTGACGGGCGCTCTCTTCACTGCCCTCAGTCCGGCGGATCCTAGGTGGCGGACCTGGCTTCGAGGTCGAAGGGGACGCCTGTGAGTTGCTCGCTCGCCGCCCACAGCCGCCTGCCCTGCGCGGGGTCGTCGGCGCCGGTGGGGAGCTTGGCGGGTTTGGGGGTGCCGGAGGTCTGGTCCCGTCCGGCGGGGCCGATGAACAGGCCCGACCGGACGTCCGGGATCGTCGCCGCGTACAGCGAGGGCCAGGCGGCACCCTCGGCCGAGCCCATGAGCAGGCGTGCGGCGATCGGGGTGACGACGCGGCTCAGAGCGCCGGTGCCGTGCCGTTGAAGGCCGGTCATCGCCGACCCGGGGTGGACGACGAGCGCCTTGACGGGGCTGCCTGCGGTGCGGCGCGCGAGTTCGAGGGTGTAGACGATGTTGGCGCGCTTGGACTTGGCGTAGGCGCCCATGGCGCGGTAGCTCGTCTCGCTCATCAGGTCATCGAGTCTGCCCGTCGGCCACCGCGCCGCGATGGCGCTGACGGTGACCACGCGCGGTGCGGGCGAGCGGCGCACGGCGGGCCAGACCTGGGCGTCGAAGGCGAAGTGGCCGAGGTGGTTGGTGCCGAGCCTGGCGGCAGTGGGTGGCCGACTTGCCCGCCCTTGTGCACGCCGGCATCGACCAGGGCGCCCCGGTGGGCCAGCGTGCGGAGCAGTTCGCCGCCGTCGTCGCGGGCTCCCTCGCTCACCGCCGGGTCCTGTGTGACCTGCTGAGCGCGCAGGCGGGCGTACTGGAACACAACGTCTCCCCGCAGGTGGCCGCCCGCTACAAGCGCGCGGCCGTGATCAACGTCGCCGACATCGCGGCCATGTCCCACCAGCACCTTCCCGAACTGGGCGACAGCGCACCGCAGTTGACCGCAGCCATGATCATGGCCATCGGTGCCGTATGGACCCACGCACGGCCCTCCCAGGCGATGCTCGCCGCCTACGAAGCCGATCCCTCACTCGCCGCGTTCAAGCTGGACTTCGTGACCGCCCTGCACGAAATGCTGGCCACGCTCACGTGGGCACCATCGCCCGCGCCTCCGCCTGAGCCGGGGTATCTCTCAAGCGCCTTGACGCATCCGCGCGCGTCATCAGCAAGGGTTCGCGGCAAACGGCACGTCGAGGCAGCAGCGGTGGGCCGGGCTGCGCGGCCGGATACGGCGTCGGTACTTCGTCGTTGCGGGTGAGCTCGCGGGGCCGCACTGTCCGGCCATGGGAACGACGGCGGGGAGCGTCGATTGCTGCCCGGGTCGCAGCGCTCTGGCCGAGCACGTCATGACACGCCAGGCTTGTTCGCTGCTGCTGCTGCTGCTGCTGCCGCTGCTGCTGCTGCTGCCGCTGCCGCTGCCGCTGCCGCGGGCGTGTCGGAGAGCCGCCTGCGTCGTCGGGTCGCCGCTCGCGCCGGATGGTCGGGCCTTCCGTGTCCGCTCGGGCCGGCGTCCGGACGGTGCGTCGTGTGGGCGTCCGGACGGTGCGTCGTGCGGGCGCCGTCTCTCACCACTACGCGTCTTCCCGTGCCTCGGGGGCAGCGCCCGGGGACGGGACGACTCGCGTCGTACATGGTCCGATCACGTGCCTTCGGTGAGGTTCCGCAGCAGGCGAAGCAACTCGCCGCGTTGTGCCTCGTCGAGGGGGGCGAAGAGATCTTCCAGTACGCCGGTCGACAACTGGCGCCCCTCCGCGAGTGCGGCACGGCCCGCCTCGGTGAGGGTGTGCTCGACGCGTCGCCCGCGACCCGCGGACCGCGCGATGAGCCCACGGTCTTCGAGTCGGCTCGCGAGAGTGCCGAACGCCTGGTCGCTCTGGAACGTCGCGACTGCGAGGTCGTGCCCGGAGGCCCCCGGCATGCGCCCGATGGCGCGCAGGGCGTCCCACTGCACGAGGCTGACGCCGGTCTCGCGCAGTGCGGCGTCCATCGTGCGGTGGTTGCGGTACTGCGCACGCTTGATCGCATGCCCGAGAGCTTCTAGGTCGGTCGCCATGGTGCTACCGTATCAACACTCGTATATAAACATGTTGATTCATGGAGGAGCGCCATGCCCATCTCCCCTTCCGCCCTTCCCGAGGACCTTCCCGTCCTGCGGGCCGGCACCACCGAGGCACGTACTGCGCTCGTGCTGCACGGGGGCGGCGGCCCCCGCACCGTCGCCCCTCTCGTGGGACACCTCGCGGCCACCCTGCACGCGCTCGCGCCGACGCATCCCGGCTGGGACGGCACCGCGCGGCCCGACTCCATCACCTCGGTCGAGCGGCTCGCGGGCGCCTACCTCACGCGCCTGCGCGAGCACGAAGAACGTGACGTCGTGCTGATCGGATCCTCGATCGGCGGCTGGATCGCCCTCGAAATGGCCGTGCAGGCCGCCCACGACGAGCGGTACGCAGGACTGATCGGGGCCGTGATCGACATCGACGGCGTCGGTGCGGTGGTCGAGGGCGAGCCCGTGGCGGACTTCTTCGCCCTCGACGCCCGCGCTCTGGCCGAGGCCGCCTGGCACGACCCGGAGCGCGGATACGCCGACCCGGCCGGCCTCACCGAGGAACAGCGCGCGATCCAGCAGGCGAACGGGCGCACGATGGCCGCTGTCGCCGGTACGAGCATGAGTGACCCGACGCTGCTCGGCCGGCTCGGCGCGGTGAACGTTCCCACGCTCGTGGTGTGGGGCGAGAGCGACCGGATCGTCACACCGGCGTACGGGCGGGCCATCGCCCGGGCCGTGCCCGGCGCGCAGTTCGCCGAGATCCCGGAGGCCGGGCACCTCCCACACCTCGAAGCCCCGGAGGCGACCTGGGCGGCGATCGACCCCTTCCTGACCAGCGTCTGACCGGGTAGCACATTGCACACCGCCTGGCCGGCCCCTCTTGTCGGTCAGAGGGCGGCGGGGGCGCCGAGCATTGCGGAAGCCTGCTGGTAGGGGTCGGCGACGTGCTTGGGCGCGGTGGTCCGGTGGCGGTCGGGGCAGGTGAAGCCGAGCCGGGCCATGGCCCGGAGGACTTCACCGGCGCTGAAATCGCGGCGGTCCTGACGCGTGATGACCTGTCCGACCTGCTTGACCGGGTAGGTGCGGCGGCCGATGATCACGGACTCGCCGATGACCGGTTCGGGCGTGATGCCCTTCATGGCGTGCAGGACGCCGTTCTTGGTGAGGTCGAAGGGGAAACGGGCGATGACACAGCGCATGATGCCTCACAGGGGGAAGAAGGGGGGACGGTGCTTCCGCGGTGAGGCGGTTCAGTGGGCGAGGGCGAGGATGCCCCGAGCGCTGTCCTGGTCTTCGGTGACCGGCCGAGCGGTGGGCCGGCGGCCGAGCAGTGCGTGCTCGGCTTCGGCACTCGTCGTCTCGGGGGAGGTGTACGGCCCCATGTCGCTGAGAACGTCGCTGAGAACGTCGCGCAGCTGGATCCGGTCCGTGTAGGCGGGGCTGTCACGGACCGCGGTGAGCTGGGCCCGGGTGACCAGTCGGGTGCACAGGCCGTCGTCGTCGCAGATGAGCAGGTGCCCGGTGCGGGCCCCGGTCATGACGGAGAGGGCGACTTCGATGGTCATGTCGTCGCAGACCTGCAGTGTGCCTGGATCCATGACGTCCGGCGCGGTCTGGTGGCCTGGGGTGACGTGTGCCGAGCGGGGCTGTACCTGGATGAGCGTCAAAAGGTGCCTCCTGCAGTGGTGGGCCAGTTTCCTGATCATGAGGTTTCTAGGCCGCCGCCGCGTCGAAGGAGGCCTGCCGTACGGTGCCGCGTCGGGCAGCCGAGGCGGTGCCGCGTCGGCCGCGTGAGGATGCGCCGCGCTTGCGCCGCTCGGCCGCCGGGGCGGTGATCGTGACGGGGATGCCGGAGGGTTCCTGGGCGCCGGTGATCCGGCGCAGGGCCTCTTCGCCCGCGCGGACCTGGGTGATCTGGGGCACGATGCAGGCGGCCGTCATGAGGCGGGCCATGTCACGGCGCTGGCCGGGGGTCACCAGGGTGACGACGCTGCCCGACTCGCCGGCCCGCGCGGTGCGGCCGCCGCGGTGGAGGTAGTCCTTGTGGTCGCTGGGCGGGTCGACATTGACGACGAGGTCGAGGTCGTCGACGTGGATACCGCGGGCGGCGACGTTCGTGGCGACGAGCACGGTGACGTGTCCGGTCTTGAACTGGGCCAGCGTCCGGGTGCGCTGGGGCTGCGACTTGCCGCCGTGCAGGGCGGCGGCCCGCACTCCGCTGTTCAGCAGCTCCTGGGTGAGCCGGTCAGCGCCGTGCTTGGTGTCCAGGAACATGATCACGCGGCCGTCGCGGGCGGCGATCCGGGTGGTCGTGCGGTGCTTGTCCGCTGCCTGTACGTGGAGCACGTGGTGCTCCATCGTGGTGACGGCGCCCCTCGACGGGTCGACGGAGTGGACGACGGGGTCGGTGAGGTAGCGGCGGACCAGGCGGTCGACGTTGCGGTCCAGGGTGGCGGAGAACAGCATCCGCTGGCCCTGGGGGCGCACCTGGTCCAGGAGCGCCGTGACCTGGGGCATGAAGCCCATGTCAGTCATCTGGTCGGCTTCGTCCAGGACGGTGATCGCCACCTGGTCCAGTCGGCACTCACCACGGTCGACGAGGTCCTTGAGCCGGCCCGGCGTGGCGACGACGACTTCGGCGCCGCCCCGCAACGCTGATGCCTGCCTGCCGATCGGCATTCCGCCTACGACGGTGGCCAGGCGCAGCTTCACCGAGCGGGCGTAGGGAGTGAGTGCGGCGGTCACTTGCTGAGCCAGTTCACGCGTCGGGACCAGGACCAGGCCCAGCGGCTGGCGGGGCTCGGCGCGCCGGCCGGTGGTGCGGGCCAGCAGGGCCAGGCCGAAGGCGAGCGTCTTACCGGATCCGGTGCGCCCGCGGCCCAGGACATCACGGCCCGCCAGCGAGTTCGGCAGCGTGGCGCCCTGGATCGGGAAGGCCACGCTCATGCCCTGCCTGGCGAGCTCGGCCAGCAGCGGGGCGGGCATGTCGAGGTCGGCGAACGCCTCGACCGCCGGCAGCGCGGGAGTGATCGTCGTGGGCAGGGCGAACTCGCCCGGCGCCGCGGCGGACCGCCGGCCGTGGCCGCCCGGGCGGTTCGGGCGCGCTGACCGGCTCGGGGCGGGCGAGCCGAAGCGGGCGCCCCGGCTCGAACCGGCGCCGGAATCGACGGCAGGGCCGCCGGTGCGGCGGGTCCGGGAGGTGCGGTCGTTCGTGCGGGCGGGGTTCATTTGAGAACCTTCCTTGATACGGCACGTATCAAGGAATACCGCAGCGACAGAGCAGCGCGGAGAATCACGAGAACGGGCCGGGACGGAAAACGAAAGGGGAGCCGCCCGCGACAATTCCGGTGCGGGCACCGGCGATTTGACGAGCGGCGCCATATGGGCGTGGATTCTTGGACGTCGATGGGGGCGGCCTGAAAACGGCGCGTGTCCCGGGGGCAGGAGGGTTCTTGCCCCACGGATGGCCGCGCTGGGGAACGTCCGTAGCTGGGGAACGTCCGTAGCTGGGGAACGCACCCCGAGGGATGCGGGCCCCAGCTACGAAGTATGAGTCAGTGTCAGACGGGAACGATGTTCTCGGCCGTCGGGCCTTTCTGGCCCGCTGCGATGTCGAAGGTGACCTGCTGGCCCTCGAGCAGCTGGCGGAAGCCCTGGCCGGCGATGTTCGAGAAGTGGGCGTACACATCGGCACCGCCGCCGTCCGGCTCGATGAAGCCGAAACCCTTGGCCGCGTTGAACCACTTCACGGTGCCAGACGCCATGTCATATCTCCAAGTGAGGCAGTACACCGGATCCGCGATCCACGGACACCGGGTCGCCGCGATGATGCCCCACCGGAGAACAACCGGACACACAAAAACGCTTCCTGCGGCTGAATAACGACGCAAGCATGCAAGTTCTTGGGAACCACAACTGCAACTGAGATCGACAGTAGCATGCGGTAGCGGCCCGTGTACGGCCAATAAAGCGAAATCTCTTCGCCGCATTAAGGATGCTATCCGCGCGACAGTTCCAACCCTCGTCCCGCGGCCACAGATGTGGTCCCAAAAGGGCCCGCCGCGTCCAGATCGACGCGGCGGCCGGGCTGTTGACCGGACAGGCGCGCACGGTGGTGGAAGTCTGTGGTGTCCTCCGGGCGGACGCGAGGCTGCGGGAGTTGCCTCGCCGACGGTCGACACCCAGAGGGCTGGTGCTGGAGCGGTGTCGTCGGCGATACGGCTCCAGCCGTCTCGACTCGACGAGCGCAGTTCAGTGCCCAGCATGATCAAGACGATGTATCGAAGATCGGTAAGCCGCCCTTGGCAGATCATCCCGATGGTGCCTGGCGGTAAGTCGATTGATCGCGTTCCGCAATGAAGAATCGATTCTGCTGTCGATGGCGATGCTCGTAGTTTGAGTCAAGTGTCCAATGAGGCGCAGGTGGCCGCGGCTCAATTCAGCCATGTTGGGTTTCGTGGGAGCATGATTCACTCATTCCGGAGAATATGTCCGTGGCTTTGTGTGCCTGATGTTCCAGGAGATCAAGAAGCCGCAGGCGCATGATGCCGTGCGGCCATGGCATGTCTCCTGCCGTTGATCGGGAATGGAGGGGGAATGCCGACGCTTCCGACTTATCCGGGCGTGTACGTCGAAGAGCTTCCCAGCAGTGTCCGTACCATCACCGCCGTCACGACGTCGGTGTGCGCCTTCGTCGGCCGGACCCGGCGCGGCCCGCTGAACAGCGCCGTCACGATCACGAGCTTCGCCGACTACGAGCGCCGCTTCGGCGGGCTCGACCCCGACAGCGCGGTCGGCCACGCTGTGCAGCAGTTCTTCCTCAACGGGGGCTCCGTAGCCGTCGTCGTACGGGTCGACTCGGGCAGCGGAAAGGCGGCCGCGGCGACACTGTCCTCCGCCGAGATCACTCCGGCGGGCGACGTACTGGAGATCACCGCGAAGGAGCCCGGCGCCTGGGCCTCCGGGCTGCGTGTCTCGGTCGACCACGACACACCCGCGCCGGGAGATACGTACAACCTGCAAGTATTCGACGCGACCGGGGGTGTCCGCGAGACATTCAACGGAATCGGTACAGGTCAGGGTCGGCCCGACTCCGCGGATTCCAAGGTCAATTCCGGGTCCGCGGTGATCCGGGTAAAAGTACTGAACGGTGACGGGCGACCCGATCCGGTGGGTACGGTCTCCAAGAAGTTCGACAGTGTGCCGACCGCGGAAGCCCTTTCCACCTCCGTCGATGTGAAGATCGGCGAAAAAGCGCACACATTCAAGATCTACGACGCGGAAAAGGACGGGGCGACCCCGCCGGCCACCATGACCGCGCTCGCGCTGCTCCTGGAACGCAAGCTGAGGTCCCTGCCCGACCTGCCGGGCAGGCGGGTCTTCGCCGGTACTCGGGTCACCTCCTTCGACCAGCGGCTGCAGGTCGTCGCGGGCTCCGAGGACCCGGCCGACACCGTCCGCTTCACCGGGGAGAACGCCAACGACCTCGGGCTCGAGGGGTCGGTGAACCCGCCCGTCTTCCTGCTGGCCGGCGGCGTCGACGGTGGCGCCCCCGGCCCCTCCGACCTCATCGGCAGCGAGGCGGGCAAGACCGGCATCCACGCGCTGCGCGCGGTCCAGGACGTCAACCTCCTCTCCCTGCCCGAACTCGCCGCGCACGACAACCTCGACGACACGCTCGCCGTGATCTCGGCCGCCGAGGCGCTGTGCCGGGAGAAGCGGATGTTCCTGCTCGTCGACGCCCCCGCCGCCTGGACGGACATCGACTCCGCCCGCGCGGGCCGCGCCGCCTTCGACGTCGTGCGCAGCGACCACGCGGCCCTGTACTTCCCCCAGTTGGAAGCGGTCGACCCGCTCACCGGACGGCTGCGCGGCTTCCCGCCCTCCGGCGCGATCGCCGGGATCATGGCGCGCACCGACAGCGAGCGCGGCGTGTGGAAGGCACCGGCCGGCACCGAGGCGCTCCTGAACGGGGTGCGTGCCCTCACCGTCCCGATGACCGACCGGGAGAACGGCCTGCTCAACCCCGTGGCGGTCAACTGCCTGCGGTCGTTCCCCGTGGTGGGTCCTGTCGTCTGGGGCGCCCGCACCCTGGACGGCGCCGACGCCCTGGGATCGCAGTGGAAGTACGTCCCCGTGCGCCGGCTCGCGCTGATGCTGGAGGAGAGCCTGTACCGGGGCACCCAGTGGGTGGTCTTCGAGCCCAACGACGAGCGGCTGTGGGCGCAGATCCGGCTGAACGTCGGCGCGTTCCTGCACACGCTGTTCCGGCAGGGCGCCTTCCAGGGCATCTCCGCCCGGGAGGCGTACTTCGTCAAGGCGGACAAGGACACCACCACCCAGGACGACATCAACCGGGGCGTGGTCAACGTCGTGGTCGGCTTCGCGCCGCTCAAGCCCGCGGAGTTCGTGATCGTGAAGATCGAGCAGATGGCCGGACAGATCCAGACGTAGACCGAGCCCGGCACAGACGCAGACCGAGCCCGGCACCCCCAGCGGTTCCCCGGCGCACAGGAACGAGAGGCATAGGAGCTCCATGGCCGAGTTCACGGTCAACGCGCAGCGGTTCGACCCGTACAAGAACTTCAAGTTCCTCGTCCTGTGGGACGGGCGCGTCGTCGCGGGCGTCAGCAAGATCAGCCCGCTCAAGCGCACCACCGAGGTCGTCAAGCACCGGCACGGCGGCGACCCCAGCTCGCCGCGCAAGTCGCCCGGCCGCACCGAGTTCGAGGCGGTCACACTGGAGCGCGGGGTCACCCACGACCCCGAGTTCGACCGCTGGGCCAACAAGGTGTGGCAGGTCGGCGCGGGCCTCGGCGCCGAGGTCTCCCTGCGCGACTTCCGCAAGGACATCGTCGTGCAGGTCCTGAACGAGGCCGGCCAGGTCGCCGTGGCGCACAAGCTGTACCGGGCCTGGCCGAGCGAGTACCAGGTCCTCGGCGAACTGGACGCCAACGCCAACGCGGTCGCCATCCAGAGCCTGAAGCTGGAGTGCGAGGGCTGGGAACGGGACTACGAGGTGCCGGAACCGGAAGAGCCCGTCTTCACCCAGCCGGCGTGAGGAACACGGGGCAGCCGGCATGGAGCGCACGGGACCAGCGGCCCTTCTCGCCGCGTGGGAGGAGGGCCTCGCGGCCGGGCACGGCGGCCGGGCCCTGCTGCTGCACGGCGTCGCACGGCCCGGGGCGGGTACCGAGGAACTGCTCTCGGTGCCGGTGGGGCAGCGCGACGCCGACCTGTTCGCCCTGCGCAGGGCCCTCTTCGGCGACCGCCTCGCGGTACGCGTCGAGTGCGGGGAGTGCGGGGAGGAGATGGAGTTCGACTTCGACCCCGCCACCCTGACCGGACCGGCCGCGAATTCGGCCGGCCGCAGCAGCCCGACAGTCCCGAGGAACCGGGAAGGACGGCTGCGGGTGGAGGAGGACGGCTGGAGCGTCACCTTCCGCCTGCCCACGGCCGGTGATCTCCACGAGGTGGAGGCCGCCGGCCCCGACGACCCGGACCACGCCCGCTCCCTCCTGATCACCCGCTGCGCCCTCGCCGCCGAACGGGACGGAGCGCCGGTCGCGGTCGGCGACCTGCCCGCACTGCTGCCCGAAAAAGTGCGGCACCGCGTGGCCGAGGCCGCCGCACAGGCCGACCCCGGCGCCGACGTACTGCTCAACGTCGCCTGCCCCGACTGCGGCCGCGCCACAAGGGCCGAGCTGGACATCTCCTCCTACCTGTGGACCGAACTGGACGCCTGGGCCCGCGACACCCTCCTCGACGTCCATCTGCTCGCCACCGCGTACGGCTGGAGCGAGCCGGAGATCCTGGCGCTCAGCCCGCTGCGGCGCCGCTACTACCTGGAGCTGTGCGCTGATGGCTGACTACTTCGACCGGCTCCTCGCACGCGGCGCCCCGCAGCCGCGCACGACCGGCGGCACGCCGGACGTGGTGCGGGTGCGCCCACGCCTGCCCGGACCGTTTGAACGCATCGAGTCGCTGGGGTCCCGAGCGCCCTTCCCCTCCGACGACGACACCGCCGAGGGGCTGCGTCCGCAGGCCCCGGCCGGCCCCGCCACGCCGGAGCGACACCGGCCGCAGGACCCGACGCCCGTACGGTCATCGTCTCGTCCGGCGACCGAGACGCCGGTCCGCGCACGCCCGCCGCACACCCGGGGCACCCCGCCTTCCGCGCGGGCGCTTCTCGTGCCGCCGCCTCTGCCACCCGCAGCACCCGTACGCCCCGCCGGGCCGGAACCCGCCCGCCTGCGCGGACCGGTCGCGAGCCGCCGGACGGACGCGGGGCGCGAGCTGCCCCGCGATCGCGATGAGGACAGGACGACGGATTCCCGCCCGGTGGTGGCGAAGGCCCGACCCGCCACCACGCAGGCCCGCCCCGCCGCACCGACCGTCGCGGGCGGTGGCCGTACCGCGCGACGGTCCGCGCAGGAGAGCCGCGGCGGCCCGCCCCCGCAGCGGACCGTGCACGTCACCATCGGCCGTCTGGAGGTCAGAGCCGCGGGGCGGGCCCCTCGCGACCCCGGCCGTGACCGCGAGACCGGACACGGCCCGTCCTCGCGGCCCACGCCCGTCATGAGCCTCGACACCTATCTGTCCCGGTCGGACGGGACGCCGAACGGGCGCGCGGGGGAGGGGCGTTGAGCAACTTCCTGGCCGTGGCGACGGTGACCAGGGCCCTGTGCCTGCTCGTCGGCGAGTCGCTGACCCCCGACATCGAGTTCGCCGTCCAGATCGAACCCCGCAAGCCGCTGACCGAGCCCCCGGCCGCCCCCACCATCACCGTCTTCCTCTACCAGGTCACCCCCGACCCGGCGCTGCGCAACCTCGACGCACCCACCCGCGGCCCGGACGGCACGCTGCTCACGAAGCCCGCCGCCGCGCTCGACCTGCACTACCTCATCAGCTTCTACGGAGAGGACCAGGAACTCGTCGCCCAGCGTCTGCTCGGCTGCGTCGTACGCCAACTGCACGAGACCCCGGTCCTGCCCAGGGAGTTGATCCAAGAGGCCGCCTCGCTGCCGCATCTGACCGGCACCGACCTGGCCGCGTCGCCGCAGCGGGTCCGGTTCACGCCGACGCAGATGGACGTGGACGACATGTCCAAACTGTGGTCGACGATGTTCCAGACGCCCTACGCGCTCTCCGTCGTCTACCAGGCCGCGGCCGTCTTCGTCGAGAGCAGCCGGGACCCCGCCGCCGGAAAGCCGGTCCTGCGCCGCACGGTGCGCGCCGTCCCCTCCCGCGGCCCCCTCATCGACCAGGTGCTGTCCCGCCCGGCGGGCTCGGAGGAGCGGACCCCGCCCGCGGAGGGGCCCGTGCCCGGCGGCCATGAACTGGTCGTCACCGGAACCGGGCTGCGCGCCGACCAGGTGACCGCCCGCTTCGGCCGCCACGACACACCCGTCCCCGCCGACCGGGTCCGCGCGGACCGGGTGGTCCTGAGCGTCCCGGCCGACCTGGAGCCCGGCGTCCACCCGCTTCAGCTCCTGCACGGCCTCGACCTCGGCGACCCGGCGACCCCGCACCACGGCATCGAGTCCAACGTACGGACCTTCGCCCGCAGGCCGGGCCTCACCGCACCCGTCGACGTGACGGAACGGACCGACGACGACGGAGTGGTCGCCGCCCGGCTCGCGCTCGCCCTCGACATGCCGGTCCGCGACGACCAGCGGGTCCTGCTCCTCCTCGACGAGATGACGCCGCCGGCGGACCGGACCGGCCACAGCTACCGGTTCCAGGCGCCGTTTCCGCCGGACGACCGGCCCGACCCCCGCGCGGTCCAGGTACGGATCAAGGGAGTACGTCCGGCCGCGTACCTGGTCCGCGTGCAGGTCGACGGTGTGCCGAGCGCGCTGGAGCAGTCCGCGCAGGGAACGTTCACCGGTCCCGTGGTGGACCTCACGACAGCGGACTGACGGACGGGGGAGGAGGAACGACCATGGGGGCACGGGGCGACACACACGACGCGGACCACCGCGCGCTGTCCGCCGCGGTGACGGCCGTACTGGCACGCCTCGACGCGCACGCGTCGGGCGGCCGCCCGGACGTTCCCGCGCGTTCGGCGGACGCTGCGGCGGACACCCCGAGCGCGCTCGACACCCTGTGCTCCTGCTTCGCCCTCACCCCGTTCGAACGCGACGTCCTCGTGCTCGCCGCGGCCGCCGAGGTCGACACCACCACCGCGGCTCGCTGCGCGGCGGCCTGCGGCGATCCCGCCCGCCCCTATCCGACCTTCTCCCTGGCGCTCGCCGCGCTCGACGTCCCGCACTGGAGCGCCCTCGCCCCGGTCAGCCCCCTGCGCCGCTGGCAGCTGGTCGAACCGGCCGACGACGCCTCGCTCACCACCGCGCGCCTACGGATCGACGAACGCATCCTGCACTTCCTCGTCGGCGTCCCCTACCTGGACACCCGGCTGCACGGGTTGCTCGGCCGACGCGTCCCGGTGCCGGACGAGGACGGGCGCGTGCAGCTGCCCGCCGCGCATCGCAGGGCCGCCGAGTCGGTTGCCCTGACCTGGTCGCGGGCCGCTTTCGACGGGCTCCCGCATGTCGAGCTGGTCGGCGCCGACCGGGTGACACGCCGGGAGGTCGCGGCACGCGCCGCCCACGACTGCGGGCTCGCCCTCTACGCGGCGGCCGCCGAGGACCTGCCCACCGAACCCGCGGAACGGGACCGGCTCGCCCGGCTCTGGCAGCGCGAGGCCATCCTGCTCCCGGCCGGGCTCCTCGTGGAGAGCGGCGGCGAGCGCGCGGGCGGCGCGGAGCGTACGACCGCCACCGCCGAGGCGTTCTTCGCGGAACTGGCCGTACCGCTCGCGATCTCCAGCACCGAACCGCGGCCCGCGGACGCGGCGGCGGACGGCCGTGACCGCGTCACCGTCGAACCCCTGGGCCCGGAGGAGCAGTTACGACTCTGGTCCGACGCGCTCGACGGAGTGGCGGACCTGGGCGAACGGGACCTGCGTGATCTGGTCGCCCAGTTCTCGCTGCCCGCCCACGTCATCCGCGGCGCCGGGATCTCCGTACGGCGGACCGTCGAGAACCCCGGGGAGTCCGCCGCCGACGCCGGCACCGGCGAGGGCTCCGCCGCCCGGCTGGCGTGGCTGGCCGGACTCACCGAGGCCCGTATCGCCCTCGACGAACTCGGCCGCCGGATCGAACCCCGCGCCGACTGGACGGACCTGGTCCTGGCCGAGCGGCAGCGCGAGACCTTGCGGGAGGTCGTCGCCCACGTACGGCAACGCGCCACCGTCTACCAGGAGTGGGGCTTCGAGTCGCTGCTGCGGCGCGGACTCGGCGTGACCGCCCTGTTCGCGGGCGGCTCCGGGACGGGCAAGACGCTCGCCGCCGAGGTGATCGCGAACGAACTCGCCGTCGACCTGTTCGTCATCGACCTCTCCCAGGTCGTCAGCAAGTACATCGGCGAGACCGAGAAGAACCTGCGCCGGGTCTTCGACGCGGCCGAACGGGGCGGCGCGCTCCTGCTGTTCGACGAGGCCGACGCGCTGTTCGGCAAACGCAGCGAGATCAAGGACAGCCACGACCGCTACGCAAACCTCGAGGTCAGCTACCTGCTGATGCGGATGGAGGCCTACCGGGGCCTCGCCGTGCTCACGACGAACATGAAGAAGGCGCTGGACACGGCCTTCCTGCGCCGTATCCGCTTCGTGGTCGACTTCCCGTTCCCCGCGGTGCCCGAACGCGCCGAGATCTGGCGCCGCGTCATCCCCGAACGCACCCCGCGCAAGGGGATCGACGTCGACCGGCTCGCCCAGCTCACCGTCACCGGCGGCTCCATCCGCAACATCGCGCTTGCCGGGGCGTTCCTCGCCGCCGACGAGGGCTGCCCCCTGCAGATGCGGCACATGCTGGCCGCGACGCGCACCGAGTACCTGAAGCTGGAGCGCTCCCTGACGCCGTCGGAGGTCAGCGGATGGATCTGACGGACCCGATGAGCCCGACGAATCCGATGAGCCCGATGAGCCCGATGAGCCCGACGAACGCGGTGAGCCCGACGAACGCGCGCGCGGGGCGCATCGACGTGGAGATCGGCGAGCTGGTCCTCGACGGCTTCGGCCACGTCGACCGGGACCGGATGGCGGAGGCGTTCCGGCGCGAGCTGTCAAGACTCGTCCGGGAGCACGGTCTGCCTCTCGCCGACGCCGTCGGCCACACCGAGGATGCCGCGCTCGCCCTCGACGTGGTGTCCGGGCTGCCCCCACTGCCGCACACGGTCTCCTCGACGCGGCTGGGCGCCGCGCTAGCCCGCTCGGTGCACGCCGGACTCACGACGGGGCGCGGTGGGCGCCCGGAGCCGGGGCGCCCATGAGCGGCAACCGTACGTACGCCGAGGGCTCCGCCGCGCACGACGCCGGACAGCGCCGCCAGGCCAAGTCCCGTACGCGCAGGGCACGCAGCCGTGTCCCTGAGCCGAAGGAGATCATCACAGCGGCGGGCCATCCGCTGGACGCGGGGGTGCGCCGGGAGCTCGAAGCGCGGCTCGGCCACGACTTCGGCCAGGTCCGCGTTCACACCGACCGCGACTCCGCCGCACTGGCCGAACTGGTGGGCGCCGACGCGGTGACGGTCGGGCAGGAGATCTTCTTCGCGCCAGGCATGTTCCGTCCCGGCACGGAGGACGGCCGCCGCCTCCTCGCCCACGAACTCCTGCACACCGTGCAGTCCCCGCACCAGCCGGGCGCCCTGCGGGCGGGCAGGGACCTCGGAGCGGTGAGTTCGCCCCGGGACGCCGCCGAACGGGAGGCGGAGCGCGGCGCCCGCTCGGACGAACCGCACCCCGAGGTGACCCATGACGCCACCCCCGGCTGGCTGCGCTACGCGACGGTCAGGGCCGACCGGTTCCGTACGGAGCAACTGGACCCCGCCACGCTCGTCGACCGGCTCACGGCCGGCATCCTGCGCTCACTGCGCGGTGACCCGGCCGACGCCGCGGGCCGCGTGAGACTGCAACTGTCCAGCTTCGCCGACGAGTTGCGCGAGGCGGTCGTGGACCGTCTGGAGCGCCGGTTGCCGTCCGGCGACTATCACCGGGTGCTCGCGCTCGTCGAGGAGAGCGAGCACGGTCTTGCCGCTACGGACACGGGGCGGGCCCCGGAGCCGGTCGCGGGCCCCGCCGACGCCATGGAGGAGCCGGGACGGCTGCCGGAACCCGAACGTCTTCCGGCCGGGGGCGAGAAGGGGGAGCCGGGCAAGGGGGAGGACGGGAAGGAAGAGCCCGGCAAGGGAGACGGCCAGAAGGAGGACGGCAAGAAGGAGCCAGGCAAGGAGGACGGCAAGGAGGAGCCCGGCAAGGAGGAGCCCGGAGAAGAGAAGCCCGGCAAGGAGAAGCCCGAGGAAGAGAAGCCCGGGGAGGAGAAGGGCGCCGACGAGCGGGAGAAGCCCGGCCGGGACGCACGGAAGGGTCGCCAGGGAAAGGCGGCCGACGGCGCGCAGGGCGCGACCGGCGCCGGCGGGGCAGGACCCGCCGGGGCTCCGGCCCCCGCCACCGGTCCAGCCACCGCGACCGCAGGGTCTTTGCTCGCCGACCCGCAACAGCAGCCCGCGCAGGGCGCACGGCCGAAGGAACCCGACCGGCGTCGCGACGCGGAACCGGGCCCCGCGCGGCCGGAGCAGGTGGACCGGCTTGCCGAGGCCGAGGACAGCCCTCTCAAACGGCACGGCCTCCTCGACGACGACAAGGCCGAGCCCCACGAGGAGGAACAGCCGCTCGCCCTCGAACCGGGGGCGGGTGACGAGGTCGAGCCGCTGAAGGATGACGAGGAGGCCGCCCCCGAGCCCGCGCAGCCGGAACTCAAGCCGGAGGACTTCCTGCCCGGCACCGATCCGGACGTGTCCGCGGTCCCCACGGCCGACCGTCTCCAGCTTCCGACGAGCGGGTCGCCGCCCGCTCCCCAGGAGGCGCCGGGCTTCCCCGAACCGCCGCCGACCAAGGCGGAACAGGTCGAGGAGGAACGGGAGGACGAGGCACGGGACGAGACACAGGACGAGGCGGAGGAGGCGGCGCCGCAACCCCGGACTCCGCGCCCCGAACCGTCCGCCGCGCGGCCGGATGCGCAGGGCGCTCCCCGTACGCCCGACACCCCGGAACCGGCGGCGGACCCGGCACCCGTACGGACGACCGAAGCGGAGGCGGACGGCCGGACCGCCCGGGACCTGCAACCGCAGGGGCCCGTCGAGCACGAGGCCGGCCCCGAGCCGGGACCGGCGGAGCCCGTTGCCGCCACGGACCGCCAGGACAGCGGGCCCGGAAGGGACGACGAGCGCGGAGAAGGTACGAGGCGGTCCCCGGCCGGAGACCGCACCACCGCTTCCAACAGGGGTGCGGGGCCGGGCGGGCCGGGGCCGCAGGAGCCCGGAGTCGACGCGGACCGGCCGGGCGGCCCGCCCGCGTCCCTGGACGCCCCCGGGGCCCAACCCCCGCAGCCCGACGCCTCGTTGGAGCCAGGTGGTGGCGGCTGCGCCGGGCAGCAGCAGCCGACCACCGAGGGCGAGAAGGCCGAGGGCGGCGGGGGCGGCTGCGCGGGCGGCCAGGGCGGCGGCGAGACCAAGCAGGAGGAGAAGCCCGCCCCGCCGGACGTCTCGGGCCAGGATCCGCAGAGCGCGCTCGCCACGGCCGGGACACTGCCGCCCGATCAGATGCGTTCGACGCTGGACGGTGTGGACGGCGCCGTGGACCGTTCGGTGGGGGAGCGGCATGCCGCGCTCGAAGCGGACGCCCCGTCCGCGCAACGGCCCTCGGGCGCCCCGCGGACCCTCTCCGGTACGCCGCAGGAGGCCGCGCCGGCCGAACAGGTCCGGGAACGGGTGGAGCGCGAGGGCGCCGAGGGCGGCAAGGAGCAGCAGAAGGCGGAGGGCGAGAAGGCGAAGGGACAGAACCCGGCCGCCGACGTCAGCCGTCCGAACGTGGCGGACGACGCCGCGAACAAGGTCACCGCCGACGACGTACGGAACATGCACAACGCGGTCGGTGAGGTTCCGACGACCGACCCCGCCCTGAACGCCAGGGTCGAGGCGCCCAAGGTGGAGCTCTCCGGCGAGAGCGACCCGAAGCGGACCGACAAGCAGGCCGACAACCTGCGCGAGACCTCGGGCCGCATCCTCGCGGTCGGCCGCGAGGACACCGCCAAGCCGATGGGCGAGGACCAGATCTACCCGGACGTCCCCGCGGAGACGCTGACCGGGAACGTGCCCGGCGGGAGCGGCACCGGCGGTCGTCGCCGCGGCCGGACGGGCCCGGCCGGGGGCGGTGCCGAGTCCGGTGTCGCGATCGTCGCCCAGCAGGAGCGGGGCCCGCAGGTGCAGGCGTCGGTGGGTCAGGCGCAGGGCCGGATGACCACCGAGGAGACGAGCCGGCAGCAGGGCGAGGCCGAGGCACGCGAGCGGAGCCAGGAGGAGCAGGACAAGGCCGTCGCCGAGAACGCCGAGGCGCAGAGCGGCGAACGCGGCGAGGGGGCCCGGCTGGTCAAGGCGGAGCGCGTCCAGTGGCGCTCCGAGCAGGACCAGCGGACCGAACAGGCGGACACCGACGCCACCGCGGAGCACACCGGCAAGAACAAGGAGATCGACACCAAGCGCACCGACACCGACAAGGACGTCGGCAAGCGCCAGGACGAGGACAACAAGCAGATCCAGGACAAGCGGCAGGAGGCCGAGGAGAAGGCCCGCGAGGAGAAGAAGAACAAGGAGGAGGAGTCCGACAGCTGGTGGGGCTGGGTCAAGTCCAAGGTGAAGGCGGCGTTCGACGCGCTGCTCAGCGTGATCACCGGAATCTTCGACTTCTTCCGCGGGATCATCAACGGGATCATCGACAAGTTCCGTGAGTTCGCGAACTGGGCCATCGACCAGGCCAGGAAGTTCGCCGTCGAGCTGATCAAGAAGCTGGCGGACGCGCTGATCGCGATCGGTGACGTACTGCTCGCGGCGTTCCCCGAGTTGCGGGACAAGTTCCGCAAGAAGATCCAGCAATGGCGTGACAAGGCGATCGCCGAGGTCAACGAGTGGGCGGACAAGCTCAAGGCGGCGGTCAACAAGCTCCTCGACCTGCTCGCGGCCGGGCTCAACAAGCTGCTCAACCTGTTGGAGGCGGGGCTCAAGGCCGCCGTCAACATGGTGCGGGACGCGGTCGTCGCGGCGATCGACTTCGCGCAGAAGGCGATCGCGGCGCTCGGGCAGTTCGCGGCGCTGGTCGCGGACATCGCGCCGGACCCGGGCGGCTGGCTGCAGAAGCTGGGCGGTTCGGCGAAGGAGGGCGTCCAGAACCACCTCTGGGGCGCCGTCAAGGTCGCGGTCAAGCAGTGGTTCAACGAGAAGGTCGAGTCCGTGCTCGGGCTCGGGCGGATGGTCCTCGACGTCCTGGTCAAGGGCTGTGTCTCGATGGCACAGATCGGCCGGATGGCGTGGCAGGCGCTGGTGCAGTCCCTGCCGATGATCATCATCTCGATCGTCGTCGAGAAGGTCATCTCGATGATCATCCCTGCGGCGGGGGCGATCCTGACGATCGTCCAGGGCCTGATGGCGGCCTGGGGGACGATCAGCAAGATCATCGCGGCGTTCGGCAAGTTCTTCACCTACCTCAAGGCGGTGAAGGCGGGCCCGGCGGCGTGTCTGTTCGCCGAGGCCGTGGCGGCGGGCGTGGTCGCCCTCCTGGAGTTCATCACCAACTTCCTTCTCACCCGCCTGAAGATGGCGGCCAAGGGGGTCGGCGGCCGGCTCAAGGCGATGGCCCAGAAGATCATGGCGGGCCTGAAGAAGGCGACGAAGGGGCCGCGCGCGGCAGCGGGCGCGGCGGTGAACCGGGCCCGCGACGCCCTCCGCCGGGCCCGCCAGTCCTTCACCACCCCGCGCCGCCGCACCCCGCGCCCGACGGCCGGCCCACGCCGCACGCCGGCGTCGCGCCGCACCCCGGACTCCCGCCGCACCGGTCAGCCCCGCCGCCCGGCCGCCAAACGTCCCGCCTCCGCGGCGGGCCGCGCCCTCGACTCCGCTCGGAACGCGGCGAAGAACGCCTTGAGGCGAGTCCGCGAGGCAACGCGCCGCCTGGGCCGAAAACTGAGGAACAGCAGGGTCGGCCGCGCCCTGACGAACAGCGCGCGCAAGGTCAGGGACGCCGTCAGGAGGCAGCGGGACCGGCTGAAGGAGCGATGGAACAGGCGCAAGCAGCAGCGGGACGAGCGGCGCAAGCGGGAGAACTCGCCCCAGTCCAAGGAGCGGCGCCTGGCGCTGATCGTGGCACGGCTGCGCCCCCGGGTGCAGCGGCTGCTGGCCAAGGGAGCCGGGCATCGCGTCCATGCCGCGGTGCTGCGGGCCCTGCGTCTCTGGTACCGGCTCACCGGCCTCGACGTCAGGGGCAGGGCCGCCTTCGCGGACGTCGCCTCGCTCAACCCCGAGAAGCTCGTCATCAACGGGGCGGAGCTGGCGCCCGAGGAGGTTCTGAGGTTCATCAGAGACGTCGAGCAGGACATCAGGAAGCAGGCCGAGACCCAGAACAAGACAGCGGGGCCCACGCCCGTCGACGAGAACGAACTCCCCGTCGCCGAGGACGAGCCCGTGCTGGCATCGGCGCAACGCCGCTCGGCCCGGTTCAGCAAGGGATATCAGCCGTCGGTGGTGAACTATCAAGGGGCTGGTGGAGGGCAGGTCACCGTCACCCTGATGAGCCCGTATCCGAGAAACGCCGCCATGCTGTGGGCGCAGAAGATGAACACCGGTGAGATAGCCAGGGAGGAGCGCGGACGGTACAGCGACTCCGAGAAGCGGATCTTCGGGTCCAGGCAGTTCGGCGAGGTGTCGAGAGCGCTCGCCGCGTTCCAGCGGTCCCGCGCCGTCGACTTCGGCGCGGACCCCGGAGAAGTCGCCCTGCTCGGCACCCTGGCACATGACATCGAGCCGCGCCGAAACCCCGGTACGGCCGTCTTCTCCATCCTGCACTCGGACTTCTACGAAAGAGCGGGACAGGAGCCCACGGCGGGGGGCCAGGCCAAGCGTTTCATACGTGCCTTCCATAAACAGACCATGACTCCCGAAGGGTCGGCAGGCGGAGCCACGGAACTGAAGAAATTCCTCAACAAGAAGCCGGACGCTCTCGACAACGCGATCGATAGAAGAGTCGCCAAGCTGCGGGCCGGCGGCGTACCGGACGAACTGCTGAACGGGAATCTCAGGGACCTGCCGCAGTGGCAGCGCCAAGTGGAACTGGTGCGGCGCAGCGAGAAGGCAGTGGCTGCCGCCCAAGCTGCCGTGAAGAAGGCCGAGGCAGCCGGTGATCCGGCCGGATTGCAGGACGCGAAGAACAAGATGGCCGGCGCCCGGCGGAAGCTGGGTGCCCGGAACACCCCGCAGTACAGGTCGTTGCAGAGGCTGCAGAAGCAGCAGGACGCACTCGCTCTGGCCAACCGTGAAATCGCTTTGATCAGGAGCTGGTTCAATTCCATGGGTGCGATCGACCTCGATTCCCGAGGTAATGCGGACAAGACCAGGCAGCTGCTCTACCGGCGTATAATCAGCCGCCTTCAGACCGAATTCACGTGGTGGGTTCCGAGCAAGGGGCTGATGTAGTGAGGGCTGTGAAAGGGGCGGGCGGCTACCGGTCCCGGCGTTATGTCTTCCGGGAGTTCGACGCACTCCGAGTGGTCGACGCGCTGCTCTCGGGCAACGCATGGCAGAAGATCGCGCAGCGTCCGGCCGACCCGCAACAGGGAATTCCCCGGCTGGTCAAGTGGGAGCTGCTGCCCGGCCTGCGGGCGTCGTACTACGAGGAGGAGGCGCTGGGCGCGTCCTACGTCGTCCTCACCAGCACGCTGGGCGCGCCCTCGGTGCACAGCGCCGCTGCCGGCTTCGAGGTGCACCCGCAGGTGTACGACTTCGCGGACCTGATCGCGGAGCTCGACACCGCCTCCACGGCCGAGCGGCGGGCCGTCGCGGTGGCGAGGGCGGGACTCGGGGCCCCGCTCGCCCGTGACGACGTCTTCTTCGAGCGCATCTCCGGATGCGCGGCCGATGCCGAGCCCCAAGTGCGGCACGGGGCGTTGTGGGCCGTCTCCCTCACCGAATGGCCCGAGTTCCGTGATCTTCTGCGGTCCGTCGCGCGCGCGGACGCGGATCCGGAGCTGCGTGAACTGGCCCGGGAGACACTCACCGACTTCGATGAGCTGGACCGGGAGGACCGGTGACCCGCTACGCCGACCTGCCCAAACCCGTCCGCTCCGGCCTCGTCCTCATCGACCCGCTGCGCGGCACCCCCCAGCGCGTCATCGTCCTGCAGTTCAACCCCGACTCCCTGGAGCGGTCGCTCGCTCCGCAGGGCGCCGGGGCCGAAGGGGCCGGGGACCGGACCGAGGCTTTGCGGATCAAGGGGCCCGCGGTCGAGTCCTGGAAGTTCACCGCGGAGATCGACGCGACCGACCAGTTGGAGGTCGCCGCCCCCGACGGTATCCAGCCGGAGCTGGCCGCCCTGGAGATGCTGGTGCACCCGCCGAGCACGCAGGTCCGGCAGAACCAGGCCCTCGCCGCCCTCGGCACGCTCGAGATCACGCCGATCGAGAGCCCGCTGACCTTGTTCACCTGGGGCAGCAAACGGGTCCTGCCCGTACGCCTGACCGAACTCACCGTCACCGAGGAGGCGTTCGACGTGGAGCTGAATCCCTTACGCGCGACCGTCGGCATCGGACTTCGGGTGCTCAACGTCAACGACCTGCCGACCGGACACCGCGGCGCCGAGCTGTACCTCGCGCACCTCGCGCAGAAGGAGCGACTGGCCGGACGCGCGGCACCGGGGCGCACCACCGCCCTGGGACTCGGAAACGGAGGAGCGTTCTGATGAGTGTTCCGATGACCGGCACAGCGAACGGCGAACCCCGCGACCCGTCGGCCGCCATACCCGTCGCCACCACCACGTACCCCCGCACCAGCCGCTACTACAACACCCCCGTCGCCGTGCACACCGAGCCCGACGGACGCGAACTCCCGTACCTGCGGCGCCGGTTGCTGCCCGACCCCGCCACTCTCGGCACCCTCGCCGAGCACACCGTCAGCACCGGCGACCGGCTCGACCTCCTCGCGCACCGCTACCTCGGCAGCGCCGACCAGTGGTGGCAGATCGCCGACGCCAACCCGGCCCTCGACCCCGCCGAGCTGACCGGAACCCCCGGCCGGCGCATCCGGATCGCCCTGCCCCCCGGCGTGCCCGGGGCGGCCGGGGACGGGGGCCTCCATGGTTGACGTCAGCACCGGACCCATCCGGCTCACTCTCCTCATGGGGCCGCAGATCCCGGTCCCCGTCCCCGCGCCCGTCACCGACGCGCTGCTCTCCGCGCAGGTCACCGTGGCCTCGGGACAGCGCAGCGGCTTCCAGCTCTCCTTCGACCTCTCGAAGAACGGGCTCATCAACACCACCCTGCTGCCCGCCGGATTCTTCGACCCCAAGATCAGGGTCGTCCTCGCCGCGACCGTCCAGGGCGCCGTGACCGTCCTGATGGACGGGGTGCTGATCCGCCAGGAGGTCGGGGTCAGCAACCAGCCCGGCCAGTCCACCCTCACCGTCACCGGCGAGGACCTGACCGTACTGATGGACCTGGAGGAGCGGGCGGCGGTGCCGTACCCCGCGATGGGGCCCGCCGCCCGCGTCGCCGCGATCATCTCCCAGTACGCGCAGTACGGGATCGCCCCGCTCGTCGTCCCGGAACTGGTGCCGCAGACCCCGCTGCCCACTCAGCGCATCGACTTCCAGAAGGGCACCGACCTGGGTTACGTCACCGACCTAGCCAAGGCCAACGGCTACGTCTTCTACCTCGACCCCGGACCGCTGCCCGGCATGAGCCGCGCCTACTGGGGTCCTGAGGTGCGGCTCGGCGTCCCGCAGCACGCGCTCAACGTCAACATGGACGCGCTCTCCAACGTCGACCAGCTCACCTTCGCCTTCGACGGCACCGCCCGCGAGGAGCCACAGGCCCGCGTGCAGATCCCGGCCACCCGGGTCTCCGCCATCCTGCCCGTCCCCGAAGTGAGCGTGCTGCGACCGCCGTTGGCGCTCAAGCCGGCGCCCGCGCTGAAGAAGAGGGTCATCGCCGACACCGCCAAGAAGGACGCGGGGCAGGCGCTCGCGGAGACCCTCGCCAAGGCCGCCGAGTCGGCCGACGCCGTCACCGGCTCGGGCCAGCTCGACGTCGTCCGCTACGGCCATGTGCTCAGACCCCGCGAACTCGTCGGCGTGCGCGGAGCGGGGATCACCTACGACGGCCTGTACTTCGTCAAGAGCGTCACCCACAACCTGCAACGCGGCGCCTACACCCAGAACTTCACCCTCGCCCGCGAGGGACTCATCCCGCTCACACCCGTCGTCGTCCCCTGACCCGGCCCCGCACCACCGCCCGATCCGCCCGCCCGACCCGTACGACCGTCCAGGAGCCCCCGTATGGCCGCTGAACCAGCCCGTCGCTACCTCGGCAAGTACCGGGGCACTGTCGAGAGCACCGCCGACCCCCAGGGGATCGGCCGCATCACGGCGAAGGTGCCCGACATCCTCGGCGACGAGCCGTCGACCTGGGCCATGCCCAGCTTCCCGGTGGCCGGACCCGGCATGGGCCATTACGCCGTACCGCCGTCCGGCGCAGGGGTCTGGATCGAGTTCGAGCAGGGCGACATCAACTACCCGGTCTGGACCGGCTGCTGGTACGGATCGTCCGCCGAGGTCCCGCAGTCCGCCGACGCGGGCGCGGCCGGCCGCAGGAACACCGTCCTGCAGACCGGACTCCAGTGCCGGATCGTGCTCTCCGACGACCCCGAGACCGGGCTGACGCTCAAGGCCCCGAGCGGCGCCTCGATCGTCGTCAACGACTCCGGGATCCACATCGACAACGGCAACGGGGCGAAGGTCTCGCTGTCCGGCAACACCGTGACCATCAACGACGACGCGTTCAGCGTCACCTGACGGGGGACCACCCATGCCCGGAAACGTGCTGCACGCGAACGCGACCGTCACCTGTCCGCACGGCGCGCCCGCCACCGTCCAGCCGGCGCAGTCCCGCGTCGTGGTGGACGGCCGCTTCGCCTCCGTCACCGCCGACCTGTACACGGTCACGGGGTGCCCCTTCACCGTCGGCAACAAGCCGCAGCCGTGCACCACGATCCGCTGGCAGGGCCCGTCGTCCCGGATCCGCGCGGGCGGCTCGCCGGTCCTGCTCCAGTCGTCCACGGGGACCGGGCACAGCGCGGAACAGGCGCCGCAGGGCGACGCGACGGTCTCCGTGGTGCAGCAGCGGGCGGTGGGCCGGTGAACCTCTCCCGCGCGCGCCGCACCGACATCGCCTTCCCGTTACGGATCGACGCCAGGGGACGTACCGCGGAGGCCGGCTACGACGACCACGTCCGCGACATGATCGAACAACTCCTCTTCACCAGCCCCGGGGAGCGGGTGATGCGCCCCGACTTCGGCTGCGGCCTCCTCGACCTGGTCTTCGCGCCCAACAGCCCCGAACTCGCCGCCACCCTCCACCTCTCCGTGCAGGCCGCCCTCCAGCGCTGGCTCGGCGACGTGATCACGGCCGAGTCCCTGGACGTGGAGAGCGAGGACAACGTGGTCCGGGTGCGCCTCGTCTACGAGGTGCTGCGCACCGGCACCCGCCGCGACGACGCGTTCGAGGGGCCCGAGGGGCCCGAAAGGAGGGGAGCCGCGTGAAACAGACGCAGAACGGCCCCGGCGGCGCGACCGAATGCCATGGCACACAACGGCGCAGGGCGGACGTCCGCGCGGCCCGGCTCAACGGAGTCGACGGCGTCGAGGTGAGCGACGACGGGCGCACCCTCACCGTGACCTTCCTGGGCAGGGCGCCGCGCCACATCGGCCCGGAGAACGTCCGTATCGACGGCGGGCGCCGTGTCACCGGCATCCGCGCCGTCGACGTGAGCGCGGAGCGGGCGGAGGACCCGGACTACGACGACCTGCTGCACGTCGCACTCGACCGGGCGGGCGACACGTCCACCTACCGGCTGAGTGTGGTGGAGAGCGCCGCGTACGGGCGGCCCGGCACCCGGCCGTACCACGGCTTCGATCCCCGCTACGGCGGCGCCGACTTCACGTTCGGGCCGTCCTGCCCGACCGCCCTCGACTGCTCACCCGTGCCCCGCGAGTGTCCGCCCGCGCGCGCCGGCCGCCCGGTCATCGACTACACCGCCCGTGACTACGACAGCCTGCGCCGCCTGCTGCTCGACCGCATGAGCCTGACCACGCCCGCCTTGACCGAACGGCACGTCCCCGACCTGGGCGTCACCCTCGTCGAACTGCTCGCCCACACCGCCGACCGGCTCGCCTACCAGCAGGACGCGGTGGCCACCGAGGCGTACCTCGACACGGCCAGGCGCCGGGTGTCCGTACGACGCCACGTACGGCTCGTCGACTACGCGATGCACGACGGGTGCAACGCCCGCGCGTTCGTGGCCCTGGAGACCGAGCGCGAGGTCGAACTGCGCGCGGGCACCTACCGGTTCGCGGCCGTCGACGTCAGCGGGCTCGACCCCAGGGAGCGGCCCGACCTCGGCACGGTCGTCACCGACGAGGACCTGGACGCGCTCGCGGCCCGCGCCGACGTCCTGGAAATCTTCGAGCCGCTGCACACCCGCGACGTCACCGTACGGCCGCAGCACAACGCGATCCGCTTCTGGGCATGGGGCGACGAGGAGTGCTCCCTGCCCGTCGGCGCGACCTCGGCGACGCTGCGCGACGCCTGGACGGACGAGGACTCCCTCGAAGGCACGGGGCGTGCGCGGCTGCTGGACCTCGGACCCGGAGACCTGCTCCTCGTCGAGGAAGTGCTCGGCCCCCGTACCGGCGCGCCCGCCGACGCCGACCCCGCGCACCGGCAGGCCGTCCGTCTCACCTCCGTCACCCCGCTCGTGGACGAGCTGTACGACCAGCCGGTCGTCGAGGTCGCCTGGGACGACGCCGACGCCCTGACCTTCCCGGTGACCCTGTCCGCGCGCGGCGGCCCCGACTGCCGGCTGATCGACGGCATCAGCCTCGTACGGGGGAACGTGGTGCCCGCCGATCACGGCCGCTCCCTGACGTTCTGCGGCACCGCCGCCGAACGCTTCCGGGTGCCGCCCGAGCCGGTGACCCTCCCGCCGTGCGGGCCGCCGGACTCCGGCTGCGGCGACCGGGACGGGGGCAGCGCCACCGCCCAGGACCTGCACCGGCTGCTCGCCCTGGCCGAGGCGGGGCACCAGCTGACCCCCGGCCAGGTCCGGGAAGCGCGCGGCCTGGTGGGTGAGGAAGCGGTCACCCGGGCCGGGATCGGGACGCGTCTGCACATCGCCGCCGGTTCCGACCCCGAGGAGCGGGTCGCACCGCCCACGGCGGACGCGCAGGCCGACGCCCTTCGGACGCTGCTCGCCCAGGTGACGTATCCGGGCCTGCCGGTCCGCTTCCGGCCGGTCCTGCGCGGGACGCCGGTCACCCAGGCCGCGCCGTACCCGGACCCCCGGCAGATCGCGGCGGCCCAGGCGCGACTCCTTGTCACGATCCCCGAGCGGGTCCGGGCGCGTCTGGAGGAGCTGTGGCGCAAGGCGCGCGAGCACCACGAGCTGTCCCGTTCCGAGATCGCCGAACTCACCGTCCTGTTCGGTGCCCAGGTCCTGGACGAGGTACGGCCGGCCGACCATCCGGCCCGCGCGCTGCGTGACCTGCTGTCCCGCCGCGACCGGCTGCTCGCGGGCAAGCTCCGGCGGCTGGCGGTCCTCGTCGCCCGCGCCAGGGCAGGCACCGTCCTCGACGCCAGAACGGCCTGGGAGGTCCGCCACTGCTGGGGCCGCGCCTACGCCCACGGCCTCCACCCGGCCGAGCCCGCGCTGACCGGACCCGCCGCCGCTCTGGCCGCACCCGATCCCCGTACGGCGCTCCCGGCCGTGACCGCGGCCGTCGGTGACGAGGTGTGGACGCCGCGCCGCGACCTGCTGTCCGACGGGCGGCGGGAGCGGCACTTCGTGGGTGAGCTGGAGGACGACGGCCGGCTCGCCCTGCGCTTCGGCGACGGCCGCCACGGGGCGCCGCCCCCGCCCGGCGCGGACCTCGACGTCTCCTACCGGACCGGCAACGGCCCCGACGGCAACGTCGGCGCGGAGTCCATCAACCACCTCGTGTTCTGTGCGGGGCACCGCGAGCGCCCCGAGGGAGTGGTCCGGGTGCGCAACCCGCTGCCCGCCGTCGGCGGCACGGCCCCCGAATCCCTGGCGGACGTGCGGCAGTTCGCCCCGCTCGCGCTGCGCCGCACCCGGCTGCGCGCGGTGACCGCCGACGACTACGCGGAGCTGGCCACGGCGGTGCCGGGGGTGCAGCGCGCCGCCGCCGACCTGCGCTGGACCGGCAGCGTCGTGGAGGTCCACGTCGCCGTCGACCCGCTCGGCGACGCGGCGTCGAGCGCGGATGCGCGGCTGCTCGACGCCGTGGCGGACACCCTGGAGCGCTACCGGCGCATCGGGCACGACGTGGTGGTCCACCCGGCCCGCACGGTCCCGCTCGACATCGAACTGACCGTGTGCGTCGCCCCCGGCCGGCAGCGCGGCCACGTCCTCGCCGCACTGCGCCGCGCCCTCGGCACCACCAGGCTCCCCGACGGACGGACCGGCCTCTTCCACCCGGACGCCCTGACCTTCGGCGACCCCGTGCGCGTCAGCCGTCTGGTGGCCGCCGCCGCCGCGGTGCCCGGCGTGCTCAGCGCCCGGGTGACGCGGCTGCGCCGGCTGTTCCGCGACGACGACGGAGAACTGGAGGCCGGGGTGCTGCCCCTGGGCCCCCTGGAGATCGCCCAGTGCGACAACGACCCCGACCGGCCGGAGAACGGCCGGCTCTCCCTCGTGATCGGAGGCGGCCGATGACCGGCACCTGCCACTGCGGCTGCGCGGACGGCCAGGCCGGCGCGGAAGCGGGCCCGCCGCCCGGCGCCGACACGCTGGCCCTGCGGACCGCCGGCCACGCCGACTTCCTGTCCGCCATGCTCGCCCGCCTCTCCAGTCCGGCCTACCCGGCGCTGCGCGGACTGACCGCCCGTACCCCCGACGACCCGGCCATCGCGCTCCTCGACGCCTGGGCGGTCCTCGGCGACCTGCTGACCTTCTACTCGGAGCGGATCGCCGACGAGGGGTACCTGCGCACCGCCACCGAGGAACACTCCCTGGCCCTGCTCGGCAGGCTCGTCGGCCACAGGGCCCGGCCCGGCGTCGCGGCCGACACCTATCTGGCGTACGGCCTCGACCGTGATCCGCGCCCGGGTGAGGACCCCACGGTGACGATCGCGCGCGGCGCGCGCAGCCAGAGCGTCCCGGGACCGGGGGAGGAGGCACAGCCCTTCGAGACGTCGGAGGCGCTCGCGGCCCGCTGGTCGTGGAACGAGCTGCGGATCCTGCGGCGCCGCCCCTACCGGATCACGGCGCGCTCCCTCCAGGAGCGGCAGCAGCTGATCGTCGCGGGGACCGCCAACAACCTGAAGGCCGGTGATCAGCTGCTCCTGGTGTTCAGCGCGGAGAAGAGCGCCGACCGCTCGCTGCGCACCCTGCTCACGGTGTCCGACGCCCGTATCGACCGCGACGACGCCGTGACGGTCATCGGCCTGCCGGGGCCCGCCCTGCCGTCCCTGGAGGATCTGGTCGCGGAGGCCCGGGAGTGGGTCACCGACGCGGAGAGCGGGCCCAACAGCCCCTGGCCCGGGGGGAGCCGGCTGGTCGTGGACTTCGACGACCAGGTGCTCACCCCGCTCCGCGCGGACCTGGACGAGCTGACGACGCCGACCGCGTTCGCCGCACGCCTGGACGCCACCGTCGAACGCGCCCACGAGGCCGAGGAGCTGGCGCGGGACCACGACGAGGTGGCCGACTGGTTCGCACGCCTGGCGGAAGGGCTCGACCGGCTGAGCGAACAGGCGCGGGCGCTCGAGCCGCCGCAGCCCGACGAGACCCCGGGCCACCCCGCCCCGGCCCACCCCGCGCTCGCGGCCCTCGGCGCGCTGCTGCCCGCCCTGCGCACGGCCCCCGTACGGCCGCCGCTCACCGCACGTCATCTGGCCCGGAACCCCGCGCAGATCTTCGCGCCCGGCGCCGACCTCGCCCCGCACCTCCTCGCCGGGCTCGACCCGCGGCTGCGCGAGGGCCTCTTCGACGCCTGGCGGCAGACCGACGCGACGGCGCCGTCGGCGCTGCGCGAGCTGCGGGCGATGCGGGTGACCGCGACCCCGTTCGGCGCGACCGCGCCCCTGAAACCGGTCTACCAGGGCAATCAGGTCGTCCGGTACGAGGACTGGCCGCTGACCGGGTCGAAGTTCATCAGCATGAAGGTCGGCTTCGACGAGGAGAGGGGCGCGGTGCCGGACCGCGTCGACTTCACCTATGTGGAGGGCGGCGGATCCGTGCAGGCGGGGTACGCGCTGCCGTTCACCGGCACGGTCGACTTCGGCCCCGGCAGGGTCAAGCTGACGACGACACGTCCTGAGCCGGAGCCGGAGCCGGAGCCGGGCCCCGGGGCCGCCGAGCCCCCCGAGCCCGGTGTGAAGGCGGAGCTTCAGGCCGAGTTGCCCGTACGCACCCTCTTCGTCTCCGAGAAAGAGGGCATGGAGCAGGACTTCGTCCACGTCACCATCGGGAACGGCACCACCCTCGACCACCGGCTCGCCCCGGGGGAGCAGGCGCCGCCCGAGGACCACGGCGGCCTCCGCGTCACCGTGGGCCGGTCCGTGGCAGGGTCCGACCCGGCCGTGGAGATCACCCTCACCTCCCAGCTGTCCCAGACCTCCCGGAACGTCATCGCACTGGACGCCGTGTACGAGGGGATCGCGCCCGGCAGCTGGGTGGCGGTCCACCGCCCCCGCAAGGGCGCCGCGGGCCAGATCCCCGGCGATCCGAAGCTGTCGCTCGTCATCACCCGGGTCACCGGTGTGCGGGTGCTGTCCCGCGCGGACTTCGGCATCACCGGCAAGGTCACCGAACTGACCCTGGAGGACCGCTGGCTGGACGAGCACGACGTCCTGCTCTCGCACATCAGGGACACCACCGTGTACGCGCGCGGCGAGCCCCTGACCGTCGCCGACGAGGAGGTCACCGACGACGTGCGCGGCAACCGGATCGAGCTGGCCGACCTGTACGACGGCCTCGACCTCGGCCGCTGGATCGTCGTCACCGGGGAACGCACCGACATCCCCGGCACGCCAGGGGTACAGGGCACGGAGCTGACGATGATCGCCGGTGTCGAGCAGTCCGTGGACCCGCGGATCCCGGGCGACGCCGTGCACACCACACTCACCCTGAGCGCCGCCCTGGCCCACAGCTACCGGCGCGACACCGTCAAGATCCTCGGCAACGTCGTGCACGCCACCCACGGCGCCACCCGCGACGAACCGATCGGCAGCGGCGACGCCTCGCGCACGGGCCAGACCTTCGCCCTGTGGCAGTCCCCGCTCACCTGGCTCGCGGCCGACACCCCGCTCGGGGCGAGCAGCACCCTGGAGGTACGGGTCGACGGGGTGCTCTGGCACGAGACGGACAGCCTCGCGGGCCGCGCCCCGGACGAGCGGGTGTACGTCACCGGCGTCACCGAGGGCGGCCGGACGACCGTCACCTTCGGCGACGGCGTGCACGGCGCTCGGCTGCCCACCGGGCACGAGAACGTCCGGGCCCGCTACCGGGTCGGCGTCGGCCGCGCCGCCAACGTCAAGGCGGGGCGCATCACCCAGCTCACCACCCGCCCGCTCGGCGTCAGCTCGGTCGTCAACCCGTTGCCCGCGACGGGCGGCGCCGACCCGGACGGCCCGGGGTCGGCGCGCCGGAACATCCCCCTCGCCGTCACCGCCCTGGACCGGCTCGTCTCGGTGCCCGACTACGCGGACTTCGCCCGCGCCCGGGCCGGGATCGGCCGCGCGAGCGCGCGCCAACTCTCCGACGGGGCACGGCAGATCGTGCACGTCACGGTGGCGGGCGTCGACGACATCCCGCTGGCCGCCGACTCCGACGTCGTCCGCACCCTGCACTCCTCGCTCACCGCCTTGGGCGACCCGGGGCTGCCGGTCGTCGTCGCCGTCCGGGAGCCGGTCCTGCTGGTCGTCGTCGCCGGGGTCAAGGTCCACCCCGACCACCGGTGGGACCTGGTGGAGCCGCGGGTGCGGCGCGCACTGCTCGCCCGCCTCGGCTACGCCGGACGCGAGCTCGGCCAGAGCGCCCACCTGTCCGAGGTGCTGGCCGCCGCGCAGGCCGTACCGGGCGTCGACCACGTGGACGTCGACGCGTTCACCGGCGTGCCCGGCAGTGTCACCCCGGCAGGCCTCGAAGCACTGGGCGAGCGGCTGACCGCACCCCAGCCGGTGGTGGAGGCCCGCCTCGCCCGCTACGAGGAGGAGCTCCACCGGGTGGCGCGGGACGGGGAGACCCTCACCTATGTAGCCGCCCGGCACGGCATCTCCGTCGCCGAACTGCTGCGGCTCAACCCCGACATCACCGACACCTCGCCGCTCGCGAAGGGCCGCTCGGTGTTCGTCTTCCGCGGTGTCCGCCCGGCGCAGCTGGCACTGCTGTCCCCAGACGTACCGGACACGCTGATCCTCAAGGAGGTCCGCGCATGACCAGGGAGCCCGACGGGCTGTACGGGCTGCTGCCGCAGTGGCACCGGCTGCGCGACGCCGAGACCGGGGAGACGCTGCGGGCCCTGCTCGCCGTCATCGCCGAGCAGGCCGATGTGGTCCGGGCCGGCATCGAGGCCACGTACGACGACTGGTTCATCGAGACCTGCGCCGACTGGGCCGTGCCCTACCTCGGCGACCTCGTCGGCTTCAGGCTGCCGCCCGGCTACGAGGAAGCGCTCGCGCTGCGGCCCGGCGGCCCGCTCGCCGAACGGCTCGCCCCGCGCCGGGACGTCGCCGCCACCGTCGCGGGCCGCCGCCGCAAAGGCACCCTGGCGCTGTTGGAGGAGCTGTCCGCGTCGGTCGCCGAATGGCCCGCGCGCGCCGTGGAGTTCTCCCGGCTCCTCTCCTCCGCCCAGCCGGTCCGCCTGTACGGGGCGGGCGAGGAGGCGGCCGACGCCCGCAGGGTGGCCCGCGGCCGCCTCGCCGACGTGCGCGACGGCGCGGGACTCGACCTGCTCGGCGGTCCCTTCGACCCGGCCGCCCACACCGTGGACGTACGCCGGGCCGGATCGGCGCGACGCCAGGGCGGGTACACGCCCGCGGGCGTCGGCCTCTTCGTGTGGCGTCTCAAGCCGTACTCGGTCACCCGGGCGCCCGCCTACTGCGTGGACCGCGCCAGGAACCTGTACACCTTCTCCCTCCTCGGCAACGACACCCCGCTGGTGGCCCGCCCGGAGCCCGAACCCTCGCCGTCCCACCTCGCGGGCGCCGACCACGTCCCCGCCTACCTGCGGCGCCGGGCGCTCGCCGACGGGCTCACCGACCACTACGGCCCCGGCAAGAGCCTCACCATCTGGCGCGACGGACACGAGGAGCCCGTCGCACCCGCCGACCTCGTCGTGGCCGATCTGACGGACTGGACCTACCGGCCCCGGCGCGGCCAGGTCGCGGTGGACCCGGTGCTCGGCCGGATCGCGTTCGGCGCCCGCTCCGCCCCGCGCCGCGGCGTCTGGGTCACCTACCACTACGCGTTCGCCGACGACACCGGGGGAGGGGAGTACCCGCGCGAGCGCACCACGCCGCGCGGCGCCCCCGTCTACCGGGTCGGCCCGGACCAGCCCGACGAGCGGATCACCGACGCCTACGAGCGGTGGCGGGCGGAGGGCGGCACGGAAGCCGTCATCGAGATCACCCACAGCGGCACCTACCAGGAACAGCTCGACTTCGACCTGCGCCCCGGCGACCGACTGGAGCTGCGCGCCGCCGAGGGCACCAGGCCCGTCATCCGCCTCCTGGACTGGTACAGCAACCGCCCCGACGCGCTCAACATCCGCGGCAACGAAGGAGACGGCCCCCCGCCGCGCATGACCTTGGACGGACTCCTGATCACCGGCCGCGGCGTCAACGTCACCGGGCCCGTCGGCGCCGTCGTCATCCGGCACTGCACCCTGGTCCCCGGCTGGTCCCTGGAGCCCCACTGCGAGCCGCACTCCCCGCAGGAGCCCAGCCTCGTCCTGGAGTGCACCACGGCCTGCGTCCAGATCGAACGGTCCGTCCTCGGCACGATCCTGGTCTCCGGCGACGAGGTGGGCACGGACCCGGTCCACATCCACCTCGCCGACAGCGTCCTGGACGCCACGGGCCCGGACCGCGAGGCGCTGTCCGCGCCCGAGTGCCGGCACGCCCACGCGGTGCTGCACGCCCACCGCACGACCGTCCTCGGCGAAGTGCACGTCCACGCCGTCGAAAGCGCCGAGGACACCATCTTCACCGGCCGCCTGCACGTGGCCCGCCGCTCCCTCGGCTGCCTGCGCTTCTCCTACGTCCCACCCGGCTCCCGCACCCCGCGCCGCTACCACTGCCAGCCCGACGAGGTCCGCGGCGCCGAACGCGAGCGCGCCGAACGCGACGGCGGCGACCCCGCCGACCTCCCCGGCCGCCAGGACGCCGAGGCCCAGCGCGTACGGCCGCTGTTCACCAGCGAACGGTACGGAACGCCCGACTACGCCCGGCTCGCCCGGCGCTGCGCACCGGAGATCACCCGCGGCGCCGAGGACGGCAGCGAACTCGGCGTCTACCACGACCTGTTCCAGCCCCAGCGCGAGGACGGTCTGCGCGCACGGCTCGAGGAGTTCGTACCGGCGGGCACCGACGCCGGAATCATCCACGTCACCTGAGCGCCTCGCTCCGACACCATCTCCCGCTCTCTCCGCTCTCTCCCGCTTCTTCTCGCGCGACCTCCCAGGGGGGACCAGATCCATGCACGCAGACCTCTCCCGCGTCACCTTCCGGCCGGGCAAGCACTACTCGGCGGTCCTTGCACAGCAGGGCCGCGTCCAGCTCGACGCCGACGCCAACGAACAGACGGCGATCGCCCTGCACCGCGAACGCACCGCCGTCACCGACCTGGTCGGGCGGCACGGCGGCCCGGCCGCCGCCCCCGGCTTCGCCATCACCTACAAGGCGGGCAACCGGGTGCCGGACGACCTGACCATCGGCGCCGGACGCTACTACGTGGACGGCATCCCGCTGGACGCCACCCGCCCACAGCCCGGGGTCCCCGCCGAGAGCGGGGAAGGGGAGCAGGGCGAGCGGGCACCGGGCGCGGACGACGACACGCTCTGGCGCTACTGGACACAGCCCGACGGCTACCGCGACCCCGAACGCGAGACGGACCGGCTGCCCGACAAGTTCCCCTACCTGGTGTACCTCAAGGTGTGGGAACGGTCCGTCACGGCGGTGGAGGACCCGGAGATCCGCGAGGTCGCCCTCGGCGCGGCCATGCCCGACACAGCGGCCCGCCGCAAGGTGGTCTGGCAGGTCCTCGCGGTGCCCGCGGCGGAGCTCGACATCCCCGCGCGCAAGGGGACGGCGGCCGAGGCCCGCGAGGCGTTCGACAAGTGGGCCGGACAGCACGGTACTTCGGGCGCCCGGCTGGCCGCCCGCTCCGAGCGCCCCTCCCGCGCCGACGAGGACCCCTGCGTCACTCACCCCGAGGCCCGTTACCGGGGCCCGGAGAACCAGCTGTACCGGGTCGAGATCCACCAGGGCGGCGCCGCCGAGCGGGCCACCTTCAAATGGTCCCGCGAGAACGGCTCCGTCACCCTGCCGGTGGCGTCCCTCGACGGCGCCTGGGCCACCCTCGCGACCCTGGGCGCCGACGACAAGCTCGACCTCGGCGCGGGCGACTGGGTCGAGGTGTCCGACGCCGCCTACGAGAGCCGCGACGAACGGACGCCGCTGCTCCGCGTGGAGGAGGTCGACCTGCCGGGGCGCCGGGTACGCCTGTCCGGGGAACCCGCCCCCGGCACGGGCCGCGTCGCCGCCCGACGGCCGTTCCTGCGCCGCTGGGACCACCGCGGCGGCACCGGCCGCGGCGCCCCGCGCCTCACCGACGGCGCCCTCGCCCTCAAGGGCCGCGAGGGCACCTGGATCGACCTGGAGGACGGCGTCCAGGTCTACTTCGCGGCCGAGGGCAGCTACCGGCCGGGCGATCACTGGCTCATCCCCGCGCGCACGGCGACCGGAACCGTCGAGTGGCCGCGCGATACCGCCCGGCGGCCCCTGCTGCAACCGCCTGCCGGGATCGAGGCGCACTACGCCCCGCTCGCCTGGGTCCGTGGCAAGGCGCAGGACGGGGTGACCGACCTGCGCCACGTCTTCGGCCCGCTGGCCGTCCCGGTCGAGTCGACCACGTGACCCCTTCGCCGCACATCTCGCGTGGTGCATGGTCATCACCGGCACGGCCATTCTCGAACTCGGGGTCGTCGTAGCGCGACCGGCTCCGGGGCCGTCCGCCTGTGCACGCGAGTTCCGGCCTTTGTCCTGACAGCGGGGAAAGAAGAGGCGCGTGCGCGTCAAAGGGCTTCCGGGATCGGGTCAAGGCCGCTAACTTCCTTGAAATGAACCGGTCATACATCGCGTAGTCCGGTTCTCCACGGCGCGACGGCGCGCGCCAGGCTCTCCCAGCCCGACTTGGTTCAGGAACCCCACCCCCCAACGGGAGGCACCCGTGCGCACACGTATGCCCGGACTCACGAGAGCACCACGACATTCCAGACTCCGCCGCCTGCTCGCGCTGGCCGTCCCGGCCCTGCTCGCGGCAGGCGGGCTGACCCCGGCCGCGATCGCCGCAGAGGCACCGCCGGCGGTGGTGGCAGACGCGTTCCAGCAGGTCACCCTCGCGAAGGGGGTGGCCGAGACGGGCGAGCCGATGACCCTCGCGGTGCTCCCGGACCGCTCGGTCCTGCACACCTCCAGGGACGGCACCCTGCGGCGCACCGACGCGGCGGGCACCACCGCCGTCGCCGGGAAGCTCAGCGTCTACAGCCACGACGAGGAGGGCCTGCAGGGCGTCGGAGTGGACCCCGGCTTCAGCTCCAACCGCTTCGTCTACCTCTACTACGCCCCGGTGCTCAGCACGCCCGGCGGAGACGCGCCCTCGGACGGCACGGCGGCCCAGTTCACCCCCTTCGACGGGGTCAACCGGCTCTCCCGCTTCGTGCTGAAGGCGGACAACAGCCTCGACCTGGCCAGCGAGAAGAAGATCCTCGACGTGCCCGCCTCGCGTGGTATCTGCTGTCACGTCGGCGGTGACATCGACTTCGACGCGGCGGGCAACCTCTACCTGTCCACCGGCGACGACTCCAACCCCTTCGCCTCCGACGGCTACACGCCGATCGACGAGCGCTCCTCCCGCAACCCGGCCTACGATGCTCAGCGCTCCGCGGGCAACACCAACGACCTGCGCGGCAAGGTGCTGCGCATCAAGGTGAACGCCGACGGCTCGTACTCCGTACCCAGCGGCAACCTGTTCGCGCCCGGCACCGCCAGGACCCGGCCCGAGATCTACGCCATGGGCTTCCGCAACCCCTTCCGGATGACCGTCGACAAGCCCACCGGAATCGTCTACCTCGGCGACTACGGCCCCGACGCCGGGACCGCCAGTGCCACCCGCGGGCCCGCGGGCCAGGTGGAGTTCAACCGGATCACCTCGGCGGGCAACTACGGCTGGCCGTACTGCACCGGAAACAACAACGCCTACGTGGACCACGACTTCGCCACCGGCACCCCGGGCTCGGCCTTCACCTGCGCGGCGCCGAAGAACACCTCGCCGCGCAACACCGGCCTGACCGACCTGCCGCCCGCCCGCGCGGCCTGGATCCCGTACGACGGCGGCTCCGTACCCGAGTTCGGCAACGGCTCCGAGTCGCCGATGGGCGGTCCGGTCTACCGCTACAACGCCTCCTCGACCTCGGACGTGAAGTTCCCGCAGGAGTACGACGGCGACTTCTTCGCCGGGGAGTTCGGCCGCAAGTGGATCAAGCGCATCGAGCAGGACGGCAACGGCACCGTGCAGTCCATCAACGCCTTCCCCTGGACCGGCACCCAGGTGATGGACATGGCGTTCGGCCCGGACGGCGCGCTCTACGTCCTGGACTACGGCACCGGCTACTTCAACGGCGACGAGAACTCCGCCCTCTACCGCATCGAGTACGCGGTGAACGGCCTCGCCCCGATCGCCGCGGCCAAGGCCGACGTCACCTCCGGCAAGACGCCGCTCGCTGTCTCCTTCTCCTCCGCGGGCAGCTCCGACCCGGAGGGCGGGGCGCTCAGCTACTCCTGGACCTTCGGCGACGGCTCCACCTCCACCGCGGCGAACCCCTCGCACACCTACACCACCAACGGGCAGTACACGGCGACGCTCAAGGTCACCGACCCGACCGGCAAGTCGGCGACCGCCTCGGTGCAGATCACGGTCGGCAACACGGCCCCGACGGTCAAGGTCGACCTGCCGCTCAACGGCAGCATCCACGACTTCGGCGCGGCGATCCCGTTCAAGGTCACCGTGACCGACCCGGAGGACGGGACCGTCGACTGCTCCAAGGTCAAGGTCACCTTCATCGTCGGCCACGACAGCCATGGCCACCCGCAGACCTCCACGACCGGGTGCACGGGCACCCTGCAGACCCTCGCGGACGGTGAACACGACCCCAACGCCAACATCTTCGGGGTCATCGACGCCGAGTACACCGACAAGGGCGCGAACAGCCAGCCCGCGCTGACCTCGCACGCCCAGGCCATCGTCCAGCCGAGCCACCGCCAGGCCGAGCACTACGGCTCCACCGCGGGCGCCAGTGTGGTCAGCCACGCGCCGGCGCACGGCGGCAAGACGGTCGGCAACATCGAGAACGGCGACTGGATCTCCTTCACGCCCTACACCCTCGCGAGCGCCACCTCCTTCACCGCCCGGGTCTCCTCGGCCGGCGCGGGCGGCACCATCGAGGTGCGGGCCGGCTCCAGCACGGGCACCCTGCTGGGGACCGCGACCGTACCGGTGACCGGTGACTGGGAGACCTTCCAGGACGTGACGGCCCCGCTCAGCAGCCAGCCGGCCGCCTCGACCTCGCTCTACCTCGTCTTCAAGGGCGGCAGCGGATCCCTCTTCGACGTGGACGAGTTCTCCTTCGCGACCTCCGCCTCCTCCCGTACGGGGCAGATCAAGGGGGTGGGCGGCAAGTGCCTTGACGTCCGGGGCGCGGCGTCCGCGGACGGCACCCAGGTGCAGATCTACACCTGCAACGACAGCTCGGCGCAGCAGTGGACCGTGGGCGCGGACCAGACGCTGAAGGCGCTCGGCAAGTGCCTGGACGTGTCCGGCGGTGGCAGCGCGGACGGTACGAAGATCCAGCTCTACACGTGCAACGGCTCCGGTGCGCAGAAGTGGGCGCCGCAGTCCGACGGTACGGTCCGCAACCCGCAGTCGGCCAAGTGCCTGGACGCCTCCGGCGGCACCTGGCCGGACAGCACGCCCGTACATCTGTGGACCTGCCACGCCGGCGTCAACCAGAAGTGGACCCTGCCGTAATGAACCCTGCCGTAATGAACGGAGGTGACAAGCACATGCGTACGACAGTGAAAGCGGTCCTGAGCCTGTGCGCGGGCGCCGCGCTGCTCCTGACGCCCCAGGCCGTGGCGGAGTCCGCGCCACAGACCTCGGCCCCGGCCGGGGCACGGCCGGTGGCCGACCCCGCGTACAGGATCCTCGTCTTCTCCAAGACGGCGGGCTTCCGCCACTCCTCGATCGACGAGGGCATCGCCGCCCTGCGCACTCTCGGCTCGGCGAACAACTTCACGGTGGACGCCACCGAGGACGCGGCGGCCTTCTCCGGCAACCTCACTCAGTACAAGGCGGTCGTCTTCCTCTCCACCACGGGCGACGTGCTGAACGCCGCCCAGCAGACCGGCTTCGAGAACTACATCAAGGGCGGCGGTGGTTACGTCGGCGTGCACGCGGCCGCCGACACCGAGTACGACTGGTCGTTCTACGAAGGCCTCGCCGGCGCGCTCTTCCAGTCACATCCCGCGATCCAGTCCGCCACCGTCAAGGTGGAGGACCGGGCGCACGCCGCCACCGCGCACCTGCCGAGCAGTTGGCAGCGCACCGACGAGTGGTACAACTACCGCACCAACCCCCGCGCCACGGCCCATGTGCTGGCCTCCCTCGACGAGTCCAGTTACTCCGGTGGCACCATGTCCGGCGACCACCCGATCGCCTGGTGCAAGGACTATCAGGGCGGTCGCGCGTTCTACACCGGCGGAGGGCACACCGAGGAGTCCTATACCGACCCGGCCTTCACCAAGCACATGTTGGGCGGCATCCGCTACGCGGCCGGGATGACCAAGGCCGACTGCGGTCCGGAGACCGGCTACACGCCGCTCTTCAACGGCGCCTCCACGGCCGGCTGGAAGCAGGCGGGGCCCGGCGGGTTCACCCTGGCGGACTCCACGCTCACCTCGTACGACGGCCTCGGCATGCTGTGGTACAACGCCAAGGAGTTCACCGGCGACTATGCGCTCAAGCTCGACTGGAAGCTGGCCGGCGACGACAACTCCGGCGTGTACGTGGGCTTCCCGGCTTCCGACGATCCCTGGTCGGCGGTGAACAACGGCTACGAGATCCAGATCGACGCCACCGATTCCCCCGACCGCACCACGGGCTCCGTCTACGGCTTCAAGTCGGCGGACACCGCCGCCCGGGACGCCGCGCTGAACCCGCCGGGGGAGTGGAACACCTACGAGATCAAGGTCACCGGCGAGCGCCTGGAGGTCTTCCTCAACGGCCGGAAGATCAACGACTTCACCAACACGGATCCGGCGCGCAGCCTGAAACAGGGATACATCGGGCTGCAGAATCACGGGACCGGCGACGACGCGGCGTTCCGCAACATCCGGATCAAGCAGGCGGGCACGCCGCCGCCGACACCGCGCACCGGCGAGGTGAAGGGCGTCAACGGCAAGTGCCTGGACGTACGCGGCGCGGGCACCGCCGACGGCACGCAGATCCAGATCTACACCTGCAACGCCAACGCGGCACAGCAGTGGACGATCGGCGCGGACCAGACGCTGAAGGCGCTCGGCAAGTGCCTGGACGTGTCCGGCGGTGGCAGCGCGGACGGTACGAAGATCCAGCTCTACACGTGCAACGGCTCCGGTGCGCAGAGATGGGCGCCGCAGTCCGACGGCACGGTCCGCAACCCGCAGTCGGCCAAGTGCCTGGACGCCTCCGGCAGCGCCTGGAACGACAGCACACCGGTCCACCTGTGGACCTGCCACACGGGTCCCAACCAGAAGTGGACCCTGCCATGACGGGCTGGCGCGTGACCGGTACGGCGTGACGAACGCGGCACGGATCCCCCGGGCTCCGTGCCGCGGGCAGCCGACAGCTCGCTCGTCGCCGGCGGCCCGGCCGGTATCACAGCCGGGCGGGACGAGAGCGATCATGGGGCGAGCACGTCCGGACCGTAGAACAGGGAATCTCATGACTCTGCAGGAAGGCCAGCGGGTCAAGCTGGCCGCCGATCTCCGCCTGACCGACCCGATCGAGGTGTCCGGGGCGGTCATCGGCATCCTCTCCCTCGCCGCCGATACCGAAGGAACCGTGGAAGAAGTCGTCGAACATGTCCGTGAGGACGCCGATGTCCGCGAGTATGAGCGGCTCAAGGCGCTGCTCGACTCCTACGGTGACGGCATGCCCCCGGAGAGCAAAAGGCAGCTGGAGCGGAAGGTCGGCGAACTGCACCCGACGTGGGTCGCGTTCCAGGAACAGGGGCCGATGGTGACGGTGCAGGTCCACTTCGACAACGGGCTCATCCTGGGCGCGTCACCTCAAGACCTTTACGTCCCCGTGTGAGAGCAGCGGCGAGAGGGCGCGTCCCCGCTGCATGGAGACTGGACCCGGACGACGCGATCGCCGACATCGAGGGGCGACGCCCTTGGCCGAGATCTGGTCCGAGACCAGGACAGCCTCGGGGTGTACATCGAGCTGGTCGGCGATGCGCCCGGGGGCGGTTCACACCGGTCGTCCACCCGTCAGTCGTGGCCGGCGCCCCGCTGGCCGGACCGGTGACCGGCGTGCCCGGGCTGGTCGGCGTGTTCGGCCTGTAGTACCTGGCGGCGACGTTCCTGTTCGCGTTTGGAGTAGGCGGCTGCCCTGACCGCCTCGTCGCTCTCCAAGCCCGACCCCAGCGCGCCGCCCACGGTGGCGACCGAAGCGACGAACCAGGCGAGGGTCAGATAGTCCGTCGCGTCCAGCGGAGCCCGGGTCAGGGACGCGAACACCCGGTCGTTGAGGATGAACAGTGCCCACACCAGGTTGATGACCAGCAGGCCGACGTAGCAGACAGCCACCCCGATCCCGACGGTCACGATCGTCGAGGCGTTGTAGAGCCTCGCCCGGCGCCTGGCCTCCGTCGAGCTGTCCGACGAGCGATGCCACAGCTGTGCGTCCACGATCAGCCACCCGATCATGGTCGCGAGAGATCCCACCGTGGCGATGATGAGACGGGGCACGCTCAGGGCCTCGGCCAGACTCCAGACGGTGGAGTTCACGGTGGCGACAGCCCCGGTCGCGAGCGCGGCCGCCAATGCTTTGGACAGGCCCGGCACCAGGCGCCAGGGACGGTTGGCGCGGACCATGCCCGAGAGCACCCGCAGGTGGCCCCGTCGGCCTCTGACGACGTAACGAAGGTCAGCAGTCTGCTCGTCGCCGCCGGACGGCTCCGGGTGGATCGAGGCGAATCGACGGGCGAACGGCGTCGGCAGCGATCGGCGTCGCGGTGCCGCCTCGCCTTTCTCGACCTGCGCCCGCACCAGGCCGAGCACGGTCTCTTCCACGGCCTGCCGGGCTCTCGTCTGCTGCCGCAGGCCGCCCAGCGGAGGCAGCGACAGCAGTGCCAGACCGTGCTCGTGGCTCACATCCGCCAGCAACGTGTGCCCGTCGGCGTGCAGGGGGAGGTCGGTGAGAGCCACGACAACGTCCCAGTTCTCCGCGCGCGCACGGTCCCTGATCCGGCTCATCAACGTGGGCGGGTCCTCGCTGCCCGAGGTGAAGGGCTCACTCACCACCTCGACATCGAATCGCCGGTCCGGCCCGGACTTTCCGGCGAGCCGTGCCGGAAGAACGCGGGCCATGCGCCGCGCGACATCTGTCGGCGCGTCCGGATCCGCCAGGAGAGCCACGACCGTAACTTTCGAGGACGACACCCGTATGACCGCACCCTTCACGTCGGCTGCCTCTGGAGGACACGTGCTGACAGGATGCCTCACCGGTGGCTCCGGTCCGGGGTGACACGCTCTTCCAAGGGGGTCTGGGTTACGGTGTTTCCGCGGCTGTCCGTGGCCTGCACGCGCAGCGTGAGGGAGCGGGCCGAGCGCTCCACCGGCGCTTTCCTGCTGCGGGTCACCGACAGCACCCCGGGCGTCTTCCTATGCCGTACCTCCGGCATGCCGGAGTGCCGGAGGTACGGTGCGCTTCGCCCGGGCGGTCGGGTGGGGGCAAGGTCAGCGCACGAGGCAGGGCCGCTTGCCCTGGAACTCCCAGCCGGGGATGAGGTATTGCATGGCATGGGCGTCGTCGCGGGCGGCCAGCTTCTTGCGTTCGTACAGTTCGTGCGCGGCCAGAAGGCGTTCCATGTCGAGGTGGACCCCGAGGCCCGGTGCGTCGGGTACGGCGATCTGCCCGTTCTCGATGCGCGGGGGGTTGGTGGTGAGGCGTTCCAGACCCTCCTGCCAGATCCAGTGGGTGTCGAGCGCGTTGTAGTCGCCGGGCGCCGCGGCACCGCAGTGGGTGACCATGGCCAGGGAGATGTCGAAGTGGTTGTTGGAGTGGCAGCCCCAGGTGAGGCCCATGGAGTCGCAGAGCTGGGCGACGCCGACGGAGCCGCGCATCGTCCAGAAGTGGGGGTCCGCCAGCGGGATGTCGACGGATTGCAGGGCCAGCGCGTGGGTGAGCTGCCGCCAGTCGGTGGCGATCATGTTGGTCGCGGTCGGCAGGCCGGTGGCGCGGCGGAACTCCGCGAGGATCTCGCGTCCGGAGTAGCCCCCCTCGGCACCGCACGGGTCTTCGGCGTAGGCGAGGGTGCCGACCAGGGGCGCGCACAGTTCGATCGCCTGGCGCAGGGACCAGGCGCCGTTGGGGTCGAGGGTGATGCGCGCGTCGGGGAAGCGTTGCTTGAGCGCCTGTACGGCCCTGATCTCTTCGGCGCCTTCCAGTACACCGCCCTTGAGTTTGAAGTCGCGGAAGCCGTACCGCTCGTAGGCGGCTTCGGCCTGGCGCACGATCGCGGCCGGGGTGAGGGCCTCCTCGTGGCGGACGCGGTGCCAGGCGGCTTCGGCGTCCGGTTCCACGGCGTACTCCAGGTCGGTGCTTGCCGCGTCCCCGACGTAGAAGAGGTAGCCCAGGACGCGCACGGCGTCGCGCTGCTGACCGTCGCCCAGTAGGGCGGCGACGGGGACGTCGAGATGCTGTCCGAGGAGGTCGAGCAGGGCGGATTCCACCGCGGTCACGGCGTGCACGGTGGTGCGCTGGTCGAAGGTCTGCGCGCCCCGGCCGGCGGTGTCACGGTCGGCGAAGCGCTCGCGTATCTCGCGCAGGACGCGCTTGTGATCGCCGACCTTCGTGCCGATGACGAGGCTTTCGGCGTCGCGGAGGGTCTGGGTGATGGCTGTTCCGCCGGGGACCTCACCGAGTCCGGTACGCCCTTCGGAGTCGGTGAGCACGAGGACGTTGCGGGTGAAGTAGGGGCCGTGGGCTCCGGAGAGGTTCAGCTCCATGCTGTCTCTCCCGGCGACCGGGTACACGGAGAACGCGCGGACAGTCGGCTGGCTGGTGGTCATCACAAGTCCTTGTGTGGTGTGAGCGGGTCGTTCGGAAGGGGTGTGGCTAGAGACTCAGCGTGTCCAGGAACCATTCGCCGGCCAGTACTCCGCCGAGGCCGAGGAGGGCCAGCACGGTGGTGTAGGTGGTGCGGACCTTGATGGCCTCGATGACGGAGAGGTTGAAGTACTCCTTGAACAGCCAGAAGCCGGGGTCGTTGACGTGGGAGCACGCGATCGATCCGCAGGCGACGGCGAGGACCATCATCTCGGGGTGGATGCCGCTGCCCGCGAGGAGCGGCAGGACGACGCCGGAGGCGGTGACGACGGCGACGGTGGCCGAGCCGAGGGCTATGCGCAGGATGAAGGCGATGAGCCAGGCGAGGACGAGCGGGGAGATGGACCAGCTGTCGGTGAGGTCCTTGATGTAGTCGGAGATGCCGCCTTCGACGAGGACGTTCTTGTAGGCGCCGCCCGCGCCGATCACGAGGAGGATCATGGCCATGGCCTTGGCCGCGGAGGCGCACGAGTCGCCCACGTCCTCCAGGCTTCGGCCCACGCGCGGACCGAAGGCCCAGATCGCCAGGCACAGGGCGAGCAGCAGGGCGATCGGGGCGGACCCGACGAAGGCGATGACGTGGAGGAGGCCGTTGTCGCTGTCGGTGGCCAGGTCGACGACGGCGGCGCCGGCGATCAGGGCGACCGGGAAGAGGGCGACGGACAGGGACCAGCCGAAGCCGGGCATCTCCTCGTCGGTGAACTCACGGTCGCTGACAAGACCGCCGGGGATCTGCGGGTCCATGGCCCGGATGAACGGAAGCCGCGGCCACACCATGGCGACGAGCGCGCCCGCGGGAACGGCGATGAACAGGCCGTAGAACAGGGTGAGCCCCACCGAGGCGTGGAAGGTGGCGGCGACGGCGGTGGGGCCCGGATGCGGCGGCAGAAAGCTGTGCATCGTCGACAGCGTGATGGACATCGGCAAACCGACCCACAGCAGCTTCACCCCGGTGACCCGGACCAGGGTGAAGGCGATCGGCACGATGATGATGAACGCGACCTCGTAGAACATGGTGACGCCGATGAGGACCGAGGTCACGATCATGGCCAGCTGGACGCCGCGGGTACCGAAGACGTCGAGGAGTCTCCCTGCGATCCGCTGTGCGGCGCCGGAGTCGCCCATGACACGGCCGACCATGGCGCCGAGGCCGATGATGAGCATGGTGTCGCCGATCTGGCCACCGATGCCCTCGGAGAGCACGTCCGGGATGGTGGCGACCGGAATGCCGCGCACCAGGGCGACACCGACCGCGACCAGGAGCAGGGCCACGAAGCCGTTCAGTCTCAGCCGCGTCATGAGCAGGAGCAGGATCACAACGCTGATGCCGACTACCACGAGAGGCAAGACAGTTCCCCTTTGAACTGTATGGAGCGGCGGATGAACTGTATGGAGCGGCGGACGGATTCCGCGGGCGCGCGACATTGACCGGCGCACCCCGGTGCAGCACTGCGCGAAGCACCGCGACGCCGCGGCTGTGCGGGGCAGCCGGCGCCGGGCGGAAGGAGAACCCGCGTGCCGCGCTCTGCCGGACCCGCTGGGGCCGGGCCGGCTGCGCGGAAGCGGGTGCGGACTCAGCCGGCCTGCCGACGGGCGCCTACGAGCGCGAGGCCGTGGTCCAGGACCTCGGACAGGTCGGCGAGGTCTTCGGGGCGCGGTTCGGCCAGCGGGGCCCGGACCGGGCCGACGGGGCAACCGCGCATCCGGGCAGCGGCCTTGACCAGCGCCACCGCGTAGCCCGTGCCCCGGTCCCGGATCTCGACCAGCGGGAGGTAGAACTCGCGCAGCAACTGCTCCACCCGGGCGTCGTCGGCGGCGTTCAGCGCGGCGAAGAACGCGTTGGCGATCTCCGGCGCGAAGGCGTGCACCGCTGAGGAGTACGCGGGCACGCCCACCGCGGCATACGCGCGCGCCTGGATCTCCGCGGTGGGAGCGCCGTTGAAGAAGAGGAATCCCTGTGGTGCCGCCAGCGTCAGACGCTGAAGCCGGTCGAGGTCGCTGTGCCCGTCCTTCAGCCCGATCACGGTGGGGAATCGCGCGATCCGGCGCAGACTCTCCGCTGTGTAGGCGACGTGGTCGCGCTGGTACACGATCAGCGGAAGGTCCGTTCCTCCGGCGATCCTTCCCACCTGTTCCACCAGGCCGCTCTGCGGGCCGTTGACAAGGTAGTGCGGCATGGCCAGCACCGCGTCGGCGCCCGCGTCCTCGGCGATGCGGGCGAAGCGCAGGGCCTGCGCCCACCCGTAGCCGATGCCCGCGATCACGGGAACCTGCCCGGCGGCCGTCTCGACGGTGGCCCGCACCACCGAGCGGTACTCGTCCTCGTCCAGCGAGAAGAACTCACCGGTGCCGCACGCGGGGAACACGGCGCCGGGGTTGGCTTCCAGACGGGTGCTCAGGTAGCCGCGGTAGGCGGGCAGGTCGAGCGCCCCGTCGGCCTGGAACGCCGTGAGCGGGAACGACAGCACGCCGTCCCGTGCCCCCTGACGTATCCGGAGAGCTACTTCGGTCGCCGCGAAGCCGGCGTCGCTCATGAGAAGCCTCATCTCTGTATGTAGATGACATCCGCGTATGCAGATGAACCTAGAGAGAGGAACCCTGACGGTCAACGCTCCGAGCACACGGACCTACGATGTGGGCATGGCGGAGGGGTCAGTGGTACGCGGGGTGAAGTCGGCGGCACGGACGGTAGCCGTCCTCGAAGTGCTGGCGGCACGAGGCGAACGCCCCTCGCGCCTGGACGAACTCGCCGAAGAACTGGAGATCCCGCGCAGCAGCATGTACCAACTGCTGCGGCAACTCGTCGACTGCGGGTGGGTCCGCACGGACGTCACCGGCTCCCTCTACGGCATCGGCATCCGCGCACTGCTCACCGGCACCAGCTACCTGGACGGCGACAACCGGGTCCAGCACATCCGCCCCTACCTCGACGAAGCTTCCGACGCACTCGGCGAGACCATGCACCTGGCCCGGCTGGACGGCGCCGACGTCGTCTATCTCGCCACCCGCGAATCCCACGAATACCTGCGGACCATCAGCCGCGTGGGACGCCGCATCCCCGCTCACGCGGGCGCGCTCGGCAAAGCGCTGCTCGCCGAACGCGCGGACGACCAGCTTCCCCTGCCCGAGGGGCCGCTCCCCGTTCTCACGGCCAACACCCACAGCAGCCGACAGGCTCTCCTGGCCGACCTGCGCGCGACACGGGAACGCGGCTACTCGATCGACCGCGAAGAGACGGTGGCGGGCATCACCGGTTTCGGCTTCGCCCTGCGCTACACCGCACCGGCCACCGACGCGATCAGCTGCTCCGTGCCCACCGTCCGCCTCACCGCCGCACACGAGACACGCATCGTCTCCGTCATGCGCGAGCTCCGTTCCCGAATCGAAGCCCAGCTGCCCCCGATCATCACCGGCCCGGCCTGGCGCACCTGACCTGTACCTACCCGGACGTTCCGAAAGCGCGGGAGCCGCCGCGACACAGCCGTCGGCGGCGCGTCACCGCGCTGATCAGGCCGTACGCGTTGTCCGCGACGGCCGGCGGGCCCGCTGACCCGCCGGCGGACACGGGCCGCACCCGGCTCGACCCGCTGTGCTCAGCCTGCCGTGGCCGGCTCGTCGCCCGTCTCACGGTCGCCGGGGGTGACCGTGCACTGCAGCTGACCGTCCTGTACGTCGCAGGTGACGGTGGAGCCCGGGCCCGCCTGCCCGTCGAGGAGCATGGTGGACAGCCGGTTGTCGAGCTCCGTCTGGATGACGCGGCGCAACGGCCTGGCTCCGAACTCCGGCTGGTAGCCCTCCTGCGCGAGCCATTCCTTGGCCCGTTCGGTCACCTCGAGGCCGACCTGCTGTGCGCGCAGCCTGCGGCGGCTGCGCTCCAGCAGCAGGTCCACGATGCGCACGAGGTCCTCCCTGGTGAGTGCGTGGAAGACCACCACTTCGTCGATGCGGTTGAGGAACTCGGGGCGGAAGTGGCTGCGCAGTTCGGCCATCAGATCGTCGCGGATCTCGTCGACGGCGCCCTGGTGGCTCAGGATGAGTTGCGAGGCGAGGTTGCTGGTCATGATGACGACGGTCTGCCGGAAGTCGACCGTACGACCCTGCGCGTCGGTCAGCCGCCCGTCGTCGAGCACTTGGAGGAGCAGGTTGAAGACGTCCGGGTGCGCCTTCTCCACCTCGTCGAAGAGCACCACGCTGTACGGCTTGCGGCGGACGGCCTCGGTGAGCTGTCCGGCTTCGTCGTAGCCCACGTACCCGGGAGGCGAACCGACGAGCCGGGAGACGGTGTGGCGTTCCTGGAACTCGCTCATGTCGAAGCGGATCAGCCGGTCCTCCTGGCCGAAGAGGATCTCGGCGATGGCTTTGGCGAGTTCGGTCTTGCCCACGCCGGTGGGGCCGAGGAAGAGGAAGCTGCCGGTGGGCCGGTCGGGGTCGCCCATCCCCGCCCTGCCGCGCCGCACGGCCTGCGCGACCGCGGTGACCGCCTCGTCCTGGCCGATGACCCGCGCGTGCAAGGTCTCCTCGAGACGGATCAGGCGTTCGCGCTCGGTGGCCGTCAGCTGGGCGACGGGGATGCCGGTGCGCCGGGAGACGACCTCGGCGATGTCGTCCTCGGTGACCTCGGCGGCGGGTGCCCGTTCGCCGTCCAGGCCGGAGAGCCTGCGCTCCGTCTCGTTGATCTGCCCCTTGAGTCCGGCGGCCCGTTCGTAGTCCTCGTTGTGGACGGCCTCGTCCTTCTCCCGGTTCAGCCGGGTCAGCTCCCGGTGGATCTCATCCGCCTCGGGGCTGTCGGCGCCGCCGCGCAGCGCCACCCGCGCCCCCGACTGGTCCACCAGGTCGATGGCCTTGTCGGGCAGGAAACGGTCGGTGATGTAGCGGTCCGAGAGGATCGCCGCGCTCTCCAGCGCCGCGTCGGTGAAACGGACGCCGTGGTGGGCCTCGTAGGAGTCCCGCAGGCCCTGGAGGATCTCCACGGTCTCCTCGACCGTGGGCTCGGGCACCATCACCGGCTGGAAACGGCGTGCGAGTGCGGCGTCCTTCTCGATGTTCTTGCGGTACTCGTCCAGGGTCGTGGCGCCGACGAGGCTGAGATCGCCGCGCGCCAGAGCGGGCTTGAGGATGTTGCCCGCGTCCATGGCGCCTTCGCCGCCGCCACCGGCGCCGACGACCGTGTGCAGCTCGTCGATGAACAGGACGATGCTCTCCTGCGCGTCGGTGACCTCGTCGATAACCTTCTTCAGGCGCTCCTCGAACTCCCCGCGGTACTTCGAACCGGCCACCAGACCCGACAGGTCCAGGGCCACCACCCGCCGGTCCCGCAGGGTCTTCGGCACGTCGCCGGAGACCACGCGCTGCGCGAGGCCTTCCACGATGGCGGTCTTGCCGACCCCCGGATCCCCGAGCAGCACCGGGTTGTTCTTCGAACGCCGGGAGAGGATCTCCACCGTCTGCTCGATCTCCTGCGCCCGCCCCACCACCGGGTCCAACCGTCCTGCGCGCGCCTCGTCCGTGAGGTCGCGGCCGTACTCGTCGAGCGTGGGCGTGGCACTGGGCCCGCCCGCCGCTGGACCGCCGCCGGTCCCGCCCCGGCCACCGCCGCCGCGGCGGGTTCCCGCACCACCGTCCGAACCCAGGACGTCGGCCGCGCCGGACGACGGGTCCTCCACGACCGCGGCCAGGATGTGCTCGGGCCCGATGTAGGAGACACCCGCTTCCTGGGACTTGGCGTGGGCCCTCAGCAGGGCTCGCTTCGCCGCCGGAGTCAGCCGGGGTTCCGCCACCGTGCCACCGGCGGGCAGCGACTGCTCCACCTGGGCCGCCAGTGTGTCGGGGTCGGCGCCTGCCTGCGCGAGGAGTTGGCGGCCGGGGTCGACCTGGGTGGCGGCCCACAGGAGGTGCACGGTGTCGAGATCGGCACCGTCCTCGGCGGCACGCCCGCCGGCCGTCGCCAGGAGCTCCTGTGAGGCGTCGCTGAGCAGGCGCCCGATGGGCACGCGCTGCACCGCCGGCGGGGAGGCCGCCGGGCTCGTGCCGAAGAAGCGGTTGAAAAGGTCCGAGAAGGGGTCGCCGGATCCGAAGGGCGAAGTCGTCACAGCAGTTGTCCGATCCTGGCGACACCCGGCCCACCTGACGAGCCGCGTGCCGCATTCGTTGTCGGTAAGGCGGTGGTCCGCGGACAAGGACTCAGGCTGTCCGGCGGTGTCAGGGTCGCCGGTGTGCGGGCCTTTCCCCACCTTGGAAGCCGACCGGTGTACCCGCACGTCAGCCATCGCGCTGTTCGACCGCTCGGGTGACCGGCTTTCCGGTGCCGCCGGGCACCGCGTGCTGGTGGTGATCGTCGTCCTGCGATCCCCGCTCAACCGCGGGACGCAGGCGCCGGTGAAGAGGTACGACCGGACGCTGCGGGATCTGATCGCCGGCGGAAAGGCGAAGCCGCCGCCTGCCCAGTCATGCCCCTGGCAGCGGTGATCCGCGTGGGCAGGTGCGGAGTCCGGCGTGGTCGACATGACGCTCTGCCCACCCGCCCCGGGGGAGCCGGCCCGTGACGTGGTCGCTGTTTCGGGGGCTCTCATCCTGGTTACGCGAAGGGCCACCTGAGGTATGTGAGCTGGAGGTTTTGCTGATGACTGACGCGCGTGATGTTTCCTCGGCCGGTCCCAAGGAAACCGAACCGATGCCGCCGTACCGGTTCGAGCGCCAGCCGCGGCCGGGCCTCGAGTCGAAGATGTCGACGCCGCCGCGCTACATGGCGCCGCGGTACCGCGGCTCGGGCAAGCTGCGGGACAAGGTCGCGCTGATCACCGGTGGCGACTCGGGGATCGGCAGGTCGGTCGCGGTCCTGTACGCGCGTGAGGGCGCCGACGTGGCCATCGTCTACTTGCCCGAGGAGCAGGAGGACGCCGAGCAGACCCGCACAGCGGTCGAGGAGGAGGGCCGCCGGTGCCTGCTGGTGCCCGGCGACCTGTGCGACCCGCAGTTCTGCGAGGACGCCGTCGAGACGACCGTACGGTCTCTGGGCGGTCTCAACGTCCTCGTGAGCAACGCGGCCCGCCTCAACAGCCAGAACTCGCTCGACGATCTGAACTTCGAGGACTTCGACCTGGCCTTCAGGACCAACGTCTACGCCTACTTCCACCTCGTCATGGCCTCCCTGCCCCACCTGGAGCGCGGCGACGCCATCATCGCCACGGCCTCGGAAGAGGGCCTCAAGGGCAGCGACATGATGATGGACTACGCGGCGTCGAAGGCCGCCCAGATCATCTTCACCAAGTCCATCGCCTCGCACCTGGCCAAGCGCGGGGTCCGCGCGAACGTGGTGGCGCCCGGACCGACCTGGACCGTCCTCAACCTCGCCGGCCAGCGTTTCCCCGACGACTACCTGAAGGAGAACCTGGCCGCCGCCGATCCGATGGGCCGCGCGGCCCAGCCCGAAGAGCTCGCCCCCGCCTACGTCTACCTCGCGTCCGAAGCCGACTCCAGCTACACCATCGGCGAGACCATCGCGGTCACCGGCGGAATGACCGACACCCGCTGACCCAGCGAGCGCTTGGTCTTCTCCGGCGAACGAGGGCGACCTCTACGCCTGGCATCGTCTGCGCCCCTGTCTCGCAGGCGACCCCGTCAACCGTTCCACCGTGAATCGCTGCGCGGCGTAGGACGTCCGGCCGGGATTCCCACTTCTGGCGAACGCGATCCAGGCACCGTGCACCTGGGCTGCGAGCCCCGCCGGGGCGGGGGAGGGGCCGAGCAGACGGGCGTCCCCGTGCAGCCAGGGCTTGTCGGCGATGTCGAACACGAAGGGCAGCTCGACAGTGTGTGCGGCACCGAGGCGACCGTCCAGAGCCGTCGAGCGGTGTCCGAAGGAGTAGACGTACGTGCGGCCGCCCGAGATCCGCGCGTGCGCCTGCGCCATGCGCGTCGTACCGGCGGCGAAAAGGGCCTGCCCGAGCACGGCGGCGCGCAACTCACCAGGTGGTGCGTCCGGCCGCGCCGCGCGGTACGCGGCGAGAGCGGCCTCCGGGTCCGCGTGCGCCCGGGTGGCGACGGCGAGCAGGTCGGCTTCCGTGGTGGACTCCAGGCCTCCCTGCGGTACGAGGTAGAGACGTCCCTCTTCGGTGTTGGTGCCGATGAGCAGATCGACGTCGCCGCCCGGGCCGTCGGCGAGACCGTCGGCGGGCTGGACCGGCGACACCAGGCTGAACGGGCTGAGCCCGGCCAGCGGATCGGTGGCGGTACCGGTGCGGAGGTCCAGGCCGGCCAGTGCGGGCAGGATCGCCAGGAAGCGCTCGTCCGGGATGGAGGCGAACGCCTCGGCGGTCGGCTCGACGCCCAGTGCGGTGGCCGCCGTGGCGGTGACCCGTTGCGCTTGTTCGGGGGTGAACGCACCGGTGCCGTTGCCGCTCTGGACGACAGCCCGCCGGAAGAGCCCCTTGGCCTCCGGAGCCGCGAGCAGCGCCCCGGTGAGGGTCGCGCCCGCGGACTGGCCGAAGACTGTGACGTTCTCGGGGTCGCCGCCGAACGCCGCGATCGTGTCCCGCACCCACCTGAGTGCGGCGAGCACGTCCAGCAGTCCCCGGTTGGCCGGGGCGCCCGCGAGGTCGAGGAATCCGGGGATGCCGAGGCGGTAGTTGACCGTCACGAGGACGATGCCGTCGCGGGCGAACGCGGCGCCGTCGTAGAGAGCGGCGCGATTCGAGCCGGTGACGAACCCGCCGCCGTGTACGAAGACCATGACGGGGCGCCGGCCGTCTCCGGTGCCGGGTGTGTGGACATCGACGGTCAGGTACTCCTCGCCGGGCACCCAGCCCGGCCCGAAGTAGGGGACCATGTCCAGTCGGCCGAAGTCGCGGCTCGGCTGCGGAGCCGTGGGGGAGGGCCGGGTCCCGTCGCGGACACCGGACCAGCCCGGGTGCGGCGCGGGCGCGGCGAAACGGCCGGCGCCTGTCGGGGCCGCCGCGTAGGGGACGGAGCGGTAGCGCTCGCCGAACTCCGCACGGATGCCGCGTACGGCGCCCGCCGGGGTTTCGACGACCGGATCTTTCTCACGGGGCACGTCACGTGCCTCCTTTCTTGAGGGAGCCATCAGGAGACGCGGGGGAGATCCGTCCACTCCTTGATCGCGAACTTCGAGCCGCTGCGCGCGACCTCCACGGCGCCCTGGCCGCCGAAGTGCGCGGGAAAGACGAGCGCGTTGTTCTCGGCGGCGCGGCCGAGCAGCTTGTGCCGGGTGGCGCGGGACTCGGCCGGGTTCTCGCAGAAGCAGGAGTTGATGTCGGGCTCGGCGATCTGCAGCGCGGTGTGCACCAGGTCCCCGACGAACAGGGCACGATCGCCGCCGGATTCCAGGGTGAGTACCGACGAGCCGGGAGTGTGCCCGGGGGCCAGGTCGAGACGCAGGTTCTTGTCGATCCGGTACGTCCCCTCCCACAAACGCGTCAGACCAGCCTGGTGGACCGGCGTGACGCTGTCCTCGAAGACGTTCTGGTTCCCGCGGCCCAGCACGGTCTCGTTCTCGTTGGCCGGGTCCCAGAAGTCGAAATCCCTCCGGGGCATCAGATACGTGGCGTTCGGAAAGGTGGGTACCCAGGACCGGCCTTCGAGGCGGGTGTTCCAGCCGACGTGGTCGACGTGCAGATGGGTGTTGACCACGATGTCGACGTCCTCGGGCCGGACCCCGGCGGCGGCGAGGTTGTCCAGGTAGTGCGTGTCCAGGCGGCTCCACACCGGCGCGTAGGGCCGGTCCTTGTGGTTGCCCACGCCGGTGTCGACGAGGATCGTGCGCCCTTCGCTGCGCAACAGCCAGGACTGGATCGCGGACCGGCACTCGTTCGTCTCCGGGTCCCAGAAGTCGGGCGCCAGCAGGTCGCGGTGCTCGTCCCACGCGTCGGCCGAGCTGTCCGGGAAGAACTGGCTCGGGGTCATCTCGACCGATCCATAGAATTCGTCGATCCGGACGACAGTGACGTCGCCCAAAGTGATTGGCTGCGGTTTCCGATGCATGTGATCCGTCCTCAGGTCTGCGGTGCGGCGTCGAATGAGACGAGCCTGAACACGCGGACGGGAACGAGCCACTCCCGGGTTGTCCTACCCCTCGCAGGGTGTGGCTGGGGTCCGGCGGCGCACCCGATACTGGGGCGATGAACGGACCCGGCCCGCTGGGCACCTTCCTCCAAGCCCGACGGGCGCGGCTGCGCCCCCAGGACGTCGGCCTGCGCGAACTCGGACCCCGCAGGCGGGTGGCCGGGCTCCGGCGTGAGGAACTGGCCCAGCTGGCGGGCGTCAGCGTCTCGTACTACACACGGCTGGAGCAGGGCCAGTCCCGTGGGGCCTCGGCCGAAGTGCTCGACGCGATCGCCCGCGCACTCCTGCTCGACGCCCACGAGCGTGAGCACCTGGACCGGCTCGCCGACGCGGCCCGCCACGCTCCCCGGCTGCGCCGCCCCCGGCCGGAGAAGCTCGCCGACGAAACACGCGACCTCCTCCGCGCCGTCGACGGAGTCCCGGCGATCGTGCTCGGCCGCCGTACGGACGTGCTGGCCTGGAACACCCTCGGGCACGCCCTGCTCGCCGGTCACCTGGACTTCCTGGGCCCGGAAGACCCGGCGCGACGTCCGAACACAAGCCGGATGCTGTTCCTGGACCCGCACTGTCAACAGCTGTACGCCGACTGGGAGCGCAAGGCACGCGCGGTGGTAGGCAACCTGCGCGTCGCTGTGGGCAGGCACCCGGACGACCCGCTGCTCGCGGAGCTGATCGGCGAGCTGACGATGAAAAGTCCTGAGTTCGTCGCATTGTGGAGCGACCACCGTGTGGCGCCGTGCGACGCCGCGTCCTACGAGCTCCATCACCCCCTCGTCGGCACGGTGACGGTGACACAGCAGACATTGTCGATCGCCCGTGCACCGGAGCAGACGCTCATCGTGTGCACGACCCCCGCAGGCTCCTCGTCCGAGGAGGGCCTCGCGCTGCTCCGGCAGGCGAGCGGCGGCAGGGCGCCACGCCCGGACGGCGCCGGCGTTCCGTGGACGTCGTCACACCGCTGAGGTGATCTCCCGGGCGATGACGGACGGCGGTGTCAGCCTTGGCGACCGGGCAGCAGCACGCCCAGGGCTCGGGAGCGCTGTGCGACGAGGTCGTCGTAGGTGCCGTCGCGCTCGGCCCAGCGGTGTACGAGGGCCGCCTTCACGACGACCTCGCGGGGCGTGGGCTCCTGCGAGAGCAGGTGCATGACCTCGGTGGCGAAGTCGTCGAGCGGCAGCGCGTGCGGGTTCACCTTCTCCTGGCCCGCTGTGGCGACGGCCGGGGGCACGAGTTCGACGACGTCGACGCCCGTGCCGTCGAGCTGGGCGCGCAGCGCCTCGGAGTAGGCGTGCACCGCGGCCTTCGAGGCGGCGTAGGAGGGCATGGGCGGGAAGGGCAGGAAGGCGATGCCGGAGGTGACGGTGATGAGGGTGCCGGTGCCCCGCCGGATCAGGTGCGGGGTGAAGGCGTCGATGACCCGGATGGTGCCCAGCAGGTTGGTGTCGATCGTCGTTGCTGCCGTCTCGAAGTGTGCGGGGTCGCGCAGGTCCTCCAGGAGCATGACGCCGGGCATGGTCACCACGGTGTCCAGCTCGGGGTAGCGCGTGAGCACGGTGTCGCGGGCGGAAGCGACGGAGGCGCTGTCGGTGACATCGATCCTGACGGTGCCGAAGCCCTCCTGGGCGAGTTCCGTGAGCGCCCGCGTGTTGCGGCCGCCGACGGCCACGGTGCTCCCGGCCGCGGCGAACCGGTGGGCCAGCTCTCGCCCGATGCCCGAGGTCCCGCCGACGATGAGGACGGTGCGGTGGGAGAGGTCCATGGTGTTTCCTTAAATCCAGGGCGCGGCCGGCCGACAGCCGGGGCAGGGGCGCCTTCGGTGATGTTCTGCGGTCCGTGGCCCGTGGCCCGTGGTCCGTGGTCCCGGGTTCGTGGTCCTTCGCAGAACGCTGTTCCAGCAGTCTTGGCAGATTCAGCCCGGCGTGACAGTGCCCTGATCTTCCCTGGTCCTGCCAGGGCCCCCTCTGCGACCCGCACACCGCATTACCGTGGCGGTATGAAGGACGACGCATCCGGCAACCGACTCGGCAGCTACCTGCGCGCCCGGCGTGAGCTGGTCTCCCCGGCACAGGCAGGCCTCCCGCCCGGCGGCAACCGCCGGGTGCCCGGCCTGCGCCGTGAGGAGGTCGCCCTTCTCGCCGGCATCAGCCCCGACTACTACCTCCGCCTGGAACGTGGCCGCGACAAGAATCCTTCGCCGCAGGTCCTCGCGTCACTCGCACGGGTCCTGCATCTCGATGATGTCGAACGGACATACCTGCTCGGCCTCGCGGCAGCACGGCCGAGGGCGCCGCGCCGCAAGCGACCTGAGCAGGTACCGGCGCGTGTGCACCAGCTGCTCGCCCACCTGCAGATCCCCGCGTTCGTCGAAGGGCGCGCGTTCGACGTCCTGGCCTCCAACCCGATGGCCGTCGCGCTCTCCCCACGCCTGCAACCCGGCCACAACCGGCTTCGTTCCCTGTTCCTCGATCCCGAGGAACAAGCCTTCCAGCAGGACTGGACGAAAGCCGCCGCCGGCTTCGTCGCCGCCCTGCGCACCACCATTGGGGACGACACCGACAACCCCCGGTTCGTGGAACTCGTCGGAGAACTCGCACTGTCCAGTCAGCGGTTTCGCACCCTGTGGGCCCGCCACGACGTCCGCGGTCTCGACGGCGGCACCACCAGCGTCCACCATCCCGTCGTCGGTGATCTGCACCTGCACCGCGACAAGCTCCCTGTCGACGATGTCATCCTCGTCGTCTACTACCCCGACAAGGACAGCGACAGCGACGAGAAACTGCGCCTCCTGGCCGCACTCTCACACACCGAGTCCACCGGCACAGCACCTGACCGACCGGCGGATGCCCCGCGCCCCCCGACAGCCTGACGCCCACGCCGTTCGGGTTACGGGGATCCGGGCACCGCGCGGGTTCGGAGACGCAACGGCAGATGCCCGCCGGACCCACTGGGAGGATGAGGGGCACGGCCTCGGCCGCGCCTTCGGTCGCCGCAAAGGCGCCGCAGGCCGGCCGTTGAAGCCGGGTGCTCGAGCCGTAACGGGGTCTCAACTGGCGGCGATGCGGGCCGCGGCAGTCTTGAGCGCGGTCGACAAGGCGGGCAGCAGCCCACGGGACCAGCGTGCCGACGGCATGGACAGCGAGATCGCGGCGGGTGGGTAGTCCGCCGTGCCGGTGGGCAGGGCGACGCCCAGCGCTGTGAGGCCGGTCTCGGTGGCCTCCTGGTTGAGGGCGTGGCCCTCGCGGCGGGCGCGTTGGATGGCGCGCCGGTGTACGACGCGCTGGTCCGGGGCGAGACCGCAGCGCTCCAGGATTGCCTCCACGGCGGCGTCGTCGTACCGGGCGAGCAGCGCACGGCCACCGGAGGCGGCATAGGCGGGCAGGATGCGCCCGGTACGGTCGCCGACGCGGAGCACTTGGTCGGCCTCCTCGGTCGCGAGGAAGCGGACTCCGGTCCCCTCGTCGTCCAGCAGCAGAAGGTTGGCGGTCTCGTGCCAGTGGTCGCGCAGCGCGCGCAGCTGCGGACCGGCGGCCTCGCGGAGCCGTGCCACGGGTGCCCGGGAGCGGGCCCGGCCGAGCTGCGGACCGGCGTCGTAGCGGCGGTCGGGCAGCTGCACGGCGAAGTCGCGGTGCACCAGCGTGGCGAGCAGCCGGTGTGCGGTGGAGACGGACACGCCGACCCGCTGCGCGGCGTCGGTGACCCGCATCGGCCCTTCCTGGCGCAGCACGATGGCGAGCAGCAGGGCGGAGTCGACGGAGCCGACGGCGTAGGCAGGTTTGTTCCGCATGGCAGAAAACTCTATCCCTCCTGGTGGGACGTGCGGAATCGTGACGTCCTCCGGCCTCGTCCGCCCAGTCCGGCCTCGTCCGCCCAGCCCCGCCTCGTCCGCCCAGTCCCGCCTGACCAGGAGTGCGCATCGTGCAGTTTCATCTCGACGGATACCGTCCCGGCGACCCCTCTGTGCAGGAGGCGCACCCCGCCGCCCAGGACCCGGACGCCGGCCTGCCCGACACGGCCGATGTGCTGATCGTCGGCTGTGGTCCGGCCGGTCTGGTCCTGGCGGCGCAGCTGGCCGCCTTCCCCGGGATCCGGACGGTGGTGGTGGATCGCAAGGACGGGCCGTTGCAGGTGGGTCAGGCCGACGGGGTCGCCTGCCGCACCGTGGAGATGTTCGAGGCCTTCGGCCTGGCCGAGCGGCTGAAGGAGGAGGCCTACCAGGTCAACGAGGTGTCTTTCTGGCGGCCCGATCCCGCGGACCGCTCGGCGATCGTCCGCACCGGGCGGATCCAGGATGTCGAGGACGGCATTTCCGAGATGCCGCACCTGATCGTGAACCAGGCCCGCATGCTGGACCATCTGCGCGAGCACATGGCCCGTTCGGCGGCCCGCGTCGTCCCCCACTACGGGCTGACGGCGAGCGCGGTGGAGATCGCCGGTGGTGCGGACGCCGGGGAGCATCCGGTGGCCGTGACCCTGGAGCACGCGGGGGGTACTTCCGTGGTGCGCGCGAAGTACGTGGTGGGCTGCGACGGTGCGCGCAGCGCGGTACGCAAGGCGATCGGCCGCCGGCTCGAGGGCGACGCACTGAACCAGACCTGGGGCGTACTGGACGTCCTGGTGGAGACCGACTTCCCCGACATCCGGCTCAAGTCCGTGGTCCAGTCCGAGGCCGGAGCGCTACTGATCATTCCGCGTGAAGGCGGATATCTGGTGCGGCTGTACATCGAGCTGGAAGCGGAGCGGTACCGGGACCTGCTGCGGGAGCGTGCCGTCACCCCCGAAGTGCTGGCCGCCGCCGCGAACCGGATCCTGAGTCCCTACCGGGTCGAGGTGAAGGACGTCGGCTGGTGGACGGTGTACGAGGTCGGCCAGCGGCTGTGCGCGAAGTTCGACGACGTGCCGCCCGAGGAGACGGCCGACCGGCTGCCCCGCGTCTTCATCGCGGGCGATGCCTGCCACACCCACAGCGCAAAGGCCGGGCAGGGCATGAACGTGTCGATGGCCGACGCCTTCAACCTCGGCTGGAAGCTCGCCGGTGTGCTCACCGGCAGCGCCGCTCCCGAGCTGCTGCACACCTACTCGGCCGAGCGGCAGACGGTCGCCCAGGACCTCATCGACTTCGACCGGGACTTCGCCTCCAGGATGGCGGCGGGAGGGGGCGCGACCACAGCCGCCTCGAAAGCCGAAGCCGAACGGGGCCGGTTCGCCGACTACTTCCGGGACCAGGGCCGCTACACCGCCGGGCTGTCCGTCCGCTACGAGCCCTCGATGATCACGGGCACCGGCGAGCACCAGCACCTCGCGAAGGGGTTCTCGACCGGGATGCGGTTCCACTCCGCGCCGGTGGTGCGGCTTGCCGATGCCAGACCCGTACAGCTGGGGCACGCGGCCCGGGCCGACGGTGCCTGGCGGCTCTACCTCTTCGCCGACCGGGTGGGGGACCGGTCCGCCGACGGCTCGTTCCGCCGGCTCTGCGACCATCTCGCCTCTGCCGCCTCCCCGCTGGCTCGCTTCACCCCCGCGGGCGCCGAACCGGATGCGGTTCTCGACGTACGCGCGATCCTGCAGCAGCCCCATCACACCCTCGACCCGACCACGCTGCCTCCGGTGCTGCGCCCCCGCAAGGGCCGCTTCGCCCTGGTGGACCACGAGAAGGTCTTCTGTCCCGACCCGCGGCAGGCGGACATCTTCGACCTGCGCGGAATCGACCGGGACCGAGGCTGCATGGTGCTGGTCCGCCCCGACCAGTACGTGGCGCACGTCCTTCCGCTGGACGCCGCCGCGCAGCTGTCCGACTTCCTCGACGGGGTCCTGCGCACAGCCGGCTGAGGTCGACGGGGCGGTCCTCGGACCGCCGCGTGCGCTCGACCGGCCTGCGGTCGGCGCTTTACAGAAAGCCAGGCGTCCTTGCGGCGTGCTCGCTCACGGGCCGCTGAGTACGGCCCGCGTACGGCGGCGCGTTAGGATCCCCGGCATGGCGAACCTCCGACAGGCGCAGAAGCAGATGACGCGTCGGCTGCTGCTCGAATCGGGCCTGGAGCTGTTCACCGAGAAGGGATACGCAGCCACCAAGGTCGACGAGATCGCGACGGCCGCCGGCACCACCCGGGTGACCTTCTACGCCTACTTCCCGTCCCGCAGCGATCTGATGAAGGCGCTCATCGACGAGCGGCTCAACGAGGCGCTCCAGCGCGTCCGTTCGCCCGAGCACGGCTCCACGGCCCAGGACCTGGTCGCCACCGTGGCCGACGGGACGCCGGAGGTGATCGCCGCCTGGCTGCGGCGGACCGCCGACAGCTGGCCGGAGATCCGGCCGATCATCCGGGTGGCCCGCGACGCCGCGGCCGTGGACCCGGTCCTGCGCGATCTGGTGGAACGCTGGATGGAAGAGGCCATCAGCGACATCGAGGACGGCCTCACCGCGGCCGGCCGCCTGGCCCCCCACCAGCGCCGCTTCCGGGGCGTCCTGGCCATGGCCGAGCTGGACTACGTCGCCCAGCACTGGGGCGACGCCGACTGGAAGCTCACCGGCGCTCAGCTCCTCGACGAGCTGAGCGCGAGCTGGGTCCGGCTGCTGAACTGACCGCTGCCCGCCCCCTGCCGACCGGCACACCGTCCTGAGGGCGGTGTGCCGGTCTGTCGTGGGGCCGGTCCCATGGACGCGTCTCGGCGCGCCTTCTCCGTGCTCTCATTTTCCGCCGTCGCGCAACACGCATGCCAATGTTTTTTCGTGGTGTTCGTTTCATTGACGCCATGTAAAGCGAATGGTTAGCGTGACGGCAGCCACAGGGTGCACCGCCGCACCCACACCGGACACGTGAGGCAGACATGAGCGCGAACAGCACCATCGTGAACACCGTCCTGGGCCCGGTGCCGGCCGACGAGCTGGGCGTCGTTGCGGTACACGAGGCCCTGCTGTCGGTACTCCCAGGCGCTGAGCACGCTTTCGACGTCACCCTCGACCGCGCCGAGATCTTCGAGACGCTCGTCGGCAAGCTGCGCGACTTCCGCGCCCACGGCGGCGGCACGATCGTCGACAGCACCGGCATGTTCCACGGACGTGACGTACGGCTGTACGAGGCACTGTCCAGCGCGACCGGTGTGCACATCGTCGCCTCGACCGGCCAAGGCCCCGAGGAACTGCTCGGCGGCTACTTCCTCACACCGCAGACCAACCCGCCGACCCCGTGGCCGGCCGAGAAGTTCGCCGGCCTCTTCACCCAGGAGATCACCGAGGGCATGGTGGTCCCGCGCGTGGAACGCCGCGGCCTCGCCGGACTGGTCGTCACCGCGGCGACGCGCGAGGGCATGACCGCCACCGACGAGAGTCTGCTGCGCGGCGCCGCCCGGACCGCCCTCACCACCGGCGTCGCCGCCTCGCTCCGGTACGGCCGAGACCCCCTGGCGGAACTCGGCGTCGTCCTCGACGAGAAGCTGCCCGCCGACCGGGTCGCCGTCGGCGGGCTCGACCGCAGGGACGCCGTCGCCGCGGGCGTACCCGGCAAGCTCGCCGCCCGGGGCGCCTACGTCGTCCTCGACCATGTCGGCACCGAGGACGCCGAGCACGTCACCGACGCCGAGCGCGCCACCCTGGTCGCCGACCTCGTACGGACCGGACACGCCGGCCGGGTCCTGCTCTCCGTCGGCGCGACCGGGGTGGCCAAGGGCCACCCGGCGAACGACCTCCCGTACAGCCACGTGCTGACCGCCTTCATCCCCGTACTGAAGGCGCACGGCGTCGGCGACGAAGACGTGCGGCGCATCGTCGAGGCGAACCCTCGCGACCTGCTCGCGATGGGCTGACCGCCGCGGCCCGGACGACCGCCACGTCCACTTTCCCGAGGTCCCAGGTCCCAGGTCCCAGGTTCCACAGTTCCGAAGTTCGAAGGTTCGAAGGTTCGAAGGTGAATGTTGTGTCGCGAGTGAACACCGTCCTGGGGCCGATCCCCGCCGAGGAGCTGGGCTTCGTGGCGATCCACGAACACATCGGCTACGGCATGCCCGGCTCCGAGCTGGACACGCAGTGGTGGAAGACCCCCGAGCAGCGCTACGAGGAGACCGTCCCGAAGCTGCGCCGCTTCCACGAGCTGGGCGGCGGCACCTTCGTCGACGCGACCGGCATCTGCAACGGCCGCGACGTCGACCACTACAAGTCGCTGTCGGCGAAGACCGGCGTCCACATCGTCGCCTGCACCGGGTTCGTCGGCGGCGACACCGCTCTGCCGCACTTCGCCCGCGCCGATGTCGACTACCTGACGCGGCAGTTCGTCCACGAGATCACCGTCGGCATCGGCGACACCGGCAGCCGCGCCGGCGTCATCAAGGTCGGGGTGAGCCGGGGCGGCCGTATGACCGACCTGGACAAGCGCATCTACCGCGCCGCAGCCCGCGCCGCACTGGCCACGGGCGCCCCGATCCTGACCCACCTCGCGATCGACGCCGAGAACGCCATCGCGATCTTCAACGAGGAGCAACTGCCCCTGCACCGTGTCCTGTTCGGCCACGTCGACGACGGCGTGAACGCCGACAAGACCCGCGACGTCTGGATCGCCGAGCAAGGCGGCCGCATCGGCTTCGACACCTTCGGCTACGAGACCGAGCTGCCCGACCCCCCGTTCTGGGCCCGCCCCCGCAAGGAGCGCCTCGACCACTTCCTGCGGTTCATCGACGAGGGCCGCCGCATCGGGCAGGTCCTCGCCTCCGCCGACGCCAACTGCTCCCCGCTGGGCTGGCCCGGAGTCAAGGGCCACACCGTCAACTACCTCTTCGACGACCTGATCCCGGACCTGCGCGCCGCCGGCCTCGACGAAGCCGCCCTCCACACGGTCTTCGTCGACAACCCCGCCGCCTTCCTGACCCTCCAGAAGGCAGCCCTTCCGACCCTCCAGAAGTAGGAGAGACCTCCATGCAGTCCTCGGACCTCGAAGACCTGAAGATCGCGATCGTCGGAGCGGGATACGGCGGTGCGGCGGCGGCCAAGGCGCTCAGCCTGCTCGGCGCGGACGTCACCGTCCACGAACAGGCGAGCCGTATCCGCGAGGTCGGCGCCGGCATCGGCCTGCGTCCCGTCACCATGAACCGGTTCCGCCAGTGGGGGATCTTCGACGCGATCGCCCGCGTCAGCTCGCCCAGCGAGCACTTCGAGATCCTCACCCCCACCGGCGCCCCGATCATGAAGGAGGCGTGGCCGGCCGACGGCGACCAGACCCGTACGCACCTGATCCACCGCGGCGACTTCATCGAGGCTCTGCTCGGCGCGCTGCCCGAGGGCATGGTGCGCCTCGGCCACCGGCTGGAGAGCGTCGAGGACAGAGGTGACCGCTCCGTCCTGACCTTCGCGGACGGCACGACCACCGAGGCGGACCTGGTCATCGGCGCCGACGGCATCAAGTCCGTCGTGCGGCGGCAGCTGTTCAGCGACCAGGAACCGGTGTTCTCCGGCGAGCACGCCTACCGCGCCGTCATCTCCGTCGACGACGCCCACGGCATGGTCACCGACGACAACCTGCGGATGTACATCGGCCGCGGCACCAAGGTCTACCTGCTGCCGCTGCTCCACCGCGACCAGGTGTCCTTCGACATCACCGCCCTCTGCCCGGACGGAACCTGGACACCGCAGGTCACCAAGGAGGACATACTGCGCACCGTCGAGGGCTTCGACGAGCGCCTGGTGGCCATCACACGCGGCCTCGACATGGACACCGTGAACATCCGCGCCGTCTACGACATCGACCCGGTCGACACCTGGCACTCGGACTCCGTCGTCCTCGTCGGCGACGCCGCGCACTCGATGCTGCACCACCAGGGCCAGGGCGCCAACTCGGCCATCGAGGACGCGGGCGCGCTCGCCGACGCCCTGACCCGGACCGGCTCCCTGAAGGAGGGCCTCGCCCTCTACCAGGCCACCCGCAAACCGGTCACCGACAAGCTGCAGGCCATCTCGCGCCAGGGCTGGACCGAGGACGAGATCGACGAGGTCTTCCCCGGCCAGAAGCCCGCGGCCGCCGCCACGAAGGAGTAAGAACGATGCCGCTGCACCCCGAGATCGCGAAGTTCCTCGCCACTCTCCCGCCTCCGCTTGAGGGCCCGCTCGACCCGGTCGCGATGCGCGCCGACGAGGAGGCACACGTACTCCCCGTCGAGCAGCGCCTGCCGCTGCACGCGGTGGAGGAGCTGACCGCGCACACCGCCACCGGCGACATACCGGTGCGCGTCTACACACCCACCGACGCGGAAAGCCACGGCCTGCTCGTCTACTTCCACGGGGGAGCGTTCTTCCTCGGGAGCCTGGAGACACACGACCACGTCGCGCGCTCGCTGGCGAAGGAGACCGGCCTCAAGGTCGTCTCCGTCGGCTACCGCCTGGCGCCCGAGGCCGTCTTCCCCGCCGGTCTCGACGACTGCTACGCCGTCACCCGGTGGGCCGCAGAGCAGGGCGGAAAGCTGAAGTGGGACGGCACGACCCTCGCTGTCGCCGGCGACAGCTCCGGCGGCACCTTCGCCGCAGCCGTCGTGGCCCGGGCGCACGACGACGGCTTCGACCGGATCACCCACCAGATCCTCTACTACCCGTCCCTCGACCTGGACTTCGACGAGGACCGCTACGCCTCGCTGCGGGAGAACGCGGTCGGGTACGGCCTGGAGACGGCCGGCCTCAAGCCGTTCAACGCCTTCTACCTCGACAGCGGCGCCGACCCGGCGGACCCGCTGGTCTCCCCGGTCAAGCGGACGGACCTGAGCGGACTGCCACCGGCCCTGATCGTCACCGCAGCCCACGACCCCATGCGCGACGAGGGGGAAGTCTACGGCCACCGTCTGCGGGAGGCCGGAGTGGCGACGACGGTGAGCCGGTACGAGGGCGCCGGGCACGGATTCGTCCAGCATTTCTCCTGGCTCCCCGAGTACCAGCGGGTCTTCACCGAGACCCGCGACTTCCTCGGCCGGCGCTGAGCAGGCCTTCAAACGTGCGCGAGTCAGGAAGAGATCACCATGACACCTGATGCCCCCGTCCACCCCCTGGTCTCGCCCTGGGGCCGGTTCGGTCTGTACAGCTTCTTCGTCGACGCCCCCGAACCGGCGATCGTCGACACCGGTATCGCCACCTCGCCCGCCGAGGGCATGGCCCCCGCCCTCGAGGCGATCGGGCGCCGCATCGAGGACGTGCGCTGGATCCTGCTGACACACGGTCACATCGACCACGTCGGCGGCGCGCACGCCCTGTGGGAACTCACCGGCCGACGAGCGCAGGTCGTGATCCACGAGGCCGACGCGCCGATGCTCCGCTCCCGGCGGGCGCACGTCGACGAATACCGCGCCGGACGCGGTCAGTACCTGCGCGACCCCGGCGGCGCGGCCAAGGTGGAGGCGGCCGCGAACGCCGTCATCTCGGGGGAGATGGAACCCACGCTGCTCGTCAAGGGCGGGGAGACGCTCTCCCTCGGCGGCGGTGTCACCGTCTCGGTGCACCACGTCCCGGGCCACACCCCCGGATCGGTCGCCTACGTCCTCGACGGCCAGCGCGCGGTCTTCGTCGGTGACGCCGTGCAGGCCCACGGCGCCGCCAACGGCTTCCCCGGCTACACCGACCCGCCCGCCTACCGCGCCGCCCTGAAGCGTCTGCGCGACGAGATCCGCCCGTGCCACCTCTACCTCGGCCACCCTTACCGGCGAGACGACGGCACTCCGTACGGCGTCCACCTCGACGAGGCGCAGGCCGCGGACGCCATCGACCAGAGCCTCGACGCCGAAGGCCGCGTCGCCGAGGCCGCCTGCCGCTGCCTGGAGGCCGGCTCGACCCGCACGGATTCCCCGTACTCACCCTTCGCCCAGGCCGCCACGGAGCTCGGCTACACCGGCGACCCCTCACTCGAACCGGCGCCGTTCTTCACCTCGATGCACGGCTATCGCACGCGCGGCAGGGACGCGTAACACAGGAGTGCCACACCATGACCGACCTTCACACGACCACGATCCGGGCGGGCGAGCAGAGCATCTCCGTCCGCAAGGACCTCCGGGTGCCGATGCGCGACGGCGTCACGCTGGCGGCCGACACCTACAGCGACGTGTCCGGCACACCACGGCCCGCACTCGTCGCCCTGAGCCCCTACGGCAAGGAACTCCAGGCACTCGCCCTGACCACGCCACCACAGCGCCGCCCCAGCCCGATGTGGGACGGCTGCATCGAGGCGGGCGACATCGCGCGCGTCGTCAAGGAGGGCTACGTCCACGTCATCGGCGACCTGCGCGGCTCCGGCGCCTCCGAGGGCGAGCACATCGGCAACTACAACGCCGGCGGCGTTCCGCTCGGCCAGGACGCCTACGACTTCGTCGAATGGGTCGCGGCACAGCCGTGGTGCGACGGCAACGTCGGCATGATCGGTATCTCCTACTTCGGCACGATGCAGGTGCTGGCGGCGGCCGAACGCCCGCCGAGCCTCAAGGCGGTCTTCGTCAGCGGCGGCCACTACGACTTCTACGAGACCACCTACCACGGCGGCGTCATGTGGTTCATGCCGCGCGCCGCCCGCGAGGGCCGGGGCGGGGACTCCGGCTGGGCGTTCACGGACGGGGTCAGGTCCCGGATGCTGGAGACGTACTCGCCCGAGGAGATCAGGAAGCGGGTCGCCGAGCGCCTGAAGGACCCGGACGTGGCCGCCTGGCCCAACCTGGTCCACGTACTCACCTACCCGAAGAACCACGAGGCGTGGTTCGACATCGTGCTGAACGAGGTCGACGGCGACTGGTACGAGGAGCGCAACCCGATCACGCTCGCCCCGGACATCGACATCCCGGTCTGGCTCCAGATCGACCAGGGGCGTGGCTGGACGATGGACGGCACGATCGAGCTGTACAAGGCGCTGAAGGGCCCGAAGAAGCTCGACATCGGCCCGTACCCGCCGATGCAGTCGCGCCCCTTCGTCGAAGAGCACGACAAGATGTTCCGCTGGTACGAGTACTGGCTCAAGGGCATCGACAACGGGATCATGGACGAGCCCGCGGTCACCGTCCACGTCGAGGGCTCCCGCGAGTCCGTCACCGGCACGCGGTGGCCCCCGAAGGACGTCGAGCACCGCGCGCTGTACCTGCGTCCGCGTGGGCAACTCTCCTACGAGCCCGAGCCGATGGGCGCCGAGCACGCGGCCCCCGACGGCTTCTACCAGGCACCGCTGACGGTGACCGACAAGGTGGAGATCCTCAGCTGGAGCACCGCCCCCTTCACCGAGCCCACGGAGATGATCGGCCAGGGCGCGGCGCACCTCTTCGCCGAGATCGACCAGCCCGACACCAACTTCATCCTGCGCCTGTGGGACGCGGCACCGGGCGGCACGCGGCAGCTCATCACCACCGCCTACCTCAAGGCGTCGCACCGCGAACTCGACGAGGCACGCACCACCGACGGCGACCCGCACCACCCGCACACCCGCGCGGTGCCGGTCGAGCCGGGGAGGATCGAGGAGTACGTGCTGCGCGTCTACCCGTTCGCGGCGACCTTCCTGCCGGGCCACAAGCTGGTCGCGGAGCTCTCCAACGACGAACCGCTCGCCGACGAGCACAACGCGCTGCTGCCGCCCGACGCCTTCCACCTTCCGGTGGGCCGCCCCGTCACGCACAAGATCTACCGGGACGCCGCACACCCGTCCCGCCTGGTCCTGCCGTTCACCACGGTCGCGGACGATGACCGGGGTCTCGGCCACGGTGCCGACAACAGAACGGACATATCGCTCGATCGGGCGAGGTAAAGCCGGGATCGGCTCAGTTCCGGGCGGGGCGGTCGATGGGCAGGCCGAAGAGAGGAAAGAGGTCGGCTCGGTGGAATGCCAGTACGGTCGAGATGCCTGCCTCCGTCAGGGTCGGGATCTGCAACTGGTGCGCGTGGAAAGCCGCATCGCGCCCGCGGATGTAGACCGCGAACGCCGGCTGTCCGTTCGCGATCGTCTCCACCATGATCCGCTGTCCGCTTCCCGGCCGGAGCTTCGCCGTGAGCAGGCGCAGCACGTCTTCGCGGCCGTGGAACCAGGTGGGCACCGGCGGCATCTCCCAGCGGGTGTCCTGCGTCAGCAGGCTCTTCAGGGCGACCATGTCCGCCGTCTCGAAGGCTCTGGCGTACCGGTCGAGCAGTGCGCGGCCCCGGGGCTCGTCGGGTTCGCGGAACTGCTCCTCCCGCGGGTCGAGTCGGGCGATCTGTGCACGTGCCCGCTGGAGCGTGCTGTTCACCGCCGCGGTCGTCGTCTCGAACAGGTCCGCCACCTCGGACGCCCGCAACGCGACGACGTCGCGGAGGATCAGAACGGCGCGCTGCCGCGGCGGCAGGATCTGCAGCGCGGCGACCAACGCCAGGCGCAGACTCTGTCGAGTGCCGACCAGCGAAGCCGGGTCGACGCTGAGCATGAGGCTCGGGAACGGCTCCAGCCAGGTGGCCTCCGGGGTTCGTGCGTCCAAGGAGTCCGGATCGGTGCCCGGCGCGCCGATCGCGGACGGCACCGTACGGCGGCTGCTGTGCTTCAGGGCATTGAGGCACACCCGGGTGGCGATCCGGTAGAGCCAGGTCCTGACCGACGAGCGCTGCTCGAACTCCGCCAACCCCCGCCAGGCACGCAGGTACGTCTCCTGCACCGCGTCCTCCGCGTCGTGCACCGAGCCGAGCATGCGGTAGCCGTACGCGACCAGATCGCCGCGGTACTGCGCGAACTCGTCCTCCAGATTCATCGGCCCTCCCCGACCTGCTCCGCCGGCCTGGCAGTCTGCCTGGTCCGGTTGCCGGCAACGCCCCTGCGCCGCGCGTCGATCGCGAGCCCGCACACCGCTCCGAGCAGCGACATGACGCCGCAGACGGCCAGGGACCGGCTGTATCCCCGAGCGGAGGACCCGTACCCGTCGGCGGCGGCGAACACCGTGGCGAGGACCGCGACTCCGGCGACTCCGCCGAGTTGCCGCATCATGCTGTAGACGCCCGAGGCGATACCGACGGCCTCACGCGGCACGGCCCCGACACTGGCGCTCTGCGTCGCGGGCAGAGCCAGGGAGACGCCACAACCGGCCATGATCAGAGGAAGCACCAGTTCCGCGTACCGCACCGTGCCGTCCGCGGCCTGGCTGATCCAGAACATGCCGGCAGCCTGCAGAGCCAGTCCGCTCACGACGAGCGGCCGCTCACCGATCCTGTCGACCATGCGGCCGGCCAGCGGCGCCGTCAGGAAGAGCGTGGCGGTCCACGGCAGGAGCTGCAGACCGGCTTTCAACGGTCCGGAGCCGAACGCCTCCTGCATGTACTGGGCCAGGAAGAACACCGCGCCGAAGAGCGCCGCGGTGAGGAAGAACCCGGCCGCGTTGCCCGCCGAGAAGGCCCTCACCCGGAAGTAGGACAACGGGATCATGGGCTGGGAAGCACCTCGTTCCCAGGCCAGGAACGCGAGCAGCAGCAGACCCCCGACAGCCGAGGCGCCGACCACTTCGACGCCTGCCCAGCCGGCCACCGCGCTGCGGACCACGCCCCAGACGAGACCGAGGACGGCCAGGGTGATCAGTGCGGCACCCAGCAGGTCCACCCGGCGAGCCGCACCCCGGCTCTCAGGGATTCTGCGGAGCACGAGTGGAATGGCCAGAACGCCCACCGGCACGTTGATCCAGAAGATCCACTGCCAGGCCAGCCCTTCTGTCACGGCGCCCCCGATCAGCGGTCCGCTCAGCACAGCAAGACCGGTCAGACCGCTGAAGACGCCGATCGCCCAGCCACGGCGTTCGGGCGGGAACGCGGCGCCCAGCAGCCCCAGCGCCAGGGGCATCACCGCGGCGGCGCCGACGCCCTGCACGGCGCGTGCGGCGATCAGCCACGACACCGAAGAGGCCAGCGCACAGGCGACCGAGGCCGCGCAGAACAGTGCGAGACCGCCCGCGAACGTACGGCGCCGCCCCCACCTGTCACCGAAGGCCGCCGCGGTCAGCATCAAGACCGCGAAGCTGAGGTTGTACGCGTTCACGGTCCATTCCAGCTGTTCGATCGAGGCGCCGAGGTCGTGTCTCATGGTGGTCAGCGCCGACGCCACCACCAGGGCGTCGAGGGCCACCATCACCGAGCCGATCGCCGTCAGGCCCAGCACCCAGCGCTGCTCGGCCGTCGTCCGTTCCGTGCTGTTCACAAGGCCCCTCCAGGATTCGTCGTCACCGGTACTGACAACCTGCGAGGGGCGAAGTCATCGCGGCGATGAGATCGCGGGCCGCCCGTTGTCAGTACCTGTGACAGCGCCACCGATCGAGGGAGCCTCATGAGTACGGCAGTCATCCGCTACCGGACCAAGCCCGAAGCGGCAGAGGAGAACCAGCGTCTGATCAAGAACGTGTTCGCCGAACTGGCGGCCACGGCACCGCCGGGGCTGCGGTACAGCACTTTCCGGCTGGCGGACGGAGTCACGTTCGTGCACGTCGTCGACGGCGAGGGCCTGCCGGAGCTGCCTGCCTTCCAGGAGTTCCAGCGCGCGGTCGCCGACCGCCTGACCGCGCCACCTACGCGCGAGGGCGCCACGTTGGTCGGCTCGTACTCCTCGACGACGGTGTCCGAAGCGAGCTGAGGGAAATGGCGCCTGCCAGGGTCTCACCCCGGCAGGCGCCTCAACGGCGGGGCCGCCAGAGCCGATGCGGGCACCAAGGCGCACCCGCCGAGTGTCGTTCAGGCCCGGGTGTAGCCGCCGTCGGCGAAGAGTTCGGCGCCGGTGACGAACGACGAGGCGTCCGAGGCCAGGAAGAGGGCGGCTGCGGCGATCTCGTCGGCGTCGGCCAGCCGTCCCAGTGGCACTACTGCCTCGGCGAACCGGTCGGCGTCCGGCCCCGCGGCGCCCAGCAGCCCGGGGGTGCGCGTGGGTCCCGGGCTGAGGACGTTGACCCGGAACCGGCGCTCCCGCGACTGCCTGGCCCAGTTGTGCACGAGGTTGCTCAGCGCCGCCTTGGAGGCGCTGTAGACCTCGAGTTGCTCATTGGGGCGCACGCTGTTGCTCGATCCGATGACCAGGACGGAGGCGTTCTCCGCGAGCAGCGGAAGCGCCTTCTGGACCGTGAACAGGGGGCCCTTGACGTTGACGGCGAGCGTCAGGTCGACGTCGGCCTCGGTGTGGGCGCCGAGCGCGGCGTCCGCGACGATTCCGGCGTTGGCCACCAGTACGTCGATGCGTCCGGCCTCCTCGCCGACGCGCGCGTAGAGCGCGTCGAGGTCGGCCAGGACCGAGACGTCGGATCGTACGCCGGTGGCCGCGGGGCCCAGCTCCTCGACCGCCGCTTCGAGGCGGTCGGTGTCCCGGCCGGTCACGAAGACCCGTGCTCCCTCCCGGACGAAGCGGTGGGCGATGGCCAGCCCGATCCCGCTGCTTCCTCCGGTGATGACGGCCACCTTCTCCTGCAGTACGCCTGGCATGGGGGACCCCTCAACTGTTGTGGAATGGATCGTCCATAACCTAGGCAGTAATGGACGATCGAGTCAAGAACGGATAGGCTGAGACCATGCCGAGACCACGCGCATTCGACGAACGCCAGGTACTGGAGCGGGCCCGGGAGCAGTTCTGGGCGACCGGCTACGCGGGAACCCGGATGGACGACATCGCTCGGGCGACCGGCCTGGGCAAGGGCAGCCTGTACGGAGCTTTCGGCGACAAGAGCAAGCTGTTCCACCGTGTTTTCGGTGACTGGTGCACAGCGGTCGTGGAGGTGGCCGAGGACCAACTGGCAGGCGGCCCGGACGCCGAGGCCCTGGCCCGGCTGGCGCGCTACGTGCACCTCATGGCGGAGAACGCCGCCTTGGACACCGAGCGCCGCGGGTGTCTGCTGGCCAAGGGCGCGGCGGAACTCGCCCAGCATGATCCGACGGTCGCCGGGCGGTCGGCCGAGACCATGACGACGCTGCTGACCCTGGTGCGGACGGAGATCAGCGCCGCCCAGCGCCACGGCGACATCGACAGCGCGGCGGATCCGGAGCGGCTGGCGGCACTGCTGCTGACGGTGGTCCGCGGGATCGAGGCGGTGGGCAAGGCGGGCCTGGACCCCGAGATGCTGCGGAACGTCGCGGACACGGCACTGGCGGTCCTGCCCGCGCCCGATGGCGGTCGACGGTGATGTCGCACGGCACGTGAACTCCCCCCCACCTCCGGCCGTTTGAGTTGTGCAGCACAATGAGCCGCATGACACGACTTCGCATCGCGCTCGCCAACCTCGAGATTCCCGAGAACCCGGAAGATTCCGTGGTTCGAGCCGAGCGCGCGGTCAGAGCCGCTGCCGCCGCCGACGCCCATATCGTGTGCTTCCCGGAAGCGTATGTGCCGGGCTATCCATGGCCGACGCGCTCACGTGAGGCCGTGAACGCCGCCTTCCTGGAAGCCGCGCACGAGCGCATCGCCCAGGCCGCGCGGGAGAGCCACATCCACGTGGTGCTCGGTACGGAGCGGTACGTGTCCGACCGACCACGTCTGACCGCGCTCGTACTTCGACCCGATGGCACCCGAGCGGGTTATCAGGACAAAGTGCAGCTCGACCCAGCAGAAGATCCCGCGTACGAGGCGGGCGGCGACCGCCGCATATTCGAAGCCGACGGCGTCCGCTTCGGCATCGTGATCTGCCACGAGGGCTTCCGCTACCCGGAGACGGTGCGCTGGGCCGTCCGCAACGGCGCCCAGCTGGTGTTCCACCCGCACTACAGCGAAGCGGAGCCCGGCGCGTTCGAGCCGACTGAATTCGCCGACCCTAGGAACTCCTTTCACGAGAAGGCATTTCTGTGTCGCGCCGCCGAGAACAACTGCTACATCGCCGCCGTCAACTGCGCGAGCCCGGGATCGCCCACGACCTCGGCCGTAGTGCGGCCGGACGGCACACTGCTCGACCATCAGCCCTATGGAAAGCCCGGGCTGTTGGTCTGCGACATCGATCCCGCCGAAGCCACGCCACTGCTCGCGCGACGTCTGAGGACCTGTCCTTGAGCTGTCGGGCAGGTCCGGGCGGGAGCAGGGGCATCGTTCGTCTCCTGCGCGACTTCTACGTGCCGGAAGCGCTGTCCGTCGCGGCCAGCCAGCGGTGTACGGCGAGCGCGGTGGTCCGGGCGTGTTCCTCCAATACCGTGTAGTGATCCCCGGGCACGGTGATTTCGGTGTGGGGCAGACCCCAGGCCGCGGCGGGCTCGGTGCCGGGCAGGGGATCTCCGGCCCGTACGAAGAGGGTCGGGGCGGCGGGCTTCGAGGGCTTCCAGTCTGTGAACAGCTCGAAGTGTGCGGCCATGGCCGTGAGCCGCTCCGGATCGGCCGCGTCGAACTTCGCCACCCGGTGCAGCATGTCGGACGTCATCGCGGAGACCGATCGCTCCCGGCTGTCTGCACCATGGGGATAGGTGTCCACCAGGATGACAGCGGCCGGGGCGAAGCCGTCGTCCGCCAGTCGCTCGGCCACAGCCTGAGCCACCCAGCCGCCGGCCGAGCGGCCCACGAGTACCGGGGGCTGCCGGCCCGCGGCCGCACGGACAGCGGTGGCCTGCGCGGTGACGAACGCGCGCAGGTCGGCCGGCAGCGCCTCTCCTGGCGAGAACCCCGCGTACCGCATCGCCGAGACCGGCCGCAGGCCCCGCAGACCGATGCCGAAACGCGCGTACTCCTGAGGACCGGAGAGTGCGCTGAGGGCGGGGAAGCAGATCAACGGGGCGCCCTCGCCGCCGGGTTCCAGCGCCACGGGCGCGAGTGTCGTACCGGCCGTGTGGGCGCTGTCGAACACCGGTCGCAGGCGGGCGGCGACGGTGAGCAGGACCATGCTGTCCCAAAGCCGGCCCTGGTCGCAGGCGGTGCGGAACATCGCGCTCAGGGAGTCCGGGACGGGTGCGATGTGCCGTACGCCCTCCGCCCGCTTCGGGGCGTCGGCCGTACCGGCCGCCGACGGGTGGCCCGCGCCACCGTCTTCCGGCGGGGTGCCGGTGGCGGCCGTCCGCTCTCCAGGACCGGGGGAGCCGGTGGGAGCCGCTTGCCGGGCGTAGCGGTCGGCCAGTTCGGCGGCGACCGCACGCGGTGTCGGGAAGTCGAACAGCAGCGTGGCCGGCAGGCTCAGCCCCGTCGACGTCGACAGCAGGTTGCGCAGTTCCACCGCGGCCAGTGAGTCGAGCCCCAGGTCCGCCAGTACGTCGCCCTCTTCGATCGCGCTCGCTCCCTCAGGGTGGCCAAGGACCGAGGCCGCCTTGGACCGTACTTCGGCGAGCAGCAAGGCCGCCCGTCGGTGCGGGTCGGCCGACGCCAGCCGCTGCGCCACCGGTGCTGTGCCCCCGTGGCCCGGGCCCGCGGCGGGCGTCGAGCGAGGGCTCGCCTGCGAGGGGCCACCGTCGAGGACGGTGGGGTCGAGGCGGGCCGCGATCACCACCGGGTCGTCACCGGCCACGGCGGCGTCGAAGAGACGCAAGCCCTCCTCCACGCCGAGCGGAGCGAACCCGGAATCGGCCATGCGTCGAAGGTCCACGTCGGTGAGGTGTGCTGTCATGCCGTCGCTCTGCCGCCAGGGACCCCAGAGGATCGATGTGGCGGGCAGACCGAGCTGTTGACGGTGGCGCGCGAGCGTGTCCAGCACGAGGTTGGCCGCCGCGTAGTTGGCCTGACCCGCGGCGCCGTAGACACCCGCGACCGACGAGTAGAGCGCGAACATCGCGAGACGGTGCTCCCTCGTCAACGCGTGCAGGAGGAGAGCCGCGTCCGCCTTGGGGCGCAGCACTCTTTCCAGCCGGGCGGTGGTGAGCGCCGGGACGATGCCGTCGTCCAGCACGGCCGCGGTATGGACGACGCCGGTCAGTGGATGGGCTGCCGGTACGGAGTCGAGCAGGGCGGAGAGTTCGGTCCGGTCCGCGATGTCGCATGCCCGTACGGTCACCTCGGCGCCGGACGCGCTCAGCTCGGCGACGAGTTCGGCCACGCCTGGCGCGTCCGGGCCGCGGCGGGACACCAGCAGCAGATGCCGGACGCCGTGGACGGTGACGAGGTGGCGTGCGACGAGCGTGCCCAGTGAGCCGGTGCCGCCTGTGATCAGCACAGTACCGTCCGGAACGAGACGCCGCCGGGCAGGCGGTTGCCCGCCGGGCTCGGTCAGCCGCACACGTTCCGGTACGTATGCCGTCCCCTGCCGCACGGCGATCTCCGGCGCGGGAGCGGCGAGCAGTCCAGGCAGGCTCCGCCAGGAGCCGGGGTGATCGTCCGTGTCGATCAGGGCGAAGCGGCCCGGATTCTCGCGCAGTGCCGAGCGGACCAGCCCCCATGCTGCCGCGTCCGCCATCACACGGCGCCCGGTGTCGTCGCTTTCACCGGCGGGCCCACCGCTGTCCGGGCCGACGACTCCGGAGGTGACGAGGACGAGTCGGCGGTCGGCCAGGCCCGGTTCCGCGAGCCACTCCTGGATGAGTCGCAGGGTCGGTTCCGCCGCCGACAAGATCTGCGCCGCCGGGCTCCCCGCATCCCCGGTGGTACCCGTCGGGGACGGACACCGAGCGACGACCACGGCAGGCGAACCGTGCCCCGCGGACGCCGGATCGGGGTACACGGGTACGCCGGACCCCGCAGGTGCGAGTTCATCCGCCAGCGGTGTGCCGACGGCGCCCAGTACACCGTACGAAGGCATGGGCACCGCGGGAAGGACGAAACGCTCGGGCAGTGGCGCCCAGTCGATCCGATGCAGGCCCGCTGTGTCCGGTGGTGCCGTACCGGGTCCGGCAGGCGGGAGCGGCCGCAGGGTCAGCGAACGCACCGTGGCCACCGGGGTTCCTTCCTCGTCCGCCAGCTCCACCTCGGCCCGTCCGTTCGGTGCGGGAGCGAGCCGCACCCGCAACCGCCGGGCACCGGAGGCGTGCAGGCGCACCCCGCCGAACGCGAACGGCAGGGCTGTCCGACCGCCGCTGCCCGGCCCGGAACCGCCCGCGGCGGGCCCGGCGAGCGGCAGGGCGTGCAACGCGGCGTCCAGCAGCGAAGGATGCAGGACAAACGCCGGGCCGCCCGCTGCCGCGTCCGTGGTCCCGGCCGCCTCGGGCAGCGCGACCTCGGTGTACAGCTCCTCCCCGAGCCGCCAGGCGGCGCGCAGCCCCTGGAACGCGGGGCCGTAATCCAGTCCGCTCGCGGCCAACTGCCCGTAGAGTCCGCTTGCGGCCAGCGGTCCGCGCAGGTCGTCGTCCGGACTGCCGACGGGCAGGGGCACCGCGCCCGGCGGGGGCCACGGCCCGGCGCCTGTCCCCGCGGCCGGTGCGTCAGTGTCCGTCATCGGCGGCGCGAGTGTGCCGGAGGCGTGCCGCCGCCATGGCTGATCACCGGACGGCGTGTGAGGCCGGGCGTGGAAGCCGATGCTCCGTCGCCCCGCGTCGTCCGGCGCCTCCACCTTCACCTGCACTTCGATCCTGCCGTGCGCGGGCAGCGACAACGGCGCGGCCAGGACGAGTTCGTCCAGGACCGGCGTGTCCACCGCCTCACCGGCGTACAGGGCCATCTCGACGAAGGCGCTCGCCGGCAGCAGCACCTCTCCTGCGACCTTGTGATCGGCCAGCCAGGGCCGGTCCTGCACGGAGAGCTCTCCGGTCAGCAGGAGACCGCCGTCGTCGGCGGTCGGGGTGCGGTGTGACAGGAAAGGATGGGCCGACGTGCCCGACGGGGGAGTGGAGCGGTCGCGAGGAGAGGCGTCGAGCCAGTAGCGGCGGCGCTCGAAGGCGTACGTGGGCAGGGCGACGCGCCGGGCGCCGCGCCCCGCGAAGACGGCCTGCCAGTCCAGGGGCACACCGTGAGCGTGCAGGGCGGCCAGGGTGTCGGTCAGCGCGTCCCCCTCCGGCCTTGCCGCACGGAGTGCCGGCAGGATCAGCGGCGCCGTGGGCGGCTCGTCGTCCGTGCCCGGCGCCCGCCCGGGTGTGCCGAGCAAGCCTTGGGCCAGGCCGGTCAGTACGCCGTCCGGACCGAGTTCGAGGTAGTGCGCGGCGCCCCGGTCCCGCAGGTACGCCAGCGAGTCGGCGAAGCGGACCGGGCGGCGTACATGGTCGACCCAGAACCGGGGTGAACGCAGCTCCTCCTCGGTGGCCGCCCGCCCTGCCAGGGCGGTGACCAGGAGGATGCGCGGTGCGTCGAAGGACAGGTCGCGCAGCACTTTCGCGAAATCGGCGAGCATGGGTTCCATGCGCACGGAGTGGAAGGCATGACTCACGCGAAGAGGTGTCGCGGAGCGGCCTAGCTCGCGGAAGTCCGCGACGGTCCCCCGCACCGCGGCCTCGTCGCCGGAGACGACCACGGACGCCGGCCCGTTGACGGCGGCGACCTCCGCCGCCAGACCCGTCCCGGCGAGGTGGTCGGTCACCTCTTGTTCGCCGGCGGCCACGGCGGCCATCGCCCCACCCGCGGGCAGAGCCTGCATCAGCCGGCTCCGGGCCGCCACCAGGGTGCAGGCATCCGCAAGGGACAGGACCCCGGCAACATGCGCCGCGGTCACCTCACCCAGCGAGTGCCCGGCCACCAGATCCGGGCGCACCCCCCAGGACTCGAACAGCCGGAACAGCGCCGTCTCCAAGGCGAAAAGGGCCGGCTGCGCGAACCCGGTCGTGTCCAGGAGCGCGGCCGCCTCGGTGCCGGGGCGGGCCAGTACGACGTCCCGCAAAGGCACGGGCAGCAGAGGATCGAGCAAGGAGCAGGTCTCGTCGAGCGATTCGGCGAAGGCCGGATACAGGTCGCGGGACTCGTACAACTCACGCCCGGTACCGGCGCGTTGGCTGCCCTGACCGGTGAAGAGGATGGCCAGGGGCCCCGCGTGCCGCGACGTGCCTCTGTGCACCCCGGGCCCGTTTCCGTCCACTGCCAGCGAGCGCAGGGAGCTCAGCAGTTCCGTACGGTCCCGGGCCACCACCACGGCTCTGTGCTCGAAGGAGGTGCGGGTGGTGGCGAGCGAGTACCCGATGTCCGCCGCGGTTGTGTGCGGGTCGGCGGCCACCTGTTCGTACAGTCGCCGTGCCTGCTCCCGCAGCCCTGACATGTTTCTCGACGACACGGGAACGGCGACGGGCGAGGTCACCGCGACGGGCGACGTGACCGCGACGGGCGACGTGACCGTGCCGTCATCGGTGAGAGGTCTCCCGGTCCCGCTGTCCGTCCCGGGGAGCGGCGAGGGGACGTCCTGGCACGCAGGGGGCTCCTCGAGCACCACATGGGCGTTGGTGCCGCTGATCCCGAAGGAGGACACTCCGGCCCGGCGCGGGCGGTCCGTACGCGGCCACTCCACTGCCCGGTTCAGCAGCGCCAGCCGCCCCGAGGACCAGTCGACCCGGCCGGTCGGCTCATCGGCGTGCAGGGTACGCGGCAGTACGCCGTGTGCCATCGCCTGCACCGTCTTGATCACACCCGCTGTCCCGGCGGCGGCCTGGCTATGACCGATGTTCGACTTCACCGACCCCAGCCAGAGGGGGCGCTCCCGCTCCTCGCGCCCGTACGTGGCCAGGAACGCCTCGGCCTCGATGACATCGCCGAGCCGGGTGCCGGTGCCGTGCGCCTCCACCGCGTCGATGTCCCCGGGCGCCAGCCCGGCGTCCGCCAGCGCTTGCCGGATCACCCGCTGCTGGGCGGGACCGTGCGGTGCCGTGAGTCCGTTGCTCGCGCCGTCCTGGTTGACCGCCGAACCGCGCACCACGGCCAGCACGGGGAGCCCGGCTTCGCGGGCGTCGGACAGCCGGCTGAGCAACAGCATCCCGGCGCCTTCGGCCCAGCCCGTGCCGTCGGCCGACGCGCCGAACGCCTTGCAGCGGCCGTCCGGGGACAGGGCCCGCTGCCGACTGAACTCCACGAACGACGACGGTCCGGACATCACGGTGGCTCCGCCGGCCAGCGCGAAGGAGCACTCGCCACGACGCAGCGCCTGGGCGGCCAGATGCAGGGCCACCAAGGACGACGAGCACGCCGTGTCCACCGTCATCGCCGGTCCCTCAAGACCGAAGGTGTAGGCGATACGGCCCGAGGCGACGCTGCCCGCGTTGCCGATGCCGATGTACCCCTCGACCTGTTCGGGCACCTCCACCAGGCGGCCGGCGTAGTCGCTGTACATCAACCCGACGTACACCCCGGTCGCCGAGCCGCGCAGGGAGCGGGGGACGACACCGGCGTGCTCGAAGGCTTCCCACGCCACTTCGAGCAGCAGCCGGTGCTGCGGGTCCATGGCCGAGGCCTCGCGGGGTGAGATGCCGAAGAAGCCCGGGTCGAAACGGTCCACACCGGAGAGGAAGCCGCCCTCACGCACGTACGTCCGGCCGGGCCGCGCGGGGTCCGGGTCGTACAGCGCGTCCGTCTGCCAGCCCCGGTCGGTGGGGAACGGCCCGATGGCGTCCTTCCCCTGCGCCACCAGCCGCCACAACGCGTCGGGGGAGGTCACTCCTCCGGGGTAGCGGCACGCCATTCCGACGATCACAACCTGGTCCTCGTCCGAACGGGCCGAACCGTGGCCCACGTCCACGGTGGCGGACGGGTGGACGGCGCGCAGCGACCGGAGATGGGCGGCGAGTGCGGCGGCCGTGGGGAAGTCGAAGGCGACGGCCTCGGAGAGCGGGAGCCCGGTCGCCGCCGACAACCGTTCCCGCAGTGCGGTCGCCGCCAGCGAGTCCATGCCCAGATCCCGCAGCGCCGTCGTCGGTTCCACCGCCTCGGCCCTGAGGCCGAGCAGGGCCGCCGCCTCCGTCCGCACCAACTCCGACCAGGTCTCCGTCGGTTGGGCCCCGGCCGTGCCCAGCGCCCGGCCGGGCCGGTCGGCGAGAGCGTGCCGGCGGACCTTCCCGGAGGCGGTACGGGGAACGCGGTCCACCTCGTACAGGTCGGCGGGGACTTTGAAGCCGGACAGTTCCTTGCGGCAGGCGGCCAGAATCGCTGTCCTGTCCAGTCCCGGACCGCCCGGTACGGCCACCAGATAGGCGACCGGTACCTCGCCGAAGAGGGGATGAGGGCGCCCGGCCACCGCGGCGTCCGCCACACCGGGTACGCGCCGCAGCACCGCCTCCACCTCCGAGGGGTGCACGTTCGCGCCGCCCCGGACGATCAGGTCGCCGGCCCGGCCGGTGATGACGATGTCGCCGGAAGGCTCGATCCGGGCCAGGTCGCCGGTGCGGAACCAACCGTCGCGGAGCACCTCGGCGGTGGCCTCCGGCGCGCCGTGGTAGCCGGCCATGATCCCCGGGCCGCTCACCCACAGTTCGCCCTCGCCGGTGTCCTGTCCGCCGGCCCCGCCCCGCACCCGGACCCGTGTGCCGGGCAGCGCCCGGCCGCACGACCCGGTCGCGCTCGTGTCTTGCGGGCCCGCCATGGTCACCGGCCCGGCCTCGGTACTGCCGTAGTGCTCCAGGTAGGGGGTGCGGCACACGGTCTCGAAGGACCGGCGGAACTCCGGCCCCGCCGAGGCGCCTCCGCTGATGCAACCCCGCAGCGCACGGGTGCCGAGCCCGTCGGTGCGTCCGGCGTCCTGCTCGCCTCGGACGGTGTCGAGCAGCGCCGAGTACGTGGTCGGTACTCCGCCGAGGAGGGTGTGGGGGACGTCGGTACGGCGCAGTTCGCCCAGTACCTCCGTCACCGAGAACCGGGGGTGGAGCACGGCGCTCGCCCCGGCCACCGTCGTCCCGAGCACACACACGACCTGGCTCATGGCGTGATGGAGGGGGAGTGGCCACAGCAGCCGGTCCCGTTCCGAAAGGCCGAGGACGCCTATGAGGCCTGTCGCGACCGGCGCGAGGCGGCTGCGCTGGGTGGACAGGACACCCTTGGGGGCGCCGGAGGACCCGGAGGTGTAGAGCAGCCACGCGACCTCGTCAAGGCCGAGGTCGTCCCTGGCCGGCTCACCGGGTTGCGTATCCGCAAGTTCCTCGTACCGCAGGGCGGCGCCCACCGCCTTGGCCCGGTCGATCGGCGCGTCCTGGTCCGCAGGGGAAGACGAGGCGGGCTTGGCCTCCGCATTGCCTTCAGCCACCACCACCACGATCAAGCCGGGCCGGGAGAGTAAGTCCTGGCATTCCGTCAGCCGTGCCTCATCGGTGATGAGCACCCGCGCACCGCAGTGTTCAAGGAGGAGTGCGACCTCGGCCCCGGGGCTCTCCGCGTCGAGCGGTACGCCGACACCGGCGGCCCGGGCGACGGCGAGCAGGCTCTCGACGGCTTCGACGCGGTTGCCGAGCAGGATGCCCACCCGGTCGCCCCTCGCCAGGCCCAGCGCGGCAAGGTGGCCGGCCAGCCGCTCGGTCCGCCGCGCCAGGTCCCGGTAGGTGAGCCGGGTACGGCGGTCCTGGAAAGCGACCTTCTCCCCGAGACGCCCGGCGTGCTCACGCAGCAGCTCCGGAAGCGGCCGGATGGTGCTCATACCTGTACTCACTCGCTGAACTCCCCTTTTGCGCCTGAGGTCGGCTGTACGAACTCACTCACCGGTCCGTAGCCGACGCCCCCGTCTCAAGACGGCAAAATGGGTGCTTCCGTTCCCCTTCCCGCTCCCGTTCCCCTCCTCCTTCCCGTTGCCTGCGCTGAACTGCGGGCGGCCGGTCCTACGTCGCGCTGCGCTCGCTCGCCTCGCGATACCGTCGCTCCACGGTGTCGAGGTGTGCGTTGTGGCCCGGCCGCCCCGCTCGCAGTAGCCGCCGCCACTGGTCGATGCTCCAACTGGCCGGTGCAGTCGTCCCGATGAAGTCCTCGACGAGCGAGAGGAAGCGCGCCGGATCGGTGTGGAAAGGGAAGTGACCGGCACCGGCGAAGATTTCGAGGCGGCTGCCGGGCATCGCCTCGTGCACGGTGAATGCGTGGGAGACCGGCAGGACGCCGTCCCTGTCCCCCCATACGAGGAGCGTGGGCATGCCCAGCGCGAGGTAACAGCGGTCCAGCATGGTGACCACCTGGCCCCGCCAGTCGACGACGGACCGCAGCGCGCGTATGAACGCCGCCCGCGCCCGAACGTCCGGTAACGCCTCGACCAGGCCCATCAGCTCCGGGGCGTCCCGCCCGAGAGAGGTGTCGAACAGCCGGAGCAGCGCGACCACGGCCCGCACCGGCACGTCGGTGCCGGGCAGCCCGAGCAGGGAGAGCAACAGTGCGGCGCCTGGCAGCGAGACCCCCCGCAGTACGGGGGTGACCTGCGGGCCGACACCTCCCGTGCTCACCAGGACGAGCCGGTCGACGCGCTCGGGGTACTGGTAGGCGAACTGCATCGCGACGCCGCCACCGAACGAGTGCCCCACGAGGGTGACCCGCTCGATGCCGAGCACCCCGAGGAGATCCCGGACGCCGTTGGCGTACGCGGCGACCGAGTAGTCGGCCCGCGGCCTGTCGGACGCACCGTGACCGAGCAGGTCGGGAGCGATGACGCGATGGCTGCGTGCCAGTTGCGCGATGAGCGGGTTCCACGTCGCCGACGAGTCTCCGATGCCGTGGATCAGCACGATCGCGGATCCCTCGCCCGCGGCGCGGTACGCGCGCCGGTATCCGTGCACGGTACGGAATTGCAGGGCGACTTGGCTGTCGTCGCCGGTGGAACGCCGTCCGCTCGCTGTCCGCGCCATGAGCGGGAGTGTAGGTGGATGGCGCTGCCGGGTGGTTTCGGATGGGTTTCGGAGGCTGCAGTCGCATCCGGGACGGGCCCGTACGCGGCCGGGGGGTCGCGGACCATGTCGGGTACGGGGCCCTGGGCCGCGTCACCTCCGCGCTGCGGACCGTGGTGTCACCGGACCTGATCCCCGAGTGGGCCCCCGCCGCCCCCGCTCCCGCCCGCACTCCGCTGTCCGCCTTCGACCGCGACACCGCTGCCGCGGTCTACTACGTGGTCTGCGTCAACCGGATCTGCGCAGGCTCGGACGGGGTCGACGGCCTCGGCGGGACCTGCTGCGCGACGATCTGGCACTTCAAGGGGTACGACGCCGGCAACATCGTCATGGCCAACCGCATGATCGCTACACGCCTGGCCGTGGACCGGCGCCGGCCGTCTACCGCTCGTCGTGGACGCCTCCTCGTGCACCCTCGGCATCGCGCAGGAAGTCACCCCGTACCTCACCCCGTACGTCACCTCGTACCTCACCCCGGAGAACCTGCGGAAGCACCAGTCGCTCACCGTGGTGGATCCGGTCGTGTGGGCAGCCACAGAGCTGATGCCGCGCCTGACGGTGACCAACCGCTCAGCAGCGCCGACATCCATCCCGCCCGCTCCACGCGACACCTCGAAGACGTCGAACACCTCCACAGCGGGCAGCGCGAGGCTGCCCAGGCCGGGGAGCGCGGTGTCCGGGCCCGAAGACCTTCACTCGTGTGCCGCTCCAGGAACCGTCCGCGAGCGCGGGGCCGGGCCCGCTGAGGGAGACTGACGTCATGGCCGACCTTCAAAACGCAGGCGCGCCATCGCGCTGGTTCGCGCAGGGACCGCGGAGCGTGGCGGAGGCTCGTCGATTCGTGCGGTCCGCTCTGGACGGCGTCGCGTCGGACGTGGTCGAGACCGCTGAGCTCCTGGCCAGCGAGCTGGTGACCAACGCGGTGCTGCATGCCCGGACTGAGGTCGAGGTAGCGGTCCACATGGACGGCGGCACGGTGCGGGTGGGGGTGAGCGACCGACGGCCGGACCGCCGGCTCGTCCCGTACGCGTACCCGCCGTACGCCGGTACGGGGCAGGGACTGGCCGTCGTCGGGCACTTGGCGTCCCGCCACGGCGTCGAAGTGGCCAAGACGACCAAGACGGTGTGGTTCGAGCTGGAGTGCGCCGAATTCCTCGCCGGAATCCCTGACGAAATCCCCGACGGGGTGCCTGCCGGAACTTCTCGGTGGCCGGACGGGTGGGGGGAACCACCGGCGCCGCCTGCGAACCCCGCCCCCGGTGCGACCGTGACCCTGGTCGACGTACCGGAAGCGCTCTACTCGGCCTCCCAGCAGCACCGGCACACTCTGCTGCGCGAGGTCGTCCTCGCCCTGGCCGCCGGAGAGGACCTGGGCGTGTCACCGGTCGAACTCGCCGCGGCCCAGGACATGAACCAACTGATCAGCACGGGGGTGACAGCCGCGATCCAACAGGAGTCGGGCGGAGCGGAGATCCGGTCACTGCCCCTGTCCGTGCAGTCGGACGCCGGGCCCGCCGCGCAGGCACTGCGCACGGTCCTCGACCTGGCCGAGGAGAAGGCCCGTGACGAACGGTTCCTGACCCTGCCGGCGCTGCCGCGCAGCCGCGTCTTCCACCAGTGGCTGTTCGACCAGATCGTCGGCCAACTCGCCGGCGGTCCCCCCACCGCGTGGACGGTGGTGCCCCGGGAACCCGGCGCCAGCCCGTCGGAACTGGTCCCGTGGGACGTCGGCCAGGTGCGGGCCAGCAGGGTTCCGACGATCGCCGCCGACGAGCGGAACACAATCATCGCTGCGAACGGGCCCGCGGCGGGCCTGCTCGGCTGGCAGGCCGACGAAATCATCGGCCTGCCCCTTACGACCCTCATCCCGGAGCATCTCCGCAAACGCCACCTCGGGGCGTTCACGTCCCTGCTGCTCAGCGGGGAACCCCGCATCCTGGGCCGCTCGGTACCGCTCCCCGCCCTGCACCGCGACGGCTGGCTGGTCCCGGTCCGGCTGTTCATCCAGACCCAGGAGACGACTGACGGCCGCACCGTCTTCGTCGCCCAGCTCACCCCCAGGGCCACCACGGCGGTCACCCCGGCCCGCCCGTCCGGCGGCCGGGCCCGGCCCGTGGCACACCAGCGGCCGGACGGCCCGACCTCGTCGGCCGCCCCGCACACCGGGGGGACCGAAGCCGGCATGCCGGCGCTGAAACGGCTCTCCCTGCTGGCCGACACCGAGGCCGCACTGAGCGGAGCCACCAACCTCGACGAGGGTGTGGAGCAGGTGGGCCGGGTGCTCACCGAACGGCTGGCCGACTGGTGCGCGGTCGACCTGTTCACCGAGGAGGCCGCCCAGGCGGACCGGGTCTGCGTCGTCCGCCGCGCCCCCGGCCCGAGCTGCCCCGACGCGTACGAGGGCCGACTGCCGCCCGTGTCGGAGACCGCCCGTGGCCCGCTCGCCCGTGCCCTGCGCGGTGCCGGCCCACTGCTCCTCGGCGAGCCATCGGCGCCGGCCCAGACCACGAGTGCGCTGGACGCCCACTACCGGGGACTGTTGTGCAACATGGGGACGCGCAGCGCCGTTGTCGCCCCGCTCCGGACGCGCGGGAGTGTCATCGGCGCCCTCACCGTGGCCCGGGGCGCTGCGGAACGGCCCTTCGCCGAGGACGACCTGCCCCTGATCGACGATCTGGCGCGGGTCTTCGCCCTGGGCGTGGACAACGCCCGCCTTTACCAGGAGACGCGGAACATCGCCGAACGCCTCCAGCGCTCGCTGCTGCCCGTACTGCCCGAGATCGACCACCTCCAGATCGCGGCCCGTTACGCAGCTTCCTCCACCACCGCCCAGGTGGGCGGCGACTGGTACGACACCTTTGTCCTGCCCAGTGGGGACACCGCACTGGTGATCGGTGACGTCGCCGGCCACAATCTCGACGCGGCCATCGCCATGAGCCAGTTGCGCAGCATGCTGCGTGGCATCGCTGTGGACCGGCGGGAGCCCCCCGAGGTGGTCCTGCACCGACTGGACATGGCGAACCAGAGCCTCTACCGGGAGGCCACCGCCACCTGTATCTACGGACTCCTCAAAGGCCCCGAGGAGGGCCCCTGGGAACTGGTGCACTCCTCAGCCGGCCATCTGCCGCCCCTCCTTGTCACCGAGGACGGTCGCACCCGCTATCTGGAGGACGGCGCGGGCGTACTCCTCGGCCTTGACCCCGACCTGCCCCGCCACCGGGGCCGCAACGCGATCCCGGCCCGCTCGACCGTCCTCCTCTACACCGACGGCCTGATCGAACGCCGCGACGAGTCCCTGGACGACGCCATGGACCGCCTCCGCCGCCACACCGCCGGCCTGGCCCGCGAAAGCCTCGACGTGTTCTGCGACGAACTCCTCATCGGTCTGGGCGCGGACAGCGACGACGACATCGCCATTCTCGCGGTCCGCCCCGTCCCATCCTCGTAGCCTGTACGGCGGGTGGCTTCCCGGTGTGACGGAGCGGCCGGGTGGCGGATCCGCCGCTGTCGGGCTCCCGTGACTGGTCCCGTACAGCGTGCCCTGCTGTTTCTCGATGTCGATGGCGCGCTTCTCCCGCGCAGGCCGCCCGTCGGCCAAAGGACGGCTCAGCTGCGCCGCGCGCTTCCGCGTCCGCGCCCCGAGCGGTCAGCCGCAGCCGCCGAGGCGGTTCGCACTCCGAAGAGGGCGCTGTGCCAGGTTTGTCGGTCTCTGTCCGGGGAACTCGGGGAACACGCCGCCTGCTGTTGTGCGGGGTGGTGTGTCCTGTGGTTCGGCAGAGCAGCCGCGGGATGCTGGTTCCCGTGATCAGCCAACAGCTCACCGGTCACGGGAACTTGAGCATCCGCCCCTTCTGGCTCGCGTACCTGTAGGTGATGCCGCCATGACGGTTTCGGTCGGGTCGTGAGCGGTGTGAGGCCCTCTGCCGGTGGCCGCCACGCAGGTCTACGCTGCTTCTACCGGTGAGCGCGGGGTGGCCTGGCCGCGCTCCGGACGGGCAGTGGGGCTGTGTCATGGATATGCGGGCGGACACCGCGGCGTGGCGGCGTGTCGTTGAGGTTGCCAGTGCAGGCGGCTGCCGGGTGGCGTTGCCGTCCGCAGCGGCGGCGTGCGCCGAGGATGCGGGCGCGGACGGTCTGGGCGTCAGTCTGATCACTTCGGGGCAGATCAGGATGGTGGCTCATGGGGCGGATGAACGCAGCTACCGGCTGGAGGACGCCCAGCTGGTGGCGGGGGAGGGGCCGTGCACCGAGGCCTACTTGCGGCGCCGGATCGTGGAGGCGGACCTGCAGCTCCTCTGCGAGCGGTGGCCGGTGTTCTGGCGGGTGGCCGACGACCTTGGTATCCGCACGGTGGTGGCGGTGCCGCTGCTGGTCGGCGACGGTGTTCCGGTCGGCGCCATGGACCTCTACCACACCGCCCCCGCCGCCCTTGGCGCTGCGGAGCGGGCCCGGCTGCAGGCGTACGGCCGGATCCTGGCGCTGCTGGCGCTGGACTCCCACCCCGCACTGATCGGCTGGGAACAGGCGGCACCGGAGCCGGGCCCGGCGGGCTATCCGCCGCTCGTGCACCAGGCAGCCGGCATGGCCGCCGCGGCCGGCGGTGTTCCTGTCGCCGAAGCGCTGGCCCGCATGCGCGCGCACGCCTTCAGTCACCAGCGCCTCCTTGAGGACATCGCCCACGACGTCCTCAAGGGACGGCTACGCCTGAAGGAAGACCGCGACACACCCCCCGGCTGACCGGGGCACACGGCCACGCGGCGGCAGGCACAGTTGCCGGACCGCTGACTTGTCGGTACACGCTCGCCCGCGGAGCTCCCGCAAATGCGCCAACTGGTGCGCACGCAAAGGGTGGTGGGCGGCCCGGCCAGCATGCCTGTGGGCCGTTCCGAGTAGTAATTCCTCCGGGGCTGCGTCAGTGGGGGACACGGCGTCGTGGCGGTGGGAGGCTGGACGGGTCCGATTGCCGCCGCGGACATGGCGGCGGCAGCCGGACGCGCGAGCCGGCACTCCCCTTTGTGCGCCGGCCCTCGCGCGAGGGTGCCCTCCGGGCGTGTGGAGGCGGGACTGCGGGAGTGCCTCGCCGACCCACCACGCGTAGGGGGGCGAGGCTGGGGCCGTGAAGTCGGCTGTTCGGCCCCAGCCGACCTCGGTAGGTGCCGGGCGTTCAGCCCGACTCTCCCGTCACTTCTCCACAGTAGAGGGCTCCGGCGACGGTGCGGAAGCGGGCCGGTGCAGCGCGGTGCAGCGGGCGATCGCCGTCTCCGGTTCGGTGCGTTCGGCCTCCGGCAGGGCGGCGCCCTGGACATGGGCCAGGAGGTGTTCGGCGATCAGGCGCAGCTTGACGTTGCAGCGCTGGGAGATGTCGCGCAGGACCCGGGTCCGGGCTGACGGGTCGTCGCCTCACTGCCGAAGCGGCGGCCCAGCGCGGCCCCGGCCTCCCAGGGCCGCACTCCGCGTCACCGGCATCATCAACCGGCGCCGTTCTGAGGGGCAAGGGCCGAACGGCCCTTGTTGTGTCTGCGTCGAGGAGACGACCGTTGCCGTCCGTGGTCGTGAGAAGGCCGCCACCCGTTCAGGGAGGCGTCGCGGATGTCGCGCATGGCGCGTCGGTGTCAGCGTTCTGGCTTCGGGGCGGGCCGGTGGGCCGGGGTGTATCTGGCGAGCATGGTCTGGACGGCCTCTTCGACGGCGTCGTGGATCTCGGATGCCGCGGGGTTCCAGTCGGTCAGCAGCATGCGGGGCCATAGGACGTAGTTGGCGATCATGCCGAGGAACTGGTTCGCGGCGCTCGCGGCGTCCGGCACGTCGGCGTGACCCGCCTCGTGCTCGGATTCCAGGTAGTGCTGGACGGAGGTGAAGTAGGGCAGTTTGCCGAGCTGGAACTGCATCCGGCCCAGTTCGGGGAAGCGAGGCAGTTCGGCGATGACGATCCGGAACAGGGCTGCCATTCCGGGCCGGCCGACCAGGTCGGCATAGCGGTGGCCGACGGTGGTCAGTCCGGAGCGCAGATCCCCGGCCGGAGGCCGCGCGACAGCGTCGTCGGCGTCACGCTGCCAGGACTCGGTGACGATGGCCTCGAAGAGGGCCGCCTTGGTGGGGAACTGCTTGAACAGGGTGGACTTCGAGACTCCGGCCGCTTCGGCGACCCGGGCCAGTGAGGTGCCGTCGTAGCCACGAGCCAGGAACAGTTCCGTGGCTGCGGTGGTGATCGCTTCGCGTTTTTGCTGAGCGAGCCGGCGGTGGTGTGCGGAGAGTTCTGCTGGCATGCGCACAGTATGCCGCAGACCCGAGGCGAGTCACTTGACTCGCCTCTATGGTCCTGCTTACGGTACGAGAGCAAGGCGAGTCGAGCGACTCGCCTCTGATCTGCGGCGCCCGGGTGAATTCCGGTGGCCGCGCGGTGGAGGAACAGCTCATGACGATCGACAGGACCGCTTTGGTGACCGGTGCGAACCGCGGCCTCGGACGCGCCGCAGCCGTCGCTCTGGCCAGACGCGGGGTGCGGGTAGTGGTCACCCACCGCCGTGATACGGCCGGGGCCGAGAAGACGGTGGAACAGGTGCAGGCGGTGGGTGGGACTGCCGCCGTTCTCCGGCTCGACATCAGCGATGTCTCCTCTTTCGCCTCCTTCACCTCCGAACTGGGCGAGCAGCTGGAGCGCTGGGGTACTTCGCGGCTCGACATCTTGGTCAACAACGCCGGAGTGGGCATCTTCGGACCGCTGGAGGACGTCACGACCGACGACTTCGACACGGTGATGAACACCAACGTCCGGGGCACGTTCTTCCTCATCCGGTCACTCGTGCCGCTGCTGGCCCAGGGCGGCCGCGTCATCAACGTCTCGACGTCACTGACCCGCCACACCAGCCCCGCCACCTCGGTCTACTCCGCCTCGAAGGCCGCTGTCGAAGCCCTGAGCCGCACCCTCGCCGCAGAACTCGGCCCGCGCGGTATCCGGGTCAACTCCGTCGCCCCGGGGCCGACCGCCACCGATTTCAACGGTGGAGCGATGCGGGACGACGCCGGGATGCGCCAGGTCCTGGCCGGACAGACCGCGCTCGGCCGCGTAGGCGAACCTGAGGAGATCGGCGACGCCATCGCCACGCTGGCCTCCGAGGGCCTGCGCTGGGTCACCGCCCAGCGCATCGAGGTCTCCGGCGGCGCCCTCCTCTGAACGACCGGGCGACGGTGTCGGTGTCGGTGTCGGTGTACTGATGCGAGTCACCTGTACGCCGACAGACTTTCGGCGACGGCGATCACTTCGGTGCCCGGGGATGACCGATGTGCCCGCACACGATGGTCAGTTCGGGGGCACAGCAAGAGCCCGAAACCCTGCCCCGCGGGTGCGGGGAGGAGTAGCGTGGCTCGACAGGTCAGCTCTTGGCGGGTGGTATGACACCCAGCCCCCGTAGTAGTGCTTCCGGCCCCGGACGCTGACGTTTCTGTGTGGCCGGAGGCCGTCATGACCGACTCTGCATTTCCCGCGGGCCCGCCGTCGCGCAACGGGCCGCCGCGGCTGCCGCGCGAGGCGCGGATCACCGCCGCGCTGATCGACCTGGCCGACACCCTGGTGGAGGACTTCGACCCGGCCGAGTTCCTCTACCGGGTCGCCGAACACTGCATGGACCTGCTCGACATCGGCGACGCCGGCGTCATGCTCGCCCTCCCGGACGGGCCGCTGCAACTGGTCGCGGCCTCCTCCGAACGCGTCCGCCTGGTCGAGCTCTTCGAACTCGACGCCAACGAAGGCCCCTGCCGGACCGCCTTCCACGACTCCGCACCCGTCGACCACACCCTCGACGCCGAACACTCCAAACAGTGGCCGCGGTTCAGCATTCGCGCACACCAGTCCGGCTACACCTCCGTGCACGCCACCCCGATCCGGCTGCGCGGGCAGACCATCGGCGTGCTGAACCTCTTCCGCCAGGTGCCGGGCCCGCTGCTCGCCGCCGACCGGCATCTCGCCCGAGCCCTGGCGGATGCCACCGCGATCTCCCTGCTCCAGCAGACCACCCTGGATCAGCACCGTACGGTGCGAACCCAGCTCGAGACCGCCCTGAAGACCCGTACCGCGATCGAGCAGGCCAAGGGGTTCCTGACCGCCCGCTACGGCACCGACCCCGCCGCCTCCTTCGACCACCTGCGCGCCTACGCCCGCAGGAACCATCTGCGCCTGGTCGATCTGGCCCGCGACGTGGTTGCTGGGACCGTTACGATCCCGCCGCCGCCGCCGCCGCCGCCGCCGCCGCCGCCGACCACCGACCGAGCCGCGGCCCGGCCCTGACCGTGTGTGCCGGCGGCCGGGGTGCGGGCCGCAACGGACCGGACGGAACGCGCGTAGTGCCATTGCCGTGGACGGGTGGGGGAGAGCCGGTAATCGTGCTCGTGCCGGCTGCCGCGCAGCTCAGCTGCCCGAAGCCCGGCTTGCTGGTCGCTGTGGCGCCCGCCGCTGGTGCGGCTGCTGGTGGCTTGGTTGGCGGAGCGTTCGAACTTGATCTGCGGACGTCCAGTTCGGAGTTGTCCAGTGTGGTGATCGCGGCGTCGAGGTCCGTCTCGGTGTCGAAGGTGACGATGCCGAACGCTCGGCCGACACCGCTCTCCGAGTCGGGCCTGTGGCCGCTACGGGATCCGGACACCGCCGGGCCCGACGATGAGGACGGCGATGCCCTCGTCACGACAAGGACCAAGCCCTCACCTTGCCCTCCACGGCCTCCGGCGAGGCGACCAGCCGGCCGAGGGCGGGCAGTGCACGGTCGAGCTGTCGCTCTATGTGAGGTGGGCGTTGTACCGGCTCAGATATGAGGAGGCCAGTTCCGCGAGGGCCGGTCCATTGCCCTCGTAGGCCAGGGGGGCGAGGTCGGGCGGAGGAACGTATCCGTCGGGCATGGCCGCGTACGCGCGGTCCATCAGGCCCTCGTAGGCATCGGTCAGCGTCCGGGGCCAGATTCCGGTCAGCGGAGGCCGCATGCGGGCTTCGGCGGCGAGTGCCGCGTGGTGGGCTGCCGCCTCGGCGGCCGCTTCCTTGATGGTCAGGTCCGTGATCGGGGGGCGGGTGGGAGCGAAGGCCGCGAACGGCCCGGGCAGGGCCGCTGTGGTGGAGCCGGAGGTGAGAAGCGCCTCGGTCAGGACGGTGGCGATGAGCGGGGAGGCGTGCAGGCCGTCGCGATGGGTGCCTGAGGCCACCCACAGACCCTCTCTGGGGGTGGGGCCGATGACGGGATGCCCGTCCAGGGCGAGCGGCCGGTTGCCGTGATGGATCTGCATGACGGACGCCGTGGCCAGACGGTGGTCGAGCTGGCTGAGAGCGTTGTCGAGGAGGAAACGCAGAGCGCCGGCCGCGGGGAGGGGGGTGGGGCTCAGGCAGGGCTGGGCGCTGGCGCCGACGTAGTGGGATCCGTCCGCCTGCGGAACGGTGTGCAGCCCGCAGGCGAAGGCACGGTTGGGCGTGCGGATCACAGCGGGAAGAGGCTGCTGCCCGTCGAGGGTGAAGGCGGTGCCTGCCGCCGCCAGGACCGGTACGACGGGAAGGTCCGGGTCCAGGGCCTCGAGCAGCGGGGTCGTCCAGGCGCCGGCCGCCACGACCGTACGCGGGGCCCGGAAACCGCCGGTGGGGGTGTCCAGGAGATAGCCGCGCGCGGGCAGGGCGGCGAGGGTGCCGGCCGGTGTGCGCGTCAGGTTCGGCAGGGCTTCCAGCGCGGCGTCCAGGGTGGCCAGCCAGGCCCGGGCGTCGAGGAAACCCTCCTGCGGCAGGAACCACGCACGCAGCGCGCGGTCGTTGTCCAACGGGTGGTAGCCGGGGATGTCCGAGGGCGCGGATTCGTGGCAGGCCAGCCCGTGCTCGGTGGCAGCCTGGGCGATCGCGGTGAAAGAGGCCTCGTCCAAACGGGAGGAGACCGCGTTCAGCATGACGAACGTACCCGTGCCGTATCCGTCCACGGCCGGGGCGCCTGCGCCCGCGCGTGCACGTACGCGCTCTCGCCAGGCGGGCCACCGTGCGGCCGCTGAGACCGCGATCTCGGTGCGCAACCGCCCGTGCCGCGTCCGCGCGGCCTGGGCGGTGACCTCACCGAGGGCTCCGAGCATGGCCCCGGCCGCCTTCGACGCCGCCGCACCACCCGTGTCACCGGCCAGCACCACACGCAGGGCCGGTTCCGCCGAAGCCAGCGCGAACGCGATCGAACGGCCCACCGCCCCGGCGCCGACCACCAGCACGTCCACCTCTTGCGCTGCCATGACCACTCCCGACCTCATCCGCCCGCGCTTCCTCACCCGTCAGGTAAGGATGTGCCGTCCCCTGCGAGGAGCACCTGCGAAACGCCGCACCGTTCGGCGATGTCATCCGGAGTGTTCGTCACTGCTCCCCCCGCGCCTGCTTGCCGGGTCTGCTCCTCTTCCCGCCGGACTCGAAGCGAGCCACGGCCCGGCGAGCGAACCCGCTCCCGCGCGGCTCTCTCGACGGCGGTCAAGCCGCCGCCCTGCGGATGTCCCGCCCCACGAGGACTACCGAGGCCACCTTCACGCTGAACCGCCGACTTGCACCGTCTGCCGCTCTTCGGAGCCGGCTCCCCTGGGGATGCCGCCGGGCCGGTGGCTGTCCGCGGTCCGACTCAGCCAAGGCGTGTCCCGGCCGGTTGGTGCGGGAAGCCGGCGTGTCGACCGTGGATGCCCGGTTGTCCGACCGCGAGGAACACAGTCCCGTGATGCTGCTCGGTGTCGACTTCCACGAGTCCCCCACACCGCCACCGCCGTCGAGCCGGCATCGAACCAGCGGGTCGGGACGGTACGGATCGAGGCGAGCCTGCCCGATGATCCACGACCTCCTGGACGACCAAGGCGACCAGCAGCCGGACATCCAACGCCCCCCATGCGCCGAGCGGGCCGCCCCGCCGCGCGGCACCTCAGGTGTCCTGCGCCGACACCCGCACACGCCGACGCCCGCGCACTCAGCCACTTCCTCCGGCTCCGGCCCGCAGCGCCCGCAAGGTCTCCCGGCTACTGATGAGCCGACCCGACCACCCGACCGAGGGCCAGCGCGTCGTCAGCCATTGCAGGTGCCGGTTCCCGTGTCCTCGTTGCCGTGTGCCTCGCGGTACAGCCGCTGCTTGTCCTTCGTGAAGCCGTGGGACTCGAGCCAGTCCAACTGGGCGCGTACAGCGGACTGGATTCCCGCCTCGGTGGCTGTCGCGGCCCCTGAGGCGATCAGGTGGTCGGTCAGGTGTGCGGCCGGCGGCTGGATGGCGAGGAGTTGCCAGGCGACTCGGCGCGCATAGGTGCGTTCGGCCGGGGTCATGGTGTGGGTCAGCACGGCGCTGAGCAGTCGGTGGATCTGGATGGAGTTCGCGCGGTGATCGATCCGGGCGAGGCTGTACCGGTTCAGCGCCCTGATCGCTCGCGCGAGGAGGAGAGGGTTGGTGGAAGGCAGTGCGTCCCGGGCGGAGTCTCCACCACCGGGCGCGACGAACATGCCCCGCGGCACCGGTGCGGGAGCGAGTTGGGAGCAGACGTGGAGGATGCGCAGCGCCAGCGGTTCTTCCTCGCGGAGCCGGGCCAGGGCGAGATCCCAGGCGGCGGCTACCGGCACGTGATGACCCGGTGGGGTGTCCACGGTGAGCAACTCGCTGACCCTGCTCCGGAACAGACGCAGATACTCCTCTGCCGGCATGCCGGTGTCGAGCAGCCAGGCGGACGCCTGATCCAGAGCGAGCGGCAGGTCACCGAGGGCGTCCGCGAGTTGCTCGGCCTGATCGTGGCTGATGTGTTCACCGCGTCGGCGCAGCAGTTCGCGGCTGTCGTGCCGGGGAAGGGCATCGACCTCTACGGCTCGCGCCACGTGGGACCATTGCTTGTTGCGCGAGGTGACCAGGACCCGTCCCGGGCCACTGAGCGGGAAGAAGGGCTGTACGTCCTGCACGGCGTCGGCGTTGTCGAAGATCAGCAGCCAGCGCTGCCACAACTCCCCGGTCCGCAGCGTCTCCAGGACGGCGGGGACATCTGCGTGCGCGGGGGCGCCGGGGGACGGCGGCAGGCCCAGCAGGCGGGCGATCTCCCCGAAGGCGGCCACGATGCGCGTGGGGTGGTCGGAGGGTATCCAGCAGATGACGTCGTAGGCGCTGCTGTGCCGGTAGACGTGCTCGACGGCGAGTTGCGTCTTGCCGATCCCGCCCATGCCGAGCAGAGCCTCGACGGTCGTCATAGGGCCCTCGGGCAGCAATCGGTCCTCGAGTGTGCCGAGTTCGCGCGCACGGCCGGTGAAGTGGATGTTCCGTGGCGGCAGTCCGTACCAGATGCTCGTGGTGCGGCGTGACCGGACGGCGGACGGCGGAGTGTCTGTGGACAGCGCCGTGGCCGTCTCCGACACAGGGCCCAGTGCTGCGGAGCGGTCATGCACCGCAAGCTCGGCGCGCGGACCCGCAGCGAGGTCGGTCGACGCCTCCTCCTCAGAGGCGCGGAGGGAGTCCGAGTCCTCATGGGCGACGCGAGGTCCCGAGAGCGCGCGCAGTACCGCCTTCGACAGTGTCACGTACGCACGATTGACGTCCGTGACCACGGGCGGCGTCACCGGGTCGCCGAGGAACGACCGCAGTTGGTACGTCAGCACCTCGCGTTGCGCCTGGTCGGTGACGAGCGGGCGCGCCAGTCGCAGGGACCGGTAGGTGTCCTCGCGATTGCCGTACGAGAGCAGCTCCGCACGGACGTCGGAATCGATGGAGAAGCGGGTACTCCCGCCCCCGGCGTCGTCGTCGAGTTCCAGGCGCAGCAGCTCGGACGCGAGGAGCTCACCGAGGTGCTCCTGCTGGAAACCCGGGTCCAGCAAGGGTGGCAGTCGGTGTACGACGGCCTCGGAGAGCGGCAACGCGGCGAGACGGACGGCTCCGTCGAATGCGGTCGGGGACACCCGGGAGCGCGCGTGCCTGACGGTGGCCCTGGCACTCTGAACGGCCGCCTGGACCTCCGCGGACCCCCGGGGGCCGTCGGGGCGGGAGGTGAGCATCACGGGCAGTCTGAACGGCTCGCGCGTGCGCCGTCCGGCCGCCAGCCGTGACCAGCGGCCCAGGAACTCGGGGTGCAGCCTCAGGACAGGCACCAGCGGATCCGATCCTGCCTCCGTGCCCAGCACCTCGTCGTCGAGGGACAGGCCGTCGAGAGCGTCGACCGGCCGGGTGAGCGGGGCGAGCTCCGCGTTCCCGGGCCCGTGCGCGGCCCGGTGCAGCAGCGCCGGGCGCACCTGGATGCCCGTCCACGCCCACGTACGCTCGGGGAGCAACTGCACGACCGCGGTCGTGTGCGTACGGGCCAGGTCGCGCAGCAGCGTCTGCGCCGTTCCGGCGCGCCAGGCCGGTCCGATACCGTCGGTCAGGACCAGGACGACGCTGCGCCGGCCCGGGGTGCCCAGGGACCGGGGGGAGACCTCTCGGGTCCGGTTGCGCAGCACCGGCGGGCCGCCGTCGGTACTGGGCGTCGTGTCGAGCCTGAGCGTCCGCACGGCCCCGAAGGCGTCGATCCGCGCGAGCAGTTCGGCGAACTCCGCTCCGGTCCGGTGCCACAGACTCATGGTCGGGCTGTCGTCGATGATCAGCGTCGCCTCATGCCACGGGCGGCTGCGGGCCGGCCGGAACACGGGCAGCCAGAAGTCGTCCTCGACGGCCCGCCGGGCGGTGGCCGCCTCGTCGAACCGGGTGGAGCAGCTGTCCACCGTGTGGGTCCGCAGCGGGCGCAGCGCGCGGGCGAGCGCCAGGGGAGCGGCGAGCGGGGGCGCGCCGACGCGCCGCCCCTCGGACTGGGGATCGGAACGGGGAAATGCCGCGGGGGTGTGCGCGGGCGGCCGAGGCCGCGGAAGGAAAGCGCTTGGGCCGGCGGGCTGCTCGGCGGCGTCCGCCGGCGGCATGGGCTCGGTGCGCGGATGCCCGTTCCCGGTCAGGAGGTCAGGGTCGGTAGATGGCGTCGGCTCGGAGTCCCGGGAGTCGGGGGTCTCCTCCGGAGGGCGTGGGCCGGGGGGCGGGTGGTCCAGCGCGCCGCCGCGTCGGCTGACCACGCTCGCCAGCCACATCGCTTCGGCGATCTCCATGGCCGTCAGATCGCCAGAGGGCTCGGGCCGTTGTCGCGTCATCGCTCGGTCCCCCGTCCCCGGTCTCGTCCCGGCTGGTTCTGTCGAAATCGTTCAGCAACACCGTCACGCCCACAGCGGCAGCGGCACCGGACGGCGCCGTCCGCTGCGAGCCGTTGTGCCGGTGGGCGGGTCAGTAGTCGGACAGTCGCCGCCACACGGCGGCCATCAGATCGTCCCACTGCTCGCCCCGCGCCGGGTGGTCTCCCGCGGTCATCAGGTGGACCGCGTTGAGGAGCTGGTCGGCGGCCAGACCGCCGGATCTGGCGCTTCGTTCGTGAAACTGCGCGATGACCGCGCGGGCCCGTTCCGCGACCTCGACCGAGAAGTGCGCGGCCACCATCGCGGCAAGCTCCTCGACACCGGGCTGTGGAATGTCCAGACGCAGACACCGGCGCAGGAAGGCCGGGGGGAACTCGCGCTCGCCGTTGCTGGTGATGACCACGATGGGGAAGGCCCGGCAGCGCACGCGCCCGCCCCAAACGGGGGCTTTGACGCCGGGGTCATCGGTGTGCACGTCGAAGCTCGGTGACCGGGCTTCGGACCGCGCCAGTTCAGGTATGCCGAACGTGCCTTCCTCCAGGACGCTGAGCAGGTCGTTGGGCAGGTCGATGTCGCTCTTGTCCAACTCGTCGACGAGCAGCACCCGGGGGCGTTCGTACGGCAGCAGAGCGGTTCCCAGAGGGCCCAGACCGAGGAAGTCCCCGACCGGGGGTGCCCCCTCCGCCACGGGCCCGCCGACCGCGCCGCCGGGGACGTCGAGCGTGGCCCGCCAGGTCGCCGTGGCCTGCACGCGGCCGATGGCGTCGTAGGTGTAGAGCCCGTCCTGAAGCGTGGTCCGGCTGGTGACGGGCCAGTACAGGACACGTCCCAGGCGCAGTTCGTGGGCGATCTGGTACGGCAGGGTGGACTTGCCGGAACCGGGCCGTCCCGTGACCAGCAGCGGGCGCCGCAGACACAGCGCCGCGTTGATGATGTCCAGTTGCGCCGCGTTGCCCGGCACCGTCGGCGTGTGCGTGCCCAGGCGGCGTCGGGTCTCGTCGGCGTCCTCGGGCGGGCCGGGGTGGACCGGACCGCCGTCGAAGGTGCGCCACGGGGGAGGGGGAGGCAGGGCGTCGATCCCGTCCGGGCGGGGCACGCCCGTGCCCCGGTAGATCCCCCACCCCTCGGCGGACGCCGACGCGGACCCGTGGTCGAAGACATCAGCGGTCACGCGTCTCCCCTTTCGCCGGCCGGGCGCGGCCGGACGATGCCGTGGCACTCACGCACCTACATGGTCTGCCCATCCTGGCGAAGATTCGCGCCGCGATCGGCGGAACGGCCGTATTCGCCCGCGGAGGTCATGGCCGTCGGCGCGCCGGGCGGCGGACGGGACGGGCCCGACACGGCAGCGAGGACCGCCGCGCGCACCCGGTGGAACGCCGCCGTCTCCGGCACGGTCCCTTCGGTGGCCTGCTCCGAAGGGGGAGGCGTGGAGAGGCTGTCCCAGCCCCGCAGAGCGACGACACCGAGGTCCCGGGCCAGGAAACGCATGGCGTCCTCGTGGAGCCTGACGGTGTCGGCGCGGGTGGCCGAGGAGAGCAGCGATTCGCGCACCCCGTCGGGGAAGTCGAAGGTCACCTGGTCGTGCCGGCGGATGACACTCCGGCCCACCACCGGGACCAGCAGCCCGGCGATGATCAGTTCCGAGAGCAGGTGCGGCGCCGAACCGGGGATCAGCCGCGACTGCACGTGGTGCATCACCGGCAGGTTCAGCGGCACGGCGGCCAGAGCGCCGGCCAGTCGCCGCGCCCACTCGGTGCCCGCGTGCTCGAACACGGCCAGGAGGCCGGCGGCCGAGGCGGGGGCGTCCTGCGGTGCGACGGGCGCCGGGTCACGGGGGACCAGCATCGCAGGCAGTCGTATCCAGCCGTTCGCACCCCCGGTCAGGAAGTCGGCCCACTGCTTGAGATGGTCCTCCCGCAGAGCGAGGACGGGTACGGGGAAGACACCGGGGCGCGCCCCCTCCCAGTCGGTCAGACAGGAGGGAGCCCTGTCGGCCCCGGTGGCCAGCAGCGTCAGGGGCTCGGGCCGGATCCCCGTGCTCGGCCACAGCCGGTCGTGCACGAGGTGGACGAGGGCCACGGAGTGTTCCTGACCGAGGGCGTGCAGAGGAGCGTCCAGAGCGCCGAGCTGCCAGGCGGACGCGATGCCGTCGGTGAGGACCAGGAGCGGTCCGGGCGGCAGGCGCACCGACCCGACCGCCGAAGGCCGCGGTCCATGGCTGTCGAAGGCGACGACCCGGTCCCGGCGGCACAGGCCGAGCCAGGACAGCAGCTCGACGAGTCTGCGAACGACGGGTTGCCAGACCTCCATGGACAGCGCGTTGTCGACCGCGACGGTCATCTCCCAACGGCCCGCCGGCCCGGCGTCACGGTGGAGCTCCTCGGCCAGGAACGCCTGGTTCTCGGAGGCGTCCGAGGGCGCGCCGTCCGCCAGCGCGTGCAGCGCCCGCACGATCTGCCGTTCACTGAGCGGGCCCACGGCACTCGCGCTGGGACGCGGCCACGGCGCACGCTCCAGGGCGCGGGCCATCACCCACGAACGGGCGGGCCGCCTCGTGGTCCCCTCCGCCGGTCCCGAGGTTTGGCCGGGCGCTCGTACCGCCTCGGGCTCCCCGCTCACAGTCCGCTCCACACCGGTTGCCGGTACGGGTCGTCCCACAGCAGCACCAATCGTTCCCCGGCCGGGGAACGGCGGCGCAGATCGAGCAGCCGGTCGGGCAGATCCACGAGCCGGTCCCGGGAGAGCAACTCTGCGGCCGCGGCACGGAAGTCCGGGCGTGAACAGTCCTCGATGTCCCAGAGCAGTACGGGGATGCCCAGGCGCAGGGCGGTCGCCGCCTCCCGGTCGCCGCGCGCGTTCCCCGTGCCGGGCGGGGCGCTGAGCACGCATCCCACCAGGGCGGCGTCCGAGGACAGCCGCGCGTCGAGCTCCGAGACGCCGGCGTCGTCGTCCAGGGGGTTCCAGTGCATCGAGGAGGGCGCGCCGGAGGCGTTCAGCTGGTCCCAGCGCCGCGCCCATCGCCCGTGCGTCGCCAGATTGCGCAGTCGTTCCAGGCTACGGACGACCACCGGACGCTCACGCAGGCCGAGCCCGGCGGTGCCGTCCCGCCGCAAGAGGTCAGCCGGGAGATTGAGCAGCGCGAGCGGGAGGATGAGTTCGACTGCGGTGAGCGCCTGCGTCGTGCCGGCCGCCCGTACCTCCTCCGCGATCACGTCCGCCACTGACGACGCCACTTCGTCGGCAGTGACCTGTTGCTCCTCGCCCGCCACGAGGTCGTGACCGGAGCCCACCCAGCGCGACAGCGTGTACCCGTCGGAGTCGAGGAGGTCGGGAGCCAGTTGCAGCATGAGCAACCGTTCCGGGCGTGCCCCTTTCTCCTGGTGGGCGAGTTGCCGGGCGCGGTCCAGTTCGGGATCCAGCGACCACGCTCGCGACCAACGGTCCAGCCAGGCCCCCAGGACACCGGCCCCCTGTTCGCCGTGCGTGCGGAGGAACCGGTCGTCCTCGGCGAGGAGTACGAGGAGCTCGGCGGCGGGCGGCAGCCCGGACGCCGGGACATTGAGGCCCATCAGATGCAAGAAGGCCGACCAGGCAGTCGTGCATCGGCCGGGCAGAGCGCTGACGCGTCCCCCCGCGGCGCGCCGGACCAACGCCGCGAGCGTGGGCGGCTCCAGGTGGATGAGGAGGGCGCGCAGGGCACTCCAGTCGACCTCGGGAAGCAGCTCCATCGCCTGCCATTCGTCGGCGAGCTGAGGGAGCAGGCGCAACGTCTCGGGGCTTCCCGCCGTGGCGGCCACCGCGTGTTCCAGGGTCCGCAGCCCGAACGGCTCGCTCAGACAGGTGTCGACGACGGTCCTCAGCGCCTCGGCCGCCAACACGTCGCCGCCGACCGGGAGAGGCCGGTTCAGCACCTCTTCGAGCTCGTCCAGCCAGACTTGCGCGGTGCGTACGACGGACGGGTCGTCCGACAGGAGCTTCAGCAGCGCGGTGCGCACCCGCGAGGTGTCGGAGGCGGACGGCCGCGGGGGCCGGCCCTGCCGGGCCGGATCGTCCTCGCCGGGTGTGCCGTGCCGACGGCCGGTGCCGCCGTCATCGCTCATGGTGGCCCCCAGGCGCGGGCACGTCCGGCGACGACGGCGTCGGATCGTGAACGTAGCTGCCCAGTCGTTGGCCCAGCGCGCTCACGAGGGTGGACAGCACCTCGCGCACCTCTGGATCGGTCACCCTCCCCGCGGCCAGACGGTGTCCGATCCATTTGGCGACGCCGGCGTGATCGGTCGGCGTGTCGGTGGGGTACGGCGCGGGCAGCCAGTCCAGCACGACATTCGCGGCGGCCTCGTGCAGCACCGCGTCGCCCGGTACGAGCCCGAGCAGCAACGGCCGCCAGACGCCGAGCAGGCCGAGCCCCACCAACCGCGCCCGCTCCAGGCTGGGGTGGCTCCCCGCGGTGTCCAGTCGCTGCAGCCACATCTGTGCCGCCCGCATGGCGCGCTGGTCCTGACTCTCCGCCGCCAGCCGCCCGAACCACCCCACGGCGGTGACGGCGTGGGCGGACACGGCCACTTCGAGGACGCCGCGCCCGGAGTGCACGTAGCGCACCGGCGTCGAGGCCGCCGCCGTCGAGTCCGCGACGGCCTGGACGAACACCGAAGCCTCCCTCAGCGCCGCGTAGGACACGGCCAGCACCCGCCGCACCACGTCCTCCGGGGTCTCGATCAGGACGGAACCGATGCCGAACCCGGTCTCGTCACCGGGGATCCGGCTCAGCAGGCGGCGCCGTGCGCCCGCCGAGAGCGTCAGACCTTCCGGCCGCCCGCTCGCCGTGAGCAGGAAGTCGATCGCGCCCATATGGCCGAGGGCTTCCTCCAGGCCGTCGTCGTCGCCTCGCTCCAGCAGCTGGGTCAGGACGTCGTCGTCGATCTCCGACTCGTAGAAGGTGCGGGCCCATGAGCCGTGTACGGCCTCCTGCACGCCGTGCCGTCGCAGTTCCTGGGCAGTCCGGTGAGCCAGCCGGACCCGCGTCGGGCGCGAATGCCGGCCGACCGCGGTGACCAGGGCGGCCAGCACATCCAGCTGGTCGGGGCGCGCCGTGGCGGTGATGCGCTGGATGAGCCGCCGGGCCACGGGCAGCGCCGCCGGGCCCAGACCGCCCATCGCGGTGGCGGCCGCGAGCAGCCGGTGGCCGGACGATTCGGTCGAGACCGACTCCAGCAGGTCCCAGGGTGGCCCCGCCGGGTCGGACAGCACCCGGTGCGCGGCGGCCACCGCGGACAGTTCGTCGCCCTCGGCGAAGACGCGCAACGCCTTCCGCCGCACCTCACCCTCGCTCAGCAGGAGAGCGGCCGCCGGATCGTCGGGGTCGGCTGCGAGCCGGGCGCGCGCCGGGCCGTGCAACAGCCCCGACCAGTTGGGCAGATCGGCCAGCCCCGGCGCGAAGCGGTGTTCCAGCAGCAGATCCAGCACCATCGGATCGCGTGACTGCCCCAGGAGAGCGAGCAGTTCGGCCCGCTCCCGCACCAGGGCTGCGCTCTCAGCGGTGACCGAGGTTCTCTCCGCCTCCGCATCGGCTTCCCGCAGCCGTCGGACACAGGCGGTCTCGCGGTGCTTGTGCTGACGGGGCGTCAGAGCGATGTCCATCGAGTCCAGGGCCGCGCACGCCTCACGGACCACCGGCCAGGGTGCGTCGGACCGGACACGTTCGCCCGCGAAGCCGCTGAGGGACATCAGCCTCGCCCGCCCGATCGCCCGCAGAGCGGCCGTCTCCACCGGCGTCGGTGCCGGTTGCGGGGCGCCGAGGACGGCGTCCACGGTCCTGCGCAGAGCGTCGAGTGCGGCGCTGCCGCGGTCGCCGTCGCGACGGGCGGAGGCGGTGTCACGGCTCAGCTGATCGGCCATGGCCCGCAGGGAGGAGAGCCGGGCGCCCGGCGGGTGGCCGGGGCCGGCGGCGACGGCCGCCAGCGTCGACCAGGCGGGTTCCCGGCGCAGCACCGCCAGTGCGGTGGCCGCCCGCTGCCACGCTGTGCGGCCCGCGGTGGCGGCCTCCAGCGTCTCCTTCTGGCGTGCGACGAAGACCCGCGTCAGTTCGGTGGGCGGGGCCAGGCAGTGACGCAGCAGCCAGGCGCCGTAGCGCGGGTCGGCCGAGGCGGCGGTCTCCAGCAGCCGCGTCAGGCCGCTCAAATCCTCGGTCGGGAGACCGACCAGCATGCGGACTGCTTCCTGCCAGTCGAAACGCAAGATCCTGCGCAGCGGCCGGTCCGGGTCCGTGACCGCGGAGCGGGCGAGCGCCCGCGCCGCGAAGTAGCTACGGAACAGCTCGTGGAAGAAGCCCACTTCCCCGTGTTCCTCCGTGAGGAACTCCGAGGCGATCACCTCGTCGAGCACCTCTCGCCAGTCCGGGCGCACCCGCCCCAGGTGAGGAGCGAGCCGCCGTAGGGGACCGCGGGCGAGATTGCCGCTCTCCGTCAGATGTTCACCGACGGCTTCCAGCAGAGGCAGCTTGTCCTCCAAGCCGTACCGGAAGCGGCTGTTGCTGTTGCTGTCGCCGTCGCTCTCCGCCTCGTGATGCCGTTCGGTGAGGTACCAGGTGGTGAAGGCGTCGAACAACTCACCGACCGTCCGCGGCGGCGGATCGAGGGACGTCTGCGCCTCGACGGCCATCCACAGGAACAGCGGGGTTCCCATGAGCCTGCGCAAGCCCGAAGGAGCGCCCGCCCCGCCGTCCGTGTCATCGGCGCCCTCGTCGTCGAACAGCAGACCCGCCAGCCGTCCGCCCGTGTAATGACGGGCCTGATCACGGGTGACCGGGTGCAGGACCACGGTCGGCAGACGCAGGATCTCGGCCGGCGCCGCATGGTAGGCCGAGGTGCGGTGGCAGACGGACAACCGGACGGCGGGATGGTCCGCACGCAGGCGCTCCAGCCACCGGGACACCGTCGTCCTGGCCTGCTCGGAGACCTCGTCCAGACCGTCGAGCAGCACATGGATGCCGTCGAGGGACAGGAGATCTCCATAGGTGGCGGCCTCCTCGGGGGCGGCGCCGCGACCGATACGGGCCAGCAACTGGTCGTGCCGGAGGGCGGGGCGCCATTCGCGGGCGATGTCGGCGGCCGAGAGCAACACTGGCATGCGTACGGCCAGTCCAAGCCGTGTCGACTCCCCGGTGACGGCACGGGCGTAGGCGTACTCCAGCTCGCGCAGCACCGTCGACTTGCCCGCCCCGGCGCTGCCCACGAGGACTGCCGCCTGTTCGTCGGCCAAGAGCCGCAGCGCGCTGCCCTCGCGGGTGCCGCCGTCGGTGGAGGCGCGCAGGTCGATGTAGGGCGAACGTCCGGGCCGCAGTGTGCGCAGCCGACGTTCCACGGCGCTGCCGCACAGCGCGCGGATCGCCTTGTCGCGGGCCTCTTCGAGGGCAGCGGTGAGCGGGTCGCGGGGCGTGGTGGGGCGGCCGTCGGCAGAGGCGAGGAAGCCCGCCGGCGCGGTGGCGGGCGGGGGAGCGGTGCGCCCGGCGAGCGAGGGGAGAGCCGCGATCAGGTCCAGCAACAGCCCGAGCTCCTCGTTCCGGGCCGGATCGAGCTGGGGCAGCAGCCACGCGGCCAGCGGGCGCAGTTCGGCGGCCGGCCACAGCTCGAAGGCTCCCGGCTGCCCGCTCCCGCGGTCGGCCAGACACTCCCCGGCCACGCCCGCGGTCACCAGCGCCGCGCCCGCGCTGAAACGGTCGTGGGCCTCGGCCGGCCACTTCAGGGTCCGGCAGGCCGCCAGGGTGAGCTGAGCGAGATACTCCCGCCACCAAGGACGGCGCCCCCGGTCCGGGTAGATGCCGCGAGCGGTGGCCCGTACCTGCCACAACAGCCGGAAGGCGGCCACGAAGCGTTCGGACTCACCCGCCAGTGGCCACTCGTCGGCGCCGGTCACGGCGAGCGGATCCTCCGTCGGCCGCCCCAGCCGGCAGTGCACCGCCAACGCCCTTTGCAGTCTGACGAGTTCGCTCCAACCGAGCTTCGGGGCAACGACATTGCGCAGCAGGTCCAGCTCCAGCCAGGCGGGATCGCTCATGTGCGGTTGCCGGTCGTCGGCCCGCGCATGGTCGATGAGGTAGGGCTGATCGTCGGCCACGAGGAGGTTGCGCGCGTTGAGATCGCCGTGGGCGGACGCCGAGAACCAGCCCTCCACGGGATCGCACAGGAGGGAATGCAGCAGGGCGAACGGATGCCCGAACTCGCAACCGTCCAGCCTGGCCACGGAGTTCTCCAGGACGAGCGCGTCCCCGAGCAGTTCACGGCACAGCCGCGCATACCGTTCGGTGCGGGCGGCGACCACCGTGGCATGCAGCAGCCGGCCACCGTCCGCCTTCCCGTCCGCTGCTGCCTGCGGCAGTTGACCACCTGCAGCCAGGCGCAGCTCGACGCGGGTGTCCGGGGAGGGGCGCGCCAGCAGCACCCCGTCGGCGGACGAGATCGAGGACACGTCCAAGGCGATCCGCTTGCCGGCGCGAAGGCGCGGATCGCGCGCGTCCTCGTCCGCGGCGCAGGAGGCGGCGAGCAGATCCGCCGGATAGACCCGCTCCGACGGCGCACCGCTGTCGTCAGCCTCCACCAGCAGATCAGGCCCCAAGGTGGGGTTGAGCCACCGCAGCGAAATCCGGGGGTCGGGAGCCACGGCAAGGTACAGGGTCCCGCCGAGCTGCCGCAGCAGCCGCCGCACGGCGGCCCGCGCGCTGCGCAGGGCCTCACCCGAGCCGCCCACGGCCTGCCCGGCGAGCTGCTCCAGTGTCAGCAACGGCCGTCCCGGCTCCCCGATCCGCTGGCTGACGTGCTGGTACACGACGACCTCACGATCGCCGGGCAGCGACTCACCCGAACCGAGCATGGTCGCGCTGACCGCGCTGACCGACGTGCGATAGGGAGTCTCCAGCGGCGCCATGTACGCCTTGTACGCCTCCCATTCGGAGCGGGCGGCCGACGCCTCCTGCAATTTCGCCACGTGCCACTCGGAGAACTCCGGCGTTCCGCGCTGCACCCGGATCTCCAGGACCTGGGCGCCACTGCGACCGCCGGTGATCACCCGGACGACCTCCACCCGGTGCACGGGCGGCACCAGACGCCCCGGGCCCTCTCCCACGGCGATCCGGCTGAGCACCCACTCGATCTCGGCCCGCTCGCCGTCCTCGATCCCGCACTCCGGTATGAAGCGCACTTCCACCACTCGCCCCCCAGCACGCTCGTCTGCCGGTAGTCTCCCATCGAAAGCACTCGTGGGGGGCGGGTACACCCATGCTGGAAGCGATCTGGACGGGCCTGCTCGTCGCCTTGCTGAGCTGGCTCGCCGCCATTCTCTGGCGCAATAGGCGCCGCCTGTCCCTCCTCGCCCTCGCACTGCGGCCTCGCCGCCAAGTGCGGGTCTCGGCCGCCTCGTTGCTCCGTATCCAGGACGACGATCACCACGTCCTCGTCCACTCGCCCTACCGTCCCGACTCCTACGGTCCGTTCGGCGGCGTACTCAAGTACCACTCCTCGGCCCGTCCCGACCTGGACCGGCTGCGCTTTCGCGAGGACGACCGGGTGGACCGGCGCATGCACAGCGACCTGCGGGGCTTCCTTCCCGCCAGAGCCCTCCCCCGCTTCGCACGCTGGCTCGACGCGGAACGGGACCGGGAGACCGCTCTCGAGGCGATGCGCCGCGAACTGGCCGAGGAACTGACCGAGATCGGCCACCCGGAACTGACCGCCGGTATCGCGAACCTGCACTTCGCCCATGTACGGCACGTCCTGGAAGGACCGCTGAAGGTGCCGGGCCGCGCCTACCGGCAGATCCGCTTCTTCGACGTGTTCGACCTTCACCTCGACACCCCGGAGGCGATCGCCCTGCGCGACGCCCTCCTCACCCTCGCGGCCGATCCCGGAGATGTCGGCGCGGTGCTCGTCACCTCCGACGACATCCTCCACGGCCGCCACGGCCGCTTCTACATCGGCCCGCACGCCGCATACCTGATCGGCCCCCACCGCCTGCGAGCCGACCTGCCACCACTGCGCTGACAGCGCGTGCGCGGAACGGGCCCGTGGGCCTCCGCCGGACGCTCGACGGCTCGACCGGTGTCCGGCGGCATCAACGAGCCGCGGAAGGCGTTGCCCTGTCGTGCGGGCACGCTGCCAACGGTCGCGCGGCCAGGCCGACGCGGCTGTCACTGTCGAGGTCACCGGCGGCGAGCGAGCGTCCGCCGGGTGTGTCCAGGAGACCGCCACTCTGCAGTCCGTACGGCGAGCCGCGCTCGACCACGGGCGGCACCGGCCGCGACACCGGCCGGGGCGGAACCTGGCGGGGCGCTGCCGGCGGCCCGGGCGTCACTCGCTCCGATCGCCCAGGTCAGCGCCACGGCCCCCGTGACCAGACAGCTGCGGCGCGGGCCAGGGCGTGCGGTACGGGTCTGCCCGGGCACGGACGGTGTCTGACGGCGCGTGAGCGGTTCGGTCAGCGGGTGGTCAGGGTGCCCTGCTCGCGGGTGGCGACGGAACCCTTGCACTCGGCGGTGGCGTCGGCCGTGCCGGGCCGCGCGGCGCCGAAGACGGCGGCGAAGCGGGCGGCGTACGCGTCGTGCGCCGCGTCGTCGTCGATCTTCAGCAGCGCTTCGTCGTTCTGGCGGAGGGCGGGGTTGCTGTAGTTGTGGCTGCCCGTCCATACCAGCTTGTCCGGCTTGTTCAGGTAGTTGCCGTCGATCAGCAGGAACTTGGAGTGGATGAGACGGCGACTGTTCGTCGGGTCGCTGTCGTCCTCGTGGTTCTCGCAGCGGATGGCGGGGCCGCCGCTGTAGTGCACCGTCTTCCAGGCGGTGGTACCCATCGAGGAGTAGACGATCGACACGCCGCAGCCCTGGTCGCGCAGCTCGGCGAGCTTTGTGGCGACAGCGGTACGGGTGAACAGGAACATGCCCAGGCGGATCTCGGTGGTGCGCCGGACGCCGTCGGCGTCGGTGTAACTGCAGCCACTGATGTTGTCGAGGATGCCGACCACGGTGTCGGTGCTCGCCGTGGTGCCGGCCCGCGGGAAGAAGTACGGCTTGTACGGACCGGAGGTCGGCTGGGTGGAGTAGGCCCATGAGTCCCAGTCCATGCCGGCGAGCTTGGCGAAGTAGGCGCTGTAGGAGGCGTGCAGGCCCGGTTCGGCGATGACGTAGGCGTCGTTGTACATCTTGGTCCAGCTGCCGGTGCTGAAGTTCGATGAGGACTGCACCACCACGTCCTCGAGACCGGCGGTGTCGGAGAAGAGCCAGAACTTGTTGTGGTTGATGGAGTCGCCGAGGGCGGGATCGCCGAGGCAGGACTTGTTCTTCGGGCACATGCCGACGAACGAGGGCTGTTTGCGGTCGGTGCCCAGGGCCGCGGCGAGGATGCTGTACGTGGTGGACTCGGGCCTGCTGCTGACGCTGCCCTCGTCCAGCACGACCTGCACATCGACCTGTCGTTCGGTGTGCGCGGCGGCCAGGGCGCGCGCCACTTCGGCGTCCCAGAACTGGTAGACGGTGACCTTGATGGCCGAGCCCGGCGCGGTGCCCGCGATCAGGTCGAGGATGCGCAGCCGGATCGCCTGTTGTTCCGCGACGGTCCCGTCGGGCTGGTTGAAGACCCAGCCGGTCGAGGCGGTGGCCGCCGGTGCCGCGGTGGCGGTGCCGCCGAGCAGTACGGACAAAGCGAGCAGCAGCGCTGTCGCGGCGAGGGACACAGGGCGGACGAGTCGGTGTGGGGCGCGGGACATGCGGGCTCCTCGGTGGGGATGGGTTGGGAGGCAGACGAGAGCCAGGGACTCCCGGAAGTATTCCGGGAGTCCCTGGCCGGCCGGTCGGCGGCCGGTGTGTGGTGGCCGACCGGCCGTGCGTGCTTAGCGTGCGGCGGTGCCGAAGGTGGTGCCGGTGGCGGGCAGGCCGTTGGTGCCGGGCTGGTAGGTGGTCACTGTTCCGCTGGTGCCGCCGGGGATGACGTTGCTGATCGGCAGGGCGTGCAGGGTGCCGTAGGCGGCGGGGCCGTAGGGCATGCCGGCGTAGAGGCGGGTGCCGGTGAAGTGGATGCTTTCGCCGAGGCGGTGGTTGGCCTTGGGGGTGCCGGGGATGCCGTCGCCGTCGCCGGCCTCGATCCACAGGTCGTTGTCGCCGGCCGCGCCGATCATGCCGAAGACGTGGATGGCGCCGGAGGCGGTTTCGGTGCCGAGGTCTTCGCCGGGGGTCGTGACGACCAGGTCGCTGTAGCCGTCCTGGTTGTAGTCGACGGTAAGGGCGCGTGGAGCAACCTGGCCAAGTCGAAGAGGCTGCCTACGGACGGCCCGGTCCCGTTCGTGCCGCCCAAGAAGTGGGATCCCAAGCGGCCCCAGGAGCGGGGAGGCGGCTACAAGGACCGGTACGGGAACATCTGGACGCGGGCCAAGGACGGAAAGGACGAGTGGGACGTCCAGATCCCCAAGGGGAAGAACTTCGAGATCTTCGCCGGTAGCAAGAACCAAGGCAAGGACTATTCACACGCCAACATTTCGAACGACGGGCACGTAACGCACTGATGGACTTTATTCGACTCATCGCGGACGACGAGGTCGTCTTTCGGATCAGCATGAACCGAGAAGACGTGCACGCTGCCGACGAGGCGCTACAAGCATGGCTCCCGCTGGTGTCCCGCCTGCGGCCCATAGGAGTGGAGTTCACGGAAGCGGACCCCAGCGGTCTGCGCCACGGTTTCATGGGCGCGCTGATGGTGGCGCGCCGGCTGCCCGGAAAGGCCTCGGCGCCAGAGGAGTTCGAGCAGTTGCTGCGAGAGGTACTCGCCGAGCTGGAAGCGCCGGAACTCCGCTTGCGATTCAACGAGGGTGAAGGCCTGGAGGCGAGGGCTGAAGCGCCCCCCGGCCCGCAGCCTGGTTATGGTCCTCACGGCGTCTTTGTGCTCTTCGCCGCCTTGGGATATGACCCGCTGAACCCAGAAGGCGGCGTCATGGATTACGACGACGACGAGGATCTGTAGGCGAGGCGGCCCCGGGAGTACAAATTCCCGGGGCCGCCTGTGTGTTTGGGTGAGGTGTGTGATCGGTCCGCTGAGGGGCCATCCGCGGTCGGCGCGCCGGTCGGAAACGTCGAAGACGGTGGTCCGGATCAGCAGGGGGTCGCCTCCGCTGCCGTGCTTGATGACGGAGGAGACCAGCACCGGCAGCCAGCCGCTGCCCGCAGGCCCGCTACCCGCACGTTCACGCCGAGGCGGCGGTGCTTTCGGGAGAAGCCGGCCCGGCCGTCACCGACGCGGTCGCACTCGGCAGGTGTTCCGTCGAGCGGCAAGGCGGCGGGCTGGTGCTGAGGCAGTGCCTCCTTGGTCGAGGCGAGTACGCCAGGTGGCCCTGGTCGGGCGGCGGCTGCGCGTATTGACGCCTCGCGGTGGCGGGGGAAGCGTGAGGACCGGAGCGCGGGAGGCTTGCGCCGAGGGGCGTCTGCGGTGCGCGAACGGGGCGAGCGCGTGGTCCGCGCAGGAGTCCGGCCGTGGCGGATGGCCGGCGCGCCGGGAACTTCGGGGCCGGGTGAGGCAGGGACGTCCTGGTTTTCGGCCGCCGACGTGGAATGGGTGAGGGCAATGGCTGGAATCCTCGATGTCACCGAGTGTGCGGTACTGGGTCCGGATGTCGCGCAGGGGAGCGTGGCCCCGTCATGGCCCGGAGGCGGGTACACGCTGCACCGTTACGGGCGGGTCAGCATCGTGGCCGTTCCCGAAGGGCCCGCCCTCGGTCCGGGAGGGCTGGAGCCCGGCGAGAAGGACGGTCTGACCGAGGCCGAGGCGCTGGGGCTGGCAGCGCTGCGGCTGCGGGAGTCCGACGCGTACCGTGTGGCCAAGGAGAAGCGGCCACGAGCGGGCGAGACCTGGGACATGCCGGGCTGCACCATAGCGGGGGCCCCGCGGTCGGGCTCCGCTGAGCTGGGCACGGTTGCCCAGCCGCAGTCGACGAACAGCGAGTACCTGGAGGGCAGCGTCGCGGTCGGCATCGTCTTCGTGCAGGGGCCGACGGCCGATCTGCAGTTCACCGCGGAAGAAATGGTCAAGGCAGTGGCCGAAGTGCAGGACGGCCTGGCCTTCTTCCCCACGGCCAACCCGGTGGCGGGCATCGGCTTCGTCTACGACATCCAGAACGTGTCACTGACCGTGCTCCCCGACCCCGACGCGGGGAGGGACCCGGACCCGACCGTGCGTGCCGAGCAGTTGGAGGCCGTCTGGCGCGATCCGACGTTGGCGGAGCTCGGCCACGGGGCCGGCGTGGACGGGGTCCGCTCCTACATCGAGGCCCTTCGCCAACGCTTCAGTACCCGCTGGACGTACTGTGTCTTCTTCGCCAGGTACCCGATCGCCAACTTCGCCTACGCGAGGGGCGAGCGCACCCACGTGGTGATGGACTACGACAACGGCGTCTACGGGCCGGACAACATCGCCACCGTCTTCGCCCACGAGACCGGGCACGTCTTCGGCTGCCCCGACGAGTACACGTCGGCGATTCCTCCCTGTGACTGCGGTGGTTCCCACGGGCGCTACGGCCTCGTCAACGGCAACTGCGAGAGCTGCGCGGGCCTCACCGGAGTGGACTGCCTCATGAAGTCCAACGCGCTTGTGCTGTGTCAGTACACCCCCGGCCACCTCGGCTGGGCCCCGCAGTTGGTGCTGCGCGACTTCGGCTACGAGAAGGGGGGCTACCGGACCGACCGGCACCCGCGGACACTGGCGCGCGTGACGCCCAACAGGCGGCCGGGAATTTTCGGCTTCGCCGACGACGGCGTGTATCTGTCACTCGGACAGGCCGGCGGGCGCTTCGGGGCACCCCGACGCGTCGTGGCCGACCTCGGCTACACATCCGGCTGGCGAGTGGACAAACACCCGCGCTTCCTGGCGGATGTCACCAGCAAGAGCGGTGACGACATCGTCGGCTTCGGTGAGCACGGTGTGTGGACCGCCCTGGCCATCGGTGACGGGACGTTCATGGAGCCGACGTTCGTGATCGCCGACTTCGGCTACGAGTCCGGGTGGCGGGTCGACAAACATCCGCGCTTCATGGCGGACATCACCGGCGACGGCGCCGCGGACATCGTCGGCTTCGGTGAGCAGGGTGTGTGGACCGCGCTGTCCAAAGGTGACGGGACGTTCACGGAGCCGAGGTTCGTGATCGCCGACCTCGGCTACGAGTCCGGGTGGCGGGTGGACAGGCACCCCCGCTTCATGGCGACCATCACCCGCGACCCGATGGCGGACATCGTCGGCTTCGGTGAGCAGGGTGTGTGGACCGCGCTGTCCAAAGGCGACGGGACCTTCACGGACCCCGCGTTCGTCATCGACCAGTTCGGCTACGTGGCGGGAGGATGGCGGGTCGACAAGCATCCCCGCCTCCTGGCGGACACCACCGGCGACAGCGGTCTGGCCGACATCGTGGGCTTCGGCCCTGAAGGAGTGTGGATGGCCCGGTCGCTCGGCGACGGTCAGTTCGACACGCCGGGGCTGGTCAGGCCGCACTTCGGGTTCGACGCCGGAGGGTGGCGGGTCGACAAGCACCCCCGCCTCCTGGCGGACACCACCGGCGACGGGAAGGCGGACATCGTCGGCTTCGCAGATGACGGCGTATGGGTCGCCCGCGCGTGACGCGTCACGGAATCCGTAGACCCCCGGACTCGGCGTCCTTGGCCGGGGGCAGCGCCCCGACGAGTTGGGTGACGGCGACGAGGAGTGCGGCGGCGCAGGCGGTCACCACCACGTCCGAGACCGCCCAGGCCATCACCGCCCGTGAAGGCGGCCCAACCGGGGGAGAGGGACACTCCACCGCCCGGAAAGCGGAGCCTTCTCCTCTGACCTGCGCCACGGGCGGGCATCAATGGCCCTGTCTACGCGCCGAGTTGCAGGTCTCGACCCGCAGTGGTTTCCGCTGGATGGTGAAGTGAAGACCAGAGCACGCCCAAGAGCACGCGTATCCGCCTAGGAGGCCGTCATGGCCGGTCAGGGACGACGTACGGAGACGCCCGGCAACCCTTACCTGCGGGGACTGTTCGAGCCCGTGCGGGAAGAGGTCAGCGCTCGGGATCTGGCGGTGAGCGGGCGGATTCCCGAAGGGCTCGACGGGCGCTTCCTGCGCAACGGGCCCAACCCGCTGAACATCGAGGACCCGGCCGCGTACCACTGGTTCAACGGGCCCGGCATGGTGCACGGCGTGCGGCTGCGGGACGGGCGGGCCGAGTGGTACCGCAACCGGTGGGTCCGCAACGACGCCACCGCCGCCGCGCTGGGCGACAAGCCCGTCCACGGGCCCCGCCACCTCGACATGGACTTCGCGCCCAACACGCACATCCTCAACTTCGCGGGGCGCTGTCTCGCCACCGTCGAGGGCGGACCCCTGCCGTACGAGCTCGACGGCGATCTCGCCACCATCGGCCCGTACGACTTCCAGGGCACTCTGCCGGGCGGCTTCGCCGCGCACACCAAGGTCGACCCGGTCAGCGGTGAGCTGCACGCGGTGGCGTACTGCTGGGCCTACCCCTACGTGCAGTACCTGGTCGTCGGGTCGGACGGGCGGGTGCGGCGGCGGGTCGACGTGCCCGTCGAGGGGCGGCCGATGATGCACGACTTCTCCCTGACGGCCTCGTACGTGCTGCTGTACGACCTGCCGGTGGTGTTCGACCCGGCCGCCGCCTCGTCGCCGTCCGCCCTGCCGTACGTGTGGGACCCCGAACGGCGTCCGCGGCTCGGGGTGCTGCCGCGCGAGGGGCGGGCCGAGGACATCCGGTGGCTGGAGATCGAGCCGTGCTTCGTCTTCCACCCCATGAACGCCTACGAGGACGGCTCCGGGCTGCTCACCGTCCATCTGGTGCGCTATGACCGGCTGTTCGCGGCTCCGGACCGCCACGGGCCGGACGAGACGCCACCGAGGCTGGTGCGCTGGAGCGTCGATCTCGCGGCCGGAACCGTACGCGAAGACGGGGTGGACGAGCGGGCCGTGGAGTTCCCGCGGGTCGACCCGCGACGGGAGAGCGGGGCGCACCGGTACGGCTACGGGGTTCTCGAACCGGAGGGCGGCTACGGCGGTGACCGGGCCCGCCGGCATCTGCTGTCGCCGACGACGCCCGCGCCCGAGGTCACCCAGGTCGGCGTCGGCATCGTCAAGTTCGACCTGGAGCGCGGTCGCAGCGACCTGCATCGCTTCCACCCCCGAGGGGACGTCGGCGAGGCCGTGTTCGTACCGCGGGCGGACGGGAGGGCCGAGGACGACGGCTGGCTGCTGACGTACGCCTTCGATCCCGACCGGGGCGCCACCGACCTTGTCGTCCTGGCCGCCCAGGATCTGAGCGGTGAGCCTGTGGCGCGAGTCCACCTGCCGGTACGGGTGCCTGTGGGGTTCCACGGGAACTGGGTGCCGGAGGCGTAGGTCCATCATCGCCGCACCGATGGATCGGGCCAGTGCGGAACGGTGATGACGATTTTGCACAGGTGTGTGCTCTCGTCGCCATGTGGCGGTAGGCGTCGATGATGCCCTTGAGGCCGAGGACCCTGTCGATGACAGCGGGAAGGAGCCGGTGGCGAGGCCGGTGTCGACGTAGGAGACGCCGCGCTCCGGGCGGGCGGGGGGCCCTGCTGATCTCGAACACGGTGTACGTGTCGGTCGTCAGGGCGGGGAATGGCAGCCGCAGGACTTCGGACCCGCCGATACGGTCGAACGTGACGCTCTTGGCCAGCATGGTTCAAGCTCCTTCGACCGGATGACCTTCGAGGAGTTCGGCGTCGCTGCTCGAACATGTTCGATACGCGGCTTGATCGTGGCGCCCGCCGTAAAATCACGTGTCGAGTCCGGTGAGGTGATGACCGAGTGGCGTCAGCCGTCCTCGTCCGCCGCTTCGCCGGCCGCCGGTGACCGTACAGCCGACGCGTGTCTCTTCCTCGCGGAATCGGAATGCCGCGAGGGTGGGTGGGGGGGAGTTGTCTTCGGTGACGAGGCGGGGTTGGCGCGGCGGGTACCCGGCACAGCGCTGGACGCGACGGCTTCGGGCCGCAGGGCCCCGGCGCTCTCGGCAGCAGGCGGTGGCCGAGCTACGTGCTCAAGGCCGCTACGGCCCGGGGCTGCGCGAGGTGCTGCCGGCCTTCGTCGTCCTCGGTCTGGCGCTGCTGTGCACGCCGCTCGCTCTCGTGACGGTGCTCCGCAGGTCCGGCCCCGGCGCGCTGGCGGTCGCGGTCGCACTCCTCGCCGCACTCGTCGGCATGTGGCTCACGGGCCGCCGCGCTCTCGTCCACCGTCGCCAGGGCCTCTACACCCCCACCGAGCTCTCCCGCCTCAGTCGGCGTGGCCTGGCCCTGGCGGTCGAACGGATGCTGCGCCGGGACGGATGGCAGGTCACCGACCTCTCGGACGCGGGCGGTGTGCGGCTCTACGCTCGTGACGCCGAGGGCAGGGAACTGGACGTGGTGGTCCGCGCCTCGATCGACATCCCTCCCGGGGAGAATGTCGCCGGAGCCGGCTCCCCGGACGCGACCGTCAGGACTGGCGGAGACCGCAGCCGACTCGTGGTGCACCGGGGGTCATTCAGCCGCGCCGACGTCCAATGGGCCTCCCACCAGCCACGGGTGCGACTTGTCGACGGGGTCCGGCTGAACCGCTGGGCGAGCGGCACACCCCTTCTCGAACTCGGCCCGCCCCTCTGATCCGCACCATGTCGAGGCGAGGGGGCGCGCGCGTCGGGCCGGACCACCGTATGCCGGGAAGCCTCTGCGCAACGACGGCCAGGCCGCTACTCTCCTCCGGCGCCGCCAAGGCGCCCGCGGACCGGAGCCGCACGAGGTCGCCTCGGTACGGCCTCACTGTCGAGGGCCGCACGTCCCGAGAGCGGGCCGAGCCGGGAGACGACTGCCTGTGTCGGTCGTCGCTTCCCACCGCTGCACGGCCAGAGGGCATGGGATCCGCAGAACCGGCTACCCGGCGCGGATGGGTCACTCGGCGGAACCAGGGCGCGACGATCACGAACGCCGTACGCACGACGATGCGGCACCTGAAGGACGACCGGCACCTGACACCGATGCTCACCGGTTCGGTCCGGACGAGGAAGTGGAACAGCGGGCGCCCGAGGGGCCGACGGGTCTGTCGAGGCAGTCCTGGGGCGCCGCCCTGAAGAACAGCCTGCGCGAATTCCAGGACGACGAACTCGTCGACCGGGCCGCCGCGTTGACGTACTACGGGGTGCTGGCGCTGTTCCCGGCCCTGCTCGTGCTCGTGTCCCTCCTGGGCATCACGGGCAGGTCCACCACGGACAAGCTGCTGTCCCAGCTGGAGCAACTACCCAGCGGCTCGGCCCGGGACATCATCACCCAGGCCGTGCGGCAACTGCAGGGCAACAGCGGCACCGGGTCCGTCTTCGCGATCGTCGGTCTCCTGCTGGCCCTGTGGTCGGCCTCCGGCTACGTCGCGGCGTTCATCCGCAGCGCCAACGCCGTCTACGACATGCCCGAAGGCCGCCCCATCTGGAAGGTCCTCCCCTTGCGCGTCGGCATCACCGTGATCCTCATGGGTCTCGCCGCCGCCAGCGCTCTCATCGTCGTCTTCACCGGAGGACTGGCCCGTCAGGCCGGCAAGGTCCTGGGCATCGGGGACAGCGCGCTCGCGGTGTGGGCGATCGCCAAGTGGCCCGTTCTGGTCATCCTGGTCGTCTTCATGATCGCGATCCTGTACTGGTCGACACCGAACGCGAAGGTCAGGGGCTTTCGCTGGATCACCGCCGGCAGCTGCCTCGCGCTGTTCCTCTGGCTGGCAGCCTCCGCGGGGTTCGCGTTCTTCGTGGCGAACTTCGCTACGTACAACAAGACCTACGGCACGATGGCGGGCGTCATCGTCTTCCTCATCTGGCTGTGGATCAGCAACCTCGCCATCCTGCTGGGGCTGGAGGTCGACGCGGAGACGGCACGTCAGGAGGCCATCGCCGGCGGCCACCCGGCAGAGGCGGAACCGTACACCGAACCCCGGGACACCCGCGCCTGGGACGAGCAGGACAAACGCCGTATGGACCAGACCTGAACCCGCTCGCGGCGGACAGCCTCGCCCACCCCGGGGTGCCGGGCCGGCCGTCGGCGGTACGAGCACGAGGCGCCCGCTTCCACAGGTACCCGGGGCACGGCCACAGGCCGTACCCCGTCAACGCCTCTGCTCCGCACGGCGGGCGGCGATCCGCGCGCGCATGGTGGCTGCGTCCCGGCTCATGCTCCGTGCGACCTGCCGCATCCGCAAGGTGTCCAGGCGCATGCTCCTGCTTCGCGAACGGGCCCGGGCCAGACGCGCCTCAGGAGAACGGTCTTCATACGTCATGACGGGTGACACCCCTGCTCGACAGCGGGCAGAAGACCCGATCGACGGGCTCGTCGCGAACGCGGCCTGCACCATCCTCGGTACACCTGCTCGTCCAGCCTCCCACCTGCCGTCCCGCAACCACGACTTGAGACTCGACACTTGAGACTCGAGACTTGAGACTCGACGGCGTTCATCGACGAGGCGATCGGCGCTCGAGCCACCCTCGGCGGCCTGGTCGGGGCGGCCCCTGACCATCGCCTTACGCCGCCGCTGTGATGGGTGACCTCGGAAGCGGCCGTCAGGGAGGTGCTCGGAGGAGCTTCCTCACATGCCGATGTCCAGGCAGCTGATCCGGCCGATCTCACTGATCCGCCGTGGCGGATCGGTCCGTCCGGGGTTCTTGGCGGACACCACGGACGCACCTCCTTCGTACTCCCACGCCTCCTCGTCCGGATCCAATGACTCGTCGCTGGTCGCGGCGGTGCGGTGCCGGGCCTCGTCCGCGGCGATGAGCGCACTCGCTGTCAGAGGAAGGCCGTCGTACTCGGATGCGGCGGCCATCAGCCGGGCCGCCGACTTCGCCGCTGTCTCCGGCGGGATGATCAGCAGATCCCAGCGGCCGGTACCGTACGAGAGCAGCAGCAGCTTGTTCGGGTCGATCTCCGGAGTGAACCAGCCGACCTTGACGATGTGGCCGTGCACGGGAACCCTGCGCGGGATGACCGGCCAGCGCTCCGGGTTGACGGCGATGCGGGTGATGCGGCCCCACAGGGGGTCCAACGCGGCGGTCAGCGCGGGCAGTTCGCTCAGCAGGTCCCGCGACCGGGGCCACCAGGCACCGTCGAGGAGTCCGCGGGAACTTCCGTTGTCCTTCAGGACGAGACGCGCGGCCGGGGCTGCGACGGGCTCGGAGTGCGGCAGGGTCGGATGCAAGGTCGCCGGCATGATGCGGACCCGTCTCCGGGGCACCGCTGGGGCGACCCGGGTTTCATCTCTCGCCGAGAACGACCCGGCGTGGAAGCCGGCGTGCGAAATACCCTCGGTGCCGTCCACACTACTCCGCGCTCCACCCAGGCGCTGGGCCACGGCCGCCCGGCCGCCGACCGGCCGGTGCCCACCTGACATGGGCACCGACCGGGGCTTTCGTGGTCAGCGCCTGAAAGCGCCTTTGGCCTTGTCGCCGGACTGCTTCAGATCACCTGAGACGCGGTCGGTCCTGCCTCGCCTGCGCAGCCGCCCGCTGCCGGTGCTCCTGCCGAAGCGCTCAGTGATCCGGCCCGTGAAAGCCTGTGCCCTGTGCCTGAGTGTTCGTCCTGCGCTCATGACTGTCCTTTGCTCGGCTGTTGATGAGCCCCCGTGTTCGGTCGCCGTGCCGCACCGGCAACTCCCCGCGTCGGCGGTGGCGTTGTACGGGTCAGCCGCGGCCGCGGCTGGTCCTGCGCCGGCCACCTCCGCGCCCGCGCATCACGAAGGCGACGAGCCACAGAACCAGGAGGGCAACCGCGACGTACCACAGGATCTGCATGGTGAAGCCGAACCCGAAAATCACCAGGATCAGCAGGAGGAGAAGAATCCACATGAGCATTACCGGACCTCCGGATCACGGCGGAATGCCCTGGGTTCCGCGGGGTCCGGGCGAAGCGGGAAGGCGGGATGTCCCGCCCGGAGAATTCTGGGCGGCGGCATTGCCCTGCGCCGTGTTGTCAGCCAACGCTCGGTGGTGTCCCTTGTCAATGGCCCCGCCAGGTCGCCGCCGTCCTGAGCACGTTCGTGGAACACCGGAACGCGGCCGCACACAAGTCGGGCTTCCCTGTGAGGCGCCCCGGGTGGTGGGCGTTCCCGCGGTCACGGGATGTCGAGCAGGACCTTTCCGACCAGGCCACGCTCGAGCGCGGTGTGGGCGTCGGAGATGTGCTCCAGCGGGAAGCGGTGCAGTGGCATTCCGGCGTCCTCGCCCACGCGCAGGGCGCGTGCGTCCACGGCAGCGGCGACGTCGGTGACCGCCTGCTGCTTCGCGGCGGGCGGCACGGTGTAGACGTAGACGCTCTGCCAGCGCAGATTCGCCGCCAGCGAGGAGAGCACCGGGACGGAGAGCTGTTCGTCCTCGCCGCCGGAGTAGTAGGCCACCACGGCGCCCGGGGCGGTCACCGCAATATCGAGAGCGGCGTTGGTGCCCGGTGCGACTTCCACCACGATGTCGACGCCCTCGGGAGCGAGGGCGCGGATCTCCGCGGCCGCGTCCTGCGTGCGGTAGTCGACCACGTGGTGGGCGCCGGCCGCGTACGCCAGCGCGGCTTTGGCCGGGCTGCTGACCGTGGTGATCACGCGGGCTCCGCCCCAGCGGGCGAGTTGAACGGCCGCGTTGCCGACCGCGCCGGCGCCGCCCGCCACCAGGACGGTCGCGCCCCGCAGAGTGCCGGACGCGATCTGCTCCGGTCCGCCGTCGTGCACGGTCAGTGCGCGATGGGCGGTCAGGGCCGGGATGCCCAGGGCGGCGCCGAGTTCGAACGGAGCATGGTCCGGCAGCGCGACGGCGTGCCGGTCGGGGACGAGTGTGTACTGCTGTGCCGTTCCCCAGGGCCGCTCCCACGCGGCCTCCCAGACCCACACCCGCTGTCCGAGCCGTGCCGGATCGACCTGCGAACCGACAGCGTCGATCACCCCCGCGCCGTCCTGATGGGGCACCTGCTCGTCCATCCCTGGAGGCAGCGCGCGTCGGCGGCTTCGCCAGTCGGTCGGGTTGACGCCCGAGACGTGCACACGGACCCGTACCTCGCCGGGGCCGGGCTCGGGAACCGGACGCTCGACCAACCGGAGGACCTCGGGCCCGCCGGCAGCCGTCCGAACGACGGACTTCATCTCTCACTCATCCTTGGTTCATTCCCGGACGCCCGCCGCCCGGGGAGAATGTTTCGGGGCAGGGAGATCCCCTGAACCCCCTCGACCGGCCCTGCTGTGCTGCCGCGTCAGGTCCCGGAACCGTCAGCCCTCTCGCGCCATCGCCGCCATCAGCGCGTCCAGCAGACCTGGTGCCGCTTTCTGGAGGGCGCTGCGGCGCAGGCGGTGCCCGCGCGAAGGCCCGACCATGACCGGGTGGAAAACGCCCGCCTCGACCAGGATCTTGAAGTGGTGGGTCGCCGTGGACTTGTTCAGGCCCTCGTAGAGGTCCGAGCAGGGGGCTTCGGCGGCGGGGTCCACGGCCAGTCGGCGGACCATTTCCAGGCGGACGGGATCCGCGAGTGCGCGCAGCAGTTTCTGGACCGGGGCGACGGGCGGCAGCTGGTCGGAGGGGGTCTCCCAGGGCGGCATCAGACAACTCCAAGTTTGACGTACATCGTACTTCTCCCTGGCATCCACGAAGTACGACACGCATCATACTTCCCAGGAGTCCTTGTGCCGACACTTCCCCCGGGGCGGCGTCCCCAGCCATGGAGCTATGCGACCCTCCTCGTCCTTCTCATGCTCGGGCAGGCGACGTCCGCCATCCCCTCACCGCTCTACGGCGCGCATGCGGCGGGCGTCGACCCGGAGTCCGCGCAGGAGGGTGGTCGTCTCGGTGAGGGCCGTTCCGGCGGTGACGGCGAGTTCGGGCAGGACCCGCCAGGGGACGCGCCGCGGTGATCGCCGTAGGGCTCGAAGACCTCGGCGATCTCGGTCCGGGAGAGGTCGATGATGTTGCGGGCCAGGCGCGCGCATGTCGCGGTGAGCAACGAGCACAGCCAGCCGAACTCGGCGACCCCGTCGCGGGCCGCATGCCAAGGGCGTCGCGGTGTCGCGCAGACCGAGCAGCCGGGCCATGCCGCTTCGGACGGCTGCCGCGTGGGGGCCGAACGCCGCCGCGGTGCCGCCGGCTCCGGACAGGGAGATCACGCCGACGCGCGGCGCGGCCTCGGCCAGGCGCTGCCGGTGACGGGTGAACTGTGCCAGGAGGGTGGCCAAGGTCGCGCCGAACGTGGTGGGTACGGCCTGCTGGCCGTGGGTGCGGGCCGCCATCACGGTGGAGGCGTGCTCGGTGACACGGTCTGCGAGGACGTCGCCGAGTTCGGCGATCCGTCGTTCGAGAGCCGCCAGTGAGCGGACCATCTGCAGGGCGAGACCGGTGTCCATGATGTCCTGTGTGGTGGCGCCGTAGTGCACCCGGCCGCCGGGTCCCGGCGGGAGCCGACGGCTGATCTGCCGGACCAGGCCCAGGATGGGGTAGCCGACGGTACGACGGCGGTCAGGGGTCGGTGTCTCCCGGGCGCCGGGCGGCCGGTGCCCCCGGGGGCAGCGGGCGGTCGGTGTCCCCGGGGCGAGGGGTCAGCCCGCTGCCAGCGCGGCGTTGATCGCGTCGGCCATCGGGGTGCTGGAGGCCGGGTTCTGGCCGGTGAAGAGGTTGCCGTCCTGAACGGTGAACGCCTGGTAGGCGTCGCCCTGCTCGTGCCGGGCGCCCATCTCGCGCAGACGGCTCGCCAGCAGCCACGGAGCGTTGTCCGCGGTGCCGAACAGCTGCTCCTCCTCGTCGGTGAACGCGGTCATCCGCCGGCCGGTGAAGACCCACTTGCCCTGCTCGTCCACGGCGGACAGCAACGCGGCCGGACCGTGGCAGACCGCACCGACGATCTTCCCGGCGCGGTCGGTCTCGACCAGCAGCCGGCCCAGGTCCGAGTCCTGGAAGAGGTCGACCACGGGGCCGTGCCCGCCCGGCAGCACCACGGCGTCGTAGTCGGCGGCCGAGACCTCGTCCAGCTTCAGCAGCGGCCCGAAGTCGCTGAGCGCCTTCTGGGCGTGGGCCACGTGCCGGGCGCAGTCCTCACCGGCGAGCGCCGGGTCGGCGCTGTGCTGGTCCAGCGGCTGCAGCACACCTCCGGGGGAGGCGAAGTCGACGGTGTGTCCGGCGCTCACGAACGCCTCGTGCGGCGCGGCCAGTTCCTCGGCCCAGTAGCCCGTGGGGTACTGGGAGCCGTCGGTGCGCTCCCACACGGCGGCGGCGGACATGACGATCAGGATGCGACTCATGACTTCTTCCTCAACTTCTCGAGCATGTGCGGCTTGTGGCGATCAGCCGGTCATCTGCGGGACCGGCCACCGGATCGGCTGATCCGGTGCCGCATCCACTGTCTCCCTGCCCCGGCCGCCTCAAGGCGGCCATCACTGACCCTGACCTGCATAGGTCCGCCGCGCCTGGGACTGACAGTCCTTGTCGAGACGGCCATGACCGCAGCGAACCGGACCACACTGGCCATGTGGCCATGCGGCCGCCTCGAACCGCGAACTCGCCGCTTTCCTGTGCCAGGCCCGTGCACCGTGCACTGCTCTTCACTCCGCTGTCGGCGGGCCTGGCTGTCGGTGCCCGCTCTCACAGCGGGCGACGGGGCGGTTCGGCGCCCGGACGATGATCGCTGTCGACGACGATCGCTGTCGGCACCGCGCTCATGGGCGTGGCGTTCGCCGAAGTGGCCGGGCTCGGCGCTCACACCAGTCCCGTCTGGTTCGTCGTGGACGCGTTCGCCCTGCAACTGGGCAGCGCGCTCGGGGTGTTACGGGGCGTGACCGAAGGGCCTCCCACAGCCCTCGCACGCGGTCATCCGTGCGCGGGATCGAGGGCGAGGGCGGGGGAGAGGAGCCACCCGGCCCGCCCGGCGCCGGAGCGCTGTGCCGGGCGGTGGCTGCCTCCGTCACCTTCAGCGTGAGACGGACGAACCGGGCGACGGTCCGGGGAGGGGCGGACCGACCGCAAGGACTGCCGCGCACCGGTCAGGACGCCGAGCGGTGGGGCGGCAGTGCCGGTCCGCCACTCGCCGCTCGGCCGAGTGTCAGGCGGCGTGGGGGCCGGGGGCGGCGAGCGCCCCGTTCACCGTTCAGACACCCCCGGTGAACCGCTCGACGCCGTCCACCGCCTCACACCGAGGCCACCCCGCCGCCGACCAGCCAGCCATCACCGGTGACGGCAGTCACCGTCCCGACAAGATCACCAACAGAGTGACGGCGTTGGCGCTAGCGACTCTTGTCGCCGGCCTTTTCGAGTTCGCGGGAGATGGCTGCTTCGTCCCGCCCCCGCACGGTCTCTTCCAGACTGTGGTCGTCCCGCTGTGCGAACCGCTCGCCTCTGGCGAAGTCGTCCTCGCTCAGCACCTGGCCGCACCACTCCCCCCGCCCCGCCACCTGGTCGTCGAACGGCACCGCGGCGCCCTCTCCGAGGACGACCCACCGGCCGGCGTCCCAGCGCAGGGCAAGGACATACGTGTGACCGGTCTCCAGCCGGGGCGCCTCCGCAGCCGTGCCCTTGACCCGTTTGCCGTTCCGGTACACCGACCAGCCGGGGGCGGTCATGTCGAACGCGCTCCCCAGCTCATGCCGCGGCGTGTGAGCGGACCACAGCACCTTCTCCTTCGAGAGCGTCACCGTCCGCTCGACCGTGTACCGTACCGACCCCTTGTCGACGTCCTGCCTGTTGATGTCCCGCTCGGAGGTCGGCAAGGCCACCACCACATGATCAGCGCCCGCCTTCCAGTCCGCGGCGGTCTGGGACGGGTAAGGGTCATCGGCCGCGCCGCAGCCCACCACGGTGCGCAACCCCTCCTGGCCGATCAGTACACCTGCGGTAATACCGACCGCGGAGAGAATCGCTATGGCGAGTCTGCCGGACAGCGGCGGACGGTGCGTGAACTGCACTCCAGAACTCCCGTTCTCGAACAGTATCGGGCTGTTCGGTCTGTATCTGCATTGATCACTTTCCTTGCTGGTTGGTTCCGAGATGTCGAACTGGGCTCAGTCACGCGGCCGGTCCGGGGAGGTCGACGGTTCCGCCAAGGTCCACGACGCCAGCAGGCTCAGCGCCTGGGCGGACGCCGACTCGGGTTCGGCGGTGTAGAGGAAGAGGGTGGTCTCGGTGTCTCCGGGAAGTGCGAGAGTTTCGTAATCGACCGTGAGCTCGCCGACCAAGGGGTGACTCAGCCGCTTGGAACCGTGCGTGCGCTGGTGCACGCGATGCTGTTGCCACCAGTGGTCGAAGTCGTCGCTCAGTTCCCGCAGCTCGGCAACGAGCGCCTGCGTGGCCTGCCGCTCCGATGCGTGGACCGCGTCCAGGCGCAGGTTCTCCACCGCGGCACGGGCCTGCACTTCCCAGTCGACGAACAGGTCGCGCGCGTCCTGGTCGAGGAAGAGCCAGCGGGTGTAGTTGCGTTCGGTGGCCGGCATGGCGTCGAAATCCGCGAACAGGGCTCTGGCCATCCGGTTCGCCCCCAGGACGGTGGACCGGCGTCCCAGGATGAGGGCGGGAACAGCGCTGTCCAGGGAGTCAAGGAGCCGGTGGAGCCCGGGGCGCAGGCGCTGGACACCGGGCGTACGTGCCGGAGGACGGGCGGCGGTGATGCCGACGAGATTCTTGAGGTGGGCAAGGCCTGCCTCGTCCAGTCTCAGGGCGTGCCCGATGGCTTCGACGACGGCAGGGGACGGATTGATGGGGCGGCCCTGCTCAAGACGGGCGTAATAATCGGCGGACACCCCCGCCAGGAGGGCGACTTCCTCGCGCCGAAGTCCCGGCACGCGCCGGACCCGTCCGTCCGGTGGCAGCCCCGCCTGCTCGGGGTCGCACTGGGCGCGGGAGCGCTTGAGGAAATCGGCGATTTCACGGTTGACGGAAGCCATAGGAACAAGTCTGTGGCACGAAAAGCGCTGATGGCCGCCCAAACTGGGTCCGTCAGTCCTAGTCACCAGCGACCCAGGACACACAGGACATGGCCCCGAACGGAGCTCCGCTGTCGCCGACACTCCGCGGCGGTTCACGCTCGAGGCAGGACCGGAACAGCAGCCCTGGTCCGGCTCCCCGTCCAGCACTTACGAAGGAGGAACACTCATGCCTGCCACCATCGCTCCTGCCACCATCACTCCTGCCACCATCGCTCCCGCCGGTCCGCTTCGGCACCGGCGCCTCCCGTGGGACCGGGCTGGAGCTGACCCGGCAGTCGCTTGCCAGGTCTGCCTGAAGTGAGGTTCTGCTCACGGCCGGGCTGACGCTGGTGCCGGGGCGGCGGGCATCGGACGCGCCGGGCCCGCCGCCCGCCCGTCAGTGGACCTCGACCGTGCCGTCGCCGCTGGCGAAGGCGGGGTCGCCGAGGCCGAAGGTGGCCGTGACGGTTGAGCCCGCCGGAGCGTCGACGCGCGTGTGGGCCCACACCTTGCCGCCCTGCCCCGGACCGAAGCCCAGGTCGGTGCCGTCGCAGGTCAGCGTGTGCCGGTCGGTGGACGGGGTGCACTGGTGGTCGACGATGCCCTTGCCGTCCACCCACTGCGACACGTGCGGCTCGGCGAAGGAGTGGCCCGGTCCCGCGGTGACACGCACCGTCTGCGGACCGAGGGCGTGCTGCCCGGTGTTGGTCACCTTCACGGCGGGGAAGGCGTCCCCGCCGGTGGTAGCCGGGTCGGCGGCCAGACCGGTGACGGTCGCGCTGGCGGGCGGCTCCGGCGGTCGGATCTCCCCGGGCACGTTCCACCGGGTGGACGGCGGGCTGTCGCCCGAACGCAGTTGCACGTACTGCCAGTTGCCGTTGGGCGTCCGGGCCAGCATCCGGTCCGGGGCGTCGGCGGGGCTGATGGTCGCCGAGCCGTCACCGGCCGCTTTCACCAGCCAGTTCTGCGCCGGGTAGTTCGCGGAGCACTTCCCGACGGTCACCCCCACGGGCTGGTGCGCCAGGCAGAGGTCGGGGCCCGCCAGGCGGATGGCGTACGTGCCGGGGCCACGGGACTCCAGGGTCCAGTAGACGTTCCGGAAACCGGTCCACTTCCCGGCGGGCAGGGTGATGGCCTTCCGCCCGACCTGCGCCACGTCCTGGAACAGGCCGAGGCGGCTGCCGTCGCTCTGGTTGGTGATCTGCCCGATAGCCGGTGCGGCCGGGTCGGCGGAGGCGGGGGCGGCCGACGCGCCGCCCAGTACGGCGGCCAGCATCAGCGCGCACACCGGCCATTTGCGGGGCCGCGCGCGCCGTGGGGAGACCGCCGGTCGGGCGGCGGTGAGGGGACGGTCGTTGAGTCGCATCTCGTCTGGTCCTTTGTTCCGGTGGCGGCCGGGCGGCTGCCCGCCCGCTCTGCCTGTCCTGTCGCCCGGGGAGGCCGCCGTCCTACGGCGGTGACGGAAGCCCTGTGCACCCTGCGAGGACTTCGGGGCGGGTCGGTGGAACCCGGCGGCGGGAACGTTTCGCGACCGGACAACCCTCTCCGCATGAGAGGCCGCCACGGCGTACGGAGATTCCTGCACTTTGTACGAACCCGGCGCGGGTACCGACTTTCCGGGCTCCTCCACGCGCATGCCTTGAGTGATCCGCCGGGCGGTGTGCCCGGCGACCGCAGCACGCAACGAGGAGCACGACATGCGACACATCAGCAGGGCCGCGGTGGCGCTCGCCGCGGCCGGAACGCTCTCCCTGGGCCTGGCCGCCACGGCGTCCGCCGCCGATGGCCCGCCGGGAAGTCAGATCGAGGGCACGGTACGGGTGTGGGACGAGATCTGGGGAGCGGAGAGCGTCTACAACAACACCTGGGCGGGCTGCCACGAGGGTCTACCCGGCGACTCCGTCATCGAGGTCCACAACCGTACGACGGTGCCGGTCCTGGCCTTCGCCGAGCCCGGCTGCACCGGCCCATACACCGAGGTACCGCCGGACACGGTGGTCAGCGACCTGCGCGCGGCGAGCGTGTACGTGCTGGGCTGACCGGCTACCGGGACGCGGACCGGGCTGTGAGGGAAAACCCGTACCGCCCGGTCAGTCTCACCGGGCGGGCGGCCACACGGCCCGGCCTTCCTCAGACAGGGGCGGAGCCTCTCGGGCAGCGCCGGTGGCGTCCAGCCTGCCCGCCCCTGGAGATAGCAGACGATGAAGCACACGTACTTCGTCGGCAGGGGACGCCCGCGCGTCAGTTCGCCTCCGGCCCGAACCGGCGTTTGTACGCCGACGGTGTGATGCCGGTCTCGCGGCGCATCAGCGTGCGCAGGTTGGCGGCGGTGCCAAGCCCGCTGCGTCGCGCGACCACCTCGAAGCGGGACTCACCTCGCTCGATCAGCCGGCACGCCAGAGCAAGCCGTTCCCCTGTCTGCCACGCCGGCGGCGTCGTGCCCAGTTGCGCCTGGAAGCGGCGATCTTCAGTCGGACCGAACTCAACGGGCTGCTGACAAGCTCCTGGCCGGGGCCGGGGCCGGGGCCGGGCGCGGGGGCGCGGTGGCGCCGAGGCCCGTCATGACGGCGACGGCTTCGTGCTCTCCGCCTGGGCCGGCTTCCCCCGCCGCTGACGTGACTCCCGCGCTCGGCAGCGGTCACGGTCGGACGTCCGGGCCGCGGCCAGCCAGAGCCCCCGATCCGCCAGAGCCCGACCCCAAGCCGCCGCTACATCCGGAAACCCGCCGGCCCCCGCACCGCAGCGGCGGCGAGTTCGCTGACCCGGGCGGCGGGTACGGGCACACCGGGCGCCTGCTGGACCCAAGCCACGAATTCCCTGACGGTGAGGCCGGACGGCGGCTGCCCCACATACGGGACGGCGTACAGGGGGCTGTTGGGTTCGCTGCGCCAGCTGTCGGCCAGCGTACCGAGGTCCACCGAATCAAACCCGAGGTCGTCCAGCAGGTCCGCCACCTCCTTCTTGGCGTCCGGGTCGTCGCCGGAAAGCGGCAGCGCGGTACGGTCGGAGGCTCCGGTCGGGCGGAACAGCTCCAGCAACTGCTTGGGGCCGATGTTGTGCAAGGCCTTCACCACCCGGGCGTCCACGAGGTGGCGCTGCACCATTTCGCTGGAGGTCAGCTCGTCACTGTCGAGTACCGGTATCCCGAAGTCGGCGTGGGGCGCGTAGTTCATCGGGTCGATCACGGTCTTGCCGGCAAGCTCGGCCCGAGGCAGTTTCTCGTAGGCGGCCAGTGGCACGGAGGCGAGGACGAGATCACCGGCGCTCGCCGCTTCGGCCGGGGTGGCCGCGCGGGCCCGCGCGCCCAGCTCCGCGACGAGACCGGCCAGCGTCTCTGGGCCGCGTGAGTTGCTCAGGACGACGTTCAGGCCGGCGTCGACGGCGCGGCGGGCGGCCCCGAGGCCGACCATGCCGGTGCCGATGACGCCGAGGGTTGTTGTGCTCACTCTGTTCTCCGTTCGCGTGTCCCCGCGTCGCGGCGGCGGGCAGGGCCGCCCCGGCGGGCTCGTACCCATCACAGCCGGAGTGAGCTGTGCGAACAATGATCAGAACCGCTCCGCAGCGATCACATCATGTGATAGATCAGGCAGATGGAACTGAGAGCGCTGCAGTACTTTGTGGCCGTAGCCGAGGAGCTGCATTTCGGGCGCGCGGCGCAACGGCTGGGCATAGTGCAGCCGGCGGTCAGCCAGCAGATCGCCCGGCTCGAACGCGAGCTCGGCGTGCGCTTGCTCGACCGCACCTCGCGCCGGGTACGGCTCACCCCGGCCGGCGAGCGAGTGCTCGCCGCGGCCCGTAGGACCCTCGCTGCGGCGGCCCGGGTGCGGGTGGTTGCCGGAGAACCGGCGGCCGTCCTGCGGATCGGTGTGGCGTCCTGCGTCACCCGACGGCTCGACCGGGCGGTGGGCCGCCTGAGCGCCGGCGAACGCCCCGCCGAGCCGACATTGGTCGACCTGCCGGTGGCCGCGCGACTCGACGCCGTCCGCGACGGAGAGCTGGACCTGGCGCTGGTGCGGGGCGCACTCACCTCCGCGGCGGTGACGGTGGTGCGTGCCTGGTCCGAGCCGCTGCACGCGGTGCTCCCGCGTGAACACCCGGCCGCCGACAAGCCCGTGGTCAGCCTGTACGACCTCGACCCGTACGGTCTGCGGCTTCCCGCCCGGGAAAGTGACCCGGCGATGTATGACGCGATCCTCGCCGCCCTGCCGGTGGTCCCGCCGCGGCCACCGGCCGGGGACATGCTCAACGTATTGTTCGAGGTGGGCCGGGATCCCGAGGGCTGGACGCTGATGGCTGCCGAGCAGTTCGACGGGACCCGCTCCGAGCGGCTGCTCCAGAGGCCGCTCGACCCGCCGGTGACCGTCGACGGCCACGTCGTCACCTCACTGGCCACTCCGGAGCCGTGCGTGGCGTCGTACGTGGCCGCGTTCGCGGACTGAACTTCAGCCTCGGGTAAGTGTTTTTTCTTCCTGCTTCTCTGTTCCGGCTGGAACCCCGCACCGCTTCCGACCGGTGATCGACGGCACTCTCATCCCCCCCCCGCCCGCGTAGAACCCCCGCGCTTGCAGGTCATCTGGCTCTGGGCCGCACGGAAGACACGAGACCTCAGCGGCGCGTCGGGCGGGAAGTTCCCATAGAACTGGATGAGTGGTCCGGCGGCCGGCCGGTGCGTGACACCGGTGTCGCGGGAGACTGCGCCCGAAGGACATCTGCCCCGCCCTGGACGTCGGCACTGAACCCCGGCGAAAGCTCGCGGAACACCCACTGACACCTCACACCGACGCGCTTGGTAGTTCTCAAAGGCGAGCAGAAGTCAGTCAGCCCCTCCAGCCGTCGGCTTACCCGCGCGCCCGCCTGCCGTTCCGACGGCGGATCCGACCGCACAGGTCTGAACGAGCTGGTGGGTCCTCGCGCGTCGTGCGGAGGTCTTGACGGCGTAGAAGCAGGTGGCAGCGCCGGCCAGGGCAGTGGGCACCAGCAGGTAGGGGCCGCAGAAAATGAGCACGGTGCCCACGACAGGACAGCTGGCAGCGGCGCTGATCCGCAGGAGAGTGCGGCCCCGTAGCAGGACCGTCGCGGAGGCGAGTCCGGCCAGGGTGACGGCGGCCAGGCAGGCAGAGGTGGCCCGCAACAGGCTGTCCAGGCCGATGAGCCCGAATGCCGCCGTCACGGTGATCACCGCCGAGGCCAGCGTGACGACCGTAAGGCTGCGCCGTGGGACGGCTGAGGCTCCCGAGGCTCCAGTGATGATGCCGAGCGGCAGGGCGCCCTGGTGGCCCAGCGCCTCACCCAGCCGGGCGGCTCCAGCGAGGTAGGCGTTGACCGCGCCGAAGGTGAGCAGGAGTGCAGCGGTTGCGGCCACCGCGCGGGCGGGTGCACCGAAGCCCTCCTCCAGGAGGAGCGTAAGAGGGGTGGTGGTGGTTCCGGCCCGCGGTCCGAGCACCCCGATGGTGACGAGGGCAATTCCCAGGTAGAGGACGCTGACGATGCCCCAGGCCAGCAGGGTTGCGCGGGGAAGGTCACGGCTGGGCACGGCGAACTCCGCCGAGAGGTGGCTGATGGCTTCCCAGCCCGCGAAGGCGAAGAACAGGATGCCCGCCGCGATTCCGACCGAGGTCCAGCCGTGAGGCAGGAAGGGAGTGAAGTGGGCGGGCCGGACATGCGTGCCGGTCACCGCGATGGTGACCACCAGCAGGGAGCTGAGAAGTCCGACCATGAGCAGTTGCATCCGGCCCGAAAGGCGCAGGCCGACGAGGTTGCTGCCGTAGGCCGTGGCCAGGACCAGCAGGGCGACCGTGGCCGCGGTGGAGCGCCCCCACCCCGCGGCGACTGCCACGTACTCCCCGCCGATGAGGGCCGCGGCAGGTACGCCCAGGGGGACAGCCCAGTAGAACCACCAGCCCACCGGCGCGGCGAGTCGTGGCCCGAAGGCTGCGCGGGCGAAGGCCGCCACCCCGCCGTCATCGGCCTGCCGGGCACCCAGCGCGGCGAACACCCAGGCAATGGGAAGGCTCATCACGAGGAGCCCGAGCCATGCCAGGATCGACCCCGGCCCGGCGACCGCCGCGGCCGTGGACGTCAACGTCAGCGCCCCGGGCCCCAGCACCGCACCGATGCACAGCGCCGTACCTGTCCCGACCCCCAGACCAGAACGCCTCTCCATCACACGCCTCCACTCGTTGTTCGGCTGGTGCAGGTGAACGTAGAGCGATCGGCCGGGGTGCAGGTGAGACGCCGAAGGCAATTCGGCGGATCTGCAAAACTGGCGCTCATGGACGAACTTGATTCGCTGATCCTGGAACATCTGCAACGCGATGCACGGACCACCAACAGGGAACTGGCTCGCGTTCTGGGTATCGCCCCGTCCACCTGTCTGGAGCGCACCCGCGCGCTGCGCAAGCGCGGAATCATCACCGGTTTCCACGCGGCGGTCGACCTGAGGGCCATCAACCGCCCCGTCCAGGCGCTGCTCTCGATCCAGGTGCGCCCGCTCAGCAGAGACGTCATCGAAGGCTTCAAGGCATACGTGAGTGCACTGCCCGAGGTTCTCTCCGTGTTCGTCATCGCGGGCAGCGACGACTTCCTCGTTCACGTAGCCGTACCTGACGTCGACCAGCTGCACACCTTCCTCATGGACCGCTTCAGTCAGCGCCGAGAGATCGTCAACTTCCGCAGCAACGTGGTCTACCAGCACGTCAGCACCCAGGTCGTCAGCCCTCTGCACGACACCACCGTGTAGGCAGCCTCTCGGGCAGCTGCCCCGAAGGGACGGTTCCCTGAGGCGACCGAGGAGGCGCGGGAACTGGCCAGGGGCCCCGCGCACGGCCGGCCGGACCAGACCTGGACCCTGGCACGGATCAAGACACTGATCGGACGCCGGTTCCACAAGAGCATGACGCTGTCAGCCATCGCGCAGATGCGCCGCAACGGCTTCAGCCATCAGGTACCGGTCCGCCATGCCGTCGAGCGGGACGAGGAAGTCGTCGCCGGGTGGCGGAAGGAGACCTGGCCCCAGGCGGAAACAGCGCGGCGGCGTGCGACGGCGACGCCGCAGTCGGCCTGTGGTTGGTGCGTAGGCACCAGGACATGTGCGTGGCTGGTCCGGGTGCACCAGGGGAAGACGGCGGCGGCGAACGATGCCCCGCGGGGCGCCGCAAGGAAGTGTTGACGGCGCGCGAATCCCGCGCGCTTCCCCTGCCTGGCGGTGTCTGGAGTGATCAACAGGTGGCGACATTTCTTGACCGTATGCGGATGTCGGGTCTTCCGGCGGTGCCGCTATGACGCGGCCGGACGACTCAGCCAACGGACCTGCCGGGCAGTTCGTCCCGCCAACGGACCAGCGCCAACGGACCGGCGCCAACGACCAGCGCGATCGGTAACCCCGTTCGCGTGCGCGCCACGGGAGCGCAGCGCACACATCCAGCAGCTTCACGCACTTGCTCGCAACCAGCAATGAAAGGACGTCCATGTCCGTAGCTAGCGTTTCCCCAACCCGTATAGGGAGGCCGGCGATCGGTGCCCTCGGTTTCTTGGCACTCGCCCTCGGCACCCTGCAGTCAGTGGTGGAGCCTGCGCTCCCGCTGCTGCGAGGTGAGCTGGGGGTGAGTAATGGTGATGCGGCATTGATCGGCAACGTATTGCTCATCACCGGCGCTGCCATCACGCCTGTCACAGGCAAACTTGGCGACCGCTACGGGGGAAAGCGGGTGCTGGTCTCGCTGATGGCCGTAGTGTCGGCCGGTGGTCTGCTGGCCAGCCTGGCGCCTAACTTGCCGCTGTTGTTACTCGGTCAGGTGTTGCAGGGAGCCATGGTGGGTGCGCTGCCCCTCTCATTCATTCTCGCGCGCAAACACCTCTCGACAGGAGCGTCACAGGCGGCGATCGGGGTGGTCGTTGCGCTCTTCACCAGCGGCAGCATGGTGGGAATGTTGTTCGCCGGGCCGGTAGCGGAAGGAATGTCCTGGCATTGGATGTTCGCGATACCGACGATCGTGATCACAGGGATGACGTCGGCCGTGATGTGGCTCATGCCGCATGATCCGCCGATCGAGTCGGACAACAGGATCGACTGGCCTGGCGTTTGCCTGCTGAGCGCCACATTGCTCGCGTTCATGCTCGGGATGAAGGCGGTGACGGAGGGCGACGGCGTGTCGCCGCCTGCGGCAGGTGCCATCGTGGTGGGCGTGGCCGCACTCGCCATCGCATGGGTCTCCGTCGAGCGCAGGGCAGCCTCGCCGATGGTCGATCTGCGCATGCTGGCAAAGCCCGCAGTGCGAAATGCGTTCGGGCTCACCTTCGTCATAACCGCCAGTTTCGGGATGGTGGGTTATCTCTTCCCGCAGATGTTCGGGGCACCGGCCGACGGGTACGGCTTCGGAGCCGACACCACCGACATAGGAATGCTGCTGCTGCCCGGCGCCATCGCCGGGTGCGTAAGCGATTCGATCGGCGGGATCGCGGCGCGGCGTTTCGGTACGCGCGCCGTGGTCACCGTCGGAGCCGCCGTCACGGTGGCCACGATGATGGCCCTCACGGTGGTGCACACCGCGGAATGGCAGCTCGCCGTCGCCAAGGTGCTGATCGCGTTCGCCGCGGGCATCGGTACGACGGCGTTGCTTGCCAGTACCGCCACCGGCGTGGAGACCAAGGACATCGGCATCGCTACCAGCCTGCTGACGGTGGTCCGCGTGATCGGCACCGTTCTGGGCGCCCAGATCGCCGGCGCGATCCTCGACGCCGGGGCCGATCCGGCGACGGGTCTGTCGACCGAATCGGCCTTCGCCACAGCTTTCGCCATCGCCGGCCTCGTCGCCGCGTTGTCATTGCTCGTCGTCCGCAACATGTCGAAAAAGGGAGCCCAGGCATGACGCCTACCGGTCTGTCGATGAACGTGAGTACTACCGCGAAGCGCACGGTTCTCATTTCCGGAGCCAGCATTGCCGGACCTGCGCTGGCGTACTGGCTGAGCCGGTCCGGGTTCGCCGTCACCGTGGTGGAGAAGGCAAGCACACTGCGCGACGGCGGATATCCGATCGACATCCGCGGTACTGCGACAGAGGTGGTCCGCAGGATGGGAATACTGCCGCGGCTGCACGACGCGCACATCCACTCACGTCGCTTTACCTTCCTCAACGCCGATGGCGGTGAACTGGCTGTACTCAGCCCGGACGCCGTTGACGGCAGTGTCAAGGGGCAGGACCTGGAGGTGCGCCGGGGGGACCTGGGCGCCATTCTCTACGCGCTGGTTCGCGACGACGTGGAATTCTTGTTCAACGACTCCATCGACTCCATCGGCACCCTCGACCAGTCCGTACACAAGGCCGAGGTCACTTTCCACAGTGGGAAAGAGCGCACGTTCGACCTCGTGATCGGCGCCGACGGTCTGCACTCACACACCCGGGGCGCACTCTTCGGCCCCGAAGCGCAGTTCCACCGCTACCTCGGCTACTGCTTCGCCATATTCACCATGCCGAACACCTTCGGGCTCTCCCGCGAGCTCATGATGTGGAACGCCCCGGGGAAAGCCGCGGCCCTCTACGCCGTCGGGGCCGACAACGAACTGCACGCCTTCCTGAACTTCCACCAACCGGAACCGCCGTTCGATGCCCTCCGGGACCCCGACGCCCAACGGGACCTGGTCGCCACGGTCTTCGCAGGCGCGGGATGGGAGGTCCCTGGCATGGTCGCCGCCATGCGCGACGCGGACGACCTGTTCTTCGACACGGCTGGTCAGATCCACCTGCCCCGCTGGTCCAGCGGCCGCGTCGCGCTCGTCGGAGATGCCGCGTACGCACCCTCGTTCCTCACCGGACAGGGCTCAAGCCTCGCGCTGGTCGGTGCCTACATGCTCGCCCACGCCCTGGCCACGAACCCGGACCACACTGCGGCCTTCGCCGCCTATGAGCGCGACGTCCGCGAGTTCGTCGCCATGAATCAGGCTCTGGTCGCCAACGGTGCCGCCACGCTCTTCCCCACCACGATGCGGGCCCTGGAGCAACGCAACACCATCCTGCGTGGCCTCACCACCATGCCCTCCGCGACCGCGCGACCGGCCCACTCAGCCCTCACGCTGCCCGAATTCGCTTCGATGCCATGACCCGAAACTCAGGGGGCGGGCCGGTGGGGCCGGATGCGTGACTGCATCCGCGCCCTTCCCGGCCGGTCGGCTGCAGGGGCGCCGTGAACCCGCACGCTCATTCCCGCGATCCAGTGTCATGCCGCGGACCTTCGCCGGTTCGCTGGGCCGGTTCGCTGGAATGGGACGGCAGGGGAAACCGTCGAGCACCACAACGACGACGCCTTCGCCTACGCCGCGCAACTCGGCCCCGAAAAGCCTCCCTTGGACAGTGAGGGGCCCAGCTCGGGCGCGGTCGAGCCGCTGCTGAGATCGGCCGGCCCCTGAACGAATGCCACGGGGCTGAGTGGACCGCCCCGTGGCTCGCCGGTCGGCTATGCCCTCCCCATGGGCTGTGACCGCGTCCCGGTGATCACTAAAAGGGGCCAGGACTTCCTCATCAAGACGGCCCTCGCCCGACCGTTCAGCCTCAGCCTCAGCCTCTCCGTGACCGACTACGACTACGACAGGCGGTCGGTGCCACCGTCGTCGGTGGCGCGGGCCAGGCCCGTCTGGTAGGCGAAGACGACGAGTTGCGCCCGGTCGCGGGCCTGGAGCTTCGTCATGGCGCGCTGGACGTGGGCGCGGACGGTGAAGGGGCTGAGGAACATCCGCTCGGCGATCTCCTGGTTGGACAGGCCGGTCGCGACCAGAGCCACCATCTCGCGTTCGCGCGGGGTGAGTACGGCGAGCCGTTCGGGGTGGTGCGGCGGGGCGTCGTCCGGTGTGGCCAGGAAACGGGCGACCAGGGAGCGGGTCGCGGCGGGGGACAGAAGGGTGTCGCCGTCGGCGATCGTACGCACGGCGTCCAGGAGGTCCTCGGCGCCGATGCCCTTGCCGATGAAGCCGCCGGCCCCCGCGCGCAGCGCCTGGGCGACGTACTCGTCGGTCTCGTACGTGGTGAGGATCAGGATGCGACTGGCACGCAGTTCCGGGTCCGCGCAGATCTCCGACGTCGCGGTGAGACCGTCCACCTCGGGCATACGGATGTCCATGATCACCACGTCCGGACGCAGTTCCCGGGTGAGCCTCACCGCCTCCCTGCCGTCGGCGGCCTCGCCGACCACGGTGATGTCGTCGGAGCTGTCGAGAAGTATCCGGAAGGCACTGCGCAGCAGGGCCTGATCGTCGGCGAGCAGCACCCGCAGCGTCACGGCGTACCCCCGGTCTCCTGGTCGCCCGTCCTTTCGGCACCTGTCGATTCGCCGGTCATCAATCCCTCGGTGGTTGTTGCTCCGTCAGTCCGCCGCGTCGGGTCCTTGGCAGGCGGCAGGGGCAGTTGGGTGGAGACGAGGAAGCCGCCCTCGGGGCGCCTGCCCGCGGAGAGGTGCCCCCCGACCGCGGTGGCACGTTCACGCATCCCGATCAGACCGAAACCGGGCGCCCGGCCCCCCGCCGTGGACATGGCCGGTCCCGTGGCAGCGGTCGATGTTGTACGGGCGTCGGCTCCGTCGTCGGCGATGGTAATGGTCACACGGTCGCGGTTCCAGACGAGGCGTACCCGGGCGCTGCCCGTACCGGCATGCTTGGTCACGTTGGTCAGGGCCTCCTGGACGATGCGGTACGCGGTGAGGTCGACCCCCGGCGGCAGCGGCCTGACCGTGCCCTCCTGGTCCATCGACACCTCCAGACCCGCGCGGCGGAACGACTCGAGGAGCGTGGGGAGCCGCGAAAGGCCGGGCGCCGGTTCGGCGGGCGCGGCCGCGTCCCCGGACTGACGCAGCAGACCTACCGTGGCCCGCAGGTCGTCGAGCGCGTCGCGGGTGGTCTCGACAAGTTCCTCCAGGCTCTTGCGGGTCTGCTCCGGGCGGCTGTCGAAGAGATGGGCTGCGACCGTGGCCTGCGCGTTGGCCAGGGTGATCTGATGGGCCACGAGGTCGTGCAGTTCCCGGGCGATGCGTACCCGTTCCTCGGCCACTCTGCGGCGCGCCTCGCTGTCCCGGCTCTTCTCGGCCCGCAGGGCCCGCTCCTCCACGGCCGCCAGGTATGCGCGTCGGTTCTGCACCGAGTGACCCAGTACGCCGGCCACCAGCGGAAACGCCGCCACCGCACCTATCCTGCTCGCGTCCTTCCACGAGAGGGCACCGAGCAAGGGGGTCGAGGCGACCAGCAGCGCCATGGAGATGAGCGCCACGGCGCTCGCCGCGCGCCGTTCGGTGCGCGCGGCGAGCGAGTAGGAGTAGGCGGTGATCACCGCGGGGGCCACGATGAGCGGGCTCAGCAGGAGGCCCAGGAGCGGAGCCAGTACGCCGCTCGCGGTCGTGACCGCCATGGCGACCAGGGGCGCCCGGTGCCGCGCCGGCAGCACCGCGCAGGACACCACGGCGATGAAGTAGGCGGCAGCGGATGGCGGTGACAGCGTGCGGCCGTCGTCCTGCACCACGCCGCCGAGCAGGCAGAGCGCGAACGCCGTTGTCGTGATCGCCGCCTCCCGCCACCACGTGCCGCGTGGTCGCGGGCCACCGCCACCCGTGTTCGCCATGGCCGGCTCAGCCCCGGCCGACGGGCAGTCGCCGCCCTGCTGCGTCCAACTCGGCTGCGGGGGCCGGGACATGCTTGCTCAGCGCCTCACCCTCGATATCCACATTCGGCAACACGCGGTTCAGGATACGGGGCAGCCACCAGGCCCGGTGCCCGAGCAGTGCCAGGACCGCGGGGGCGATCGCCATCCGGACGACGAAGGCGTCGAAGGCGACGGCGGCGGCCAGACCGACACCCATCGTCTGGATGGTCGGGCTGCTCATCCCGATGAACCCGGCGAACACACTGATCATGATGATCGCCGCCGCGGCCACCACACGTCCGCTGTGCCGGAAACCGCTGACGATCGCCTCGCCGGGGGAGGCGCCATGGGCGTAGGCCTCCCGCATCCGGGTGAGGAGGAAGACCTCGTAATCCATGGCGAGGCCGAACACGATGCCGATGACGAGAATCGGCATCAGCGACATGACAGGTCCGGTCTGCTCGATGCCGATGAGGTCCGCCGCCCAGCCCCACTGGAAGACGGCGACGAGGACGCCGAAGGCGGCGCCCACCGACAGCAGGAAACCGAGCGCGGCTTTCACCGGGACCAGGACCGAGCGGAAGACCACCATCAGCAGAAGCACCGCCAGGCCGATGACCACGCTCAGATACGGGATGAGGGCGTCGGACATGGCTTCGGAGATGTCGATGTTCAACGCGGTGGTACCGGTCACCAGGACACCGGCGCCCGTGTCGGACTCGACGCCCCCGACCGCTCCGCGAAGCGCGTGCACCAGGTCCTTGGTCTCGCCGCTGTTCGGCGCGGTCCGCGGGACGGCGGTGAGGACGGCCGTGTCCTTGGCCCGGCTGAGAACCGGATCACCGACCGACGCGACCCCGTCCACTGCCCGTACGGCCTTGACGACCTCGTCAGTGATGGCCTGAGTGTCCCCGGAGCCCGGGGATGCGGGTGCAGACATGTCCACGACGATGGTCAGCGGGCCGTTGAAGCCGGGGCCGAAGCCTTCCGACAGCAGGTCGTAGGCGCGGCGCTGGGTGGTCTCCACCGACTTGGACTCGTCGCCGGGCAGGCCGAGTTCGAGGCTCAGGGCCGGCAGGGCCACGGCGCCGAGACCGAGCCCGGCGGTCAGCAGCACGGCCACCGGCCGGCGCAGTACGAACCGTGCCCAGCGGGTGCCGAGCCCGGACCGCCGGTCGGCGGAGGCGGGCAGCGGGTGCGGGCGGTCGCGTCCCGGCCGGGTGGACTTGCGGACGGCGCGGGACAGCACCCGTCGGCCGAAGAAGCCGAACAGCGCGGGGACCAGGGTCAGTGCGACGAGTACGGCAAGGGCCACGGCGCCCGCGCCGCCCAGGCCCATTTTGGTCAGTTCGGGGATTCCGACGACCCCCAGCCCTGCCAGGGCGATCAGGACGGTCGCGCCCGCGAAGACGACGGCGGATCCGGCCGTGCCCACCGCCCGGCCCGCGGCCTCCTCCGGTTCGCTGCCCCTGGCGCGCTCGTCGCGGAAGCGGGAGGTGATGAAGAGCGCGTAGTCGATGCCGACGGCGAGGCCCAGCATCAGCGCCAGGATGGCGACGGTGGACGTCAGGCCCAGCGGCACGGCCAGCGCGGAGACCAGGCCGAAGGCGATGGCCACGCCCACGAAGGCGGTCAGCAGCGACAGTCCGGCCGCGACCAGCGAGCCGAGGGCGAGGACCAGCACCACGGCCGCGACCGCGACGCCGATCATCTCCGTCGTACCGCCCGGTTCCTCTTCCGCGTCCAGGGCCGAGCCGCCGATCTCCACGGTGAGCCCCGCGTCCCGGGCATGGGTCGCGGCGTCTTCGAGGGTGCTCTTCGTCGACTCGGACAGGTCGACGGCGTCCGCGGTGTAGGTGATCGTGGAGTAGGCGATGGTGCCGTCCTCGCTGACCGCGCCGGTCTCGTAGGGGTCGGTGGTCGACGCCACCTGGTCGCCCCCGTCCAGCGAGCCGAGCGTGTCCTTGACGGCCACCCTGTTCTCTCTGGCCGTTACCTTCTGTCCGTCCGGGGCCCGGAACACCAAGCGGGCTTCGGCGCCCTGTGAGTTGCTCTGCGGAAAACGCTCGTCCAGCAGGTCGAACGCCTTTTGCGACTCGGTGCCGGGCATGGCGAGGTCCTCGTCCTCACTGGCCGGCGCCAAGGCCGCGGCGGCCACGGCCACCACCAGGGCACCGAGCCAGAGACCGCCCACGAGCCGGCGCCGCCGGAAGGCCCACCGTCCGATCCGGTAAAGAATTGTCGCCACCGTTGATCACTCCAGACACCGCTAGGCGCGCCAGGCAAAGGAATCGCGTGGGATTCACGCGCCTCCCACCCTTCCCTGCGGCGCACCGCCGGGCATCGTCCCCGGCCACCGTCGTCCCCTGGTGCACCCGGACCAGCCACGCCCATGACCTGGTGCGTACGCATTACATGCCGGCTCGGGGCGCTGGGTGGGTGACCCGGATGCAGGACCAGGTCTCCTGGTGGTCTGTGGTCCGTGGTCTGTGGTCTGTCAGCGCGGGGCTCACTGGTCCCCGGTATTCGATGTCTCAATGAGCCGTTGGCTAGAGTGGCGGCATGCCCCGCTGGATGCCCGAAGCCAAGGAGCGGCTGAGAGATGCCGCGATCGAGTTGTCCGTAGAGCGCGGCTACGAGAATGTGACGGTCACCGACATCACCGAGCGCGCGGGGCTCGCCCGCCGCACTTTCTCGCGCTACTTCACCGACAAGCGTGATGCGTTCTTCGCGGACTCGGAGCGACTCGCCGAGACCGTCGGCGCCGCGGCGGCCGAGGCCCATGAGGAACTCGGCCCGTGGGATGCCACGGTGGTGGCACTGCGGGACGTGGGTGACCGGCTGGTCCAGGCCGTCCCGACCGCCGGGGCGCGGCGCGCAGTGATCCGCACCAACCCCGAGCTGCAGGAGCGCGAGCGCACGAAGCTCGCCCTGATTGTCGACGCCCTCGCCGAGGCCCTGCGCGGCCGGGGAACCCCCACACCGCTGGCGAACATGCTCGCGCAAGTCGGTGTGGCCGCATCCAGTACCGCCTTCGAGCTCTGGCTTGACGACCCTGACGGCGCCGCGTTCCGTGCCAGGTTCGACGCCGTCCTCGCCGAGTTCTCCCGCGCCTTGGAGTCCTGAGCGCGTGCTGGCACGTCCGCCCGCCCGGTAGCGGGCGGTGCCATCAACCGGCCCTGCGTGCGGTGCCCGCACCCGGGCCGACGCATTTCTGCGGGTCGGCAGCCTCGACCATGGCGCACGGCCCGCTGGGTTCACCTGCCCCATCCCCTCCCGTCAATCTTGCCGCACCGCGATGTCTCACTGTGTCATCATGGCTGCGAAGATGACGGCACAGTGAGACATCGCGGTGCGGGTGAGGCATCCAGCCCGCCGAGCCGGCACGGACAGGAGAAGCAATGACGTCACCTACCCACACCGGAGAGATCTGGGTCCTCGGGGCGGCGGGCCGGATCGGCGGCGCTGTCACGAGCCGCCTGGCGGCACAAGGATTCACCACGGTCCTCGTCGGGCGCGGAAAGGACGGCCTGGACAAGGCCGCGGCGAATTCCGGGGCCGGAAAGAAGGCGAAGATAGTCGTCACGGCCTCAACGGACGACATCGCCGCCGAGATCACCCGGCAACGGCCCGCCGTGGTCGTCAATGCCATCGGCAGCTTCGCCGAGACCGCCACTCCGATCGCCCGCGCGTGCATGCGGGCGGGTGGTCACTACGTCGACATGGCAGCCGACCTCGTAGCCCTTCCCCGTATCTTCGTCCTGCATGACGATGCCGCGGCAGCGGGAAGCACGCTGGTCACCGGCGCGGGGTTCGGTGTCCTGGCCGCCGAGGCCGTCGTGGCCGAACTGTGCGAGAACCGGCCCACCCCTGAGCGGGTACGCGTCGATGCCCTGGGCTCGGTCGGGATGAGCGCGGGCACCATGGGCTCCGCGTTCGCCGCCTCCATCGTGGACACCTTGTCCATGGGCGGCCGTGCCTACGAAAACGGCCGGCTGGTCACCGCGCGCCTGGGCGCCGACCCGCAGCATCTCACCCTCCCCGATGGCGAGACGGTGAAGTCCGCGGGCGCTCCCGCCGGCGAACTCATGGCCGCACAGCGGGTCAGCGGCGCCGGCTCGGTCACCGTGACCACGGCCCTGGCCCCCACGTCCGCGATCGCACGCGCGATCCTTCCGCTGGCCGGGAAGCTGCTGTCGATCCCGGCGGTGCAGCGTTTCGCCGTCCGTCGTATGGCCGCCGTCAAGGTGAAGGCCACGCCCAGGCCGCGCCGGCACTCCTGGGGCCACGCGGTCGTCACCTGGCCCGACGGCACCCGTCGCGAGGGCTGGCTGCGCGCCGACGACGGCATGGACTACACCGCCGCCGTCGCCGCCGAGACCGCCGCCCGCCTCGCACGCGGCCAGGGCAAGCCGGGCGCCTACACTCCCGCGGCAGCCCTCGGGCCCGACCTCGCCACCGCAGCCGGCGGCACCTTCATCTTCGACTGAGGCCCCGCACCGCATGCTCACGGCCACAGGACATATGGCCCACTCCCATGCCCGGCTGACCCGTCCAAGCACGGCAGACGCCTCCTGACCGAACGGGTCCGCACCGGACGCCCCATCGCGCACGGCGCCGACGACATGGGCATCTCCCGTGCCACCGCTGACAAGTGGGGGGCCGTCGCGGTGACGCGCCGGGCGCGCTGTCCCTCGTCGTCCCCGACGAGGGCGTCCCCGACGAGGGCGGAACCCGGGCCGCCGCCGCTCGGACGGCGCTGCGGACGGCGGGCCTGGCGATCTCCCGGGCCGTGGGGCGGTGCACCGCGACTTGGCCGAGCGGCAGGCCGGCGCCCACGGCGCCGGGCTCCGAACTCACGCGCCAGACAACGACCCGCGAAGCCGTCAGCGGCTCAGGACTCGACGAACTTGTCCGCCAGGCCCCGTTCCAGGTAGTCGTCCGGCAGGTCCTGGATGACCAGCTCGGCTTCGGTGCGTTCGGTGTGCAGCCGCCAGTAGGCGTCGGCCATCGTCTGCGGCTGGGAGTCGTGGCCCCCCTGGCCGATGAAGGCGGCGATCGCCACGTGCGCGGCGTAGACGCCGGAACCGGCAAGCGCCGCATGCAGGTTGAGGATCCAGTTCCGCATTCCACCGGTGGCGATCTGGACGTTCGCCACGTGCGGGGCGATCACCGGCCCCGACCCCGCGCCACTGCTGACCAGGACTGTCCCCGTGCCGCGCTCCAGCATGCCGGGCAGGACGTGCTGCACCGCCGCGACACCGCCGAGCAGGTAGAGATCCAGCTGGGCCAGAACCGAGTCGACGGTGACCTTCGTGGCCTCGACGAGCGGCGCGCGGCGCAGGTCTGCCGGGGAGGGCGCGGGCGAGTACTCGAGAACGTCGATCGGCCCCAGCTGCTCCTCGGCGGCGGTCAGCGCCGCGTGCAGAGCGGGACGATCGGTGACGTCGGCGGGGAACACCCCGACCCGGACGCCGGTATCGGGCAGATCGTCGGCCACCGCCCGGAGCGTCGTACGGTTACGGGCGATCAGCGCCACGTCGAACCCTTCGGCGGCGAACCGCCGACCGATCGCGCGCCCCAGTTGCGGACCTGCGCCGACGATTGCGATCGTGCTCAATTCGCCACCCCGTTAACCTTGTTCCGACATTCCGATGTACGCCGAAACAATAGTAGGAAGGGCGTGGTCACGGCGGCTCGGACCGGCGCGACAGCCTGAACGGAAGATTCGCGACAACGATGAGCGGCACCTTCTCGGCAACCGGTGGCGGCGCGTACACCTTCGCCGTCTTCGCCGTCTTCGCCGGCTTCGGACGCGCGTGGCAGAGCCGGATGGGCGAGACCTTTCTTGCGGGGAGTGTCAGTTGGACTGCGTCATCCGAGAGTCAGCGGCACAGGCGCGGCGATCCGGTCGCCGACACTGGCGGGTTGTGCTCACCCGTGGCTGAGTGAACCTCTCTCATCCTGAGTAGTCGCAGGTCAGTAGCGCGTGGACGGCCTGGACGATGCGGCTCGTGCGAAGGGTGGAGGAGCGTGCTCTGCGCAGGTCTTCGCCCTGGACGACGAACTCGTGCCGGTGGCCCACCCTCAGTTCACCTTCCGCCGTCATCCACTCGTCGGCGGTCAGGGTGTTCCTGCCGCCACGGAGGCAGGAACACCCTCAAGCCGGTTGCGGCTGGTGGCTGCCGAGCAGCTTCGCAAGCAGGGAGTGCAACTGTCGCCGTTCCGCCGTGTCGAGGCCGGCGAGCAGTTCGGCCTGGACGGCATCGGTGTGCTGTTGGAGTTCTTCGAGGTGCTGCCTTCCGGCGGCGGTGAGGGTGACGACGTTGCGGCGCCGGTTGGCGGGGTCGGGCTGCCGGTGGATGCGGTGGTCGTCTTGCAGCCGGTTGAGGATGCCGCTGATGTCGTTGCGGTCCAGGCCGAGGCGGCGGCCGATCTCGGCCTGACTGAGCGGCCCGTACTCCTCCAGTGCCGCCAGGACGGCGAATTCGGCGCGGGCGCTCAGCGGCATGTGCCGCGCGGTCAGCCGGGCGCCGAGCGTGGACACTTTGCTCGCCTGCCAGCTGGTGAGTTCGCGCAGTCGGGCCGGGGGTTGCAGTGCCTGATCCATGTCCGCCATGCCCCCATGCTAATCGTTGGCCGCCCCAACGCATTCCTGCTATGTTGGGTCAGCCAACGTTGGTTTGGCCAACATGCGGAGGGGCGGTACCCGGGCCGCCGGGGTGACTGTCCCTACCGCTGTCGACTGTCCCTACCGCTTTCCAGGAGTCATCGCATGTACAGCAGCAAGGCACTTACCCATCTGTCCGGCCGCAGAGTTGTCGTTCCGGGCGGCACGGGAGCGGTGGGGGAGGGTGTTGTCCGCAGCTACCTCGCCGCCGGTGCGGACGTCGTGGTCCCGACCCGCACCCGGGAACGGGCGGAGGAGTTCCGGCGCGTGCTCGGTGACGCGGCGACCGACCGCCTGCACCTGGTGGTCCACGACTACACGACGTTCGACGGCGCCGAGCAGCTTGCCCAGGAGATGGAGCGCACGCTCGGAGGTGTCGACGACGTAGTGGCCCCGATCGGCGGCTGGTGGGCCGGCAAGCGGCTCTGGGAGATCGACGAGAGCGACTGGCAGAACGCCTTCGTCGGGCTCGCGACTGCGCACATGGCCGTCCTGCGCGCCTTCCTGCCCAGGCTCAACGCCCGCGGCGCCTACACGTTGATCGTCGGGGCGTCCGCTCTCACGCCGGTTCCCGGCAGCGGCCTGGTCAGCATGGAGCAGGCCGCCCTGCTGATGATGCGACAGGTGGTCGAGGCCGAGGTGGCAGGACAGCAACGGGTCTTCGCCCTGGTGCTCGGGCCGGTCAGGACCCGCCTGGTCGACTCCGGCGATCCGGACTGGGTCAGCGCCGACCAGGTTGGTGCGGTCGCCGTCGCGGCCTCGGCCGCAGTGGCCGAGGGCGGCCTCGAGATCCGGCTGCGCACTCAGGCCGAGGCGGACGAAGCGCTGGCCGTGCTCCAGGGCGACCAGCCGATCAGTACCGGCCCGGTCGTTGCCACGTCCACGATGGAGCCCAAGAGCGGACGGCGCGAGGACCTCCTTGAGGTGCTGGCCGAACTCGCTCCGCAGATCCGCGCCGAACCGGGCTGCCTGCACTACTCGGTGCACCGCGCGCGCGGCGACGCCGACGGACCGCTGCTGGTCACCCAGGAGTTCGCTTCGATCGAGGCATTCAGGAAACACAGCGCGAGCGTGGCGGACCAGATTCCGAGGATCGCCGCCCTCCTCGCCACGCCCCCGGTGCCACCGACCCTGTTCGAACCGGCGATCTGAGGCTGAGGACCGAAACCGTCACACAGTGGTTGTGGAGGTCTGAGCGGGCGCGCGCTCTGGTCCACTGGGTCTGGTTGGTCTGGTCGCGTCGCGGCGTGACTGTCGATCCTCTCGTGAAGATGGCTGAGACAGCTGAGACAGCTGAGACAGCCGGAAAATGCTCTGACCGGATCCGGCATACGGCACCCGTCGACGCCGTCGTCGGCGAAGATCCCAAGACCGTGCGGACCGGTTTCGGCTGACAGGCGCAGGCGCCGCAATTGACGTCGGGGTCGCAGGAAGCGTCCCCTCAGAGGGCGGGCAGGCAGTCTGGCCACCTGCAACAGCCCTGCCGGGCAGCCGTGCGAACCGGCGGGTGACAGGGGAGGGAACGAAGATGGCGGACGAGCACGACATCCTGCTTCAGTTCTGGCAGGACCAGCGGGACCAGATCCGACAACTGGAAACGCAGCGCGCCACCCTCACGAACACGATTCTGGTCGTGGCGTCAGTCGCCGTCGGGCTCGTCTTTCATCAAGGCATCAGTGATCATCTGGTCCTGGGCGTGACGGTCGGCATGACAGCTCTCGGACTCTATGGAGCTGCCGTCAGCCTGAAATACCGGGAGCGATGCGACCTGCACCTGGCCCAGGCAGCAGCCATCCGGTATCGACTCGACACGGCATTTCCCCACATGGCCCTGGAGGCGGACCGGCAGGCAGCCCGTGCCGATCACCGCAGTCGGCACCGCCTGTGGTGCCGACTGCGGCTGTACGCCCTGTGGACTGCGCTGCACGCCGGCGTCGCCCTGGCCGGTGCGGTGATGAGCATCGTCGTGCTCTTGAACAGGTGAGCAGCGGTAGGTTCCACGCGATGCGGCGCGGCAGTGGCAGGGACAGCGAATCGACTGCTGACACTCGCCCTGGTGGCGCTTCGCAGTCCGCATGATCGTCACAGGCCCGGCGGGGTCATGGTCCTGTCCGCTCAGCTGTCCTGTGCTGCCGCTGCCGCGACCGCGGGGATGACCGCGAAGGCTTCGTGTACGTGCTGGATGAGTGCTGCGCGGTCCTGCTCTGTGGGTTTGGACGAGGTCCACGTTTCCAGTGCGCAGTGCCAGGCGGCCAGCATGAGGTCGAGCAGCAGGCGCAGTTCGGTGTGGCCGGGACGCTGCCCGGCCAGCCGGTCCGCCACGATCTCAACGACGTTGGCGGAGACCTCTGAGCAGTGGCGCAGGCTGTGTGCGGTCAGCGCGGGGGTTCGGTCGGCCAGGCTGCGGCTGGCCAGGAAGAGCTGCTCCCAGCCGTCCGCCATCTGCTCCAGCGCCGCGAACAGCGCGTCCTTGTAGGCACTGAACAGGCGTTCGCTGGGCAGGGGCCGGCTTTCGATGTATGCGCTGTAGGCGGCCCACAGTTCTTTCTCCGGGGCCAGGGCCACGTCTTCCTTCGAGGTGAACGTGCGGAAGAAGGTGCGCTTGGAGATCTCGACCGCGTCAACGATCTCGTCCAGGGTCACCGCGGTGAAGCCGCGTGCGGTGAACAGCTCGAGGGCCGTGTTGACCAGAGCCTGCCGGGTCCGGAGCTTTTTCCGCTCGCGCAGCGGCAGTTCCTTCAGGTCCTTCTGCATGGGTGAAGCCTACCAGTGACTGTTGCCTCTTGAAGGCTTATGCCTCTCAGTGGCACTATCGATCGTCATGAGAGCCCTGACGATCGATCACACTGCACCCGGACACCTCGCGCTCACCGTGGTCGCCGACCCCGAACCCACCGCTCACCAGGCCCTGATCCGGGTCCACGCGTTCTCCCTCAACGCCGGCGAGGTCCATCACGTGGTTCCCGAGGGCGACGCAGGCACGGTGCCCGGCTGGGACGCCGCGGGCGTGGTGGTCCGGCCGGCCGCAGACGGTTCCGGTCCCGCGGTCGGCACCCCCGTCGTCACGGTGGGGGCGGACGGAGCCTGGGCCGAACTGCGCGCCGTGGACACCGATTTGATCGGCACCGTGCCCGAGGGGGCCGACCTCGGCCCGATCAGCACACTGCCGGTCGCGGCGGGCACGGCGTTGCGTGCCCTGCACCGCATCGGCCCGATCCTTGGACGGCGAGTGCTGGTGACCGGGGCGGGCGGCGGCGTGGGCCGCTTCACCCTGCAGCTCGCGGCCCGAGGCGGCGCACATGTCACCGCGGTGACCAGCGACCCGGCGAAGGGCGACGCACTGCGCGCACTCGGCGCTCACGAGATCGTCACCGACCTGGCCGCCCTTGAGCACCTCGAACCGGTGAACGGAGTGGTCGAACTGGTCGGCGGCGCCCACATGGTCGCCGCACACGGCGCCCTGACCGACAACGGCGTACTGGTCGCCGCAGGCCACATCTCCGGCGACGGCGAGCAGTTCCCCTACGGAGCCCTCTTCGGCAACGGCCGCCGCCACAACCGCCAGATCGCCACCTTCTACCTGCTGGACGATTCCGCCGGGCTGGGTGCCGACCTCACCTGGCTCGCCGCACTCACCGCCAACGGCGAACTGGACCCGCAAGTCGCCCTGCGCACCGACTGGACGCAGGTGCAGCGGGCAGCCGCTGAACTGGCAGGACGCCGCGTGCCGGGCAAAGCCGTCATCGACGTCCGCTCCAGTGGACAGGGCGACGTCCCGCCGAGCCCCTGACAATCAGGCGTGGCTTGCGTGACCTGCGGAAACGTCAACTACGCGGCCTTAGGCTTTGGTTGCCATTGCTGGTCAATCAGGCGGCGTCGGCTACTGCACCGGGGTGGCGTGGAGCACCGGTGGCAGAGACTCGCCGTCTGTTCGACATCAACGTCTTCGGCCTGTCGGGGTGACCCGGGTGGTGCTGCCCTGGATGAGTGCCCCTCCAACAGCGCCCCCGTCGATCTCTTTTCCATCGGCGGCCTGCGCTCCTTGCCGACCGTCGGCTACCACGACGCCGTCAAGTTCGCCGTCGATGGCCCCTCCGAGGCCGTCTGACAGGAGGCCGAAGCGACCGAGACCCTTCCCGCCCGCGAGATCGCCGACCACGCCGCGCCTCCTACTACCGCACCCACGCACCGCACCTACTGTGCAACACCCTGTTTCCGCAGTTCCTTGCGCAGCGCCCGCACGGCGTAGAAGGCGCGGCTCTTGACCGTACCGGGCGGGATACCCAGGTGCGTGGCCGTTTGGGCGACGCTGCATTCCAGGTAGTACATGAGGCGTATGACGGTTCGCTGCTGCTCGTTCAGTTCCCGCAGGGCCTGCAGCACCACGTGGGAGGTGATCGTCGATTCCGTGCTGTCCCAGGAAGTGTCCACGTCTTCGATCGGCATGAGGTTGAGCAGCTTGACCTGTCGCACTCGATGGTGGTCGATGACGAGATTCCTCGCCACGGTGAACAGCCACGGCCGGAGATGTTCGCCGCGGGTGGCCAGGAAATCGGCGTGCTTCCAGGCGCGGGCCGCGGTCTCCTGGAAGATGTCCTCGGCCTTGTGCCAGTCGCCGTTCAGCAGTCGCGTGGCGTACCGAACGAGCGCAGGCCCGTACTGCTCGTAGATGTCACGGACAAAGGCGTCGCGGTCAGTCTCCGCTGCGACGGGCCGGGCGTGCGCCCGAGCCGGAGCGAGGAGGGCGGTGCCCGCCTTCATGGTCCCGTTCATGGGTAGTGCCCACTCCTGTTCAAGTGCTCTGTGGCCTGCTCGACCGCAAGTGCGGGCGACTGGCTCAACACTCGAACGAAGCCCTTGGCCACTCCTTGTCGTTCCCTTGTCGTGTCTGCCGGCGAGAGCGACAAGGGTCGGCCGGAGGCCGGCGTCGCGTGATGCGCGGCGGCCCTGGCAGGCGCGAAGCATGGCGCTCCGGCGGAGCGGCCTGAACCGTCCGGACCGCAGGAGAACCTCGTACGCCCGCTGGGGTTCAGCAGACGGCGGACGAGTGACCATCCGCCGAACCGTCCCGCACGCAGTCCTGACGTGCAAGGTCACCACTCCTCGGCGTCGGGAGCCGGTGGCTTCCCTCCGCCCTTTCCGGCACGGTGGGCGTGGGGTCCGCGTCCGTGTCGTCCAGCGCGGTGAGCCGGTCGCGGATCTGCTGAGCGCTGTGGGGCATGGCTCGCTCGTCGGCGCGGTCGAGAGCGCGGGCCCAGTCCGCTCGCGCCCCTTCTCGGTCGCCCAGGGCCAGCCGCGTGTCGCCGAGTCGCATCAGTGTGCCGATGGCGTTGCGGTGGTCCCCCAGTTCCTCGAACGCCCGCGACGCCCGCTGGTAGGTGGCCACCGACTCGTCGTAACGGCCGAGCATGCGAAGGTTGTAGCCCAGAATGTCCCAGGCCTGGGCGAGCTGCCAGGGCGCGTCCAGGCGCTGGAACAGGGCGATGCCCTCCTCGCTGTACGACAGGCTCTTTTCGAGATGACCCAGGTTGGAGTGGAACCAGGCGAGCTCGATGAGGCACTCGGCCAGCCACAACTCCTCACCGGTCTCCCGGGACAGTTCCAGTCCCCGCTCGGAGAAGGCCACGGCCTCCTGGACCTGGCCGAACAGGAACAGCGCGCACGCCGTGACGTAGTGGGTTCGGGCCTGCTCGCCGGTCGCGTCGAGTTCCTCGAAGATCGTGGTCGCGCGTCGCAGGTGCTGAAGCGCCTGCTCCTGGTGGCCGAGGTAGCCGTGGATGTGGCCGAGGTGGCGTAGGCAACGGCCTTCCTCGAGGCGGTTGTTCTGGCGTCGGGCCACTTCGAGGGCGGGGGTCAGCGCGGTGATGGCTTCGGGCCAGAACTCCTGGCGGTGGAGGTACTCCTTGAGTGACCAGGACAGTCCGGTGGTGTGGTGGTCCAGCTGCCGGCTGACGGCGGTGTGGAGCAGACCGGTCAGCACCTGGTGCTCGGCGGTGAGCCATCGGGTCGCCTGCTGGATGGTGGTGAGTCTCTCCGGAGTGACCCCTGGGGCGGGTGTGCCGAGGTCGAGGTCGGACGAGGTGTCCTGTTTCAGGAGCTGGTTGGCCTCGTAGGCGGTGAACAGGTAGTGATCCAGGGAGCGGAGCGTGGCGTCGTGGCGTTCCCGGGTGCTGTCGTGGGTGTGGGTGAGCTCGCTGGCGTAGCCGCGCAGAAGGTCGTGCAGGCTGTAGCGGCCGGGCAGCGGCTGCTCCACCAGGCAGGAACCGACCAGGGCGGCCAGTGCGCGGCGGGTCCGGGGGAGGGAGAGGCCGGCGAGGCCGGCGGCCGCGGGTGCGGTGATGTGCGGGCCGGGGTGGAGGGCCAGCAAGCGGAAGAGCCGGGCGGTGGGCTCGTCCAGGGACCGGTAGGACCAGGAGAAGACGGCGCGTACGTCCGTGGTGCTGTCGAAGCCGGTGAACGCTTCGAGGCCGCCGTGCGCGTCTCGCAGGTCGTCGGCTATGGCGTGCAGGGGGAAGGAGGGGTCGAGTTCGGCGCGGGCGGCGACCACGGCCAGCGCCAGGGGAAGCCGCCCGCACAGGCGGACGATGTCGGCTGCGGCGGCGGGCTCGTCAGCCAGTCGTTCGCTTCCCAGGCGTCGTTCGAGGGCTTGGCGCGCTTCCGTCCGCGAGGGCAGCGGCAGGGTGAGGGGTCTGGCACCGTCAGTGGTGATCAGACCGGGCAGCTGGTTACGGCTGGTGATGAGGGTGAGGCAGCCCGCTCCTCCGGGGAGCAGGGGGCGCACCTGCTGCTCGTCGCGGGCGTTGTCCAGGACGAGCAGCATCTGCCGGTCGGCGAGGAAAGTGCGGAAAAGGGTGCTGCGGCCGGGGGTGTCCTCGGGGATGCGCTGGGCGGGAACGCCGAGGGCGGTGAGGAAGCCGTGCAGGGCGTTGCCGGGTTCGACTGCGGGGGCGTGAGGGTGGAATCCGCACAGGTCGACGAAGAGCTGCCCGTCGGGGAAAGAGGGGGCGATGCGGTGGGAGTGGTGGACGACGAAGGTGGTCTTTCCGACACCGGGAGCACCGCTGACGACGAAGACAGGGGCAGCGTCAGGGTCGGAACCGTCCGGTGCACCGCTCGCGGCCGACAGCCACGCGCCCTCGGCCGCCCGCCCCACGTACACGGGAAGCGTGCGCGGCAGTTGGGCCGGACGCGCCAGAGGCGGCGACGTGGCTTCCTCGGCGGCGGCTGCCGGGGCGCGACGCGCAGCGGACCGATCGGCCGCTGCCGCTTCGGCCGCTGCCGCTTCGTCCGTTGCCGCTTCGTCCGCGTCCGCGTCCGCGTCCGCGTCCTCGTCCGGTCCTGCGGACCTGGCCGGTGCGGCCGGGCCACGGCCGTGCCCGGTACCGACGCCGGGGACGGGCGCGGCGCCGAACCCGTCCGGCATGGCGCCCGTGTGAAGGGGCGGCAGGTCGTGGTGGAGGATGCCGTGGTGCAGGGCGCGCAGGGAGGGGCCGGGTTCGAGGCCGAGCTCGTCGGCGAGGTGCCGGCGCAGGTCGGTGTAACGCTGCAGCGCTTCGGGGTGCCGGCCCGCGAGGTACAGGGCACGCAGCAGCAGAGCCCAGCCGGTTTCCCGTAGAGGGTGCTCTGTGGTCATTGCCTGCGCCGCGTTCAGGGCTTCGGTGATCCGGCCTTGCAGGAGCAGGGCGGTGGTGCGGATCTCGCGGGTGGTCTGCCGCAGTTCTTCCAGGCGTGCGGTCTCATGAACGGCGAACAGGTGGTGCGCGGCGTCGGCGAACGCGCTGCCGCGCCACATCCCCAGGGCCTTACCCGCCTCTTCCACGGCCCGTTCGGGCCGGCCCAGGTCCATGAACCTGTGGGCCTGGGCCAGGGCCTGCTCGAAGCGTACGGTGTCACGGCTCTCGGGCGGTACGCGCAGGGCGTAGCCAAGGGGCTCGGTGACCAGCACCTCGAAGGCGCCCTGCCGGCGCAGGTGCTGGGGTTCCAGGACCGCGCGCACCTTACTGACGTGAGCGTGCAGCGAGGCCGTCGCTCCGCCCGGGTTCTGCCCCGGCTGCTGCGGCCACAGTTCGTCGGTCAACGTCTGCGGTGGGACCGCCCGGCCGTCGGCGAGCAGCAGGCAGATCAGCAGCAGCCGCTGCCTGCGCCGGCCCGGATCGAGTACCGCGCCCGCCCGCCGTACCACCAGCGGACCCAGCAGGCCGAAGTCGAGACCCTGTGTCAGAGCTGTCAACGCACCCACCCGGAATCCTGCTCGATGGCGCCGCCACCGGGGGCACGCACATGACCATGGCAAGCGGACAGGTAGGTGATCCACGTCCGCGGTGCCAGAAGGGACGCCGGTGAGCCGGGCATTCGCGCGGCTCTCGACGCGGTGGCATGTTCGCCGCCGAGGGGGCCCCGTTGCCCACTTCCCACATATCGGACAGGAGATTAGCAGTATGACGAGGCCGACGGCCGCGGCACGGGGCGGGATCGCTGTGCCCGTCCTTTTGCCGTCGCCGGCGCTGGGAGACGCCGGGACGCCGGGAGCACCAGTGCAGCCAGGCCGCCTCCTACCTCTGCCGCCCGGATGTCTCCGTCTTCGAGGACGGGTGAACCAGCGTGACCTTCGTTCCGTTGAGGGAGCGAACGGTCGTCGTCAGAAACGCAGGAACGAGGAAGAGACATGGTCGTCGAAGGAACGAGCACCGCCCGGTTCGAACCGGTGCGGGCGGCACTGGCAGCGCACCTGGAGTCCGGCGAGGAACTGGGGGCGTCGATCGCCGTGGATGTCGACGGAGTCATGGAGGTAGATCTGTGGGGTGGGCATACGGACGAAGCGCGCACCGCCCCCTGGCACCGGGACACGGTGGTCAGCCTGTGGTCGACGACCAAGACGCTCAGCAGCCTGGCGGCCCTCATCCTGGTCGATCGGGGGATGCTGGACCTCTCTCGCCCGGTCGCGCACTACTGGCCCGAATTCGCCGCTCAGGGCAAGCAGAACATCGAGGTGCGGCATGTCCTGGCACACACCTCGGGGCTCTCCGGCTGGCAGCAGCCTTTCACCATGGACGAGCTGTACGACTGGCCTACCGCGAGCGCCCGGCTGGCCGGGCAGGCGCCCTGGTGGGAGCCGGGCAGTGCCTCGGGCTACCACGTCCAGACCCAGGGACAGTTGGTGGGTGAGCTGGTCCGGCGGGTCAGCGGCCGTACTCTGGCCGAGTTCGTCGACACCGAGATCGCCAAGCCGTCACGTGCCGACGTCCAGATCGGTGCGCGGCAGGCCGACTGGCCGCGTATCGCCGAGCTGGTGGCCCCCTCGCCGCTCTCGGGAATACCCGCCGACCTCGACCCCGACGCCATCTTCACCAAGACGCTGCTCGGAAGCCCCGCCCGGGACGAGCACGTCGACACCCCGCAGTGGCGCCATGCCGAGCTCGGGGCGGTCAACGGGCACGGCAACGCGCGAGGCATGGCCCGGGCCCTCTCCGTGATCTCACGGCGCGGCCAGGTGAACGGTCTCCGGCTCCTCTCCGCGGAAACGGTCGAAAAGGCCCTCGACGTACAAGCGGACGGGGTAGATCTGTTCCTGGGTGTCCCCGTGCGCTGGGGCCTCGGCTTCGCACTCGCCGATGCGAGGACGATGCCGCACATGCCCACCGGGAAGATATGTTTCTGGGTCGGCCGTGGCGGTTCGATCGTCATGATGGACCTCGATCGACGCGTCACCTTCTCGTACACGATGAACCGGCTGGGCGACGGCATCCTCGGCTCGGAGCGCACCCACAGCTACGTCAGGCATGTCTACGAGGTCCTGGGCTCCACCGACTGAGCGCCGCCCGGTCCGCCCCGGGGCCGCCCGGGAATCTCACGGTCATGCTCGACGCCCGCACATGAACAACCCGTTCTCGGGGTGAACCGATCCTGTCCTTCGCTCGTAGGACAGTGCGTAGGGCGCATGAGTCATGACTCATGGCACATGACTCGTGGCGCATGACGCTCGCCCTCGGCAGCCGGGGACGGATGGTGCTCCGGGACGGAGCAGAGCCGCCGCCTGGCAGACGCTCTCGTATCCCCTGCGGCGCGTCATCCCTCGATGCCCCTGTACGCGCCGGTCGCACGGCGCAGACGGAGCGCACCCCCCTTCAGTCGTCCGCCCTCTTCAGTCGTCCGCTCCCTTCAGTCGTCCGCAGGATGCGCGGTGCTTCGGCTCCCGAACGCACCTGACGACTTCACCAGTACGGTCCGACGAGGGCCGCGCGTCAAGGAATTGGATACCCGCATGCACATCACCCGTCCGGCCCGTCCGGCCCGTCCGAGCCGCAGATCCGCCCTGCTCGGTGTCACAGCGGCCGCAGGACTGTCCCTGGCCGCCGTCACCCTGCTGGGCACCGCCGAAGCGGCCCCCCGCCCCACGACACGTCCGACGATCGTGCTGGAGCACGGGGCGTTCGCCGACGCCGCGAGCTGGGACGGTGTCGTCACTCGGCTGCATCGGGCGGGCTACCCCGTCGTGTCCGCCGCCAATCCGCTGCGCGGTCCGGCGACCGACGCCGCTTACCTGCGCAGTGTCGTCCAGCACATCGACGGGCCCGTCGTCCTGGTCGGCCACTCCTACGGCGGCACCGTCATCAGCCAGGCCGCCGTGGGCCTGGAGGACAAGGTGAAGGCGCTGGTCTACATCGCCGCGTTCCTGCCCGACACGGGCGAGAGCTCACTCGGGCTGACGAACAAGTTCCCCGGCAGCACCCTCGGCCAGGCGATCGAGTCCGTCGACTACACCCTGCCCGACGGTGGTCAGGGCGCGGACGTGTACATCAAGCCGGAGAAGTTCCGCGCCCAGTTCGCCGCCGACGTGCCCGAGGCCGAAGCCAGGCTGATGGCGGCAGGGCAGCGACCGGTCGCCGCCGCCGCGCTGGAGGAGGAGTCGACGGCCGCCGCCTGGAAGACGATCCCCGCCTGGTCGCTGATCACCACCCGCGACCTCAACATCCCCGTGGCCGCCCAGCGCTACATGTCGGCCCGTGCCAAGGCCCGCACCACGACCATCGACGCGTCACACGCGGTGTCCGTGTCCCACCCCGACGCCGTCGCCCGCATCGTGCAGCAGGCGGCCCGCACGGTCCGCTGACCGACAGCCCCTGAGCCACCCTCCTCACACGCCCCACTGTCACGCCCGCCCGGGCACCGGACCACCAGACGCGAACCTCAGCGAAAGGCAGTAACCACCATGGCGTTCATCACCGTCGGCCAGGAGAACTCGACCAGCATCGAGCTGTACTACGAGGACCATGGCACCGGACAGCCGGTCGTGCTGATCCACGGCTACCCGCTCGACGGCCACTCCTGGGAGAAGCAGTCCGCCGCCCTGCTGTCGGCCGGCTACCGCGTCATCACGTACGACCGGCGCGGTTTCGGCCGCTCCAGCCGGCCCACCACCGGCTACGACTACGACACCTTCGCCGCCGATCTGCACACGCTCCTGGAGACCCTCGACCTCAACGACGTGGTCCTGGTCGGCTTCTCCATGGGCACCGGCGAGGTCGGCCGCTACCTGGGTGCCTACGGCTCCGCCCGCATAGCCAAGGCCGCCTTCCTGGCCTCCCTCGAGCCCTTCCTGCTGAAGACCGACGACAACCCCGGCGGCGTCGACGGCACGATATTCAAGGACATCGAAGGGGCCGTCACCGCCGACCGCTACGCCTACTTCACCGCGTTCTACGAGGACTTCTACAACCTCGACGAGAACCTCGGCACCCGCATCAGCGAGGAAGCCGTCCGCAACAGCTGGAACGTCGCCGCCGGAGCCTCCTCGCACGCCTCCCTGGCTTGCGTGGCGACCTGGTCCACCGACTTCCGTGCCGACCTTCCCAAGATCGACGTCCCGGCGCTGATCCTGCACGGCACCAGCGACCGCATCCTGCCCATCGAGGCCACCGGCAACCGCTTCCACCAGGAACTCCCTCAGGCCGACTACGTCGTCATCGAGGGCGCCCCCCACGGCCTGCTGTGGACCCACGGCCAGGAAGTCACCCAGGCACTCCTGGCCTTCCTCGCCAAATAACGCCCTCGGCAGCACCCCACCACCAAGAAAGGAACCACTCACCGATGAAGCGCTTCATCACACGTCTCGCAGTAGTCCTGGCGGCCGGCGCCACAGCCGTCGTGCTGCCTGCGTCGTCAGCATCCGCTCTCAACCGCGTCGGTTGTACTGAATCGGGTTACCTGACGATTCACAATGCGGGCGGCTCCCTCTGCTTCGCCAACGCGGGCGTGCAAAGCGTGGCGATCTACGGCGTGGACCGGATCTGGACCGGCAACAACAAGGTCACGTTGGACTACGTGCCGAGACTGGGCGCGGCCGCGACCAGCGAGACCGTCGAGAAATGGAGTTATGGGAAGGTCACCGGCGCGCCCATCCACAAGATCACGAAGATCAGAGTCTGGTAGCACCTGTCGCCGCGAATGAGGTAACAGCCCGTCCTCGTCAGTGAGGGCGCAGACACTCACTTCCGCGGCGGCGTCGTTGCTGCGGCTCGTGACCGACCTGGACACTTCTCCCCACGGGGCCGCGACCGGAACGGGGGACCGGTCGCGGCCCCGCGCCGCCCTACCCGTTCAGCCCACTGAGCTACGGGTTCCGGTCGCACCCCGTGTTGGGTTCACGCGCTCCAGCTTGGTCCAGCCGGTCCAGCCTCGCTTCGTCAGCAGCTCGATCAGCCGACGGGCCGGCGGCAAGGTGTCGAACACATGCGTGTCCAGCAGCTCCGCGAACGGCGGCTCGAGGCCGGTGTCATCGACGTAGAACTCGCCCTGCTCGTCGGCTACCTGCGTAACGTATGCCGCCAACTTGTCGGCCAGTTCTTCCAGCCGTGAGTCGTCGGCGGTGCGCTCGAGAGCTTCGCTCAGGGTGAGATAGAAGTCGATGAACCGCGGGTCGGCGATCTGCTCCCGCTTGCGTGCCATCCACTCCGGGACGCGCTCGGGTGAGCGCGTGGCCAGCGGGATCCAGCCGTCGCGCTCGACCTGGACAACCCGTTCGTCGACCCCGAGCGCTCGCAGCCTGTCGAGGTACTCGACCACCTCCTGGGGCAGTACCAGGCTCTCCCCGGCGGCGAGGCGGGCGATCCGCTCGCGGTGTCGCTGCCGCTCCCGGATCTCCGCCCGCAGCCGCTCATCGATATCCGCGACCGCCGCGGCGAACTCCTCCTGGTCCGCCCGCAGCAACTCCCGCACGCGCGCCAGAGGGACCCCGGCCTCGGCGAGGGACCGGATCCTGACCAACTCGACCACTGAGTCGGCGCCGTACCTCCGATAGCCCGAGTGGTCCCGATCCGGCTCCGGCAGCAGCCCCTTGGCGTGATAGTGCCGCACCGCGCGCACCGTCACTCCGGCATACGACGCCAGCTCGCCGATAGTCAGCATCAGTCCAGTCTCCTAGTTCGAGGCCCGGGTCCGGTAGAGATGCCGCGACCAGAGGTAGCCGACCAGCCCGATCGCCACGCACCAGCCGATGGCCCGGAGCACGTCCGAAGAATCAGGCGATCCGGCCAGCAGACCGCGGAAAGCGTTCATGACCGGCGTGAACGGCTGGTACTCGGCGAACCACCGCAGCCCGGTCGGCATCGACTCCACCGGCACGAACCCGCTGACGGCAGCATGATGAAGATCATGGGCCAGTTGCTCGCGGCTTCCGGGGTCGGGCTGGCCAGCCCCAGCGCCACGGTGAACCAGGTCATCGCGAACGACAGCAGAGCGAGCAGCCCGATCAGGCCCAACCACTGCGCCCCCGAGGCCGCGGTCTGCGAACCCAGCAGGAACGCCACCCCGAAGACCGTGGCGAGGGCCAGCGCGGTCAGGACCATCGCGCCCAGCACATGGCCGGTGAGCACCGAGACCCTGGCGATCGGCATGGTGCGGAACCGGTCGATGATCCCGCCGGTCATGTCGGCTGCGACCGAGACCGCCGTGCTGATGGACACGCTCGCCACCGCCATCACGAGGATCCCGGGAGTGATGAACGTCAGGTAGTCACCGCGGTCTGCCGCCGGGGCGCCGGGAAGACCGACGCCCATGGTGCCGCCGAAGACGTAGACGAACAGCAGCAGGAACAGCAGCGGCAGCCCGATCAGCATCAGCGTCTGCGACGGGTAGCGGGCCATGTGCTTCAGGTTGCGGCGCAGCATGGTCGCCGAATCTCGGACGGCGTACGTCGCACTACTCATACCGGCACCTCCTCAAAAGACTCGTCGACGGTGGAGCGGTCGGTCAGAGCCAGGAACACGTCGTCCAGGTCCGCGGTGTGCACAGCGAGTCCGGTGACCGTGTCGTCGTCGATCCCGGCCAACAGCCGCCGCAGCGTGGTGAGGCTGCCGTCGTGCGGCAGGGTCAGGGTCAGCGCCGCTGCGTTCGGGGTCGCCCCGGGAAACCGGCGCGCCAATTCGGCCAGCCGTTGGCTGTCGGCGGCCTGGAGTTCGACACGACCGCCGGGGACCAGCCGCTTCAGCTCGGCCGCGGTCCCCTCGGCGACCAGTCGGCCTCCGTCGAGCACACCGATCCGGTCGGCGAGTTGATCGGCCTCCTCCAGATACTGGGTGGTGAGGAAGACAGTGACCCCGTCGGTCACCAGTTCCCGCACGATCCCCCACAGGTCACGGCGGCTGCGCGGGTCGAGGCCGGTGGTCGGCTCGTCGAGGAAGATCAGCCGTGGCCCGGCAACCAGGGTCATCGCCAAATCCAGCCGCCGCTTCATTCCGCCGGAGTACGTCACCGCGCGCCGGTCGGCGGCACCAGCCAGGCGGAACCGCTCCAGCAGCTGCTCCACCACGCTCTCCGCCTGGCGCCGGTCGAGGTGACCGAGGTCGGCCATCAGCCGCAGATTCTCCCGCCCGGTCAGTAACTCGTCCACGGCGGAGAACTGGCCGGTCACTCCGATCGACGCACGTACCTGGTCTGCCCTGCGGCGCATGTCGTAGCCGGCCACCCGAGCCTCACCGGCGTCCGCGGGGAGCAACGTGGACAGGATCCGGACGGTGGTGGTCTTACCGGCCCCGTTCGGCCCGAGCAGGGCGTAGACGGTGCCTGTGGGGACAGTCAGGTCGACTCCGGCGACCACCTCGTGGTCGCCGTACGACTTGCGTAGCCCGGCGACCTCGATCGCGCTGGTTCTCGTCGTCATGCTGGCCATGCTGAGAGGTTGCCCCTGCGTCAGGGTCAACCAGCACGGCCGCACGGCCTTCACCCGGTGACTCATTCTGCGCGCAGCACAGTCTGAGGCCAACTCCCTTGCAGCGACGCGCCCTTGGAGGCGCTCTCTGGGCTTTCCGCGATGGCGGACAGAGCCCATGATGGCGGCATGGCTTCGAGTGATGACCTGCTCTGGGACGCGGACGACAAGAGCATGCAGATGGTTCCGCGGCTCCGGCGCATCGGGATTACGGCCGGCTGCCTCGGCTTCCTCGGCCTGGCGCTGTGGACGGACTCGGACGCCGCATGGGTCCTCTACGCAGGTGCCCTCTACCTACTGGGGGAGAGCGCGTACTGGATGTGGGACCGACGGCGTCTGGTCGAGGCGCGCATCGTCCCGGGCGGCACCGACGGCCCTTCCAGGCTCGTCCTCCGCCGCGTCGGCGGACAGATCACCGAACACGACCCGTACCACGTAGCCCGCGTCCTCCTCATCCACGACAACGTCCACGACCTGGCAAGACTCCGCCTGAGGCTGCACGGTCGGCAGCTTCTCTTCGGGCGCCCGGGCCGCCCCCCGGCCCTCACCACATGGCGCCATACCTGCCCCAAAGCCCAGGTCGGCGACAGAGCCGCCCAATGGGGCATGCCAGGAGTCCCCGACTAGGGCCTGCGTATCGAGTCGCGATGCCCCGCCAGGCCTTCAGCGTGGCGATCAGGCGCTGGAAGGTGTAACTAGCCGCGCCCGCGAGCGAGTTCGAAGACCGACACGATCGTCTTCCTGCCGGATCCGCCTTGCAGGTGGATTTCCGACCCGGGCCGTGGCATATGCCGACCTGGGGGAGGACACTTATGGGTGCCGTGCTGAGACGCGGCGGCCAGCACGCGGTTGAGTTGTCGGCCCGTGCGGCCGAGGGGCCCCGGACCCGGCCCCTCGGCGGTCCTGCTCCCCGTTCAGGCTGCGCGCCTCTGCTCGCGGGCACCATGCGCGGCGGCAACCGGACACCCCGTCATCCGTCACCGGGGCGCTGGCGGCTACGGTGCGGTGCCTCGGCCGCCCGCGGGCTGCCGCTATTGCCGCGCGTTCCTGCGGTGTACTACGGCACCCCGGCACCCGCACCGCGTCGGCCGACGTCTGCATGCTTTGCCTTGCGGCTGTACACGGCTGTGTACGGCTGTGTACGTGGGCCGGTGCGGCGGCGACTCGGGCCGGAGGCCGGGGCCACCGGCCCGAGTCGCCGGGGTCACCCTGCGCTCGCTCGCCGCGAAGGGAGCACGCCGTGCACCTTTTATCCGCTGGCGGTGCGGCCGGGTGCGGCGGCCGTAACCCGGTGCGCAGTCGGCCGCGTTCAGTAGCCGCCTGGCCCGGCAGCGGGCACCGACTCAAGCAGGCAACAGCCGTGGCGGCGTGCTCAGTCGAAGACGACTGAGCGTACCTTCAGCCGCTCCGAGGCCCCTCCGGTGTGCGGGCGGAGCCTGAAGAACTCGCCCTGGCAGCCGGGCTCGGTGAAGACGGTGGCCCAGGCGTCGGTGCGGTTCTTGGGTGAGTGGCCGGGCTGTGGGTTGTCCGGGCCGACGCCGGGGAGGGTGAGGCATTGCTCGTTGGGCGGGTTGGTGAGGAAGCCGGTGACGTCGTAGCCCTCGTCGGTGACGTAGTCGTAGCGGAACTGGCCGGTCGCGGCGGAGGCGGAAGCGGGGTTCGCGGCGAGGAGCAGGGTGGCGCCGAGAAGGGCCGTGAAGGCGGAGCGAAAACGCATCGAGGAGTCTTTCTGCAGACGGGAAGGGAGCATGCCGTGGCCTTATTGCCCGGTGAGCGCACCGGGCACCGGTGCTTCACCCGAACGGACAGTGAGGAAACGAATCTGCATTACTCCGGAAGGCTCCGAGGCCTGCTGGTCAGGGCGGGTGGCACCTGTCAGGCCGTCCACTGCCGCATGACCGTGGCGCTGGCGGCTGCGATAGTGCTGCCAGGCCGCACTCGGCCACCTGCTGGAACGGCTGGCCGACGTTGGACATCCCCCCAAGCCCAAGCCTGGTACCCGCATGTCTGCTGGGATCATGCCCCCCGGTCCTCGGTCACCGGCAGGCACTCGGCGAGCAGGTCGACGACGTCGCGCCAGGCTCGCCGCGCGTGCTGTGGGTGGTAGCCGACGCCAGGGACCGTGGAGTGGTCGACCGGCGGGTGATGGAAGGCGTGCAAGGCGCCGCCGTAGACCGTGAGGCGCCAGTCGACGCCCGCGGCCTGCATCTCGGCGGTGAACGCGTCCCATCGCGCGGGCGGCATGATCGGGTCTTCCGACCCGACTCCGGCCCACACCGGGCAGCGGATGCGCTCTGCCTCGCCCGGTCGGCCCGTGGTAGTTGCGTTGACCGTGCCGATCGCGCGCAGGTTGACGCCGTCGCGCCCGAGTTCCAGCCCGACGGCGCCCCCGGTGCCGTATCCGACGGCGGCGATCCGGTCGGGGTCGGTCCGCGGTTCGGCGCGCAACACGTCGAGCGCCGCATGGCCGATGCTCCGCATCCGGTCGGGATCAGCGAGCAGGGGCATGCAACGGGCCAGCATCTCCTCGGGGTCGCTCAAATAGCGCCCGCCGTGAAGGTCGAAGGCCAGCGCCGTATATCCCAACTCGGCGAGAGCATCGGCCCGGCGGCGCTCGATGTCGCTGAGCCCCATGCCCTCCGGTCCGAGCAGCACCGCGGGCCGGCGGTCGACACCGGCCGGGAGCGCGAGGTGCCCGATCATGGTCAGACCGTCGGCCGGATACTCGACCGTGCGCGTCGTAATCGTCGTCATGAGTCCGGACTGTAGTGATCGTCGAGCCCGGTCCGGCCGCTCTTCTGCTGCTGGCAGAGCAGCGCGGACAACCCGCTCGCATACGGCCCGGGGCGGCATCGACGCCTTCTTCGCCACCCTCAGCCTCCGGCCCGGCCGGGCAGGGGCTCGGGCAGGCCGGTTCCGTCCTTCTCGGTGAGCGGGGTGCGGGCGTGCCTGCGCTGATGTGTCAGCAGTCCGAGGAAACCGGCGAGGAACCCGCTGATCAGTCCGGAGACGGCATGGTTGGCGGCGTTCGCGCCGGCGCCGGCGGGGACGCCGACGACCAGGTAGTTGGCCAGCGCGCTCATCCCGGCGCCGATGAGTCCCCCGATGGCGCCGCTGATGAGGGAGGCGCGGACCGCTGACGGCGACACGGCGGGGGACGAGGGCTTGCGGGGCGGGGGCGTCGGCACGGCTTCGATGCCCAGCGCGCGGTCGAGCGCGAGCGGCCCGGGCCCTGCCAGCAGGACGACGAGGAACGCCGCCCCCATCATCAGCGGGAACTCCAGCCCCGCTCCGCTCGCCGAGCCCTGCTGGGGCGTCATGAACCCGGTGTCCACGTTGACCAGAGCGCCCGCCACGCACAGATGGGCGGTCAGCAGCAGCGCCGTCCACCGGGACAGCAGCCCGACGACGAGCAGCAGCCCGCCGAAGGTCTCCCCGATGGCCACGGCCCAGCCCGTCAGCGTCGGCGCGGGGACGCCCATGCCGCCCAGGAACGCTGCGAACCCGGCCGGTCCGTCGCTGAGTTTGTCGATGCCGTGGACCGCCATGACAACCCCGCCGAGCACGCGTGCGACCGTCGGGGCGAAGGACTGGAAGCGGTGGGCCGGGGCGAGGCCGAGAGTGCGCCGCAGTGTTTCCGACCGGGGTCCGGACATGGAGGGGTCCTCTCGCGCGGGTGGCATGGTGAGCGTTGAGCGTTGCCGCTCACGTCGGGTGTCGGTGTCAGGCGTCGGATGCCGGGCGCCTTGCGGCACACCGGTGCCCTGGCGGACGCGGTCGCGTGCCGTCGCGGCGTACCGGCCGATGACGTACGCGACACTGTGCGGGCGACGCGGTCCCCGACGGAATCCCCCTGCTCATCGCGAGTTGTGATGCCGCTGATCCACGGCGCGGATACCGGGCTCAGGCGCGCTCGCGCTCCTCCCGCCGCCGGATCAGCTCCTCGACGGCGCTCGGCAGCGTCGTCTCGAAGTCGATCAGCTTGGCCCAGGTCGGGGTGACGACGATGCGGACCATGCCGTCGTGGTACAGCGAACGCACTTCCTTCTCCCACTCGACCCGTTGCTCGGGCGTCATCTCGTAGCTGGTGGTCGTCTGGAGGTACTCGTCGGGGATGCCGTCGACGTAGTCCAGTGCGGCCCGGCCCCGGACGAGCAGGATCTTCGGCGGGTGGACCTCGGTGTCCATCGTCAGGGCGACCATCGGGTTCTGGCGCAGCGCTTTGAGTTTCGGGGCGTTCTTGGGCGTACTCATGACGATCTCCGCGCCGTTCCAGGCGAAGATGATCGGGATGCTGCGGGGCGTGCCGTCCTGGGCCACGTAAGCCAGGCGGGTCATGTCACGGGCCAGGAGCTCCTGGCTGACCGGTCGGCTCAGGACCTCGGTGATCTCGTTCGGCTGCATGGCGATTCCCTCCGTCGTGGCCACTGGTACTCCGGGGACGGAGCCGGCGCGGCGTTCTCGACACTGGAACGTCCTGGCCCCTCGGACAAGCCGACTCACGAACCCACGGACTTCCGCACCGGCACGTGTCCGGTCATCGCAGCTCGTCCGCGCGGACCTGGCTCGAAGACCATCCCGGCCTTCGCCGCGCCCCCGTACCCGTCGGCGCGTGCGGGAACCCAGCGCTAAACGTAGTGGCGGTAGACGGCCTGAGCCACGCACGCCGGTTTCTCGCTGCCGTCGACCTCGACGGTGAACGTCAGCTGCATCTGGACACCGTTGCCCTTGACGTCCTCCACGGAGTCGACGACTGCGCCCAGCCGGATCTTGGCGCCGACTGGCACAGGGCTCGGGAAGCGAGCTTTCTCCAGGCCGTAGTTGACGCTCATGGTTGTTCCGGTGATCTCGAGGAGTTCGTTGAAGAGGGGGATGATGAGGCTCAGGGTGAGGTAGCCGTGGGCGATGGTGGTGCCGAAGGGGCCGTTCTTGGCCTTCTCGGGGGCGGTGTGGATCCACTGGTGGTCGCCGGTGGCGTCGGCGAAGGTGTTCACCCGGTCCTGGGTGATCTCCAGCCAGTTGGTGTGTCCGAGGTTCTTGCCGGTCAGGGCCTTGAGTTCGTCCAGGCCGTTTGCGCTGAGGGTCATGGCTGAGGGTCCTTTCGGGTGGGGTCGGCCGTGCCGGACGCGTAGGCGGTGCGGATGGCCGGTTTGACGAGCTTGCCGGACGCGGTGCGGGGCAGGCGCCGGGTGAAGATCACGGACTTGGGGATCTTGTACTTGGCGAGTCTGCTGCGCAGATGTGCGAGGAGTTCCGCCTCGTCGGTCTGGTGATCCGGTCGCAGGACGACGACGGCACGTCCTGCCTCGCCCCACGTGGCGTCCGGGACGCCGATGACCGCGCACTCGGCGACGGCGGGGTGCCCCAGGATCGCGTCCTCGACCTCGGCGGGATAGACGTTCTCACCGCCGGAGATGAACATGTCCTTCACCCGGTCGACGATGTAGGCGTACCCGTCCTCGTCCAGCCGGGCGATGTCACCCGTGCGCAGCCACCGGCCGTCCGGGGTGAAGGCGTCCGCCGTCGGTCCTGGCAGGTGCCAGTAGCCCGTCATCACGTGGGGCCCGGTGACGAGGATCTCGCCCTTCTCTCCGGCGTCCGCGTCCCCGCCGTCGGGCCGGACGACGCGGATGTCGGTGAAGAAGTGCGGTACTCCCGCGGAGCCGGCTCTGGCCGTGGTCTGTTCCCGGTCGAGGTAGAGGATGCCGGGAGAGGCCTCGGTCATGCCGTAGCCCTGGCCGAAGGCGAGGCCGCGGGCGAGGTAGGCGGCGATGGTGCGTTCGGGGACGGGTGCGCCGCCGCAGTTGAGGGTGCGCAGACTGGAGAGGTCCGCGCTCGCCCAGGCCGGTCGGGCGGACATGGCGTCGTACATGGTGGGGACGGCGAACATGTACGTCACACGGTGGACCGCGATGAGTTCGAGGACGCGGTCGGGGTCGAAGGCGCGCAGGAGGACGACGCGGCCGCCCTTGAGGAGGGTGGGCAGGCAGGTCATGTTCAGGCCCGCGGTGTGGAAGAGCGGCGCGGTCACCAACGTCACCTCGTCCGAGGCCAGATCGACGTCGATCAGGACGTTGACGCTGTTCCAGGTGATGTTCGCGTGGGTGAGGACGGCGCCCTTGGCGCGGCCCGTGGTCCCCGAGGTGTACATGATCATGCAGGGGTCGTCGGGAGACACCGGTTCGTCGAGGGGCGCGGCGTCCTCGGCGGCGAGGAGTGTCTCGTAGTCCGGAGCATCGTCCACGGGGGAGGTGAGTGGGATGCGGGCCACGGTGGGTTCCGGGGCGGCCGCGGCGGCGACTTCGGACAGTTCGCGGGCGTGGATCAGGACGGTGCTGCCGGAGTCGGCGAGCTGGTGGGCGAGTTCGGCCGCGGCGAGGCGGGTGTTGAGAGGGACGAAGACCGCACCGAGCGTTCCGGCGGCGAACAGCGTCTCCAGGAAGGTCGGATGGTTGGGGCCCAGATAGGCGACGCGGTCACCCCTGCCGATGCCCAGCGCGCGCAGGGCGTGGGCGAGTCGCAGCACTCTTGCGTGCAGCTCCCGGTAGGTCCACTGGCGGTCGTCGTGGACGACCGCGACGCGGTCCGGTGTCTTACGGGCCCGGCGGGCGGGCCAGGATCCGATGCCTTGGTCGCGCACGGTGGACCTCTCAATCCTTGGTGAGGCCGAGCAGGCGGGCCGCGTTCTCCTTGAGGATCTTCGGGCGGACCTCCGTCTTGATGTCGAGGGCGGCGAAGTCCGCGAGCCAGCGGTCCGGGGTGATCACGGGGTAGTCGGAGCCGAAGAGGACCTTGTCCTGGAGCAGCGAGTTCGCGTAGCGCACGAGCTGGGGCGGGAAGTACTTCGGCGACCAGCCCGACAGGTCGATGTGGACATGGGGTTTGTGCGTGGCCACCGCGAGAGCCTCGTCCTGCCAGGGGAAGGACGGGTGAGCCAGGATGATGCGCAGCTGGGGGAAGTCGGTGGCGACGTCGTCGACCAGCATGGGGTTGGAGTACTTCAGCCGGATTCCGCCTCCTCCCGGGACACCGGCGCCGATCCCGGTCTGGCCCGTGTGGAACAGGGCGGGCACCCCGAGCTCCTCGATGGCCTCGTAGAGCGGATAGGCGAGCCGGTCGTCGGGGGAGAAAGCCTGGATGCTGGGGTGGAACTTGAAACCGCGCACGCCGTGTTCGGTGACCAGACGGCGTGCCTCGCGGACGCCTGCGCGCCCTTTGTGGGGGTCGACGGAGGCGAACGGGATCAGGGCGTCGGCATGGGCGGCGCAGCTCTCGGCGATCTCTTCGTTGGAGATGCGCGGGTGTCCCGTGGCGTGTTCGGCGTCGACCGTGAACACGACGGCGGCCATGCGGCGTTCGCGGTAGTGGTCGGCCATCTCGTCGATGGTCGGGCGGCGGTGGCCGTGCGCCTTGAAGTACTTCTCGGAGGCGCCGAACAGTTCGGGGCTGAGCGAGCCGTGTCCGTCCTTGGAGATTTCGGCGTGCGTGTGCACGTCGATCGCCGTCAGCTTGTCCATGTCGAGCGCGCGGTCGGCCATGTCAGGCTCCCGGCGCGGTGGGGGCGGGGATGCCGTAGGTCTCGGGCTCCGCGCCGACCTCGCCGTGCCAGCGTTCGGCGATGCTCTCGGCGCTCCAGCCGCCGTCGGCGAACGCGACGGCCTTCTCCGTGGGATGCGCCCACAGGGCGAGGCGGTCGCCACCGATGCCGATGGCCTGTCCGGTGATGTCGCCGGAGACGTCGGAGGCGAGGAAGGTGATCAGGCCCGCGACGTCCTCGACCGTGCCCAGCCCTTCGTCCTTGCGCATCCACGCGGGAAGCGGGGAGCCGGTGCGTTCGGCGGCCTCGATGGCCGGGGCGAACGCCGGGATGGTCTTGGTCATCTCGGTGGCCGCGACGGGTACCACCGCGTTGACGGTGATGGCGGACCTGGCGAGTTCCATGGCCCAGGTGCGGGACATGGCCGCGATCCCGGCCTTGGCGGCGGCGTAGTTGGTCTGCCCGAAGTTGCCGCGCTGGCCGGCCGGTGAGGCGATGAGGACCAGCCGGCCGCCCTCGCCCTGTGCCCGCATCTGTACGGCGGCCGCGCGAGCGCAGGTGAAGGTGGCGCGCAGATGCACCTTGATGACTGCGTCGAAGTCGTCGTCGGTCATCTTCCACAGCACGCGGTCGCGGAGGATGCCGGCGTTGGTGACCATGACGTCCAGTCGGCCGAAGCTCTCCACCGCCCGGGAGACCAGGAGTTCGGCGGTGTCCGTCTCGCCGACGGCGGCGGTCACGCCGATCGCGCGGCCGCCGGTCTCCGTGATCGCGGCCACCGCCTGGTCCACCGCCCCAGGGTCGACGTCGTTGACGACCACGGCGGCTCCGGCCGCGGCCAGGGCGCGGACGTAGGCGAGTCCGAGCCCGCGCCCGCTGCCGGTGACGACAGCCACTTTGCCGCTCAGTTCCACGCGGTTGGACAGATTCATGGTGCTGGGTCCTTGTCTCGGGGTGTGGTGATTCCGCATGACGTTAGGCACTGTTGTGGCGGCGGTCAAGAAGTTGCCGAACATTGATGGCTGTCTAGACTGAGCGGCGTGACCAGCGCGCAAGCAGTGCCCGAGGAGGACGAGGAGAGCGGTACGTCGGCGCCGCGACCGCAGTCGCTGATGCTGAGCTTTCTTGGGCTGTACGTCCTCAAGGGCGGCGGCGCGGTGTACTCGGGCAGCGTCATCGACGTGTTCTCGCGCGTCGGTGTCTCCGAGGACGCGGTGCGCTCCACCCTGGCCCGGATGGTCAAACGCGATCTGCTGGCCCGGCACCGTGGCGGCCGGCGCATGTACTTCGCGCTGACCGAGCGGTCGTACGCCGTGCTGCGCGACGGGCATGAGCGTGTGTGGCGCGAGGGCGCGGTCAACCGCGCGTGGGACGGCTCGTGGACGTGGGTGGGCTTCTCGCTGCCCGAGGCATGGCGCAGCCGTCGCCACGAGTTGCGCTCCCGGCTGGAGTGGGCCGGGTTCGGCCCGCTCCACAACGGTCTGTGGATCGCGCCGGGGCGCGTCGACGTGAGCGCCGTGATCGACGGCCTGGATCTGGACGACTGCGTCAGCGTGCTGTGCGGACGCACGGCGGAACCCACCGAAGCGGGCCAGCTCGTGCGGCGGGCCTTCGACACGGAGGGGATCGCCGCGCGCTACCGCGTGTTCCTGGACCGGTGGGACCACCCGGATCCGCTGCCGGAGGCCGTGGACGACCTTGCGAGACAACTGCTCCTGCACACCGACTGGCTGCGGTCCGTGCGGTCGGATCCCCGGCTGCCGGCGGAGCAGTTGCCCGCCGAATGGCCCGCCATCCGGGCTGAGCAGGTCTTCCGGACACTGTCGGCCCGCTTCGACGCCCCGGCCCGGCGCCTTGTGGACGAGGTACTGGAGACCATCCCGGTCAACGCGGCGCGTTGACTCTCGGGTTCACATTTTGCGGCCGGCGGCCGGTCACAGAGAGGGGGCGAGCCGCGGCGCGCCGTCCTCCACGACCTGCGCCGCATCCAGGGCCAGCTCCTCGGCGAACCGTCCGGCGATGAGCTGGACACCGACCGGCAGCCCGTCCGCGTGCACGGCGGGCACGCTCACGGCGGGGAAGCCGAGAATCGGCACCGCGGCCATGGGCCACATCGCGGCGAGCATCTCGGATGCGCGCTCGGCTCCCTTGAGGTCGGCGTCCTGCTCGAAGGGCAGTTCGGCGGCGATGGGAGTGAGCAGGACCCGGTCGGTGCCGAGCAGCTCCTGGAGCCGGCCGATCAGTGAGCCGCGCCGGGCCCAGCCCTGGATGTAGGCGTCCAGGGTCGGGCGTTCACCCCAGACGTCGGCGGCGGCGGCGAAGGAGTACCTGAGCGAGGTGCGGATGCCCTCGTCGCCGACCTGCTCCACCAGGGGCACCACGGCGCGGAAGTCCTCGTAGATCAGCAAGGACCACAGACGGGCGGCCTCGGCGAGCACGGAAGCCGCCTCGAACTCCTCGACCTCGTACCCGGCCGCGGACAGGCGGGTGGCGGCGGCGTCCAGCGCGGCGTCGACGGCGGAGTGGTTGCGGACGGTGCCGATGTCGCGCACCAGGCCGACGCGGGGCTTCGCGCCGCCTGCCGGGCGGCCGGGTGCGACGGGGATGCCGAAGGGGTCGCGCAGATCGGGTGAGGTCATGACGTCGAGCGCCAGCCGGGCATCGGCCACGGTTCGTGCCAACGGGCCCTCGACGGCGCAGGCTTGGGCGGTGAGCGGGAAGTCGAGCCGGGCCGGGCCGTCCGGGGTCTCGATGTGCACGGGCGGCATCCATCCGGAGACCCGGCCCACAGTGGGGCGGACACCGACCACGCCGCAGCAGGCGGCCGGGTAGCGGATCGAACCGCCGATGTCGTTGCCCTGGGCGAGCGGCGTCATGCCCGCGGCGAGACTGCTGGACGCGCCGCCGCTGGAGCCGCCCGGCGTACGGTCGGCGTCCCAGGGGTTGAGGGTGCGCCCGTGCAGGTCGTTCGTGGAGAACCAACGGTAGGAGAAGGCAGGGGAGTTGCTGCGGCCGAGCAGGACGGCACCGGCCGTGCGCAGGGCCGCGACACACGCGGCGTCCTCCTTCGCCGGCGGTCCGGCGAGAGCCGCGACGCCATTGCTGGTGACGTGACCCCGCTGATCGGTATTGATCTTGGTGGAGACGGGGACTCCGTGCAGGGGGCCGAGCCGTTCGCCGGCGGCCACGGCCGCGTCGGCGCGGCGTGCGTCGGCCAGCGCCTCGTCGGGACGGAGGTCGACGAGGGCGTTCAGCCGCGGGTTCGTCTCTTCGATGCGGCCGAGACAGGACCGCACGACCTCGACGGACGAGACGTCGCCCGTGCGGATGGCGGCGGCCAGTTCGACGGCGGAGCGCTGCCACAGCGGGGCAGCGGGCTTCTGGGTTTCCATGATCGCCTCTGGGGATGGGGTGCCGGGGGCGCGGGACGGTGCCGCGGCGGCACGGACGCAGACATGACGGACACGGGCATGGAGAGGTGCTGGGGCCGAGGAGCCGCCAAGGGCGGCGAACGCTGTGATGAAACAGCGTTTTATTTCCGCTCACCCTGATGTCCGTGCCACGGCTTGTCAAGGGTCGAGGGGCGGTCTCAGGTCGTCGTCGGCAGGTCCGGTAGGCCCCGGCGGAGCATCTCCAGGACGGTCAGGGCGATGTGGGTGCCGCGTTCGGCGGGCCAGCTCTGCGGGTCCTCGAGGGTGGACAGCCAGTACCCGCGCAGCAGCAGGTGGAGAATGTCGCCCGCCTCCGCGGCGGACGGGAGGCCCGCCTCGGTCGCGAGCTCCCGGAAGCCCTCGCGATGGGCGCGCGCGGTCGAGTCGCGGACCTGCTCGACCTCCTTTCCGGCGGCCGGCCCCTCGCTGATGATTTCGAACAGCAGCCGGCGCATGACTTCGTCGTCGGCTGTCGTGGTGCACATCCAGCGCAGCAGCGCGGGCAGTCGATCGTCGTCGGCGGTGCCCTTGAGCGCCTCCTCCTCCTGGTGCCCCCATTCCTTGTCCGCCCGGCGCAGCGCGTTGGCCATGAGGGCCGACCGGCTGGGGATGTAGTTCGTGACCATCGCCGTGGATCCGCCGAGCCGTTGGGCGACGGCGCGGATGGTCACGGCCCGGACCCCGCGCTCGCGGGCGACCTCGATGGTGGCGGCGGCGATCTCGTCGAGCCGCTGGACCTCGTCTACCTCGATCGGCATGTCCTCGACCTTAAGGGGTGTTGACCTGATGGCGAACGGGTGTCATCTTGTCACGCAACAGCGTTATGCAACGCTGTTGTATCTCATCTGGCTGGAGACGCCACCATGCCCTTCATGTTCGAAAGGGTCGGCGCGGCGCCGCTCTCCGAGAACGCCCGGCAGTACATGGTCCGCATGCGCGACGGCGTGCGGCTCGCCACCGACGTCTACCTCCCCGCGCACCACCCCGCGGAGCAGAGGGACGCCGAAGCGGTGTTCCCGGCGGTGCTCGTCCGCCTCCCGTACGACAAGAACAGCCGGTACGTGTACTTCGACCGGATCGCCCGGCTGTTCACCACCCGCGGCTACGCCGTGGTGGTCCAGGACGTCCGCGGCAAGTTCCGCTCGGGCGGCCGGACCCTGCCCTTCCTGCGCGAGCCGCAGGACGGCTACGACTCCATCGACTGGATCGTCCACCAGCCCTGGTCCGACGGCCGGGTCGGCATGTTCGGTGACTCCTACTACGGCTTCACCCAATGGGCCGCCGTAGCCTCGGAACACCCGGCATTGCGGGCCATCGTGCCGCGGGTCACCGCCGCCGACTTCAGCACCATCTGGCGGCCCGACGAGCAGCCCGCGCCCGTCTGGCTGGAGGGCATCGAGTACTTCGCCCACCACTGGGTCGACCACGACACCTACGAGTACGAGGTCGACCGCCGCGCCCGCCCGCTCCTCGACCAGTTCGAGCAGGTCTTCGACGCCATCGGCGCCCGCTCCGCCTGGTTCGACCTCATGGCCCCCCGCCAGGCCGACCTGCCGACCCAGCCCGGCCTGCACCCCTTCGACGCCCGCCCCGTACCGGTGCTCCACTGCGTCGGCTGGTTCGACAACATCGGCGCCGCCCACATGCGGGACTACGCCGAACTGGCCTCCCGGCCCGGCTGGAACGCCCTGCAATACCTGTGGGCCGGAGCCATCGACCACGAGAACTACCGCCTGTCCGACGCCCCCGTCGCACCCGAGAACGACCACGGCCTCGACGAGAACGCCCTCGCCCGGATGCTGCCGGAATACGTCGGCCCGGCCCTCGACTTCTTCGACGTCTTCCTGAAGGGCGTGCGCCCGGCCGGCTCGCTGGCGAAGGTGAGCTGGGAACTCGGCCACGCGCAATGGCGGACCGCGTCGACATGGCCGCCGCCCGGCAGCACCACTCGCACCTACTGGCTCGACGAACCGGACCACGCGACCGGCGCCCTGCCCGGCGGTCTCCTCGCCGACGCGCCCACGGCCCGGGCAGCCGACGCGCACTGGATCCACGACCCGGACAGCCCCGTGCCCTCCCTGGTCGACGACTCGTTCGCCGTTCTGCACAGCCACCCCGACTTCGCGCCCGTCGCCGCCCGCCCGGACGTCCTCGCGTTCTCCGGCCCGGTACTCGACGAACCGCTGGACCTGGCCGGACCGATCGGCCTGCACCTGATGGTCACCGGCACCGCCCCCGCCTTCGACGTCTTCGCCAAACTCCTCGACCTGAACCCGGAAGGCGAGGCCCGGCTGATCGCCCGCGGACAGCATCACGTCACCACAGCCACAGCATCCGGCGAGATCGGCATCGACCTCGGACACACCGGATACCGGCTGCGCCGCGGACACCGTCTCGCGCTCATCGTGGCCGGCAGCGACCACCCGCTGTTCCTGCCCACCACCGGCACCGGCGAGAACCCCTGGACGGCCGTGGTCACCAAACCCGGCACGCAAGGGCTGCGCACCGGCGGCGGCCACGCGTCCCGGCTGACCGTCACGGTCGCACCGCCGGATGCCTCCTGACCTACCGGCCACGCCTCACACTCGTACGCCTTCCATCTCCTTCCACGCCCCGTCCATCCTCGCGAGGAGCTCCCTCATGACGGCTCCAAGAACCACCGCCCGCATCGGCGGCGCCCTGTGCGTCCTGCTGACGGCCGCCGCCTGTACGTCGGGCTCCGGCACCGCCCCGACGGCGCCGCGCGCCCCCCAGCTGTCCACCACGACGCCCAAGGCGACCGGCCCCGTGGACCAGGTCGACTGGAACCTGCCCATGGGCGAACCGACGACCCTGGACCCGGCCAAGGTCGGCGACTACTCGCCCAGCACGGTCGAGGCCAATCTCTGCGACCCCCTGCTGCGGCTCAACGCCGACTACTCCGTGGCACCGGGACTGGCCACCTCCTGGAAGCAGCGGAACCCCACGACCCTGGTGCTCGGCCTCCGCCGGGGCGTCCGCTTCTGGAACGGCCACACGATGACCTCCAAGGACGTGGTCGCCAGCCTGAAGCGCCAGGGCGAGCGGGCCACCCAGAGCGTCAACGCCTCGCTCCTGGCCAACGTGAAGTCCATCGAAGCCACCGGAAGCCACCAGGTCACGGTCGTCTTCAGAGCTCCTGACGAGCTGTTCCTCAAGGCGCTGGTCAACGGGTTCGGCGCGGTCAGCGAAGCCGCGTACCTCGACAAGGCCAAGACCTCGTACGGAACCGCCAAGGGCGGTCTCATGTGCACCGGCCCGTTCGAGCTGACCCGATGGAAGCCCGGCGACTCCATCACCGCCGAACGCAACCCCGACTACTGGGACAGCGCACTGAAGCCGAAGGTCAAGTCCCTGAACTTCAGGTTCATCACGGACACCTCCACGCTCACCAGCGCGCTGCTCTCCGGCCAGATCGACGGCAGCTACGAGATCAGCACCTCCACCGCGAAAGCCGCCGCCGACTCCGACACCGGAACCGTCTACTACGGCCCCTCGGCCCAGACCAACTTCCTCACCGCCACCCACCCCGCCTCCCCGCTCGCCGACGCCCACATCGCGAAGGCGCTCTCCCTCGTCCTGGACCGCGACGCACTGATCAAGAACGTCTACAACGGCGCGGCACAGAAGCTGAAGACCTTCATACCCCCACTGGTGTGGCAGAACAGCCCCGCCTCTGCCGCCTACGACAAGGCCTACGAGGCGCTCCCCGCCGTCCCCGCTCCCGACGTGAACCGCGCGAAGAAGCTCGTCGCCCAGGCCGACACCACCAAGCGGACACTCACCGTGGCAGCGGCCGCGGGCGACCAACAGTCCCTGCAGATCCTCACGTTCCTGCAAGCGGGCGCGAAGCAGATCGGGCTGAAGATCACCATCCGGCAGCTCCAGCCGACCCAGATGTCAGGGCTCTTCTACGACCCGTCCCTGCGCGAGGGCCTGGACGCGACCATGGTCCTCGGCTACGTCGAGATCCCCGACCCTCTGTCCTACGCGGCCCAGATGATGACGCCCGGATCGCTGTTCAACTGGTCCGAGTACGACAACAAGCAGGTCACCGCCCTGATGAAGAAGGCCCAGGGGACCCTGGACCCGGCCGCGACGGCGTCCCTGTTCAACCAGGCACAGGCGAAGTACGTCAAGGACTACCCCGTCCTTCCCATCGCCTCACCCTACGAGCGGCTGTTCGTGAACAAGCGCCTCAGCGGCCTGCCGGCGTCGTTCGCCTACCTGCACATGCCGTGGGCGGCCTACCTCGGCGGCACCGGCAAGGGGTCCTCGTGATCCTCCGGTTCGTCGCCCGCCGCGCGACCACACTCGCCGTCACCCTGCTGGTCGCGAGTGTCGTCATCTACGGCGCCCTGTTCCTCGCACCCGGCGACCCCGCCACCTTGCTGGTCGGCGGAGGCAAGCCGCCAAGTCCCGCCCTGCTCGCGGAGATTCACCACCAGTACCACCTGGACGAACCCTTCGTGCAGAGCTACTGGCGCTGGCTGGCCGCAATCGCGCACGGCGACGCCGGACAGTCCCTCAGCTACAAGGACTCCGTCACCCACCTGCTCGCCGACCGGGCCCTCAACACACTCTTCCTCATCGCCTACGCCACTGTGCTGATCGTCAGCTGCGGGGTCACCCTCGGCACCCTCGGAGGCCTGCGCGGCCGCTGGGTGGAGCACCTGACCACGGTGGTCACCACCACCCTCATGGCCGTACCCGTGTTCGTCTCCTCCGTCCTGCTGATCTGGTGGATGTCCGTACGCGTGGGCTGGTTCCCGGCCTACGGATCCGGCACCGGATTCACCGGCCGGCTCGCACACCTCACCCTGCCCGCCGTGGCACTCGCCGCCTCATGGATCGCCTACGTCGCCCAGGTCACCCGCTCCGCCGTCCGCGCGGAACTCGCCTCGGAGCACGTGCAGACCGCGCGCGGCCGTGGGATTCCCGAGCGCCTCGTCATCCGTAAGCACATCCTGCGCAACGCGTCCGGACCCGTCGTCTCGGTCTCCGGAGTCGCCGTCGCCGGCCTCATCGCCAGCTGCGCCATCGTCGAGCAGGCCTTCGGAATCAACGGCGTAGGGGCGCTCCTCGTGCAGAGCGCGGCCAAGCAGGACCTGGCCGTGGTCCAGGCCGTGGCGCTTGTGACGGTGGTCGCCTTCGCCGTGGTCAACACCGCGGTCGACCTCGTCACCGCTGCACTGGACCACCGCATCCCGCTGGGGGAGAGGGCATGAGCACCTACCACATCGCGTCAGCGCCCCGCGGCCGCACCGGCCTGGGGCGGCTGCGGACCCTCGCCCGAGGCGAAGCGGTCCACCTCACCGCGGGAACCGTCGTCGTGCTCGTCGTGGCCGCCGCCGTGTGCGCCCCCCTTCTCGCGCCGTACGACCCGAACGCCGTCGACCCCCTCGCCGTCTCACAGGGCAGCTCGGGCGCCCACTGGCTCGGCACCGACGACACCGGGCGGGACATCCTCTCCCGCATCCTGTACGGCGCACGGCCGAGCCTGCTGGCCCCGGCCGTCATCACGGTCGTCGCCGGAGCGGTGGGCACCGGGCTCGCCGTGGCCGCCGCCTGGCTCGGCGGCTGGTGGGACCGGCTGATCTCGGGACTCCTCGACGTCGTCTTCGGCTTTCCCGGCCTCGTCCTCGCGGTGGTCGGAGCAGCGGTGTTCGGGGCCGGACTCGACATCGCCGTCGTGACGCTGTCCCTGGCCTATCTGCCCTACGTCGCCCGCGTCGTCCGGAGCACCGCGATGCGCGAACGCTCCCTGCCCTACATCTCCGCGCTGGAGATGCTCGGCATGTCAGGCCCGCGCATCTGCCTGCGCCACCTGGTCCCCAATCTGCTGCCGCTCGTGCTGGTCCAGGCGACCACCGCCTTCGGCTACACGATGCTCGACGTCGCCGCGTTCTCCTTCATCGGCCTGGGCACCCAGCCGCCCACCGCCGAGTGGGGACTGATGGTGGCGGGCGGCGCCCCGGGCATCCTCGCCGGACGCCCCGAGCAGTCGCTGTACGCCGGTCTCGTGATCGTCGTCTTCGTCGTCGCCTGCAACGTCCTGGGCAGCGGCCTGTCCAGGCGGCTCCTGGGGGAGGACCGATGACCGACCGCCCCCTGCTCCGATTCGACAACCTGCACGTCACCCTGGAGGTGAAGGGCGAACCCCGCACCGTCATCCACCGCGTGGACCTCGACGTCCCGGCCGGCAGCGCGGTCGGCCTGGTGGGGGAGTCCGGCTCCGGCAAGTCCCTCACCGCCCGCTCGGTGCTGCGCCTCCTGCCTCCAGGCGCCCAGGTCAGCGGCGACATCAGTTTCGACGGTGCCTCCGTCCCCGCCATGACCCCGGCCGCGCTGCGCGCTCTGCGCAGCCGTGACGTCGCCATGGTCTTCCAGGACCCCCGGGCCCACATCAACCCCCTGCGTACCATCGGCGACTTTCTCACCGAAGGACTGGTCGCGCTGCAGAAGGTGGACAGAGGCAAGGCGGACACCAGGGCCGCCGCCCTTCTGGAGGAGGTGGGCATCGCCGACGCCGCGCGGCGCCTGCGCCAGCGCCCCGCCGAGCTCTCCGGCGGCCTGCTCCAGCGCGTCATGATCGCGTCGGCGCTGCTCGCGGAACCCAGACTGCTGCTCGCCGACGAGCCCACCACCGCACTCGACGTCACCACCCAGGCCGACGTCATGGCCGTCATCGACGAAGCCCGTACGCAGCGCGGCCTCGCCATGCTGTTCATCACCCACGACCTCGCGCTGGCCGCCGCCGTCTGCGACCGCATCGCCGTGATGTACGCCGGCTCGACCGTCGAGGAACTGCCCGCCGAGCACCTGTACGACGCCCACCACCCCTACACACGAGCCCTGTTGGCGTCCCGGCCCGATGCGGGCGCCGCGACCGAGCCGCTGCGCGCCATCCCCGGCAACCCCCAAGCGGCCTTCGAAGCCGGAGCCGGCTGCGCCTTCGCCCCACGCTGTCCTGAGGTCCAGGAACGCTGCACCAGCGAAGCTCCGGCCATGCGGCTCGTGGGAGACGCGCGTGCGGCCTGCCACTTCCCTCGATCCTTCGCCCCCGCGGACGGTCCTGCAGACAGGAGCAAGGACGATGCCTGACCCCGCAGGACCCGTCCTGGAAGCCGTGGACCTGTGCAAGTCCTTCGGTGACTTCACCGCAGTCGACGGTGTCACCCTGACCTTGGCGGTGGGAGCGTCACTCGCCGTGGTCGGCGAGTCCGGGTCGGGCAAGACCACCACGGCCCGCATGGTCGCCGGACTGGAACGACCCACCTCCGGCACCGTCCGATGGCACGGAGACGATCCCGGCGGTGACGCGGGACCCGTCCCCACACGCGGCGATCGCGCCCGCAACGTACAGATGGTCTTCCAGGACCCCTACTCCTCACTGGACCGGCGGCAACGCGTCGGCGACTGCGTCGCCGAGGCCCTCGCCCTCCACACGGATCTGCGCGCCGGTGCGCTCGACCGGCGGGTGGCCGAACTCCTCGGCCAGGTCGGCCTCGACGCAGGGCAAGCCCGTTCCCTGCCCCGCGCCCTGTCCGGCGGTCAACGCCAACGCGTCGCCATCGCCCGCGCACTGGCCGTCCAGCCTCGCCTTCTGATTCTCGACGAGGCGGTCGCCGCGCTCGATGTCTCCGTCCAGGCGCAGATCATCGCCCTCCTGCGGGACATCCGGCGACGGACGGACATCTCCTATCTGTTCATCACCCACGACCTGGGAATCGTGCGCCACATCTGCGACGACGTGATGGTCATGCACCAGGGGCGGGTCGTGGAGCGAGGGCCGACGGACGCCGTCCTCACCGAGCCTCGCATGCCCTACACGCGCAGTCTGGTCGACTCCGTCCCCCGGCGAGGATGGCGCCCTCGCCGCCGCACCACGTACCACGCCGACGCGGCCGCCCCGCCGTCCGGCTGAGCCCTCTCCCATGCCTTTCCATGCCTTTCGCTCACCAACAAGTCAGCTGACGGGTATCACCCCGAGCCGGCCCAGAGGAGTCACCACCCATGTCCTTCATCCCTGTCCTCACCTTCGCTTTCGAGATCCGGGCCGAGCTCGAACCTTCTCTGCACATCGGCCACGGTGACGGAGAGGCCACCGAGTTCACCCCGATCACCGGCGGCACCGTCGACGGCCCTCTGCTGCGTGGACGGGTCCTGCCCGGCGGCGGGGACTGGAGCAGCATGCGCGGCCGCGTCTGCCAGCTCGACGCGCGCTACCTGATCGAAGCCGAGGGCGGCGCCGTCATCGACATCGTCAATCGTGGCTACTACCACGAGGGTTCCGACAGCCCTGACCAGTACGACGACGGGCTCCAGGTCTCGCACGCGGGCATCTACTACCGGACCTCGCCCGTATTCCGCACGGACGCCCCGGCCCACCGCTGGCTTGCCGAATCCGTGTTCGTCGGACTCGCTCGGTCCGACGACGAGCAGTCCGTGTCCATTCGCATGTACGTCGTGAGGTAGGGCTACGGACGACGAGCGGCTGTGATCAGCAGGCAGCGCGGTTCCACCCTGTTCGGGCCGGTCGAGCCATCGGCGAGGAGCAGCGCCGCCGTGTCGTGAACGGCGCTGCGGACACCTCTTGTCCGTCAGCCCCGCTGCCCGTCGAGGTGGGTGCGGAGGAAGGTCGCGACGTCGTCCAGGGCCCGCGCGCCTTCGGCGAGGACGGCGGCGAAGCCCTGGAAGACGTGGGGTGCGCCCGGGAACGTCTGCAGGGTGACCGCCACGTCGTCGTCGGCGGCCTTGGCGGCCAGCCGGAGCGCGTCGTCGAGGAGGACCTCATGGCTTCCGGCCTGGATGAGCAGCGGAGGCAACCCGCGCAGGTCGGCGAAGAGAGGGCTGGCGAGCGGCGAGCGGGGGTCGGCGCCGGCGAGGTAGTCGTCGGCCCGGGTGGCCAGCGCCTGCCGGGTCAGGGCCGGGTCGAGGAAGGCCTTGGTCTCGTGGCTGCGGCCGGACTGGGTGAGGTCTGCCCAGGGGGAGAGGACGGCGGCTGCCGACGGCTGCGGCAGACCGGCCTCCTCGACCGCGACCAGCAGGGCCAGCGCGAGTCCGCCGCCGGCGGACTCACCGCTCACGGCGATCGCCTCGGCCGGGATACCGCGCTCCAGCAGCCCGCGGTAGGCGGCGACGGCGTCGTCGACGGCCGCCGGGAACCGGTTCTCCGGTGCGAGCCGGTAGTCAACGGTGTGGACGGTGGTGCCGGAGCGGCGGGCGATGTCGGCGGCCAGGCCGACGCTCGCGGTGGCGGAGCCGAGAGCGTAGCCGCCTCCGTGGAAGTACAGCACCGCCCCCGACGGCTCGCTGTCGCCCGCGGTGACCGCGAGGGCGGGGACGCCGCCGAGTCGGGCGGCCGTGGTGCGCACGTCCGCGGGAACGGGGTGGGCGGCGATCATCTCGTCGAAGACGATCCGCATCTTGTGCGGGTCGCCGCCCATGTCGAGCGGAGAGGTGCGCAGCATGTCGACGATGGCGCCGAGCCGGGTCTCAGTCATGGTGGTCTCGCTTTTCGGTGAGTGCGGAGGGGCTGGGCGGGGTCAGGCGCGGCGCAGTTCCAGGACTTCGCCGAATCCCATGCGGCGGACGAAGTCGGTGCGGGCCTCGGTGACGGCGGCGTTGGCCTGCTCGACGGTGGAGTTGGTCAGGTCGACGACGCTGCGGAAGGGGCGCTCGCCGTAGGGGAGGGCGAGGATGCGGGTGATCTCCTCGGCGACGACGACGGGGTCGGCGCTCGTGCCGGGCGTGAACAGGCCCGCGGTCGCCTCCTCGTTGCGGTCGACCAGCGGGTCCAGGCTCTTGTACGCCTCGGCCACGGCGGTGTCGGTGGCCCGGCCCGCCTTGGGGAAGTGGTCGGTGCCCTCGGTGAAGGCCCCCGGCATGACGATCACGGTCTCGATGCCGAACTGGGAGACCTCGTAGGAGGTGACCAGGGCGAGTGAGTCCATCGCGGTCTTGGAGACGACGTAGGGGCCGAGGAAGGGCGGGGTGGTGACGGACGTGGTGCTGCCGACGTAGAGCAGGGTGCCGCGGCCGCGGCCGCGCAGGTGGGGCAGGGCGGCGCGGTTGAGTCGCTGGACGCCGAGGGTGTTCACGTCGATGAGGTGGGCCAGCTCCTCGGCGGTGAACGCCTCCACGTAGCCGACCAGCAGGTGGCCGGCGTTGTGGATGACCACGTCGAGATCACCGCTGTCGGCGATCACCGTGCGGACGGCGGCGTCGGCCGACTCCTGGGAGGCGACGTCGAGTTCGACAATGCGGATGTCGACGTCTCTGGCTGCGGCGAAGTCGCGCAGCTCCTGGGCGCGCGGGGCGTTGCGCCCCGCGGGGACGCGCATCGAGGCGTAGACACGGTGTCCGGCGCGGGCGAGTGCCTTCGCGGTGAGGTTGCCGATCCCGGTGGCGGCGCCGGTGATGAGAACAGTGGACATGGGTTTCCTCCGTCGTGCGGTGGATGGTGCCGATGGTGTGGGTGGTGCCGATGTGAGGGCGGCTGGGTCAGGCGGCGCCACCGTTGGAGAAGAGCAGCTGGCCGTTGATCCAGCGGCCGTCGGGGCCGGCCAGGAAGGCGACCGCGCTCGCGATGTCCTCGGGCGTACCGAGCCGCTCCAGCGGGGCGGCGGCGGCGATCCGCTGGACCAGCTCGGGGCTCTTGCCTTCCAGGAAGAGCGGGGTCGCGGTCGGCCCGGGGGCGACGGCGTTGACGGTGATGTCCCGGCCCCGTAGCTCACGAGCGAGGATCAGGGTCATCGCCTCGACCGCGCCCTTGGTCGCCGCGTAGGCGCCGTAGGTCGGCTGCTGGAGCCGGGTGACGGAGGTGGAGAAGTTGATCAGCGCGCCGCCGGGACGCAGTCGGCGGGCGGCGAGCTGCGAAACGACGAAGGTGCCGCGCACGTTGATCCGGTGCATCCGGTCGAACGCGTCCAGGCCCATCTCCGCCACCGGCGCCAGCAGCATGATCCCGGCGGTGTTCACCACCACGTCCACTCCGCCGAAGCGCTCCTCGGCGGCATCGAACAGCCGCGCCATCTCCTCCGGTTCGGCGACGTCGCCCGGCTCGGCGAACGCCGTGCCGCCGGCCGCGTGGATCGACTCCACGACCTCCGCGGCGCGCGCCGCGGCTCCCGCGTAATGGACAACGACCGCGATGCCCGCATCCGCCAGCCGCCGCGCGACCGCGCCGCCGATTCCACCCGATCCGCCGGTCACCACGGCGACCCTGCGCCCGTCGCGGCTCGCGTTCGCCTGGTACGCCTTGTCCGTCTCGTCCGTCATCTTGTTCCTCCTGCACGCGCTCCGAGGCGTTTCCTCGGTGGCTTCACCCTTCGGCATGCAGGGGTTATATGTCGAATGAATCTTTGGCATTTAGAATATGCGCATGGTGCATATTGAACGGTCGGACCTGAACCTGCTCGGTCCGCTGGCCGCCCTGCTGGCGGAGCGGCACGTCTCCCGGGCCGCCGAGCTGGCCGGGATCAGTCAGCCGGCGATGAGCCGGGCCCTGCAACGGCTGCGGAACACCTTCGGCGACGAATTGCTGGTCCGCACGCCGGCCGGCTACCGACTCACCCCGCGTGCCGAACGCATCCAGCGCCGGCTCGGCGCGGTCATGCCGCAACTGGAGACGCTGTTCGCGCCGGAGACCTTCGAGCCGGCCGAGGCGGCCGAGGCGTTCCGGATCGCCGGGACCGACTACGCCTCGGTCTTCGTCCCCGCTCTCTTCCAGCGCGTCTTCCGGGACTCGCCGCGCTCCACCCTGAACTTCGCCAGTTGGCACGACGGTGTCTTCGAGGACCTCGACCACGGTTTGGTGGACCTTTCGTTCCACGCGACCAGGAAACTCCCCTCCGATCTCTCCGCGGGCTCCACCCCAGGTCTGCGCAACGAGCACCTGTTCGACGACCGGTTCGTGTGCGTCCTGTCGCGGGACCACCCGCTGGCCGACCGGCCGCGACTGACTCTGGACGACTACCTCGACTCCAGGCATGTGATCGTCGGCACCGTCGGCGGCCGGCAGACCGCGATCGACGACCTGCTGGACCAGCTCCGCAGACCGCGCCGGGCCGGGCTGTCCGTGCCCTACCACTCCGTGGCGCCCCTGGCGGTACCGGGCACCGGTCTCATCGCCACCCTTCCCCACCGCATCGCCGTCGAGCACGCGTCGGACCCCGCGCTGCGCACCCTGCCCGCACCGCGGGAGATCCCGCCGCTGCGCTACCACATGACCTGGCACGCCCGCCTCGACGACGACCCGGCCCAGCGCTGGCTGCGCGACACGGTCCGCAGTGTCCTCGCCGGGCCGCCCTCGTGACACCGTCGCGCCGCCGCTGAGACGGCCCCTCTGCCGAACGCCGGCGCGGGCGACCCTGGGGTCGCCCGCGCATGGATCGCGTTCTGCTGGTGACGCCTGCTTTCCGCGCATCGGGGCGCGGAACCGGCTCTCAGGTGACGATCGTGGTGACCGCCTCGAGACCATAGGTGCGGGCGTAGCCGTTCTCAGTGCCGACGAGGAGGTCGACGACGGTGAAGTAGCGGTCCCAGAACGGGGTTTCGCGCAAGACGTCGATGAGGCGGTGGTAGGCCTCGTGGTCGTCGGCTTCCCAGACCCAGATGTCGGTGACGCGGGTGGAGTAGAACTCGGTGTCGTAGAACCGTGAGCGGACGCCGGTGGTTCTGGCCTCGATCGCGGGGACGACCTGGGTGGTGAAGGCGGTGACGCGTTCTTCGGGGGTCATGGCCAGCCACTCGGGGGCGGTTTTGATCAGCATGAACGCGGTGACCGGGGGTGTCGTGGTCTCAGTGGGCATCGTGGGAGCCTCCTGCGAGGACCGCGGGCGCCAGTGTCCGGGCGCACCACTGGTGGAAGGTGGTCGGGGTGCTGGAGGCCGGGGTGCGGGTGACGCCCCCGTCGAGGCCTTCGTTCTTGGCTCGCTTCATGTCGACGATGCCCTGGGCGAATTCCTTGTCGAGGCCATAGCCGACGAGGCTGGCGCCAAGGTCGTCCAGCGGTTGCTGTTCGTAGCGGACGGGGCGGCCGAGGTGTTCGGTCATGATGCGGGCGAGGTCGTTGGGGGAAAGGTCCTCGGGGCCGAGGACCGGGATGTGGTCGTTGCCGGACCAGGTGCGGTGCACCAGGAGGCCGGCGGCGACCGCCGCGATGTCGGCGACGGCGACGAGCGGGGCCTTGTGGTCGGCGTCGACGGCGTCGGTGAACACACCGGTGTCGCGGATGGTGTCGGCGTCTTCGAGGAGGTTCTCGAAGAAGGACGGATTGGCCAGGGCGCGGTAGGACACGCCGGTGGCGGCGATGAGGTCGTCCATGGCGTGGGTGGCGGTGACGAGGCCGGCGCGGTGGGCGACCGGTGTGCCGTGGCCGAGCGCGGAGACGCCGACGACGTGGCCGACGCCGTGGGCGGCGAGCGCCCGCGCGGCGGGGCGGGTGAAGCCGCTGTAGGCGTCCTCGGGGGTCCGGGACGCGTCCGGCGGGACGAGCCAGAACACGGCGTCGGCGCCTGCGAAGGCGCGGTCGACGGTCTCGGCGTCACCGTGTGAGCCGGTGATCACCTCGACGCGGTCGCGCACGGTGTCGGCCAGGCGGGCCGGGTCGCGCACGATGACGCGCACCTGCTCGTGGTGGTCGGAGTCCAGGAGCAGGGGCAGCAGGTGGCTGCCGATGTTTCCGGTGGGGGCAGTGATGACGATCATCGCAACCTTCGGGGTCGTGCCGGATCGGGACACCCCCATCCTGAGAAGAACCGTGGTGTTGCCACAATGGGAAGGTGAGCACGGAGTCATTGCCTGAAATGGAATAACGCCAATGAGCAGTAGTTCTAGCGGTACGGGACCCGTCAACGATGCCAATCTCGCCGTCGCGTTGGACGCTTTGCTGACCGAGCAGAGCGTCACGCGTGCGGCTGCCCGGCTCCATACGTCGCCTGCCGCGATGAGCCGGACGCTGGCCCGGCTGCGGAGGATCCTCCAGGACCCTCTGCTGGTGCGGGCCGGGCAGCGCATGGTGCCTACTCCGCGCGCCCAGGCTCTGCGCGAGGAGACGGCCGAGGTGGTGCGCCGGCTCGGTGCGTTGCTCGCTCCGGGGGCGGGGGTCGATCCGGCCGTCCTGCGCAGTACGTTTACGCTGCAGGCGGCCGACCTTGTGGAAGCGGCGCTGGCGCCGGGGATGTCGCGGCTGGCGCGGGAAGAGGCGCCGGGGATCTCGTTGCGGTTCCGGGCCGAGGATCTGGAGGCCGGCCCGGCGCTGCGCGAGGGCCGGATCGACCTGGAGGTCGGGTCCATCGATCATGTCGACCCCGAGACGCAGGTCGAGGAGCTGGTCACCCTGCGGATGGCGGCGGCCGTCCGGCACGGACACCCCCTGGCTGAAGGGGAGTTGACCGCGGAGCGGTTCGCCAGCGCCGAGCATGTGGTGGTGAGCCGCCGGGGCCGCTTCGCGGGACCGCTGGACGCCGCGCTGGCCGAGAAGGGCCTGCGCCGACGCGTCACGGTCGTGCTGCCCAGCCATATGGCCGCGATGATCCTGTCCGCCCGCAGCGACTACGTGTGCCTGACGCCCACCGCGCTCGTCGGCGCCGCCGCCTCTCCCCTGACCGACGCGGCCACGGCCCTGGGGCTGCGACTCCTCGACATCCCACTGCCGTTGCCACCGCTCACCATCGGTATGGCGTGGCACCCTCGCCACGCCGCCGACGGGGGGCATCGCTGGCTCCGCGAAGCCGTTCGCCGCACCCTTCGCGTGCCCGGTTGAGGCGGTGAGGATGTCCGGTCTCATGTCACCCGGGTGTTCCGGGCATCGAGAACGCGCCAAAACTTCCGGACGGCGGCACTCCGGGTGACGCCCGTCCGTCACTGATTCATCATCTGCCACGCGAGCTCCAACTGCCTTATGTGCAAAGGAGATTCACCGTGGGACTGGACCGGCGAAGATCGGGCGTGCGCCACGCCCTGGGTGCGGCCTGCGCGGCCGCCGCCCTCGCCTTGAGCGGCTTTCAGGCGTTGCCCGCCGTGGGCGCGCCCTCGACGCCCGGAGCGGGGGCCGCGGCGAGCGGGACCGAGGCCCGTACAGCGGCCTGCGCCGACGGTGGTGACTCGGGCCCGCGCTGTGTCGTCGTGAAGACCGCGCTCGACAGGGCTCCCGCCAAGGGCGCGCGGGCGACCTTGACGGTGACCCTCGACGCGCGTATCGACATACCCGGGGCCGAGGTGCAGATCGATCTGCCCTCGGCCCTGCGCTTCACCGAGGCACCGGACGGCTTCGACATCGCCCGTCGCGCCTCCGCGCTCCCGGACAACGGCGGGTCCGTCAACCGGGCCACCCGAACGCTTGACCTGCGGGCCGACCGGACCGCCACCTTCCGCGTCCCCGTCGTCGCGGCCACAACGGGCGACGTGGCCGTGCGTACCCGCGTGCTGCCGCCCGAGGGGTACGGCGCCGGCGTCGAGGATCCGGCCCTGCTCACCGTCGGCGCGGACGCGGCCTCTTCGCGACTCGGCCTCGGCAACGGCCCGTACGCCACCACCCCGGTACCCGCCGCCGCCAAGGCCGCCGAGCCGCTGACGGGCGAGCCCACCGCGCGGATCGCCCCCGAGGGGCTGGCCGAGCCACACAGCGACGACGGTGCGCGGCGCACCGCGCAGTCCGCCGCCGGCCCCCTCACCTGCGTACGCGGCTCCTTCATCTACCACGACGAGGACGGGATATCGCGTCCGTCCGCCAACCTCCAGGTACAGGTCTGGGACGACGATCCGGCCAACAGCGACGACCTGCTGACCGTCGGTCTGACGGACGGCAGCGGCGCGTACCGGCTGTGCTTCGACAACGGTTCCGACGCTCAGGGCGGACAGGACCTCTACCTCAAGTTCGTCACGCAGAACGGCCAGTGGGGCGTGGAGCGGGACGACGACGACGTCTACGAGTTCCGTTCGGCGAACTTCGAGAACCGCGGCGACGGCACCACCACCAGCGTCGGCGCCCTCACGGCCACCGACGAACGGCTGCACGGCGCGCTGCGCGCCTACGACTTCGCCAACACCGCCTCCGAGTGGACCCCCGGCGACTGCTGGGACGAGCGTGACCACGACTGCCGCCGCACCGACATCAACTGGCACCCGGACGACGACCCGGGCGGCGCCTTCTACCGGCCGGGCGAGGACGAGATCTACCTCCCGCCGCAGGACGCCGACGACCGCAACGTCGTGGTCCACGAGATCGGGCACGCGGTCATGGACGACACGTACGAGGAGAACGACTTCGAGAGCCACTGCCCCGACCCGCACAACATCCGGCTCACCAGCCACGTGAACTGCGCCTGGTCCGAAGGGTTCGCCAACTGGTACAGCGTCGCCGTCTTCGGCAACCCGCTCTACGTGGACCGCACGGACACCAACAACGACACCAGCGGGTTCACGGTCGACTTCGAGAAGCACTCCTGGGACACCGGCGGCTGGGACGACGGGGACGCGGTGGAGGGCCGGGTGGCCGGTGCCCTGTGGGACCTGGTCGACACCGGCACGGAAGGCTGGGACCAGTACGGAGCGGGTCTCGCCCCGGTGTGGAACACCTTCCTGGACCACCGGGCGACGACCTTCCGCGCGTACTGGAACGCGTGGGTCGCCGACGGCCGCGAGGCGGGTGCCCCCACGCTCGGCAGCCTCTTCCAGAACACCATCGACTACGGCTTCCGTAACCCGCTTGCCAACCATCAGTCGCAGACCAGGCCGACACCGGAGCCCGCTCACAACTACCGGTTCGACACCACCCGGGTGTTCTGGTCCGTGGTGGCGCTCCGTCCGCCCACGAGCGCCGACTACGACCTGCGGCTCTACGACGACCAGGCGCAGAACAACCTGCTGACCGCGAGCCTGCTCGGCGCGGGCGTCACCGACTTCGTGGCGATCAACTCCAACCGGCGCCCCACAGGCGACTACTACCCGCGGGTGAACGTCGTGTCCGGCACCGGCGACTACCAGATCGAGGCCGACGAGACGGAAGGCGTCTTCAGCGGTTCGCCCACCGTCACCATGGGGGCCGACCGGCTGGCCGCCGTGTGGGACATCTGCCTGTCGGCGGGCGAGAAGGCGACGTACACCGTCACACCCTCGGGTGTCGGCCAGGACGCCGAACTGTTCGTCCTGGGCGCGGACCGGGGCGGCGCCGACCACGTCGTCGGCCGTGGCGGAGCCACCGCGACCGGTGACGCGGGCGGCCCCGGCGCGCCGGAGTCGGTCACCGTCGACCTGCCGGAGGGCTGTCACGGGCTCGTGGTCGTGAACAAGGCCGGCAGCGGTACGTACACGTTGACCAAGTCGTGAACCCCGTCCCGCCGGGAGCCCGGTCCCGTACTGTCGCGGGCCGGGCGACCGGCGGGCGGAACCGCCGCGTGCCGGCGCGACGTTCAAGAGATGTGCGACGTTCAATGGATGTGCGACGTTCAAACGCGGTCCGCCGCCCCTCCGCTCTGGTCGCAGGCCTGGTGGGGCTGCTCATGGCGGGCGGTGTTCCAGGCCTGACGGCGTGCGGTTCGGGCGGTCCGGGCCAGGACGCCGGGGCGCCGCCCCGGCCGACCGGCCGCGGTGAGCTGGCCGCCACTGTCCGGACGATCCCCGGCACCCCGTCCCCGGCCGTGCGTGCGGCGCTGCCCGACCTCGCGCTCTACGGGGAGCGCGACGTCATCGTTCCCGGCCGGCCGGCGGGGTCGCTGCTCAAAGCCACCGTACGGCGAGTCACGGACATGAAGGCCGACACCCTCTACGCCGACATGTACGCGACGGCACACCGCTCGGCACCCGAGCCGGACGTCGTCGACGGAAGCACGCTCGCCGTGACGGTCGCTCGTTCCGGCGCCCCCGGCAGCCGTCTCCATACCTACCGGCTCCCGCTGCCCGACGACGAGTTGGACGCGTTCCGGGACCGGAACGACTCCTCCGGCTGGCCCGCGGACGCGTTCGCGGGCCCGAACCGTCCCTACCGGCCCGCCCGCCTCGCCGTGTTCGCCCGCCCGTGGCCGGACGCCTCCGCCGCAACCCGCCCATGGCCTCTCGGTGACCCGACGACAGGCACCGAGACGCCGGAGGGCACCTGCACGATCCTCACCGGGACTCGTCTCACGCGCGCCGAACGCCTGGCCACCGAAGCCGGACCGGGGGTGGTGTGGACGTATGCCGGCAGGCGCCTCCAGCTCACGTTGCGGCCATTGCTGCCACATGAACGGGGGTGCGGAGACCTGGGGGCGGGACCGCCGCTCTGACTCGACCGGACGGCGAGAACCGCGCCCTCCGCCGCCGCCCAAGAGCGTTGAGGCAGGGGGCGATCCACGTCTAGGAAGGCCGGTGCCGGTGCCGATGGGGGTGCCGGTGCCGGTGGAGGGACAGACAGGCGCGATGTCCACGGCGCTGGAGTCTCCCCGCTCAGCGAAGACCGCGCTCAGCGAAGACCGCGCTTCTCGCGTTCGGCTTCGATCAGCTCCGCCATGAGTTCCTCCGGGTCCACTCTGTACTCGGTGTCATCAAGGGCGTCGTACTCCTGGGTGCTCAGCGGTAGGCCAATCTCGGCGAGTTCGGCGGCCAGTTGTGTGAACGCGATTCGCACGTCGGGCTCATCCTGGTAGCTTGCCCGCTCGGCAGCGGCCCCCTCGGTCAGGGTGAGGCCGACCGGACTCCAGAAGGTGAACTCGGTGTCCAGCCCTGTGAGACGCCAGGCACGGTCCGCGGGTTCGCCGGGGTGCAGCCAGTAGCCGATCCACCCCTTTCCGCCCTTCGCCACGAGCTTGACGTACTTGGCCATCTCCGCGGCTGCGGCGTTGACGGCCTGCATCTCAGGGTCCGCGAGTTCCTTTTCGCTCAGATAGCTGGTGTCCAGCAGCGGGTGGACCTCTCCCGCCTCGAAGAAGTCGAGGTCGAGAAGGCGGGTGAAGTCGGTGCGGCCTTCCCACTGAGCCACCAGCAGAACGCGCAGATCGTCGGGTATCGGACGGCCGTCCAGCCGCTCGCGGGAGAACTCGGCGAGCCGTTCGTCGTACATCCGCCTTCTCCAGAGGTCGAAGCAAGATCCTCACGTCAACGTAACAGCGGTGTCTGACACGAGGCCGGGTATGCCGGCGACTGCCGACCTTCTCAGCAGAGAGGGTGTCACCATCACCCTCACCATCTGTCTCGCCGGCGAGGGCGTCCGCGCTGGAGAGTCGTGAGCGCTGACGTTTCGCTGCTACCACATGCCGTCAACGAACTCCTCGAGCATGATGGTCCATTCCGACTCCTCTTCGCTGAGGGGAAGGGCATCGAAGGCGTTGACCGCACCCTGGAACCGGGTGGCGAGCGCCTCGGTGTCGCCTCCCTGGTCGTATGCGTCCAGAAGCTTGCGCAGTTCCGTGAGGGTGAAGGCCAGTGACTCCACATCGCGGTGCAGAGGAGTGCTGTCGTCCTCCCCTTCGGCATAGCCGTGCACGGTGCCGGTGGCCGGGTCGACGGTGATCAGGGTGGAGCGCAGGTAGCCGAGCACCTGCCAGTGCCGGCGGTCAGCGGGGTACTCGAGTTCGTCGAGGTCGAAGAGGGGGCCCAGCTCCGTGGGGTCGACTTCGTTCTCCTCGATGCCGACATCGGCGCGGGCGCCGAAGAGGCTGTTGTGGGGAAGACCGACGCTGCTCAGGAAGTCGGCCGTCTCGGGCGTGAAGAGGGAGTGCGGAGGCCGGGGGAAGTAGACGACGCCGTCGAGTCCATGGACGCGTACGAGGTCCGCGCTGGTCACGGTGTGCCTCATCGGCGTTTCCTCCGTTTCTTCCCGTGCGCTTCCTGCAAGGCTTCTCGAAATTCCAGGTGCTCGTCGTTCTGGGTCTTCGGCTTGCTCTGATCGTAGGTGGCCGCGTGTGTGACTTCGAGGCTCGGGTTGTGGGGCAGGAAGAAGTGCCCGAGCCAGACATTGCATCTGGGGTTTTTCTGGCACGGCGAGCGTTCGGTGAACACCTCGCTGAGGTTCGCCTGCAGCCCGCGGTGGATCAATGGGCGGCCGATCATGCGCTCGGAGTGGCCGATCTTCGAGCTGCGGCCTGTGAGGATGGACTCGTAGCCGCTCTGCGGGTCGATGTACCGGCCGGCGGCGTAGTTCTGGCCGCCGTAGTGGTTGTGTGCCTTGCGGGCGAGCTGGGTGGCGTGGGCCAGGTCGCTGGTGTCAGGGTCGATCTTCTGGGAGGTGACGACACCTTTCGGTTCGCCCTTGCGTTGCACGCTTCGTTTCTCGGCCCTGGTCTGCGGGCGCCACACCGTCCCGTCGGGCTCCAGGAGGCTGACCAGGCGTATGCGGTCGTCCGCGTCCAAGCCCTTGGCTCCCTTGACCGGTATGGTGCCGTCCGGCATCAGCCGGTCGACGGTGCCGTCGTCGTTCAGTATGTACATCCGGACTTTCTTGCGGACCTTCTTCTTTTTCTTCTTCGCCCCCTCCTGCGCTGGGCCCTCAGCGGTGGAGGCGCCTGCGGTCCCGTCCGCCGTCGGCGGAGTGGACGTGGCGCCTCCGGACCGGCGGCTCCGGAGCCGCGCGATGCCCGATGCGAGGGCTTTGGTGCCCGCACCCGTCACGAAGCCGGTGCCCGCACTTTGCAGCGACGACGACCCCGCGGCCTCCATGATGACCAGCAGGGGGTTCTCGGCGGCCCACGTCCGGTCGTCCAGGATCGCGGACACGACACCCGACGGCAGGCCCTCGATCGCCTCGCCGAGGGCCTCCGCCAGGCCGGCCCCGGCGACCTCCCCGAGCCGGCCGGAGCGGGCTGTTCTGGTCATCGCCTGGATGGCCGACGCCTTGCCGAGGCGCTCCAGCGCCGGTCCGGCGAACTTGGCGCCGGCTGCGGCGATCACTGCTTCCGCCAAACCCTGCGCAAGGTCTGTCCCGGCTTGCTCACCGCCATAGGCGGCGCCCTTCATGCCCCGGTTGAGGGCGATGCTCGCTGCCGTGGTGGCGACCGCGCCGATCACGGCGCTCATGACGGCGGTGCTCGTGCCGAAGTAACCGGCGGCGGCTACGACCACCGCGGGGGCCGCGGCGCCCCCGGTGAAGACGATCGCCGCGGCAGAGGTGACGACCGTACCGATGGTCACGACGGTGTTGATGACGGCGTCTGTGACGGCGTCCTGCTGGGCCCGGCGATGTTCGATGGCCTTGGTGCCGTAGCCGGCCCAGCGTTCGAAGCGTGCCCGCGCCGCCTGAACGCGGTCGTCGGTCGCGCCGGGCTGGACGAGCAGAGCCTCGTACAGGTCGAAGGCGTGCTGAGCCGTGTCGACGGTCGCGATCAGGGCCCGGGTCTCCTCACCGGTCCAGTCGCCCAGTGGGCCGGTGCCGTGCTCGGTCTCCCATGCGCGGCGGGCCCGCAGATAGGCCATCACTTCCTGCGGCGTACCCGACCCGCATTCGAGCAACAGGAGCATGTCGGCCTCGTCGCGGTCGGACAGGTCCCAGGCGAGGTCTACTGCCAGGTGGCTCTTAGTGTTGAGGTGGTACTCCGCGACGATGGCCGCGAGTTCCTGCTTGGTCTTCCCCTGGAGAACCCGGCGGATGGTGTCCTCGTTGGTGCCGGCCCCGTAGATCGCGTACTGGAGCTCCTTGGCGTCGGACGGCTTGCCGCCGGTTTCGACGCGCTCAGCCGCCTCGGCCTGCGAGTTGCCCGCCAGATCCCAGGCGAGCATGAACTGGAACGCGCCCGTGAAACTGGCTGCGTCGTAGGCGGCCCGCAAGTCGGCCATGTTCTTCTTCGCGGCAGCGTGGACGGCGACGGACAGGCCCTGCTCGAGGTGGCGACGCGCCGCCTCACGCTGGTCGGGCGTCATGGCCGCCGTGCGCCGGGCGAAGTCCAGCCTCAAGTCGCGCTCGACCTCCTGCTCGGCGCGCTCGTGCTGCGCCCGCAGAACGGCGTTGATCTTGTCGTCGTCGGCCCAGAGGATCGACTCGTGCTCGATCTGCAGCTTCGCCGCGTCGATCGCGGTGCGGTCGACGGCCTGTTGAGCGAGGACGAGTCCGAGTTCACCGTCCTCGAGGTCGTTCTCGAACCGGGCTCCGAGTGCGGCTTCGCCGCCGCCGTAGTGAGCGCCGTACGCGGTCTGGACGGCAGCGGTCCGGCGCCTGATCTCCGCCTCGATCTCAGCGGTCGTCATGTGCCGGTCCGCGCCCTTCGCCTCGACCTCGTCCCGGATCTGGGTGTAGACCGCATTGATCGCGGGCAGCCGGGTGCCGGGCCCGCTCATCGCCTCGTCGAGCGCGATCGCGTCCGCTCTCGCGATGTCACCTGCCAGCAGCGCCTGGGCCTGGGCAAGGTCGTTGCCCCGCAGCTCCGAGCCGAGCTCCTTCAGCAGGCCGATGCCGTACGTCTTCTCGTAGGCAACGACGATCGCCTCACGCTGGGCGGGCGTGGCGGTGCGCAACGCCTGCGTGATGGTCGCCTCTTCGGTCCCCGGCCCCGCTACCGCGTCGGCGATCGTGGCGACCGCTCCGGCGATGGGGTCGCCGGAGAGCAGCTTGTCGGCCCGGTCCTGCTCGGACCCGGCGACGTCACTGTTGATGTCGTCGTCCATGTCCCGCTCGAAGATGGCGGTGTAGGCCTTGCGCACCGCGGCGATCTGCACGGGGGTCCGTCCACCGATGGCGCTGAAGAGCAGCGGTTCGTCGGTACCCGAGCCTTTCACCGCGCGGCGGATGTCCCAGGTCAGATGGCCCGCCTGGAACGCCGGGTTCTGCTGCCGTCCGAGCGCGTCGAGGTCCTCCCAGGCGAGATCCTTGATCGCCTGGGCCTCGATCCGCCGGGTGAGCTCGGGTACGCGGCGGGCACGGATCCTCGCGACGACTCCAGTGGCGACGGCACCGATCGAGTCCTGGCCGCCGGACGCCAGGTAAGCGACCACGACGGTCCGTTGCTCCTTGTTCAGCCGGGCCATCTCGCCGACCACCGCCTGCCGGTTGCCGGCGGCGATCTGCTCGTGCACCTCGCGCAGCATGTCGAGGTCGGCGGCGACCGTGTCGCGGGTCTCGGCGTCGCGCTGTGCCTCCCACGCCTCGGTGGTGGACCTGGACTGCACGAGCCAGTCGGAGACGAGGTCGAACAGCCGCTCCCACCAGCCACGTTCGCGGCACTCCTGACGGGCGGCCCAGTCGCGGACCTGATCGCGGCTGCTCGTGGCGACGACCCAAGCGGACGCGGTCAGCTTCCTCGTCTCCTCACCGGCTTCCCGGGTGAGGCGCGCGACGACCGCGTCGATCTCCAGGCTCTCCTGCTCGGCCCAGTCACGGGCCGCTCCAGACTCCGTACCGGTGCGCGCCCGGTCATACGCCTTGCGTTGATCGTCCAGCCGGCGCAGCTCGCCGGCCCGGATCTCGTACGCGGCGCGCAGCCGGGCGACGGCAGCCGCAGCGCGGTCGGTGACCCGCCGCAGATAGCGGTCGCGGGTGGCTTCGATACCGGTCGGGTCCGCACCGCCGGTGACCGCCTGCTGTTTGAGGCCGGCCTCCTCGTCGGCGGCGCTGCGGGCCGCGCCGATCCGCGCGCTCTGATCGGCGGAGCGACGGTGCACGTCACCCGTGGCGATGTCGGCCCGCAGACTCAGCTGGTCGGAGATCGCCTCGTCCTGCCGCAGGAGCTGTTCGCGGGCGGCGAGCATCTTCGCGTTGAGCGTGGTCTCCGCGATGCCCGCCGCCGCGGCTGTGCCCCGTAGCTCGATGTCGAGGTTCTCCTGCTCGAGGGCGCGAAGCTGTTGAGCGATCGGCTGTAGCGCGGCCACCTGTCGGCCGGGATCGAGCGTCGAGGTCGCGGCGGTGAGGAACTCCTGGACGTGCTCGGACGAGGACGCGAGGATCCGGGCGACCACGTCACCGACTTCGGCCGCGTCCACTGGCGGCAGCGGCTCCAGGGCGGCGACATCCCGGCTGGTCACCACTGTCGGAGGCAGCGGGCGGATGAAGCCGACGGACACAGGACCGACCGCGGCGATCCTGGCGTCGACGTCATCGGCGTCGGCACCGGTTGCGGGGATGCCGGTGAGCAGGGGGCTCGGGCCGAGTGCCGAGGGCTGGACGGTGACCGGGGTCGGCGAGGCGGGCTCGGCGGGTGCGGGGGAGGGAAGCGGCTTGGGCGGCGGGAACGTCTGGTCGGAAAGGCGAACGTGCCCGGTCGCTTCGACGGCGTGCACGGCGTGGTCGGCGTCGGTGGTGTCGAGGGTGGTGTCCTTGTCGCCGGCCTTGGGGACAGGTGGCATCTGCCGCCGGACCTGTTCGCTGTAGTCCGTCCGGGCGGCCGCTCGTCGCCGCTCCAGAGCCTGCGCTCGCTGGGCGAGTTGCTCGGGGGTGGCGGCGGGGGCATCCAGGTCCGAGGCTCTGACGGCGAGGGTGGCCGCATCGAAGTCGGCTGACCAGGCGACGAGTTCCGCGTCGCCCTCGGCCGCAGGCACAGGCGCGGGTGCGCCGGTACGGAGTTCGCCACGCGTCGGGGAGGGGCCGGGTACGCCAACGGCGGCCTTTGCCGGGGCGGGTTGAGGGGTTTCTGCCGAGGGCACCTCGGCCGTGGCCGTCGCGCCGGGTGCGCCGGCCTCCGGTGTGAGCGACGCACCAGGCGTGGCGTGGGCAACGGCGCGGGGCGGATACGAGGGGTCGGGCAAGGGGGCGGGAACGGAGCCGGGTACGTCGCTGGAAAGCAGGCTCGGAGGGGATGAGAAGTCCGGCGTGCCGGCGTCATCGGCCGGGTGCCGGCCGGGGTCGGCAGGCGCGGGTGGGATTTCGGGGGGCGAGGGCGGCATGCCACCGGGCGCCGCGATGCCTGTCTGCGCGGACAAGGCCGGCGGAGGCGGCTCGGGGGGCTGCATGGCCACCGACACCCCACCGTTGCCGAGACGTCGTTGCAGGTCCGCCGGTGTGCCAGTGGTGATCTGAGCGGGGCCTCGCCGTGCCTCACGCGACCGTGTGGCAGCGCGTGGCACGGGTTTGGGGCGAGCCGAGCCCATCAGGACGGCTACGCTTTGGCCGCGGACCCGGACGGGGACGAAACCGCGGACGCGCGCAGCGGGTTCACCCAAGCCCGGTCGTCGAGGTTCGGCTCCTGGTCCTCCTTGCAGTAGCCCCTTTCGTCCAGACCGACGCTGCCGAGCAGGATCCAGCACTTGCCGCCGTCGCATCCGTGGCAGTCGTCACGCTCCTCGGAGGCCCGGCAGACATCGCCGGGCAGCGCCTCCAGTTCGTCCTGGGTGACGGCCTTCACCATCACGTGCTCCCGGACCCGGCGGCAGTCGGAGTGCTCGTCCTCAGTGGCGCAGTCGCAGGGCTTCTCCTGCGAGGTGGCTCGCCGTAACAGGATGAAGACCTCGTCGGGTGGGGCCCCGTAGCCGCAGGCGTCCGGGGCCAGGTCGAGCTCGACCGGCCTGCACAGTTCCAGCGGATAGCCGTGGCAGTCGATGGCGATGCCCCGGTCGACGACGAGCACTGTGGCCGGCCGATCACCGGCGGGCTTCTTCAGCCGCAGATCCAGGCCGCAGACCACGCCGCAGCCGAAGTACGCCCGCAGTACGGTCTTGAGCAGCGAGGCCGCGTAGCGCTGAGCCGTGTCCAGATCCTCGGCGGTCACGACCATGCCGTCGCGGAACCGGACGCTGTCGGTGCCGGTCGGCCTCGTCCGCTCGGGGAGCGTGCCGCCGCGCTGGTGTTTCCTCATGTCCTTCTTCCGATCATCGGTGATAGGAGCGCCGAGGACTGACCTGGAACGCCGAGACGAAGTCGGCGCCGGGCCGGGCGGACCCGCGGCCGCGAGCGCCGACCGGCCGCGCGTCGAGCATCCGGTCGCATGCGTCGCGCAACAACTGGCCACGCATGGTCAGTTCGAAGTGCGACCCCTCGAACAGGTTGGACCGGCTGCCGGTCACCTCGGCCTGGAGCCAGTCGCGGGTGGGGCGCAGCCGTACCCCCCGGGCCAGCTTTCCGTCGCTGTCGAGCGGTTCGACGCCAGGGAGCCAGTCGCCGGGGTGGCGCTCCCATTCGGTGGGGACCCGGCGCGGCTCGCTGTAATCGACGTCCGGATGCGCGATGACGGCCGTCAGGAAGACGCTCGCCTCGTGCAGGGTCGCCACCTGCACCGGGCGGGTGAAGCGGATCTCGAAGCCTCGGGTCATCTGCTCGCGGAAGTCGTCCCAGGGCACCTTGCCGGACCAGCCCCGGTCGATCCAGTGCTGCCAGGAGATCTGCTCGACCCCGGGCCCAGCGATGTCGCAGTCCTTGGCCAGCTCGTACAGCAGGGGGTTGCGATAGACGAGCGGGCGCACCCGACAGGTTCCGTCCTGTACCGGGCAGAAGCCGTACCGCGGCCGGTGGCCCCGCTCGACCCGATGGCCGGCAGCACCGTGGTCGTGCTCGTCGGCGCGGCGGTTGGCGTGATCGCAGATCCGCAGGCAGGCGATCGGCACGCCGACCTCGGGGTCCGGGTCGTACACCCAGGTGTCGGCGGGGGCCGGTACCAGTCGGCCGGGCCGACGCCGAAGCCAGTCGACATCCTCACTGACCGGCACGGTGTCGTCGACGTCACCGGGCAGCGCGCCGGTCCGGCGGCACAGGTATGCGCTGTGGCTGACGCACCCGCCCAGCGGGTGCTCGGGGCAGCTCTGATCTGCGGCGACGCAGCCACGCCGCAGAGTGAAGACCACGCCTTCCGTATGCCACTGGGACTGTTCGGAGCAGGGCGAGCAGTCGTCGGTCGCCGGTGGCTGAGCGGCGTAATGCACGCTCAGCGTGTGGAAGCCCTCGTGATCCGGGTGACGTCCGGCGAGAGCGTCGAGATGAACGCGGCCGCCGGGCCAGTAGAGCATGCGGCCGTGCCGGTCCAGGGCCAGCCCGGCGGTCACCTCGAGGCAGTCGTGCAGGGGCAGACGGTTGTTGTCGCCGATGACCGGGCCGAGACCGATGACCGCGCCGTAGCCGTGGATTGCCTGATTGAGCAGGCGGCGCCGCCGCGTTTCGTCGTCGAGACCGGCGTTGAGCTGTTCGGCGGTCAGCGACTGCCGGGGTGTGAAGTGCGGCCGATGAGACCATGCGGTCTGGTCCACGGGACTACTCCTTTGCGCGAAGGGGCGGCGGTCAGTCAGGCCGGGGTCCGGCGTCGAGCCGGGCGCCGCGGTCGAGGACGGCGGCTCGCGGGGCGGGCACGGCCAGCGGCCAGCGGCCGAGCCGGGTGGTGGACCCGAGCCGTCGGTCGAGGTCGCTGTGCAGGCGCGGGCCGAACCCGGGGCCGTCGGTGGTGGGCAGCAGCCGGACCCGGCAGTGGGCGGGGACGAACGTGGGCAGCAGCCGGTCGATGAGCGACGCCAGTTCCGGCGCCTGACGCAGCTCGATGGTGAGGAGCGAAGCGTGCTGGGCGAGCAGCAGCCGGGGATCGGGGCAGCAGGGGCGCAGGGCGGCGGTGCCGGCGACCATCCGTCCGGCTCGGGCGGGCTCCGGCCGCTGGGCAAGGGCGACCGTGTCGTGACCCAGCCGCGCCGGTGACGCTCCGGCTGCCTCGGCGCGCGTGGGACCGAGGACCCAGCCGGCCGCGCTGTCGGCGGAGTCGTGCACCGTGGCGCGACCGTCGGTGACCAGGTCCAGCAGTAGCTGTAGCCCGTTGCGGGTGCCGCGCTGGGCGAGCAGGGTCCCGGCTTCGCTCAGCAGGGCGCGGCGGACCGGCGCGGGCAGATCGCCGAGCGGGGGGAAGCCCAGTTGGCTCAGCAGGTAGGCGGTCCAGTCATCGGCGGCGGTCAGCGGGTCGAGGCGGTCCGCCAGCGTCGCCAGCACCTCGTCGAGGCCGTCGAGGAGGACCTCGTAGGGCGCCAGGATCCGGCGCAGCTGCGGGGTCGATCGCGGGTTGTCGCGATACAGCGCCGGCAGGCTCTCCAGGTAGCCGGGCGTGGAGTGCCCGACACGCAGGCGGGTCAGGCTCGGCGGGGTGCGTCCCGGCGGCGTCCGCAGACGGATCCGCAGCCAGAGAGTGTCGTGTTCGACCTCGTCGAGCAGGGCGGCGAGGCGCTCTTCGGCGCCGTCCTCCGTGCCGGGGTAGAGGACGGGTCCTGGTTGCCACGGCAGTAGGCGCTCCAGGTCGGCGACGACGGTCGAGGCCATCGGCCTGTCGAGCAGCCGGCCGGCCCGCCGGACGATGACCGGGTCGTCGGTGGACGCCCAGCTCAGTTCCATCGCGGTCCCGGCGGGCAGGGTGACGTCGGCCTCGGCCCGGTTCCAACCGCCCGGTGGGCCGGGCGGAGCGAGCAGGGCGGGGGTGATGAAAGTGGAGTGCCGGTCGCCGGGGGTCGTGCCGTGCGGCACGATGCGGCCGATGCCCCGGCTGCAGGCGAGCACCAGCGTCGAGGTGAGCGCCTGCGGTCGGCCCAGCGAGGCCGGGAGCCGCAGTTGCTGGTGGTCGTCGATCTCGCCGTCGGTCAGGCTGATCGCCTGGTGGACGACGGTTCCGGCCGGATCGAGGCGGGTCACCAGATGGATGTGGTCGTCGGCGGCGAGCAGGGTGGGCCGCTCCTTGTGCACCGGGTCGAGGGCGAGGCGGGTCACGGTGTCCGCGCGGGGGTCGACGATGAGAGCGGTGACGGTTTCGAGGGGGTCGATCAGTATGAGCCGGGTCCGGTCGCCGTTCGCGGCGAGGCGTAGGTTCCGGCTGGTGGCGTCGATGTCGATCGGGTTGCGGCAGGGGCGGCCCCACCGGTCCAGGTGGCGCAGCTGCCAGTGGCCCGCGGCGTCGGTGGCGGTGAGCCACAGGTCGTCGTCGACGGCTGTGATGTCGGAGATCCACCAGTCGTCGTCCACGGCCGCCGGGCTGAGCCGCTGGAGGGTGACGCTGTCGTAGCGGTCGAGGCGCGACCCGGCGAGGACCCATAGGACGGTGCGGCCGGCGGTGAACCGGCGGGGCGGGCGGCGGCCGGGCAGGGTGCCGCGGTCGATCAACGCCCACGGCGTCCGGTGGATCAGCTCGCGGGTGTGCGGCCGCAGCCAGAGTTCGCCGTGGGTGGTGGCGGCGGGCAGGACGCCGGTGTCGGCGGTGCCGGCCCCGGGCAGCGGTGCGACAGCCAGTGGTGCCGGGACCTGGAGCCGGTTGTCGCGCACGGTGAGGCTGTGCCGGGCGCCGGCGGCCCACTGCGCGGTCGTGTGGAAGTCGACGAGCATGGCCTCAGCCCCCGCCCGGCTCGACGGTTATCTGGATGGCGGCGGCGGTGATCACACCGTCACGGGGCGTCGGCACCGGGGCGTCGCCGGCAGCCGTACCAGCGGGCGCGAGGCGGGTCAGCGGGATGTCGGCGACTCCGGGGACGCCGGCCGCGACGGTGGTGACCTCGATGGCGGTCAGCTCCCGGCCGAGCGGTCGTTCGTCCGGAGACAGCCGCGCGCGCAGGGCTTGTTCGACGGCTGTACGGACTGTCGCGCCGGCCGCGCCCGGCTGCGGGACGATGGTCAGCCACAGGTCCGCCGGGATCTGGATGGGCTGCTGGACCAGGAGGCGTTCGCCGAGCAGCCGCCGAGGAGCCAGCCGGGCCCTGATCTCGGCGAGATGGCGGCCGGGGTGCGGTGCCGGCGCTGCCCGCTCGCTGTGGTGGGGTACGACGACGAGGGCCCGCACGCCATCGACGCGGATCCCGGGAAGCCGCGGGTCGTGTCCGGCGAGGACCTCGGCCCGGCGTACGGCCATGCCGGGCAAGGTGAGCGCGGCTTTGATGAGCTCGTCGTCGGTGAGCAGGGCGGTGCGGTGGGCGGCTGCGGCGCGAGCGGCGCGGGCGGTCTCGTCGAGGGCGGTGACGTCTTGCCCTCCGGTGAGGGCGTGCCGGTTGCGGGCGAACCGGGTGCCGTCCGCGTCGAGGGCCGGTACCGACCAGATCAGGCCGGGGCGCAGATTTCCGGCCGGTCCGGCGGTGAGGGCGAGTTCGGTGTGGCTGATCTGTGCGCCGGCGGCGGGCCGGCGGCCGTTGATCCCGTTGCCGAACAGGATCGAGCCCGGCCGCACCACGTAATGGGGGTCGGTGGGCCCGGACCGGGAGAGGTCGGTGGTCTGCGCCCAGCGTTCGCCGTCGATGTCGATCTCCAGGGCGGGGCCGTCCGCCCGGCCGCGCGGGAAGACGAGTCCGGTGGTGTCGAACGCGATCCGCTGGTCCGGCAGCCCGGTCCCGCGCTCCTCGAAGGGCGCTTCGTCCAGACGAGCGCGTTGTGCCACCGGCAGGACGTTGATCTGGACCTCGCGGAGCTGAGGGGGGACCGGGAAGAAGCCTTGGGCGAGGGAGAGCTGTAGTCGGCTGCCGCCCGCCGCGGGCTGCCGGGGGATCGCCAGGACGACCACGCCGGTGCGGGAGAGGCCGGTGGTGCCGTCGTGCAGCACACGAACCTGTGTCCAGTCGGATGCGCCGGTGCGGTAGGAGTAGCGCACCGGGCCCCATGGCCGGTCCGTGCTGTCCGGGGGCGCGCCGGGCGGCGGGAGGAGGTCGATGCCGAGCGCGACCGGTGTCTCCTCGTCCGCCGCGTGGAGCGGACCATCGAGGAGCAACTGCAGGGCGGGGCCGAGCACAAGGGCGCCGTCGGCGGAGCCGGGGGCCGGCAGCGCCACCTCGCCCCCGGCGGTGGTGAGGATGGCGCCGGTGATGGTGGCCGGTGGCAGGAAAAGGGTGTGTTCGAGGGAGAAGGCCAGTTCGGGCTGGGCCTGGCAGGTGACCGTGGTGCCGGCCGAGAGCCGACGTCCGGCGGTGATCGGGCGGATGGGCCAGAGCAGACCGCGGGCGGGCGCCGGAGCGCCGGACCGTTGACCCAGCAGGGCGGCGAAGGCACGGCGGTGGCGTCCGCCGACGAAGCCGGTGCGGTAGACCTGCTGGTCGACGATCCAGGCGAGCAGGTCGACCAGGGTCATACCGGGGTCGTGCAGGTTGTGGTCGGTCCATATGGGGGCATAGCGGGGGATCACCGCGCGGGCCTGCTCAAGGAGCTGGTCGAACTCGATGTCGTCGAGAGCGGGTACGAAGGCGCTGACGGGGTCGGTCATGGGGGGCCCTCCGTGGCGGTCACGACGACTGTGATGGCGGCCGCCTCGGTGCAGATCAGCGCGGCGGGGGGCAGAGGGCCCGCGGGGGTGACAGTGACCTCACGGACCCGGTCCAGGCCGGGAACCGCGGTGAGGGTGCGCAGCAGGTCGCCGCGGTTCGGACGACGGCCGAACGGCCAGCCTTCGCCGGTCGGCCCGCCGTTGATCGCGTCGAGGAAGGTGAGCAGGGCTTGCCGGGCGTTCTGCTGGACCTCGGCGAGACGGTCGCGGGGGGCGGTCAGCCGGGCCGTGACGAAGGTGCGGGCCCAGGCGGGTCCGGTGACCCGTAGCGATGCCTCGGTGAGGCCGCCCCAGCCCGCGTCGCGGACAGCGGCCGCGACGGCGTCGCGCTGGGCGAGGGTGGGGGAGGGGCAGCGGTCGCGTCCGCGGACCGCGATGGCGACCCGGACCGGGTCACCGGGGCGGGCCGGGGGAGTGCAGCGGGCACGGACGATGTCGGAGGATGAGGAGACGGCCACGGCCTCGACGTCGGCGCTGGTCAGCGCACGTCCGGCGTGCCGGAGCCGGTGCGGGGCAGTGGCGAGCAGCGACCCAGCGGCGGGCACGCTGAACCCGCCGGCGGTGTCGACGGGCAGGGCGACCGTCTCGACGCCTTCGACGGCGGAGATCAACCGGGCCGGCGACCACGCGTCGAGGTTGCCCTCGGGGCCGCCGCCTTGCCGGTAGCGGAAGCAGCGGATGTTGTCGCGTCCGGCCGGGGGGATCCTGCCGGTCCGGCCGTCGCCGAAGCGCAACTGTCCGGTGGCAGGGTCGAGCAGGTACACGCGGGCGTCGCCGTGGTGGCCGGTGAGAGTGTCCACCCGCTGCCACCGTACCCAGGAGCCCGGGAAGCGTTCCGGGTCGGTGCTGACGAGCGGTTCGCCGTCTTGTTGTTGTCCTGGTTGTTGTCGCGCACGTCGCTGTCGGAGCTGGGTGAGTTCCTCGTCGCTGAGTTCCTCGCGGATGCGCAGTTCGACGCTGTCCGGCAGCACGTGCGGCTCGGCCAGCCGCAAGGTGAGAGCCGGTTCGCCCGGGCTGGAGCCGACGATCTCGTTCGGCATGGTGCGGGCGTGGGTGATTCCGGTGGCGTTCAGCAGCAGGCGGTGCACCACCGGAGCCCAGGTCGTGGCGGTGCCGGCCGGACGCAGGCGGAGCCAGACACGGTCCTGGCCGAAGAGGTGGGCCGGGGCGGGGTCGGCGTCGAAGGTGATGGTGATCAGGCCGCGGCGGCGCAGAGCTCTGGTCCGGTCGTCCACGGGGAGCGATCGCCAGCTGTCGGGGGTCCGCAGATCGGCCAGCAGTGCGGTGTCGCCGTCCTGGTCGTCGGCGTCGGCGAACAGGGTGACCGGGCCGACGCCGGGCGCGGCGGTGAGTCCGGCGAACAAGGCTCGGCCGTCGGTGAGCGCGGACGACCCTTGGAAAAGGTCGAAGCGGGCGGCGGCGGTGGCCGCGGCGGCGGTCTCGTCGCGGACGTCGAGGTTGTTCTCCACCAGGACGGTCTCCGGCGGGATCCGGTCGGAAAGGACGAAGGCGGCCTCGACGGCCAGGATTTCCGGGGGGTGCAGGTCGGTGGTGTCGGTGGTGACGGTCTGCGTCCGGGTGTTCTTGTCGAGAAGGGTCTCCTGGACGACGTACTTGGGCCGGCCGTAGTCGCCGCCGATGAGGCGGGCCCGGATCCAGTGGTCCTGTCGGCCGCCGATCTCGGTGGTCCGCAGTTCTCCGGGCACGACGAACTCGATGTCGCCGCTCGTGGAGAGGTGCTGGGTGTGGTCGACGAAGCCGTCGTCCAGAACGCGCCAGCCGTGGCCGTCGAAGAATTCCCAGGAAAGTTCCGGGTTCTCGTACCCACGGGCGAACGCGTCCACGGTCCAGGCGGGTTGTCCTGGTGTGCCGAGCACGACGACGCGGCCCTGCCGCGGTGGCGCGGTGCCCCAGCCGTTGCCGAGCTGGGCCCAGACCGTGTTGCCCCTGCTTTGCCGGCTGCGGATCGTCGGGGCGTGCGGTACGACGGGAGCGCCGAAGTCGAGGGTGGTGGGCAGCCCGCCTCGGGGGCCGGTGTCGAGTTCGACCAGCGTGCGCAGGTCGGCTCCGGTGATCTCGCGCTGTTGCAGCTGTACGGCCGGCGAGTAGGGGGGCGCCGCGTCGTTGCCGGTCACCCCGGCCGAGAGCCGGGCGACGCGCCCGGCCAGCACCTCGATGACTCGGTAGCTCGTGTTACCGATGATCAGCCGCTGGCCCTTGCGGGTGGTTCCGGTGTCCTCGGCGTCCAGGCGCAGCCGGGTCCGGTCGTCGGTGTCGGCGAAGCCGCCGGTGAAGGGCGGGGCGGTGGGCCGTGCCAGGCGCAGCAGACGTACGGTCATCTGGGCCGCGAGGGGCCGGTCCACCTGGTAGACGCGGACGTCGGCCTCCTTGATGCGACAGGTGAGACGAGCCATGACGGACGCGGCCGGGTCGTCCGGTATCGCGGTCAGTTCCGCGTGGTGAGCCACCCGCTCCCGGTCGAGCGTGATGCTGTCGTGCAGGGTGTAGTCGGCCAGGGGGACCTTGATCGGGGTGCGCATCAGGCGTTCGCCGCTGCCCGGGATGATCAGTTCGGTGGTCCGGCCGTCGCCGAGCAGCAGCGGGTTGCCGGTGACGTCGACGTCGGCCAGCGGGACGGGTACAGAGCGGTCCGCGCCGAGCCAGAGGAGCGCCTCGGCACGGTCCGGGGACAGCCCGGCGGTGATCGGCTGCCCGCCGATGCCCAGTGGCGCGGCGGGGTTGCTGTGCAGCCCGGAACCGGCCCGCAGCAGGATCTCTGTCGGATGGTGTTCGCAGACGGCTCCGTCGTGGCTCAGCCCGTGCAGACGGAGTTCCTCCCCGTAGCGCGCGGCGTAGGCGACCCAGAGGCGGGTCTGGCCGTCGACCGAGTAGCGGGTGGCGGCCGGGTGTACGTCGTGGGCGGCGGCAGCACCGGAGCCGCCGAGATTGGTCCAGGCGAGGTCGAGTGGGGCGTGTGCCGGGGAGAGGCCGAGCCAGAGACCGCCGCCGCTGTCGATCGCCGTCACCTCGAGGCCGGCGTCGGGCGGGGTGCGTGGCCAGCCGTTGTCCTGCACAGGCGCCAGTCGCCAGTTCCCGGTGAAATCGGGTGCGGCGTCCAGGGCGTGCCATCCGCCGACCGCCCGGCCCAGATCGTCGACTGCCAGGGCGTGCAGCCTGTCCTGCGCGATGTCGAGCAGCACCGCTCCGGGTTGACTGGGCACGACCACCGGGCGGGGTGCGGCGCCGTTCAGCGTCGGCAGCTTCTGCCAGCCACTCGTGTCGACGGCGGCCGGTGCCACGGCCGTGGGCCGCTGGACGCGGGCGGCCCAGAGACCGCCGAGACGGTCGCGGACCACCACGAGGTCGACGTTTCGCCCGGCCAGGCCGACGCCGGCCGGGGGCCCGCCGAGCAGCAGTTGCCGACCATCGCCGACGGTACTCAGCCGCTGCCAGTGGAAGGTGCCGACGGGGTCGCGGTGGAGCAGGTGCAGGTAACCGTTCCGGCCGGCACCGTACCCACTGTCGTCGGGTGTGCCGGTGGTGATGTCGAAGCTGGTCAGCGACGCATCGGCCAGGGTGATGGCCAGGGTGGCCCGGGCACCCCGTTTGGACAGTGCCTCGGGTGCGGCCAGGGCGAACTCGTCGAAGCGCAGTGGTTCTGGGCCGAAGGGGTAGAACCGTCGGGTGGTGGAGAGCGGGGTCCCGTTGTGGGCGGCTCTGGTGATGGACCGGCTGACCTGCTCGGGCTCGGCCGACGGCGGTGCGGTGGCGGAGGCGACGCCGAGGCTCAAGCGAGAGGCGCTGGTCGCGTCGGTGACAGCTCCGGTCAAGGAGGCTCGCAGCCAGCGGCTGCGGCGGCCGGCGACCTCGGTCTCGTCGACGGTGCCGGGCCAGCTCTTGGCGAGAGCGAGTTCGCCGGCGTCGGCGCCGATCAGATCGAGGTCGTGCCAGGCCGGGTCGGTTTGGTTCTCGGCGGTGCCGAACACCGCCCAGGTCAGGTCGAGTCCGGCGAGGCGGCGGGCCAGGCTGCCTGGGGCGAGTCGTACCGTGACAGTGGCGGGCTGCTCGAGTTTGAGCAGTTCCGTGTGGCCGAGATAGAAGGCGTGCCGTTGCCGGTCGCGCAGGGTGAACGACTCCAAGGCGTCGGCCCGGGAGGCCGTGGTCCCGGCAGCGGCGGCGGCCGGCAGCGGGTCGTCCAGGATCACCAGCCCGTTGCCGTCGGTGGTGGCGATCCGATGGATCTGGCCACCGATGCGCAGCAGGTCGCCGGTGGCCAGGCCGGCGGCGGGGCTGAGCTGCACGGTGGTGCTGTGTTCGGCGGCGAACGTGACGAGGCTGTAGTCCTGGGGGCGTATGGGGGATGGCTGGGCGGTGGCGACCAGTGCCGGGCCGGGTTCGATGCGGTCGGTGGCGGGGTCGAGGGTGAGCAGTGTGTCGATCTGTCCGGGCACCACGCGCAGCCCGTGGACGGTTTCGAAGGTGATGTCGTTGCCGGCACTGATCTGGGTGCGTGCCTCGGCGAACACGGCACGGGGGTGGTTGGCGGCGAGCGCCAGCACCAGCATGCCGGTGGCGGCACGTGGCGGAGCCGGAGCCAGGCCGAGGAAGTCGAAGAAGGCCAGGACGTCGCGTTCGGCGGTCCGGTCCAGGCGTCGAGTGGTCTGCTCGGCGAGCCGGGCGGCGATCTCCAGCAGGGCGGTGCCGAAGTCGTCCCGGCCGCCGCTCGGCGTCCAGCCGGGGGTGAGCGCCGGCGCGAGCCGGCGCAGGTAGTCGCGCAGCGCCGCCACCCGCCGCCGGTCGGTGGCCGGATGGGCGTCGTCGAGGGGGAGGTCGTCAGCGGTCACCGGCTTGCCGATTCCTGGAAGTAGAAGGGGTAGACGACGTTGCCGGGCTGGTTGGTGGCCCGGACCTCGTAGTGGACGTGGACCTCGAGGTGACCGAGGTCGAGCCGGCCGGTGTCGACGCGGACGTCCCGCACGTCGACGCGGGCCTCGTGGTCGCGTAGAGCTTCGCGGACGGTGGCCGTGATCTCGGCGATCCGCTGGGTGGTGATGGCGGCGAACACCAGGTCGTGGATGCCGCAGCCGAAGCCGGGGCGCATGACCCGTTCACCCTTGGCGGTGCTGAGGATGATCAGGATGGACTCTTTGATGTCCTGCTCGTAGGTGGCGCGCGCGATCAGGCCGGTGCCGGGTTCGAGGGTGACCGGGAAGGCCCAGCCGACCCCTAGGAACTCGCGGCCCAGTCCTGCTTCGTCGCCGGCCATGGTCAGCCGATCAGCACGGTCGGTTCACCGGCCGCGATCGCGTTGGGCGGACCGATCTCGATGACATGGTCGCCGAGCCGGGCGGCCGGCAACCCGCCGATCAGCACGGTGGTGCTGCCCATCGCGATGACTCCTCCGACGTGTGGTTTCGGTCCGTCGGAGAGCGGACAAATGTGGGTGTCGCCGCCGGAGCGCCAGGCGGGCCGGCCACCGATCAGCACGGTGGGGCAGCCCGGTCCCGGGCTGAGCGGGGTGCCGTGGCTGGTGGTGTCGGTGACGCGGGCCGCCGGTTTTCCCATGACCGTCCCCCTAGTTGATCTTGACGAGTGTGCCGTTGATCGTCAGCGTTCCGGATGACTTGACGGTCATCGCGGCGGTGGCTTCGATGGAGACGCTGGCTGCCCGGAGGGTGAGTTGCTGAGCGGCCTTGATCTCGATCGTGCCGGACGAGGCGGTCAACGTGATGACGTCACTGCTGCCGTCGTCGATGGTGATCTTCTGCTGGTCGAGCAGGATCCGTTTGCCGTCGGCGAGGCCGACCTCGACTTCGGGTTCGGCCTTGTCGTCGTTGAAGCGGACAGTGTGCCCGGACCTGCTTTTGATCATCCGGGTGTTGTTCTGCCCGTCGCTGTTGTTCTGCGGTGGGAGCTGTTTGTTGTTCCACAGCATGCCGAGGACGTAGAGGTGTGAGGGGTCGCCGTTCTCGGCGGCGACCAGTACCTCGTCGCCGACCTCGGGGACGAAGTAACTGCCGCGCCCGCTGCCGGCCATCGGCATGGCGGCTCGCGCCCAGAAGCTGGTGCCGCTGCCGGCGTGCCAGGGCAGCCGCACACGGACGCGGGCCAGGTTGTCCGGGTCCTTGTTGTCGGTGACCTCGCCGACGGCCAGCCCGGCGAGGAACCCGTCGGACTCGCGCTCGGACTCGGCTGGATGGCGCCACAGTTCGTTCATCACACCGTCGTCTCCTGAATCTTGAAAAGGGTGCGGTAGCCCCCGCCGTCGATTCGGTGGGTGGCCTCACCGAGGTAGTAGGTCTTGCTGAACGCCGGACCCAGCCCGGCGATCGTGACGTTGGTGTCCGGCAGCAGCTCGGGCAGTCCGACCGACTCGCCGCCGCCGGTGAGGAAGGTCTGCGCCCGTTCCTCGAGGATGGCCTTGGCGCGGGCATCGGCCTCCGACTGAGTACGCACCGCGGCGCGCGAGTTCAGTACAGCGTCCTTGCCGAAGGCGGTGACGATGCGTTCGCCGCCGCTTCGCGCCCGGGTGTCGCGGCCACTCTCCTGGCCGCGCCGGGCCTTGCCGACGATCGCCGCGCCGGTGGTCACCGACCGGCCGTGCACGCGTACCTCGGAGACCTGCCGGGTCAGGGACACCTCGGGACTGAAGCCGAGCAGGCCCCGGCCCCATTCGAGCTCCACCACGTCGGCGAGGTCGTTGCGGCGCGGACCGAAGTACAGGGTGCGGTCACGTTCGTAGAACGTCACGCCGTTGCGTTCGGCGAGCTTGAGGATGAACGCCATCTCGCTCTCGTTGTTCTGGTCGATGCACGCCATGACCGGGGTGGTGGTCCGGACATCGGCGCGGATACCGGCGGCACCGGCCAGATCTCGCACCGCGGTGCTGTCCGGCTTGTCCTCCCAATGGCGACTGGCCTTGCCGACGGTCAGCGGATAGAGGCCGTCGTAGCCGCTGATCGTCAGCTCAGGGGTGCCGCCGGCTCCGAAGTCGGTGGTGATCTCGGTGAGCAGTCCGGTCAGCATCGGTCGCAGGTCGCCGCGGTCGCCGTAGCCCATCGAGATCTCCACGGTGCTGCCGAACCGGAACAGTTCGAGCAGGTCCACGCGTCGCCGGCGGCGGGTGGCCAGGAATTGACGGGCTTCCCAGTCGAAGGCGTTCGTCACGGTGAAGGTGAAGTGGCCGGCCGCCTTCTCCCTGAGGTCGACGCTCACCGTCGAGACCGCCAGGAACAGGTCCCGCAGCACGTCCTCGCCGCCGATCCGGATGGCGAACGCCGGCACGTAGAAGCCGTCGTGCCGCTCGTCAAGCTGCTCAAGTCGCATCGTCCACCTCCCGCCGCCGTTCGTCGTCGAGCGGTGGCAGCACCAGCACCCGTCCCGGTTCGATGCGCCGGGGGTCGTCGATGTCGTTGGCCCGGGCGATCACCCTCCAGAACCGGGGTTCGCCGTACTCTCTGGCGGCCAGCAGCCAGATGCTGTCGTGGGACTCGAGGACCCGCCGCTTGGTCCGGTCCGCCGAGTTGCGGCGTGGCTCCCGCAACTGTTCGGTGATCGGCCTGTACTGCTTGAAGGTGACCGTGAGGGTGGCGCGGACCGGGGTGCCGTCGGAGCGGAACATGGTGAACCGCTGACTGATGCGTTCGACGACGGCGGTGAACTGGAAGACCCCCCAGTGGAACTTCACCTGAGGCGGGGCGTGCAACGTCCCGTCGATGGAGAGCAGGGCGGTCAGTGGTTCGGTCGCGTCGAGGACGTTGCGGCCGCCACCGTCGGTCCACGTGTCGAAGAACAGATCCATCGACAAGACCTGGGTGTTTCCGTTGATGAACTGCAGGATCGGGTTGGACAGGCCGGGCGCCGCGATCTCGGTGAACGAAGCCGAGTATTCGACGTTGTACTCGGAGGGGTTGAACAGCACGGGGATCTCGGTGCCGGCGCCGCGCCCGTTCAGCGGGGTCACTGTCGCTTTCGCCAGTTCCTGAGCCATCTGCGTTCACCCCCTCCCGCGGCGTTCCTGCTCGATGCGCATCTGTTTGGTGAAGCGCCGCCACAGGTCACGGCTGAGCGCGTCCATGTCGATGGCGGGCCGGTCCGCCCGCGTGGCGGGCTGGTGCGGGCGTGGGGCCGTCGACGGCGTGGTGGGCTCGGCCGGCAGGGTGCGGTGCACCAGCGGGGCCGGGTGGTGAGGCGGCGCCGGGACTGTCGCCGACGAGGCGGGTCCGGTAGGGGAGAGGCGGCCGGGCGCGGCGACGGGAGAGCGGTCCAGGCTCAAGGGACGAATTAGGGTGAGGGCCCAGCCTGTTGGGGGGTGGGTGGCCAAGGTGGTGAGCGGGGACTGTGACGGGGCGCGGGTCCGAGGTGGGTCGGCAGCGGGGCTGCGCGGTGGGTGTGTGAGACGGAGATGGGCGCTCCACGCTTGTCGTGCACGGTGTGTTGTGGCGGGGGTGTTGCCCGGCTGTTCCCGGGGGTGGGCCGGGGCGACTGTCACGGGGGTCGGGCGGGGCAGTCGTGGTGTCCGGCCCGATTCGCTGTCGGCGGTGGCGGGTGGCGGGTGATGGGGCGCGGTGGTCCAGGAGTTCCGTACCAGTGGACTGCTGCGAACCGCTGTCAGGGCCGGTGCCGGTAAGGCCGACGAGGCGCCGGTACGGGAACGTCCACGTTCGAGCGCGTCGAGGGTGTCGCCGAGCCGGCCTGGTTGGGTGAGGGGCCGGTGTCGGCGCGGGGCCGCACCTGGCGGTGTGGGATCGGTCGGGGAGGGGCGCCTGGCCGCCGGGGCGGGGAGACGGATCGGATTCCGCAGACGACGCATGGTGAGGTTCGAGCCCGTCGGAGGATGGGTGGCCAGGGTGGTAAGCGGGGTTTGCGACAGGGCGCGCTTTTTAGGTGGGTCGACAGCGGGACTGCCAGGTGGGTGCGTGGGGGAAGTACGCGTGCTCCTCGCTTGCTGTGCGTGGTGCGTGGTGGCCGGGGTGTTGCTCGGCTGTTTCCGGGGGCCGGCCGGGAGAACGGTCCAGGGGGCCAAGCCGGGCAGTCGTGGTGTCGAGCCCGATTCGCCGTCGGCGGTCGCGGGGCGCGGGTGGTGCGGTGTGGCGGTTCGGAAGGTTTGCATTGCTCCCCACCGCGTGCTTGCCGCTGTTCGACGGGCTGGCGGGGCGCTGGCGGGGAGCGGCCCACGGCGGGCCAAGGCTTCCGGCCGGGGCGGAGCGGGCAGAGCGGCCGTGAGGCGCGGCCGGCCCGTGAGTATGCGCCGATGCAAGGCCTGCGGTGAGCGCGGAGCGGGCGGAGTCGGCAGCGTGGTCGGTGAATCCGGGGTGGCCGAGGGTGCCAGGGTGAGCTGGGGCCATGCGGCGGACGACGCACGTGCCGCCGCTCGTCGCGACACGCGCGTGGCGGGCGGTCGCAGGCTTGGAGCGCCGGACGTCTGCGCATGACGGGACCGGGCTCGGGTCGCCGTGGTGAGCTGCCGGAACGGGACCGCGACGGTGCGTCGCACGACGTGGAGCGAGGGACCGGGCGCCGGGTTGCCGGGCAGCGGGCCTCGCCCCGTACTCCGCAAGCCCGGAGGGCCGATCGCGGCCGACGGCTGGATCGGCCGGAGCACCTCTGTGATCTGCTCGGTCAGTTGCAGCCGGAGAGTGAACCGCACGGTCATCTTGACCTTGGCGCCGTCGGCGCAACGGTGGGCCGGCGCGGGTGCCGGCGCGGTGCGGAAGATCAGTGCGAGTGGGCGATGGCCGCGCCGACGGCGGGAGGTGACGCGGGGCGTGCCGGTGGGGACCCGCATGGGTGCGGGGCGCAGCGGCAGTCGGCTGATGGTCATTGGCGGGTGATCCCCCGGTGGACCAGCTCGACCGACTCGGTGGCCACGGCGTCGGCGAGGGCGTCGAGTTCGGCGCCGACCCACCGGGCCGGGTACGCGTCGAGGCAGATCCACCGCCACGCCTCGGCGCGGTTGTCGTCGAGCAGGATCACCGAGACCGTGCGGCGTTGGACGCCGCCACCGATCACCTGCTGGTGCCAGTCCCAGAGCGTGGTGTCGGCCAGGCCCCGCTTGAGCACCAGCGGCGGGTAGGTGGTGACGCCGGCGATCTGGTGTTCGAAGTCGTTCACGCCGCCCTCCCGATAGGGCTCGGTCCGGGTCTGCCGTTCGATGCCGGTGATGGTCTGGAAACCGGCGACGGTGGTGCCGTCGGCCTCCACGACGAAGCGGAACCCGCGGTACGGGTCGGCACGGACCATCGCTCACCTGACCCCGATGTCGAAGAGGCCGACTTCAGCGCCGTTGAGCCGCCGATTGATCTGCGAGATCTCCTCGCACCACTGCCGCCGTTGCCGGTGCTCCAGCGACATCAGCTCGGCGTGCGGCCAGTGGAAGTGGTAGGCGATGAAGGCCATCTCCGCGTAGAGCTGATCGACCGGGTACGCCCTCATCGGGCGTCGCCCACCAGCGGGAAATCCGGCACCACGCCCGGGGCGGCGTCATCGTCGTTGAGCGATTCGTAGAGTTTCTGCAGGTAACTGAGGTCGCTGGCGAACAGGCCCTCGATCACTTTGGTGTTCACATCGGGCAGCGCCCCGAGCCTGGTGATCACCCTGGCCAGTACGATGATGGTCAGGTAGGCCGGGTTCTGCTGCACCCGCGGATCCTTCAGCGGCAGGATCTCGTCAGCCCCGGTGGCCAGTCGCATCACGCCGTCGGTGTGCAGCCCGCCATCCTGGTCCAGATAGCCCTTGGGCAGGGTGAAGTTGACTTCCGTGGAGAACATGGGACACCCCTTCTACGGGAGGATGCGTCTGCTACGCGATGCGCCGGATTCCCTCGTTGCACAGTTCGAGGGTGTCGATGGCCACCTCGTTGCCGGTGCCGTTGAGGTCGGTCGGGTCGTACTTGCACGGCCAGGCCCGGGTGATCTCGAAAGCCGCGCGGTCCTGACCGGCCTCGTCACGGATGTGGATGACGACGGTCTTGCGGATGTCGTCGAGAGGTGTGGCGCCCTGGGCGACCTCCTGATGCCAGTCGGCCAACTCCATGGAGTCGGTGATGCCCCACTTGCACGTGATGTTGGCGTACTTGACCAGACCGTTGAGCTTGCGCACGGTCGGAATCTCGTCGCCCTCGCGGTACTCGATCGGGTCGTTCGACAGGTCGCCGATGGTGACCTCGGAGAAGCCGGCCTGGGAGAGCCCGTCGATCTCCAGGGAGAAGCGGAAGTTGCGGAGCGGATCCGGGCGGGTCACGACTTGGCCTCCTGAGTCTTCTGGAAGATTCGGAAGATGACGAACTCCGCCGGGCGGACCGGTGCGACACCGATCTCGATCACCAGCATGCCGTTGAGAATCTCCTGCTCGGTCATGGTCTCCCGGCCGACGGCCACGGAGAACGCCTCCTCCTCCTTGTCGCCGAAGAGCGCGCCCTCGCGCCACTGGCTGCGCAGGAACAACGTGACGGTCTGTTTGACGCGGGCCCAGAGCCGGGTGTCGTTGGGTTCGAAGACGACCCACTGGGTGGAGTTGTAGATCGACGCCTCGAGGAAGATGAACAGACGCCGGACGCTGACGTACTTCCACAGCGGGTCGCTGGACATGGTGCGTGCGCCCCAGACCCGGATGCCACGGCCGGGGAAGCGGCGTATGGCGTTGGCACCCTGCGGGTTGAGCACCTCCTGGGTGCGCTGGTTGATGTCGTATTCGAGGTCGATCGCACCGGCGATGACCTCGTTGGCCGGAGACTTGAAGACGCCACGGGTGTTGTCGGTGCGGGCGTAGATGCCGCAGACCGCGCCGCCGGGCGGAATCTTCTTGCGCATGCCGCTGCGCGGATCGCTCACGTAGATCCACGGATAGTAGAAGGCGCCGTACCGCGAGTCGGTGACCTGGTCACGGGGGGCGATGGCCTGGGCCGACGCCTGATCGGGCAGCGCGTCGACCACGGCGATCCGGAACCGGTTGCGTTCGCAGTGCGCGACGACCAGGTTCGCGGTGGTGTAGTCGCAGCCGGGGGCGTAGACGATGGCCACCGAGCGGAACTGGTCCAGGTCGAGCGCGGCCAGGCCGGTGGGCCGGGTGGGGTCGGGGTCGCCCTCGAAGTCCGGTGGGACGAGGGCGTCGCCCGCACTGCCGCCGTCGAGGCGCTCGGCGGCCGGCTGCGGGAGCGCCGCGCCCTCCGGCGCCGCCACCTCGACCAGCACAGAGTTAAAGTTGTTGATCCGTTTGGCGAAGTAGGACGGGGAGGCCGGGTCGACGCTGAGGTCGTCGAAGTCCTCCGAGACGGTGGGCAGCACCTGGGCGGTGTCGATGCTGTCGGCGTCGCCCGGGACGTTGCGCGGGTCGGCCCAGTAGTCCAGGCGCAGTCGGAACCCGATCGGGTCGCCGTTGCCGTCGCGGGTGGTGCCGGCCAGAATCCGGACCCACACCTGGTTGTAGGACTCGCCGGGGCCGAGCGCGGTGATGGTGATGTCGCCGAGAACCCGCTCGGCGGTGCCGGCGTCGGCGCCGGTGACACGGGTGATGAAACAACGGCGGCCACCGTTGTCGAAGAACGTCTTCACCGCGTACGGCATGTACTTGCCCGGGTGGAAGATGTCGCCGAAATAGCGGACGAACTCGCCGTAACTCGTGACCAGTCGCGGCAGCCGGGGTCCGCGGAGGGTCTCACCGAGGAAGGCCGCGGTGCTGGTGGCGACGCCTTCGATGGGCCGGGGGCCGCGTTCGATCTCCTCGATGTAGACACCTGGCGCCAGGTACTCGGGCATGTCACTCCTCCTCTCCGTCGGGCGTCTGGCTCTGCGGCTCGTCCGGTGGGGAAACCGGTGGCGAAGGCGGCGTGTGATCCTCCGGCAGCGACGTCTTCCCCAGTTGGTCGCGCAGCCGGGTCTCGCCGTTCTTGATGTGGTCGTCGAGAGCGGCCTTTGCGTCGGTGTACGCCACTTTCGCGTCGGCGACAGCGCGTTCCTTCCCGACCAGTTCCGCTTCGGCCTCGCCCTGGTCGTCGAGCGCCTCGAGCAGCCTGTCCTGCAGCCCGGCCGGCTCGATGACCTCGGGCTCGGCGTTCAGCCGGTCGGTGAAGTCGCGGATGAGCAGCAGGTAGGCGAGGGCGTACTGGCGTTCGTTGCCGATCTTCTCGATCTCGTCGCGGCTCGACTTGAGCGTCGTGTGTCGGGCGGTGACCGAGGCGGCAAGCTTTCTGTACTGTCCGGCCAGGTCGGTCTTCTCCTTGACGGCGATCTTGGCCGCGTCCCGGACGTCTTCGGCGGTCCGCAACTCGTCGGCCTTCGCCTCGGCCGCCAGACGCAGTTCGTGCCGCTTGGTGTCCAGGGCGGCGCTCCCCTTCCGTACCTCGTCGGCAACCGAATTCAGCAGGTCCTCCAGAGCTGTCTTCTCGGTCCTGCGGAATTCCTCGAAGGACCGCTGGTTGCGCAGCAGGTCCGGATGGGCGGCCTCATAGGTCTTCTGGTTAGCGTCGATCTCCCGTTGGGCAGCGCGCAGGGCGGCCAGCCGGGTCTCGGTGTCGGTGACCTTGTCGTCCGCGGTCGCCTTGGTCCTGCGATCCTCGGCAGCCTGCCTCGTCAGCTCGTCGATCTTCGAGTCGATGACGGTGGTCTCGGGATCCGTCACGGCCGGGCTCTCCTTCCGATCTTGTGGGTGAACGCCGGGAGGGTGTCACCGTCCAGGTCGATGTCGGCCGAGAAGGTGTGCGTCCGGCCGTGTTCCAGGTCGACGAGCAGGGCCCGGGCCCTCTCGAAGCGCAAGTGGGTGCGCACCGGGGCGGGCTCGCCCATCGCGAGCTCGGTGATGCCGACAGCGAGGGCGAACTCCCCGCGCTCGTCCGTGATGGCCGGGAACTGTCGGCCGGCGACGTCGGCCGGCGGCTCGGCGGTCACCGTGAGGCCGGCCGCGGGCACCCGGACGCCGGAGGCGCCCCCGGAGCGGATCACGGTGCCGCGGACCAGCACGGAGACATCGCCGAAGTCGGCGTCCGGCCGCCGCTGCAGCGCCTCGACCCGCAGGCGGCCGTCGCGCGAGGGCCGGAACGTGATCAGGTCCGGATCCCGGTATCCGGCCCGTGCGGCCGTGACCCGGAACGTCACATCCTCGTCGGCCGGGTGGTTGAGCAGCACGAACAGGCCGCTGCGGTTGCGGATCGTGCGGACCGGGCGGGGTGCGCGCCGGTTCGAGTCCCACAGTTGTACCTCGACGTCGTGCAGTACGGTCCGGCGCGTCAGGCCGTCGATGAGGTGGACCACGGCGGTCACCACGTCGACGCGGTCCCGGTCGAAGACGATGTCGTTCATGGCAGCACCGGTCCTGGCTGCATCGGGCCCTGCCGGTCGGTGCGCCTGACCACCGGCGCGCCGGTGACCGGCGGGTCGACCTCCACCGTCACCGGGCTGACGAGATAGACCATCGAGGTCCGGTACGAGGTCTGGGGAAACAGCCCCCACACCCTGCTCAGCTCCTCCATCGAGTACGGCTCGACGGTTATCCGGGCGTCCTCGACGAAGGGCCGTTCATGGAGCGCTCTGACGGCCTGCCCGAGGGTCACCAGTTCGTCCGGGTCGGCATTGCCGTTGCCGCCGACTCCCGCCGTCCGGAACACCGACAGCAGGTACCGCAGGTCCAGCGGCAGCGCCTCGGCCTCGACCAACGGGCCGTCCGGGTCGCCGGCGGGGGACACGTAGCGGGGCTCGTTGCGCATCGTCTGGTTGGCGGCGACGTGGAAGAGGAACAGGCACAGCTTGCGGGTGCCGACGTCCTCGGCGACGGGCGGGCCGATGTACACCTCGTCGGTGCCGATCACCGCGGCGAGCCGGGCCTGTAGCACGCGCGTCACCCGGTTGATGGCGGTAGCGGTCATGAGGGCACCGCCGGTTGCCTCGCGAGGTCCCGTTCGGCGCTCAGCATGCCCATCTTGTGCAGTTCGCGGCGGGTGGCGATGAGGACCGAGTCGGGGCTGATCGGGCCACCGCCGGACGCGGCGAGGAACGCGGCGTGCAGCGCGATGCTCTGAATGCTGCCGCCGGGGATCGGCAGGCGGTTGGCCAGCGAGCGGACATCGAGACCGGGGGCGAGCGGCGCGTCGCCGGGGATCGCCTTGCGCCAGATGCTGCGGCGCTCGGCGGCGTCGGGCATGGTGAAGTCCACGACGAACCGCAGTCGGCGCACGAACGCGCCGTCGATGTTCTGCTTCACATTGCTGGTCAGGATCGCCAGGCCGCGAAAGGATTCCATCCGTTGCAGCAGGTAGGCGACCTCGACGTTGGCGTGCCGGTCGTGCGCGTCCTTGATCTCGGTGCGCTTGCCGAACAGCGCGTCGGCCTCGTCGAAGAGCAGGACCGCCCCGGCCCGCTCGGCGGCGTCGAAAACGGCCTCCAGGTTCTTCTCGGTCTCGCCGATGTACTTCGAGATGGTCTTGGACAGGTCGACGTGGAACAGGTCGACGCCGAGTTCCCTGGCGATGATCTGCGCGGCCATCGTCTTGCCGGTGCCGCTGGGACCGGCGAACAGAGCGATCACGCCGTGCCCGTACGGCAGACGGCCCGCGAAGCCCCATTCGTGCAGGACCCGGCCGGCGTGCAGCACGTGCGCCGGGATCGCTTTCAGCAGGCCCTTGCGCTCCTCGGCGAGCACGATGTCGTTCCACCCGTACACCGGCTCGACCTGTCGGACACCCGGCGGAAGCCCGGTCCGCGACAGGTCCCGGGCAGCGCGTTGCACCTGGACGACTTGGGGTTCGCCGTCGACGTGGCGGGTGGTGGCCAGGATCCGTTCCATCTGCTCGGGGTCGATCAGGGAGGTCGCCGCGAGCCGACGGATGCCGGCAGGGCCGAGGTCCAGGCCCGCACGGGTGGTGGCGCCGCTCCACCAGCGGGCCCGTTGCGCGGTGGTGACGACGGGGGCGCGGAGCGGCAGGGCAGTGGGAAGGTCGCTGTCGGTTGCCACGAGCCGTATCGTCTCGGTGGCCGTGACCAGCCGGTGGTGCTCGGCCGGACCGGCTCCGAGCAGCATCAGGCCGCTGTCGGTGAGTCGGCTGAGCACCGACCAGTCGGCGACGGCGTCGTCTCGCGCCTCCACCGTCGCGAGGTCACCGATGATCAACGGTACGTCGATCGAGGTGGCCACCCTCTCGAACCAGCCGCCGGCGTCGTCCAGCCGGACCACGGTGTGCCGGCGCAGCCGTTCGGCCACGGCGGTCTCCTCCGCGGACAGCTCGATGTCACCGCCGGGCGGCCGGTAGCGAGCGCCGGTCGCCGCGGCGGCCTCGTCGGCCGACGGCGCCAGCAAGTGGGCGACTACCGCGCAGGCCGGGGCGATACCGGCGTCGACCGTGGGAGCGACGGTGGTGTCGGGACGCAGCAGACCGGCCCCGACCATTGAGGTGTACGCGGTGCGTCGCAGGTCCCAGGCGGTGGCGGGGTGCGGCATCAACTCGGCCAGCAGAGTCAGGCCAGGCCGACGGCGGTTCAGGTCGTCCTGCAGGACCCCGATCACCGTCGAGTACCGGCCGTCCAGCTCGGGCGCCAACACCATGAGCAGCAGCCGCAGTTCACTGTCGCGCAGCGCGAAGGTCTCGGCCACCCGGGCGATCCTCGCCGGCAGGGCGCTGCGGGTGCGGATCAGCATGTCGTCGGCTTCGGCCTGACGGGTCGCCACGTCAGCCGCGGCGTCCGGGGCGATGCCGAGCCTGCCGAGCGCGTCGCGCGGTGAGACCGACCAGCCGGGAACGCCGGAGGCCCCGGGCCCGACGCGGTGCAGCAGGCACCGCCCCAGGCTGAGGTCCAGCCAGGCGGTCAGCGGTGTCAGGGCCACCGAATCGACCGGCGGCGACGGCGGGTACATGCCGGAAAGAGTGAAGCGCGGGACCGGCCGGAGCCATGGGCCGTTGGATCCGGTGAGGGTTCAGCGCGGCAGGGCCTCGTACCAGGAGGCCGCGTCGGAGCGGCCGGTGAGGCGAAGTTTCTCCAGAATGTTGTGGACGTGGTTCTTGACCGTGGAGAGCTCGATGAACAGTCGTCGGCCGATCTCGCGGTTACTCAGTCCTTCGGCGAGCAGCCCGGCGATCTCCCGCTCTCGCGGAGTCAGCGGCTGGGCCGCCGTGACGCCGCGCCGCTCGTCACCGAGGGCGGCGAGCCGGCGGAAGAGCTGCCCGGTGATCGACGGAGAGCAGGCGACAACGCCTTCGACGACCTGGCGAAGCGTCTCGACGAGCCGGGCCGGATCGTCCTCGAGGGGCACGCACGCCGCCGCCCCGGCCTCCAGACAGGCGATGACGTCGCCGTCGCGTTCCTGCACACCGATCGCGACGGTCTTGATCCCGGGCAACCCGGTGGTCAAGGAGCGCAGCGAACCCACAGCATCGGCCGAGGCCACGTCGACCAGCACGATGTCCGGGCCCAGCCGACGGATCCTGGTGAGACCTGCGGCGTCCGCGCAGGCGTCACCCAGGACGACGACCTGCGGCCGGCCTGTCAGCACCTCTCGGATCGTCTCGCGGTGGAGCCGGACCGGACCGAGTATGGCTACCCGCATTGCTGCATCGTTGCCGTCCCGGGGCAGGCCCGCCATGGTCCGGCGGATCCAGAACCGGGACCAGGGTCGGTTCGTGCACGCGCAACTGCGCCGGGTCCGTTCAGGAAACTGTCCCGACCAGCATCTACGTGCAACAGCGTATTTCGTGACCCCGCGATGACTGGCCAGTATGAGGAAGGAGATATGTCCAGGATGGCAGGTCATGAACGTAGTGATCATTGCGGCAGTGCGCCTCTACCGGGACGGTCTGGCCGACGTCCTGCGGCAACACGGAACGATCACGGTGGCCGGGACAGCTGCCAGCGGACCGGCCGGCGTCGAGTGCGTCCAGCGCTGCCGGCCAGATCTTGTCCTGGTCGACACATCGACCCCGGGCGGCGCCGATATTCTGGCGGATTTGCGGGCGGTGGCCCCGGGAACGCGCGTGGTCGTGCTGGGCGTGGTGGAGACCGCAGCCGAGATCCTGCAGTGCGTCGAGGCCGGTGCGGTCGGTTACGTGCCGCGCGACGGGTCACTCACCGACCTCATCGCAACACTGGAGCGCGCCGGGAAGGGCGAGGCTGTGTGCCCGCCGGACATTCTGGCCGAATTGCTGCGCCGGGTCACCGAACTCACCGGCGGCGGCCCCTTCACCACCGACGGCAGTGATCAGCTCACCAGCCGCGAGCTGCAGGTGGTCCGCCTGATCGAGAACGGGCTCACCAACAAGGAGATCGCCGACCGGCTCTCGATGGCTGTGCCGACGGTCAAGAACCACATTCACAACGTCTTCGACAAGCTGCAGATCCGCCGCCGTGCCGAGGCCGCCGCCTGGGCCCGCCGTCACTACCAACGGGAACGGACCTGAACCCCGTTCTGAACCTGCTGCACCATGGTGGAACGTCCCCCCGACGCGGACACTGCGGAGACACTTCCGGGCAGAACAGGACTGGCGTGCGACAGGTGACCGTTCTCCTCGACCTTCAGGGCGTCCTCGGTGGCGTGGTGGGAGCGCTGTTGGCGGACGCGTACGGTCCCGGTGCCGTACGGAAGGTGCCCCCCGGCGTGCCGCTCGACGAGGCGGTTGCCGGTGCGGGCGTGCTGATCACCTCCTTCGGCGGCGAGGCGGAGCCGGCCTGCGTGCCCCCGTCGCTGCTCCGTCTGTTGCTCGACCATCCGCACCTGCGGGTCCTGGTGGTCGAAGGGGACGGCCGCACAGGTTCGCTATGGCAGCTGCGCCCGCGTCGGATCGCCCTCGGTGAGCTTTCGCCGCACCAGCTCATTCAAGCCGTCGGTGAGCACCCGCCGGAGAGATGAGTGAGGTGCGTCGAGCTATGTGACGCATACGTTCTGAGTAGTCGTCGTGGCGGGCGGCCTGTCCTCGGCGGCGGCACGGGCCGCAACAGCTCGGGACGCGCACGTACGCGGCTGAGCACGACCCCCGACCCCACCTGACTCACCACCCGACAACACCCCGACAAGCTCAGTAACGGTAGTTCGTTAAATCCGGTGGTCGTCTGGGTTGACGGCGGTGCGGGTTGGCCGTAGGCCGGTAGCAGGTGTCAACTGCTCTGCTGGGAGCCGATGATGACTGCTCGCCGTCCGTGTCCGCCTGCGCCGGGGCCGTTGGAGGAGTACGCGGCCCGGTTCGACGACCTCTTCTTCAGCCTGGCTCAGCGGCGGGGTTTTCGCGAGTATCTGACCGGGCTGCTGGCGCCGCGGGAGCGGAACAAGACGATCACGTGCCTGGCAGGGGCTGAGCCGGTGGCCGGTGCGGGGATGCCGGGAGTGCAGCGACTGCAGTTCTTCCTGTCCGAATCTCCATGGGAGGCCGAGCAGATCAACGACCGGCGGCTTGAACTGCTGCACGAGCAAGCGGCAACCGCTCCGCACGACGGCGGGGTCATCGTGATTGACGACTCCGGGGACCGCAAGGACGGCACGGCAACTGCCAACGTGGGTCGGCAGTGGCTGGGCCGGCTGGGCAAGACCGACAACGGCATCGTCACGGTGACCACGGTGTGGACCGACGGGCGTGTCTACTACCCGCTGCACGCACAGCCGTACACGCCCGCACATCACTTCACTCGCGGCCGGTCCGATCCGGCCTTCCGCACGAAACCGCAGATCTCCGCCGCTCTCAC